>DBQY01000014.1:116469-170856 GCA_002305805.1 Atopobium sp. UBA1382 | reverse complement strand
AGGAACTCGGCGCACTGGCTGATCGCCTGCTCGTGGCTGTAGATGTCACGAATGCCCTCCAAGGTGGCCCCGGGATTCGCGAGCAGGTTGTGGTCGACCTTGACGCGGGTCGTGCGCACGATGTGGAACGAGTGCTCCATCATGAGGTCGAAGACCTGCCGCACCGATCCCGCGGTGGAGTTCTCGAACGGAATCACGCCGTAGCGGGCGAGCCCTTGCTCGACCGCGCGAAAGACGCCGTCAAAGGTCGGTGCGTAGGAGATGGTCGGACGCCGGAAGATCTTCTCCGCCGCGATCTGGGAGTAGGCGCCCTCGACGCCCTGGCAGGATACGCGGGCGGAGGGCGGGAAGAGCTCGGGCGTGCGCTGGCGTGCGTCAGTTATGGCGCGCAGGGTCGCGTTGTCGTCCGTGTCGTCGAGAAGCTCGTGCTGCCGGGCGCGGGACGCCTCCATGAGGAGCTCCATCATGACCTGTGCGTAGGTGGCCAGGTCCTCGGGCACGCGCTCAGACGCGTCGGCGACCTTGGCGCGCTCGCGCGCGGGGTCGAAGATTCTCATCCCGCTTTCACGCTTGTAGGCCGCGACCTCCTCCGCGACCTTCGTCCGCTCGGTGAAGAGCTGGAAGATCTGGGAGTCGATCTCGTCAATGCGCTGTCTGAGGTCAGAGAGCTCTATCATGTGCTGCCTTTCGTACGTCGTTTGACTCGAGCGCCGGACCTGAGCCCCACCCGCCCCGGTTACCTACTCAGCCGGCCAGGCGAGCAGGACGTCGGCGATGCCGAGCGCGCAGACCGCCTCGACGACGGGAACCGCGCGCAGGACGGCGGTGGTGTCGTGGCGCCCGTGGACGCGCAGCGTCGCCGGCTCCATCGTCGTGAGGTCGACGGAGCTCTGGTCGACCATCACGCTCGAGATGGGCTTGAACGCACAGCGGACGAGCAGTGGCGCCCCGGTGGTGATGCCGCCAAGGATGCCGCCGGCGTTGTTGGTGCGTGGCACACATGCGCCGTCGCGTGCCTCGTAGGGGTCGTTGTTCTGGGTGCCGCGCATCCGCGCCGCCTTGAACCCGCGTCCGAACTCGACGCCCTTGACCGAGGGGATGCCAAAGAGCGCGCGCGCGAGGACGTTCTCCACGCCATCGAACATCGGCGACCCGGCACCGGAGGGAAGTCCCGTCGCAACGCACTCGACGATGCCCCCTACGGTGTCGCGCTCCGCGCGCGCGGCAAGCACGGCCTCGACCATGCGTGCCCCAGCGTCCGCGTCTAAGGTGGGCACGCGCCGTCCGTCTGCGAGGGCCGCCATCTGAGCGGAGAGCTCTTCGGCGGCAGAGGGCGAGTTGTCCAGGGCCGAGAAGGGCGTGTCCTCGATGCCCGCCAGCTCCGAGACATGCGCTCGAACGGAGACGCCCTGTTGCTCGAGCCACTGGAGCGCGATGCCGCCCGCCACACACAGAGGGGCAGTGAGACGGCCCGAGAAGTGGCCGCCGCCGGGGACGTCCTGCGCACCGTGCCACTTTGCCCAGGCGGCAAAGTCGGCGTGTCCTGGACGCGGGACGGCGAGGATGTTGTCGTAATCTCCCGAGCGGGTGTTCGTGTTCTCGATTATCGCCGTGAGCGGCGCGCCGCAGGTCTCGCCGCGCGGGTTGAGGCCGGACACAATCCTGGGTGCGTCCGGCTCCTTGCGCGGGGTGCCCCAGGGGTCAGAGCCAGGGGCTCGACGGGCGACAAAGGCGGAGAGTGCGTCGAGGTCAACGAGCATGCCGGAGGGCAGCCCCTCGACGACGCAGCCGACGGCGGGGGAGTGGGACTGTCCGAAGACGGTGACGCGCAGCGCAGTTCCAAGCGTGGACGGCATCATGCCTCCCTTTCGATCCTGCCCCCGAGGGAGGACAGATCCTCGAAGAAGCGCGGATAGGACTTCTCGACGCACTCGGCGCCGAGGATGGTTGTCGGGGCTTCGCTGCGCGTGGCGAGAATCGCGGCCATCATCGCGATTCGATGGTCGTTCGCGGCGTCGACGACGCCTCCACGGAGTTGGTCGCACCCGGTGATGACTAGGCCGTCATCGAGCGTCTCGACGGTGCCGCCGAGCGCGCGCAGCGCGGAGGAGACGGTCTCGAGGCGGTCGGACTCCTTTAGGCGGAGACGCGCGGCACCGGTTATGCGTGTGGTGCCGCGCGCGACGGCGGCAACGGCGGCGAGCGGCGGCACGAGGTCGGGACAGTCGCTGACGTCGAGCGTCGAGCCTCGAAGCTCCCCTGGACGCACGGCAGCGCCCTCAGGTGCGCGCAGGACGTGCGCGCCGAGCAGCGAGAGGGCGGCAAGTACGGCTCGATCCCCCTGCGCACTCGCGGCATTGAGGCCGCGAACGACGACGCCACGCTCGCCGACGGCACCCGCCGCGAACCAGAAGGCGGCGTTCGACCAGTCTCCGCCCACGATGAACTCGCCCGGAGAGGTCAGGCCATCCGATGATGCGACGTCATAGACCAAGGCGCGCTCTCCCGCTTCTGTGGTCCCCTTCGAGCGCGAAACCTCGACGCCAAAGGACTTGAGCACCGAGGCGGTAAGGTCGATGTAGGGACGCGACTCCACGGGCTCGGAGACGACGAGCTCCATGGGAGCGCGCAGCAGGGGTGCTGCGAGCAGCAGGCCGCTCACGTACTGGGACGAGACGTTGCCAGGAAGCTCGTATCGGCCCGCACGAACGCGACCACCCGCCATGAGCGGGCTCTTGCCCTGCGGGGAGAGGACGGCCCCGTGCTCGACAAGCCGCTCGTAGAGGGGCGAGAGGGGGCGCTCGGGAAGGCGTCCGTGGCCGATAAACGCGGCACCGCTCCCGAGCGCGCACACCACGGGAAGCATGAAGCGAAGCGTGGAGCCAGACTCGCCGCAGTCAAGCGTTGCGTCGCGGTTTGGGGCGGGGAGGTTGTCGGAGGCGGACGAGCCGGGGACAGGTCTCACGCGAAAACCGACCCTCGTCCGCGCCACACGCGCCCCGAGCGCCTCGAGACAGGAGATGGTCGCGTCGATATCCGCGGAGGTTGACGAGCACACCAGATCAGTGGCGCCCGGGGCGAACGCCGCGCAGATGAGGGCGCGATGGGCCTCGGACTTGGAAGAAGGTGCGAGGACCTCACCGGTAAGAGGTCCGGGATGTACGGTGACGTTCAAGGGCGCTCCAACTTGTACGGACAACAGTCGCCCCACTCTATCGCACAAACCTTTCGAATGCGTTTCGGCGATCGTGGCGGCGCGTGCGTATCATGTCTGGACGAACCTCCAAGAAGAAGGTCATCGTCCAAGGTCGATTAGGCATCGGAGCTCATCGAGGTCGACCGTGCGAACTTCGCAGCGTCCAACCTCGAGCGGCACAACAATGTTTACTGAGTCCCCGTGCCTCTTTTTATCGTGCGCAACATACCTCATGAGCGTCTCGGTGGGGAGAGCGGTACTGGTTGGCAGGCCGTGGGCTTCAGCGCAGCGCTCAATTCGCTCGGCTGTGTCCGCGGAGCACCACCCGCGACAGGCTGCCGCGCGCGCGATCATGCAGAGCCCCGCGGCAACGCACGAACCGTGCCCCAGAGAGAAGTCGCCGGCCGCTTCGATGGCATGACCTATGGTGTGGCCGAGGTTGAGGGTCTGTCTCAGTCCACGCTCCCGCTCATCTGCGGACACGACATCTCGCTTGATGGAGACGTTGCGTGCGACAACGGAGGCGAGGCGATCAACGCCGGCAGCGGTGAGCGGGCTCCGCTCGAGCTCGACAAGGAGCGTGGGGTCCGCAAGCACCGCGTGCTTGACCACCTCTCCGCACGAGTCGCGGAATAGGTCCCCGGGAATCGTCGAGAGGGTCGATACGTCAGCCACCACGAGGCTCGGCTGCCAAAATGCACCGACGAGATTCTTTCCCGCCATAAGGTCGACTGCCGTCTTGCCCCCAACCGAGGAATCAACCATCGCGAGAAGCGAGGTGGGTACCTGCACAACGCGGATTCCGCGAAGGTAGAGGGCGGCGGCGAGGCCGCCCATGTCGCCCGTTACGCCCCCGCCAAGTGCGATCACAACATCGTCTCTGGTGAGCTCCCGCTCTGCCAGGCCCTCGAGCAGCATGCCCAGGGTGGCGAGCGTCTTTGATGACTCACCGGCGGTGAATGTCAAACGAGGGGCAACGTCCAAGCCAGAGGCAAGGAGAGCGTCTTCCGCCGCATCGGCGTAGAGCGGTCCCACGGTGGATTCGGTAATGACGCAGCAACGTGAGCAGCCTGTCGAAGCTCGAACGAATTCGCCCAAACGATCGAGAATCCCTGTTCCTACAAGGACCTCGTAAGAGCGCGAGGCAGCGCCGACCTTGATCGTCTCCACGTTACCTTCCCTCGATCTCTCGCTTGATGCGGTCCCCCTCGGCGAGAAGCCCCTCGAGGCGCTCGGCGTCGCGTTCTGCGAGCGCACCGCGATACGCCGAGAGGTTCTCGATGATGACGTCGAGCTCGCGGCCGAGATGGTCCGCGTTGTCTAGGAAGAGCTCGGTCCACATGGGGGCGTTCAGGCGCGCGACGCGCGTGAGGTCACGATAGCTGCCGGCGGAAAATCCCCGGTGGTCGCGGGCCGTCGGGCTCTTGACGTAGGCGTTGGAAACCACGTGCGCGAGCTGCGAGGTGAAGGCGATGTTTCGGTCATGCTGGTCTGCGGTCGACAGCGTGAAGCTGCCAAACTGACAGGGGGAGAGGAGCGTCTTCAGCCGCTCGAGCACCGTCGCCCGCTCGAGGTCGTCCATCGCGGGCGGCACCACGACCATTGGCGCACCCTTGAACATGGTGGCCCGGGCGCGGGCAAATCCGGAGTACTGCGTCCCCGCCATGGGGTGACATCCCACGAAGGTAAAGGGGTACGGCGCGCAGATCTCCTCGCAGCGCTCGCAGATGACGCGCTTGACGCCCACGGTGTCGATGACGATGGCCCCGGGCGAGACGAGCGGGGCATAGCACTCCAACCACTCGACGGTCGAGGCGGGGTAGCCCGCCAGGATGATGAGCTCGCACGTAGGGATCGTCTCCTCGTCGAGCTCGCCCGTCACCGTCTCGATCATGGCGAGCTCGAGCGTCGAGCGGGTGCGGTTCCATGCATAGACCTCAGCGCCTGCCGCGGCGAACGCCTTGGCGAAGGAGCCGCCCATGAGCCCGAGGCTCACGACACCATAGCGTCCCGGAACGTACGTCGTCGCGCCCACGCTGTTCTCGTCAGTCACGCGAGCCCTCCTCAACAGGTGCCGTCACGGCCTCGCGGATGAGCGAGATGCGACGCATGGAATCGGCGAACTGCTCGGGAGTGAGCGCTTGGACACCGTCAGACCACGCCTGAGCGGGGCTGTCGTGCACCTCGATCTCCAGCGCATCCGCTCCGGCAGCGACGGCCGCGTAGGCAGCGCTGCGCACGTAGCGCGTGTAGCCGGTGGCGTGGCTCGGGTCGCCCACGACGGGCAGGTGCGTGAGGTGGTGGAGGACCGGGATGGCGTTGAGGTCGAAGGTGTTGCGGGTGCGCGTCTCGAAGGTGCGGATGCCGCGCTCGCAGAGCATGACGTTGGGATTTCCCTCGCTCATGACGTACTCGGCGCCCATGAGCAGCTCGTCGATCGTCTCGGACATGCCGCGCTTGAGCAGCACCGGGATGCCCGAGCGACCGACCTCGCGCAGCAGCGGGAAGTTCTGGGCGTTACGGGCGCCGACCTGCAGGACGTTCACGCCCTTCTCGACGAACAGGGCAACGTCCCTGGGGTCCATGACCTCGCTTACGACGGGCATGCCCAGCTCGGACCCGGCCTCCATGAGCAGGTCGAGACCTCGCTCGCCCATACCCTGGGAGGTATAGGGGGAGGTGCGCGGCTTGAAGGCGCCGCCACGCAGCATTGTGGCGCCCGCCCGCTTCACCTCGCGGGCAATCGTGATCAGGTTGTCGCCCTCGACGGAGCACGGGCCGGCGATGACCTGGAAGTTGCCCCCGCCGACGAGCACGCCGTGACCGCAGTCGACGACCGTGTCCTCCGGGTGGAACTTGCGGTTGGCCAGCTTGTAGGGCTCCGAGACGCGCTGAACGCGCTCGACGATGTCCATGCTCTCGAGGATGAACGGATCGATGCGAGTGGTATCACCGATGATGCCAATTATGGTCTCGTTGTCTCCCTGGGAGACGTTGGTCCTGAAGCCGCGGTCCTCGATCCAACTGACGAGGTGGTCGAGTTGATCTGTGGTGGCGGTCTCCTTGACGACTGCGATCATGGATGGCCTCCTCTTTGGTTGTCTGACGTGCGGCGCGATAATACCACGGGGATGTTACCGGCTCGTTGCGCGCGGGGCCTCACAATCGGCTATACTGTCCCTCGCAAGCGCCCATAGCTCAGTGGATGAGAGCGTCTGCCTCCGGAGCAGAAGGTCGTGGGTTCGAATCCCCCTGGGCGCACCACGTAGACCCCGGGTCCGGCCAGCCATGGCCGGACCCGCTTTCTATCTCGTGGAGCGATTCTCTCTTTTTCGTAAGGTTTGCGCCTGCGCGGCGGGCACATGTCACAATGGACGCCGCAACGAGAGGGGAGAGATGACGCTGGACGAGAAACGCCTCGAGCTCAGGGGGCTCACGGACGACGAGGTCGCCGAGCGCGCCTCACGGGGGCTCATCAACGCGAACACGGACGTCAAGACCAAGACTGTCCGCCAGATCGTGGCGGAGCATGCGCTGACGCTCTTCAATGCCGTCAACCTCGCGCTCGCCGTCCTGGTGCTCTTCACCGGGCAGTATCGCAACATGCTCTTCATGTGCGTCGTGGGCGCCAACCTCCTGATTGGCGTCACCCAGGAGATTCGCGCCAAGCGCATGGTGGACAAGCTGACCATCCTCACGCAGAAGGAGGTCATGGTCATACGGGCCTCCGGCGAGCGCTCCATCCCTCCCTCGGAGCTGGTGTCTGAAGACCTCATGAGGCTCGCCCATGGTGACCAGGTCCCTGCCGACGCGGTAATCGTCGAGGGGTTTGTCTCGATGAACGAGAGCCTGCTCACGGGCGAGGCCAAGCCCGTCTCCAAGGGACCTGGCGACGAGCTGCTCTCGGGCAGCTTCGTCGATGCCGGCAGCCTCGTCGCCCGAGTCACGCGCGTGGGCGCCGAGGGGTATGCCGCACGCATCAACGCCGAGGCAAAGTACGTCAAGGCCGTGCGATCGGAGATCCAGGACACGCTCAGGGCGATCATCCGTCTGGGGACCGTGGTCCTCGTCCCGCTGGGCCTCGGGCTCTTCCTGCGCTCCTACCTGATGGACGGCGGCAGCCTGAACGACGCGATCCTCACCTCGGTCGCCGCCGTCATCGGGATGATCCCGCAGGGGCTTGTGCTGCTCACCTCCTCGGTGCTCGCGATCGCGACGTTTCGCCTGGGACGGCGCATGGTCCTCGTCCAGCAGGCCTACTGCGTCGAGACGCTCGCGCGCGTCGACACGCTCTGCCTCGACAAGACCGGCACGATAACGACGGGCGAGATGGAGGTGGCGAGCGTCGTGGGCGCCTCGGGCGTTCGCGAGTCCGAGGCCGCCGGCGCGCTCGCCACGATCACGGTCGCCAACGAGGCCGACGCCAACGAGACGGCCCGCGCGATCCTCCGATACGCTGACGAGAAGGGCCTGCGCGCCGAGAACGTCGTCCGCACCGTGCCCTTCTCCTCCGCTCGCAAGTACTCCGGATGCGTCACCGCAGACGGCCGTGCGCTCGTCATGGGAGCCGCCGCCTTCGTGCTCGGCCCCGAGCGCGCCCGCGAGGCCGACGCCCTCGCCACGGCATTCGACGCCACGGAGCGGGTGCTCGTGGTCGGCGAATGCTCGGCCTTCTCGGCGGACGACGCCATCGAGGGGGAGGTGCGTCTGCTCGGTTGCGTTGCCATCCGGGACGAGATCAGACCGACAGCCGGCGAGACCATGCGGTTCTTCCTGGAGCAGGGAGTCGAGCTGCGGGTCATCTCCGGTGATGACCCGCGCACGGTGTCCGCCATCGCCGCTCGTGCCGGTGTGCCGCTCGCCGAGAACTACGTCGATGCCTCGACGCTCGACACCCCGGAGCGCCTCGATGCCGCCGTCGACGAGGCGCGCGTCTTTGGTCGCGTCACCCCGCAGCAGAAGCGCGAGCTCGTACGGGCCCTGCACCGACGCGGGCGCACGGTCGCCATGACGGGGGATGGGGTGAACGACGTCCTCGCGCTGCGGGAGGCGGACTGTTCGGTCGCCATGGCCTCGGGGTCCGCTGCCGCGCGCAACGTCTCGGAGATCGTTCTTGCCGACAACGACTTCTCGCACATGCCCGAGGTCGTGGCCGAGGGACGGCGCTCGATCAACAACTTGCAGCGATCCGCGTCGCTCTTCCTGGTCAAGACCGTATTCACCGCCGTGCTCGCGCTCATCTGCATCGTGATGCCTCCCTACCCGTTCATCCCGATCCAGATGTCGCTGCTCTCGACGGCAGTTATCGGCATCCCGTCGTTCGTTCTGGCGCTCGAGCCCAACCACGAGCTGGTGCGCGGCAACTTCCTTGCCAACGTGCTCGCGCGCTCGCTGCCGGCGTCCGTCGCGATCGTTTGCGCGCTGTTTGCCGAGCTCCTGTGCGGGCGCGCCCTCGGACACTCCTTCGGGGAGATCTCTTCGGTCTGCACGGTGCTCGTCGCCTGCGTGGGCATTGCGCTCATTTGGCGAATCTCGCAACCTCTGACGCCGCTGCGCGTGGCTCTCCTTGCCGTCATCATCGCCATTGTTGCGCTTGGGTGTACGGTTGCCGCGCCCTTCTTCGAGATCGTCTCGTTTACGGGTAGCATGGGTGTCGTGATCGCCGCGGCAGGCGTCATTGCCATGGCGTTCTTTAACTGGATGTACAACCGCTCGCTCGAGGGTCTCGATACCAATGAGCGCTTCCTCGCGATCGTGAGAAAGGTGGAGGGAAGACATGACAGCCACTAGCGCCCTTGCCGAGGCGGTCGCCGCCGCACGTCGTCCCGAAGTCCTCGAAGTCGGCGACGTCCGTCGCCGCGCACACATCGTCGCCGGCATTCCCGGGGCCGAGAGGCTCCCGCGTGCGCTCGTCGTGCTTCTTGAGAATGTTGTTCGACGCGCCGCCGCTGACGAGGATGCCGTGCGCATGGCCTCCGCGATTATCGAGGCTGGCCTCTCCGGCGCGTCCGGCGACGAGATCGAGTTCATGCCCGCGCGCGTGCTCTTCCAGGACTTCACCGGAGTTCCCGTGTTCGTCGACTTTGCCGCCATGCGCGACGCGATGGTCGAGCGCGGCGGAGACCCCCAGCGCGTCAATCCCCAGATACCATGCACCCTCATCGTGGACCACTCGGTCATTGCCGACGAGTCCGAGTGCGCGTGCGCGGCCGAGAAGAACCAGGAGATCGAGGCCTCGCGCAACCGTGAGCGCTTCTCCTTCCTCAAGTGGGCGAGCCGCTCGTTCCAGAACGTCGAGATCGTCCCACCCGGCGTCGGCATCTGCCACCAGCTGAACATCGAGCGCTTCTGCAACGTGGTCACCACTGATGCCCTCGCCGCAGACGGGGGGGAGACCGCGTGCTTTGACACGCTCGTGGGCACCGACTCCCACACCACGACGGCAAACGGTGTCGGTGTCCTGGGCTGGGGCGTCGGCGGCATCGAGGCCGAGGCCGCCGCGCTCGGACAGCCCATCTCGATGCTCGTGCCGCCGGTCGTCGAGCTGAGGCTCACCGGCGCTCTTCGTGCGGGCGCGTCCGGCATGGACGTCGCCCTGACCGTCGCGCAGCTCCTTCGCTCCGCCGGCGTCGTCGGGTCGATTGTAGAGGTGACGGGTGAGGGTGCCGCATCCCTCACGGCGACCCAGCGTGCCTGCGTCTCCAACATGACCCCCGAGTACGGTGCCACTGCTACGCTGTTCCCCGTCGACGACGTCACGCTCGACTATCTTGCGCTCTCGGGCCGCGAGGCGTCCGACGTTGCCTTCTCTCGCGCCTATCTTGAGGCGCAGGGCGTCTTTGGGTCGGGGTCGGGGCGTGTCTACGCGCGCACCGTCGAGCTCGACCTCTCGACCGTGGAGCCCTCGCTCGCCGGTCCCTCCCGCCCGCACGACCGCGTGAACGTCTCAGGCCTCAAGGAGCGCTTCGAGGGCGCCGCGCGCGACGCAGGGCGCGACCTTTCCGAGACGTTCGAGGTCGAGGGCGCTGGTCGACTTGGCCATGGCGCCATTGCCATCGCGGCCATCACCAGCTGCACCACCGCGACCGATCCGGCCATGATGGTCGCCGCCGGCCTGCTCGCCCGCCATGCCGTTGAGCGCGGCCTTGCGCCCAAGCCCTGGGTCAAGAAGGTGCTCGCCCCGGGCAGCCATGCAACCGAGCTTTTGCTCGAGCGCTGCGGGCTCGTCGAGCCGCTTCGGGCCCTTGGCTTCTTCACGTGCGGCTTTGGGTGCATGAGCTGCATCGGCAACTCCGGTGAGATCAAGCCCTGCCTCAAGGCGCGCGCCTCGGAGATTGAGCTCACGAGCGTGCTCTCGGGCAACCGCAACTTCGAGGGCCGCATCTCGCCAGACGTCAGTCAGAACTATCTCTGTGCGCCGGCGCTGGTGGTTGCCTACTCGCTCGTCGGCACGATGGACGTTGACCTCACGACCGAGCCCGTGGGCGTCGGGGCGGACGGCGTGCCGGTCATGCTCTCTGACATCATGCCCACCGATGATGAGGTGTCTGCCGCGCTCGTGGCGCATCTTGACCCCACGGTCTTCGAGGAGGGGGCACGCGGGCTCTTCGAGGGGTCGTCCGCTTGGCGCTCTATTGAGTCCTCGGAGTCTGCCACCTTCCCCTGGGACGACGCGTCGACCTACGTGCGCCGGGCCCCGTACTTTGACATCGCCCGTGAGCAGCGTGTCGTCGAGGTCCGTGGCGCACGCGCACTCGCGCTTCTCGGCGACTTCGTCACGACCGATCACATCTCGCCTGCGGGCTCGATCGCGAAGGACTCTCCCGCGGCTCGTTACCTCACCGAGCGTGGCGTTGCCGCCAGCGACTTCAACACCTATGGCGCCCGCCGAGGCAACCACGAGGTGATGGCGCGCGGCACGTTCGCCAACGTCAAGCTCAAGAACGCGCTCGCCGGCGGTCGCGTGGGCGGCTGGACCAAGAACCTGCTCACCGGTGACGTCGAGCAGATCTTCGACGCTGCCGAGGCCTATCGTACCTCCGGCGTCCCGCTCGTGGTGGTTGCCGGCAAGCTCTACGGCTCCGGCTCGAGTCGCGACTGGGCGGGCAAGGGACCGCTGCTTCTGGGCGTTCGTGCCGTCATTGCGGAGAGCTTCGAGCGCATCCACCGCTCCAACCTCGTGCAGATGGGCGTGCTTCCGCTCCAGTTCGAGGACGGGCAGAGCGCCGAGGCGCTCGGCCTCAAGGGCACCGAGGTGTTTGACGTCGAGCCCGTTGACCTCTCGAGCGGGCTGCCCCTGCCGCGCGTGGCGACGGTTCGCGCCACGCGCGAGGACGGGACTGTCATGACGTTCCGCTGCGTCGTGCGCGTGGACACACCGATGGAAGGTGCCTTCCTCGCTCGCGGCGGCATCCTCCCGTTTGTCCTTGACGCGCTGTGCGACGGGGGAGACTGACGTGTCGCAGGCCTGTCTCAACTGTGGAAGAAGCCTCCCGGACGGCACGGTCGTCTGCCCGTACTGTCACGCCATGACCGAGGTCACGCAGAAGATCTCTCTGGGCGACCTCACCTGGTGCCCCGCATGTGGCGCCCTCGTCCCACCCGAGGAGGTCGCCTGTCCGAAGTGCGGACGAATCGTGAGGGAACAGGAGCCCCCCCGACCGGTCAGAGAGCTCGACCTTCCCGAGATTGGCGAGACCGAGGAGGACGCTGCGAGGACCGGGGTCATGACGCGCATCGAGAGCGCCATCCCTCCTGTCGTCGACGAGTCCTCGCCCTCTGCCAGACGCGACAGGATGCCCCGTCCGCGCGCATTTGCCTTTGCCGCCCTCTTCGCCGTTGCCATTGTCGGTGGAGCTGCGCTGCTCATCACGCATCCATGGGATCCCATGGCCTCGATCACGCGCGCCTCGGAACCGGCCGACACCTCCATGTCCGGCTTCCCGGGACTCGTTGAGTCCCTGACCGGACAGGACCGAGACACGGAGGAGTCGGACGAGCAGGGCTCGCCCTCCTCTGAGGAGTCCCTCGCCCAGCTTCATGAGACGCTGGGCAGCCTCGCGGACAAGGTCGACGAGAGCGAGGACGCGCTCCGGAATGCCTGCTCGGATGGCGACGGCTCTTCCCTCGATGGGGGACTGGAGGATGCCCAGTCGACGTCCATCGCCGTCTCCAATGCCATTGCGACCATCGGCCAGATCGATGACGCTGACGGTGAGAGGGCGGAGACGATCGACCATCTTCTGACGCTCGGGAACTGGCTCCGCAACCGATGCGACGCCCTGACGGATGCATGGGACATCGCCGAGAATGCGAGCGACCTGACCGCTGCGTCCGGACAGGTAATCTCGCGTCTCGACTCCGCGACGGACTACCGGATGCTGTTCGAGCAGAACTACGATGCCTGGGCCCCAGAGGCCGATTAGAGCTTCCTTGCGTGTTCCGCCGCCGCGGTAGGACCTTTCGTCTGCCGAATATGTGAAACCTATCGCATCCTGATAGAATTATGGAGTTGAATGTTGTTGACGCGCCGTCGGCGCTCTTGCATCGGGAGGCGACATGGGCTTCATACAAGATCCGCTCTATACGCCCGAGTACGCTGTCGTCGGCGACGAGGTCGCCGTGCTGGTCACCTCAAAGGGGGCCATTCGCGTCCGGCTTGATGGTGACGGTGCCCCCGTGCACGTCGCCAACTTCTGCGAGCTCGCTTCGAGCGGGTTCTACGATGACCTCAAGTTCCATCGCTACGTCCCGGGATTTGTCATTCAGGGCGGATGCCCCAACACGCGCGAGATGACGCCCGAGCAGGTCGCCCGTGGCGAGGCCGGCCCCTTCGGACACCCCGGCACGGGTGGCCCCGGGTATCGGATTCGCCAGGAGTTCACCACCAACCCCCGCAACTCGCACGAGGACGGCGCGCTCGCCATGGCGCGCTCGTCCGACCCCGATTCGGCCGGCTCCCAGTTCTATTTCTGCCTGGGTCCGCAGCACGGCCTTGACTCTGGCTATACCGTCTTCGGAAGGACGGTTGAGGGAATGGACGTCATCGGCGCGCTGAGGGCCGGCGATGTCATAGACTCGATTCGCATCGAGCACGTTGGTGCCTAGGCGCCGCGAGCCATTCAGGAGGACAAACGTGAATCAGCAGGCATTTGAATCTGGAAAGCGCGCATACCAGGAGGCTGACTGGCTTCGTGCGGTCACGCTGCTCGACGGTGCCAAGCAGCCCGGCGAGGTTGCGGGCGAGGCCGACCACCTTCGCGGCAACGCGTACATGAAGCTCGGCCAGTTCGACGCCGCGGCGGCAGCCTATGAGTCCGCGCTCGCCGACACCTCGTACGGTAAGAAGGGCGCGCTCTGCTGCAACCGAGGCCGTGCCCTTCTCGCCGCCGGCCGTGCCCAGGATGCCGTCGTCGCCCTCACCGAGGCGGTCGGCGATTCGTCCTACGCCACCCCCTACAAGGCCTACACCGCGCTCGGCTCCGCCTATGAGCAGCTCGGTGACATCCGCAACGCCGGTATCGCCTATCGCAGCGCCGCGATCGACGAGTCCAACCCCGCGCCCGCGCTTGCGCTCAGCGACCTGGGCAGCTGCTTCATGCGCCTGGGTCGTGCCGTGGACGCCGTCGAGGCCTATCGCACCGCGCTCGACTTCACCACTCCGCTCGAGGACCAGAACAGGATCTGGTGCGACCTCGCGCTCGCCTACGTCGCCGCCAACCGCATGAACGAGGCGGTCGACGCCTTCGCGCACGCGACCGCGGACGGTACCTACCAGCTCTCTCCCGAGGCCCAGGCCTCCTATGACGCCGCCCGCAAGGCGGTCGCCTCCATCAGCGGCCGCCAGCCCTCCGAGACCGATGCGTTCCTCGCCGCGGCGGGCTACAGCGCCTCCGCTTCCTACGACCCGCTCGACCCCATGGGCGCCTCGGGCGAGCTGATGCCGTCCCCCGAGGACACCGGCTTCTTCTCCGTCAGCGAGGAGGACCTCGTCCAGCAGGATCGCATCGACCGCAAGGTCAGGCGCAAACACCGTCACACGGGCCTGAAGGTCTTCATCGCCTTCATCGTCCTGCTTGCCCTCGTTGGCGGCGCGGGAGTCTTCGCGTACCTCAACGGGTACGGCTGGCCCACGCAGCAGGCGGTGGCGGAGCAGCTCTTCGATGCCAAGACCCAGGGCTCCGATCTTGCGCCGTATGTCGTCAGCGAGATGTCCACTGCCCAGATCCAGGAGATCTCCGACATCCTTCCCGCCGGCGCTGAGGTGAGCGTAACCGGCGTCGACCGCTCCGCGCAGGAGTCGACGGTCTACCTCACCGCCTCCCTCTCCAGCGGCAGCGAGCAGGACTACACCATCGACATGACCCGTGATGGCATCGGCTGGAAGGTGAGCGACGTCACCCCCGCCTACCTCTCCCAGAGCGAGCAGGACGCCGAGCAGGGCGCCTCTGGCGATGCGACCTCCTCGGACGATACCGTCACCACTCCCGAGGAGTCCGCGGACTCCACTGGCTCCGACGCAGCAAGCGAGTAGGACGCACCCTATGTCAATCATTGACTCTCTGTTTGGTGAGTACGGTGGCGACCTCGCCATCGACCTCGGAACCGCGAACACGCTCGTCGCTGTGCGCGGTCAGGGCATCGTCATCAACGAGCCCTCGGTCGTCGCCATCGACAAGAGCGAGAGCCGTGTTCTTGCCGTGGGTGCGGACGCCAAGCGCATGATCGGGCGTACGCCTGGCTCGATCATCGCCGAGCGTCCCCTCAAGGACGGCGTCATCGCCGACTTCGACGTGACCGAGGTCATGCTCCGCTACTTCATCGAGAAGGCGCGCGAGCGTCGCTATCCCTGGTCGCCGCGCCCGCGCGTCGTGGTGTGCGTCCCCTCGGGCGTCACCTCGGTCGAGAAGCGCGCGGTCTTCGAGGCGACGATTCAGGCTGGCGCACGCCAGGCCTACCTCATCGAGGAGCCCATGGCGGCCGCCATCGGCGCCGATCTGCCGATCGAGGATCCCACGGGGTCCATGGTTGTCGACATCGGCGGCGGTACCACCGAGGTCGCCGTCATCTCGATGGGCGGCATCGTGGTCTCCCAGTCGATCCGCACGGCCGGAGACGAGTTCGATCAGACGATTCTCCAGCACGTCCGCGACGCCTACAACCTCTCCATCGGCGAGCGCACGGCCGAGGACATCAAGATCAAGGTTGGCTCCGCAGCCCCGCTCGCCGAGGAGCTCGATGTTGAGGTCAACGGCCGCGACGTCATGAGCGGTCTTCCCAAGACTGTGCGGATCGAGAGCGAGGAGATCCGCCGCGCGCTCGACCGTCCTCTCGACGAGGTCACCAAGGCCGTCAAGGATGCCCTTGACGTTACCCCTCCCGACCTTGCCTCGGACCTCATGTACTACGGCATCCTGCTCACGGGCGGCGGTGGCCTGCTCCGCGGCCTCGACCAGCGGCTCCGTGAGGAGACGGGCGTTCCCGTGAACGTGAGTCCCACGGCTCTCGAGAACGTCGTCAATGGATGCGCGAAGGTTCTCGAGGCAAACGCGCTCTCGGGCGGATTCGTCCAGAGCACGGGGCAGTAGGGTGCCTCTCTCCTCGAGGGGTCGCTCCGTGACTCCGACGCTCGGGAAAAAACGGTCTTCTGCAGGCGGGCGCGAGTTCGTCGCCTGTCTCGTCGTCTCCATTGCACTCTTCACCCTGAGCTGCCAGTCTGGTGACTCCGGGCCGCTCGAGATGGTGCGCGGTGCCTTCCAGACCGTCACCTCGCCCGTCCGAACGCTCGGCGCGACGGTGATGGCACCCGTGAGGGGCCTTGGCAACGTGTTTGCCAACCTCACCGCCGACCAGGCGACCCTCTCGGAGCTGCAGGACGAGGTTGACGAGCTGAGGGCAAGAAACGCCGAGCTCGAGGAAGACGCCTCCTCTGCGCAGCGTCTCCAGGACCTTCTCGACCTCCGAGACAACAACGACCTGCAGTCCGTTGCCGCCCGCATCATCTCCGGCTCGACCGACTCCTGGAGCTCGACGGTGACGCTCGACAAGGGTTCCTCGTCCGGTCTCACACCGGGCATGCCCGTGACCACTTCCAGCGGCGTCATCGGGCAGATCGTCTCCTGCAGCGCGACGACCTCCACGGTGCGCCTGCTCTCGGACGAGAGCTCGTCCATCTCTGCCATGATCCAGTCGAGCCGCGCCCAGGGAATGCTATCCGGCTCGGCCTCCGGCGAGGTTCGTCTCGAGCTCGTCTCCACCGACCAGGAGGTCGCGACGGGCGACGTCGTCGTGACGAGTGGCCTGGGCGGGGTGTTCCCCAAGGGTCTCCCGCTCGGGGAGGTCGTCAGCGTCACCAGCAACCCCGGGGACCTCTACCTTGACATCATTGTCGACCTCTACGCCGATACGACGAGGTCCGAGGAGGTCCTCGTCATCACCTCGATCACCGAGGAGCAGCGCGCCACGGCAGACGACATCGCCGAGGCGGACGCTCAGGAGCGCACGAACTCCGAGGGCGACCAGGACTCCCAGCAGGATGACGGCGCACAGGACGAGGGCGCGCAGGACGACGAGGGACAGAGCGAGTAGGGAGGGGAGAGATGCGAGTATCCGACAGGAACCGGGACGTGCGCACCACGGTGATTCTCGCCGTGCTCTGCCTCGTGCTCCAGCTCGCGCTTGCGCCGAACATTGGGCTTGGCAACGGGCGCGCCAACTTCGCGCTCGTCTTCACCGTCTGCCTCTCGCTCTCGGCGGGCGGCAGCGCGGCCGTGATCGCCGGCTTTGTCTCGGGGCTTCTCTTTGACCTCTCGACGACCGCCCCCATAGGGTTGATGGCGTTCTGCCTGACCGTGGTTGGTTTTGCACTTGGCTCCAGCGCGCGGGAGCGCGTGGCGGGCGACCTTGGCACATCCGTCGCCTACGCAGCCATGGCATCCCTCGCGGTCGCCATCGTCTATCACATAGCCATGCTCCTTGTGGGGAGGACCGACTCGATCGTCGACGCGCTCTTCCTCCGTGCCCTTCCCACCGCCCTGCTCACGATCGTGGCCTTCCTCCCGTTTGCGTACTACTTCGCCCGCGTGCGCACGCACGGGTCCGCTCTGGGCCGCGGCCGCCACTCGGGCGGCGGGCTTAACCGCCGCGGGCTCTAGGGGTCGTTCATGGACCTCTCGCTCATCATAGTCATCGTGTGCGTGGTCCTTGCGATCGCGCTCATCATCGTGTTCGTCCTCTTCGGCCGTTCCGAGGCCAATTTCACCTTCGACATCGGGGGCGCCGCCCCGCGCGCGTCGGGAGGCTCGGACTCCTCTGCCGAGAAGACCGCCTCCTCGCGCCTGGTGGGGCTCGCCGTGGGCGTGGGGGCCGTGTTCAGCGTCCTGCTCGCGCGCCTCTGGTCGATGCAGCTCGTCTCCTCTGAGGACTATGCCGAGCAGGCTGAGCGAAACCGCCGGAGCGTGATCTATACCCAGGCGCCGCGCGGACGCATCCTCGACAGGAACGGTCGCGAGATCGTGGGCAACCGTTCGAGTCTGACCGTCGTCGCCGAGGGCGACGTCATCGACGACCAGGTCGAGGTCCAGCTGCTCGCCAATCTCATCGGCATGCCCGCGCAGGCGGTGCGACGCAAGCTCCAGGACACGACCGAGGGCTACCAGAGCCCGCGCACCGTCTCCGTCGACATCTCGAGGCGCGTCGTCGCGTTCATCGGGGAGCATCCCGAGGCCTTCCCCGGCGTCACGGTCCAGCAGCGCACGCAGCGCTCCTACCCCCACGGCTCGCTCGCCGCTCACGTGGTCGGCTATGTCGGCACCGTGACCGAGGACCAGCTCAAGGCCAACGAGGAGGCGGACGACGGAGAGGTCACCTATCGCTCCGGCGACGTTGTGGGCCAGTCGGGCGTCGAGCTCAGCTACGAGAACGTCCTCGCCGGAAACCGCGGCGAGCAGATCGTCTTCGTCGACGCGGAGGGGAGCGTCCTCGGGTACTCGACCAGCATCGAACCCGAGCCGGGCTCAGACGTCGTCCTCACGATCGACCTCGACATCCAGAAGGCCGCGGAGGAGTCCCTGGAGAAGATCGTCACCTCCCAGCGCGAGGCGGGGCAGCGCTGCTACAGCGGAAGCGTCGTCGCACTCGACTGCACCACTGGCGAGGTGATAGCCATGGCGAGCTACCCGACCTTCTCGCCCAACGTGTTCACCGGCGGCATATCGCAGGCGGACTGGGACGCGCTCTCGGACGAGGGCTCCCACTACCCGCTCCTCAACCGCGCCATCGCGGGGCAGTACCCCTCGGGCTCCGTCATCAAGCCTCTCACGGCGTTTAGCGCGCTCAACTATGGCGTCGCCACAACCGACTCCTCCTGGTACTGCTCCGGCTGGTGGTCCTGGTCGGGCAGCAGCCAGGACGGCACCATCATGAAGTGCTGGCAGGAGTCCGGGCATGGTGACATCAACCTCACGTCGGGCATCACCTATTCGTGCGACGTCGTGTTCTACGAGATCGGCAAGGGGTTCTACTACGCCGAGACACCGGAGGGCATGCAGGAGACCTTCCGCAGCTACGGTCTGGGCGCAGCCTCCGGCATCGACCTCAACGGCGAGGCTGCCGGCCGCGTGCCGGACGCCGAGTGGAAGCAGAGCTACTACAAGGAGCTCGGGTATTCCGACGAGGACAGCAGCTGGAAGGGTGGCGACAACTGCAACATCGCCATCGGACAGGGAGACATGCTCGTCACCTGCCTGCAGATGGCCGATGCCTACTGCAGCATCGCCAACCGCGGCCCAATCTGGCGCCCCCACGTGCTGAGGGGCGTCCGCTCCAAGGTGGGAGAGGGCTTTGTCTCCGAGTACCGCGTCGAGCAGCTCGTCGACGTCGAGGAGGACCAGTCCTACCGCGACATCGTCGAGCGGGGCATGTGGGGCGTTATCTACGAGGAATCCCCGTCGCAGGCGGAGCACTGGACCAACATGAGCATCCAGGTCGCGGGAAAGACGGGGACGGCCGAGCAGACTGCCTCCGACACCAACGTCTGCTGGTTCGGCTGCTATGCGCCGTCCGACGACCCCAAGTACGTTGTCGTCGCCAACGTCGACGGAGGCGACTGGGGCGCGACGACCGCCATGCTCGTCGCGCGCGACACCCTCGGTGCGATCTATGGGGAACCGGACACCTCGACGGCCGTCTATGCGGCCGGGGACTAGGGGGAGCCATGCCACTTGAAGCCATGAGGTCCCTTGCGGGGGGAGGCGCCCCGGGTGGGGCGCGGAACGCGCGCAGCAGCGTCGGCGGCAGGCGCGGGAAGCTTGACAACCTCTATCTCTCCCAGCTCATCCCGGCCCTCTTGATCGTCATCGCCGGCGTCATCACCATATGGTCCGCCTCGCTCTCCATCCCGGAGGCAAACTTCGTGAGCCATCTGGGCGGCATCGCCATCGGTCTGGTCGCCGCCGTCTTCGTCTGGCGCTACGACTGTCGCTCGCTCTCTAACATGACCACGGCGCTCTTTGTGCTCGCCTGCGTTCTCATGGTGCTGCCGCGCGTTCCCGGCCTCGGGTACGAGGGCGGACTCGGCATGGTCGGATGGGTGCGGATCGGCCCGCTTCGCTTCCAGCCCTCGGAGCCGGGAAAGATCGTCACGATCTTCCTCATGGCGTCCGCCTGCGCTCAGTACAACGGCAAGATCGAGACGTTTCGTGACTATGCCAAGCTCTGCGGCACGCTGCTTGTGCCGCTGCTGCTAATCCTCTCGCTCGACCTCGGCACCGGCCTGATCATCTTCTTCATCGGGGCCACAATCATCATCGTGAGCGGCGCGCCACGGACCTGGGTGCTGCTCACCATCGCGCTCATCGTCGGCGTTGCCGCGCTCGTGGTGGTCACGTCCATGATCGACGGCCTGCCCCACATCCTCAAGGACTATCAGCTCAAGCGACTCATCGTCTTCGTCGACCCGAGCGTGGACCCCACCGGAGACGGCTACAACCTTCAGCAGGCCATGATCGCCGTGGGCTCGGGCGGTCTGTTCGGCAAGGGCTTCGGCAATGCCACGCAGGCACTCAACGGATTCGTCCCCGAGGCGCAGACGGACTTCGTCTTCTCGTTGTTCGCCGAGCAGTTCGGATTCGTCGGGTCGGTCATCCTGCTCGGCCTCTACGCCTGGATGATCTTCTCGACCATTCTCCTCGCGATGAAGACCGAGTCGTTCTTCTCCCGGCTCGTCCTGATCGGCTGCGTGGCCATGTGGACGTTCCAGGTCCTCGAGAACGTGGGCATGTGTCTTGGGATCATGCCCATCACAGGCATTCCCCTCCCGTTCGTTACGTACGGGTCCTCGTCAATGGTCGTTCAGCTCGTCTCTGTCGGCGTCGTCCAGTCGGTCTGGAGACATCGTCAGAAGGCGGCCTAGCGCCCGCCGCATGGTTCGATTGGAGTAGATGGTGGCTGCGAAAGGCTGGTCGGTCGGAAGAACCGCCGAAGTGATCGGGTTCGCTCGCACTGCCGTGCGCGCGCGTGACGAGCGTGTGCTCATTCACGTCCTCGTCGACCCCTCCTGCCCGCGCGAACTCGTGCTTGCCGTCAAGGACGCGCTCGTGCCGGCGCGCTCGGGAGGCCGGGTCCGCGTCCTGCCGCTCCGGGGGTGCCTCCCTTCGGCGGAGCCCCCCGACGCCGCGCTCGCACTGATGGGCCCGGGGTCGGACGTCGCCCCCGCGCTCGCCCATGCCCGTCAGGGGGTCCCCGTCGCGCTGGTGGTGGAGGGCGCGCTCGACGTCGCGCTGCCCGAGACCGAGGACGAGCTAGCCGCGCGCGTGGGGGTGGTCGCCGCGTCGAGCCCCGAGGTTCTTGCCGACAAGCTCGCGCTCTGGCTCTCCGCCTCCGTGGAGAAGGAGATTGCCCTGGCGGCAAACTTCCCGTTCTGCCGTCGCGCCGTCACGCAGCGACTCATCTCCCGCTGTGCCCTTCAGAACGCCGCGGTCGGCGCGGTGCACCTGATCCCTGGCTCCGACCTCCCGGTCATGACGGCAAATCAGGTGAAGCTCGCCCTCGACATCGCCGCGGCGTACGGTCGACCCCTCGAGCCCTCGCGTGCCGCCGAGCTCGCCGGGGTCGTCTGCTCGGGCCTTGCCTGGCGCACCATTGCCCGCACCCTGCTCGGCGCCGTCCCCGGCATCGGCCTGCTCGTGCGCACGGGCGTCGCATACGGCGGAACGCTCGCGACCGGGTCCGCGCTGAGAGCACGCTTTGACATCGAGCCGCCCCGAAAAGCCGACGCATCTAGTGGCGACCGCCCGCAGGCGGGCGAGGCGCTCCCGCTCGCCTCCCCTCAGGCGGACGACGGGTATGTGACCATCGAGGGGGGTCGCGCATGAGGGCAGAGCGCGCGAACCTCTTTCATCTCATCGAGCCGCTTCTGCCCCTGGTCGAGCACCCGGCCCGTTATCTCGACCACGAGTGGGGCGCCTGCGAGGAGCAGGACGGACCCTTCCATCTCTGCATGGTCTACGCCGACGTCTACGAGGTGGGCCAGCCCAACCTGGGCGTCGCCATACTCTACAACCAGGTCAACGCGCAGGAGGGCATGAGCTGCGAGCGCTGCTACCTCCCCTGGAAGGACCTCTCCGAGCTCATGAGGGAGCGCGGTGTGCCCCTGCTCTCGCTCGAGGGCTCCGCGCCGCTCGCCTCGTTCGACGCCATCGGCTTCACGCTCGCGCACGAACTCATTGCCACGAACGTCCTCGAGACGCTCGACCTTGCCGGTATCGCCCTCACCTCGTCCGCGCGCGACGAGGACGACCCCATAATCCTCGCCGGCGGTCCCTCCGCCTGGAACTGCGAGCCGCTCGCGGAGGTCTTCGACGCCGTCCTGCTCGGCGATGGCGAGGAGTCCATCGTCGAGGTCTGTGCGTGCATCAGGGACGCGCGTGCCGAGGGTGTCTCGAGGGAGGAGCTGCTTCGGCGCCTCGCCCTCGTCCCCGGGACCTACGTCCCATCCCTCTATGATCTTTGCATCGACGAGACGTCGACGCGTTGGGGCTACGCGGTTCCCCGGGAGGGGGTGGGCGCCCCGGCCGTCGTCTGCAAGCGCTGTGTCCAGGACTTTGCCGCCACGCCGGCCGTTGCTCAGCGCATCGTCCCGTATACCGGCATCGTCCAGGACCGCCTCTCCCTCGAGGTGCTGCGCGGCTGTGCGCGCGGTTGCAGGTTCTGCCAGGCGGGGATGACGTACCGACCGGTCAGGGAGCGTCCGGTCGACCAGGTCGTCGAGTGCGGCGTGCGCGGTCTTCTGGAGAGCGGCCACAATGAGATCTCGCTCTCGTCGCTCTCGACGACCGACCACTCCCAGTGCGAGCAGATCCTGAACGGATTCAACCATGCGCTGGCGGGGAACGGCGTACGCGTCTCCATCCCCTCCCAGCGGCTCGACTCCTTTGGGGTCGACATGGCGGCGGCGGTGGCCGGCGGGCGCAGGGGAGGGCTCACCTTCGCCCCCGAGGCGGGCAGCCAGCGCCTACGTGACGTCATCAACAAGAACGTGACCGAGGACGACCTCGAGAGCGCCGCGCGAAACGCCTTCGAGGCCGGATGGCGGAGGATGAAGCTCTACTTCATGATGGGGTTGCCGACCGAGACGGACGAGGACATCGTGGGGATTGCCCGTATGGCAGAGCGCGTGCTCGAGATCGGGCGCGAGGTCGTCGGCCGCGGGCCCAAGAGTGGCGTCTCCGTCTCCATCTCGGTGGCCGTGCTCGTCCCGAAGGCGTTCACACCCTTCCAGTGGTGCGGTCAGCTTGACCCCGACGAGGTCCGTCGTCGCCAGCAGCTGCTGCTCCACGAGGTGCGCGATCGCGCAATCCGCGTCTCGTACCACGACGCGGACGTCTCCCTCGTCGAGGGGGCGCTCTCCAAGATGGGTCGTGCCGGGTTCCCGCTCGTCCGTCGCGCCTGGGAGCTTGGGTGCCGCTTTGATGCCTGGACGAGCGAGTTCAGGTTCGACCTGTGGGAGGAGGCGGCCCGCGACTGTGGGTTCGATCTCGTTGACCTCGCGTGCGAGGAGTTCCCGCTCTCCGCACGGCTACCCTGGGAGCACACGTCCCCAGGTGTCGACAAGGGCTTCCTGCAGCGCGAGTGGCTTCGTGCCACGCGTGGCGTGACCACGTCCGACTGCACTCGTTCAAGCTGCGTCGGCTGCGGCGTGTGCCCGACCCTCGGCGTCAGCAACGTCATACAGGGGGTGAGGGCATGAGCGACCGCCAGCAGACTCAGCCCGTCTCCGCACGCCCCCAGGATCTTCCCGTAAAGGCGGACCTCGCGCGTCTGCGCGTCCGCTACCACAAGGACAGCCGGCTCGCGTTTCTCGGGCACCTTGACCTGATCTCCACCGTCGAGCGCTGCGTGAGGCGCTCGGGGCTCCCGTTCTCCATCGGCAACGGCTTCGCACGACGCATGCGCATCCAGTTCTCGAGCGCGCTGCCGACCGGCACGAGCTCCGCCTGCGAGTACTTTGACGTTCGTCTCCTCGAGGCCGTCGATCCTGCGGAGGCGCTCGAGCGGCTCCGCGCGGCGACCCCGCCCGCGCTCGCTCCCTACGAGGCCGGCTACGTGCCCGGCAGGCTCCCGGCCCTCGAGGCTTGGCTCGACCACGCCGCGTGGGAGGCCACGCTGCTCGGGGAGGGGCTCGATGCCGGGACGCTTCTGGACGGCATCGAGCGCGTGCGCGCGGGCGGTGTCATCACCTATCTGCGCGGCGAGAAGGAGAAGACCGTCGACGTTGCAGCCACGCTCGCGGGCGTCTCGGCGCTCGGCGGGGAGGTCGGGTCTGTCTCCCTGCGCATCGAGACCCGCTCCGTCGCCTCTGCGTCGCTCAGGCCCCAGGTGCTGCTCGATGCGGCGCTCGCGCGTGCTGACCTGCCTCGCCCGCAGCTCGTGCGCATACGAAGAGTCGGCCAGTGGCACATGGAAGATGGTCGTCTTGTGGAGCCTCTCGGACCCTTTGGCGCAAACGCGCCCGCACCATTATCCTGAGCAAGGTCGCATCGTCTGGACGCGATTCTCGGCACCGTCTTTTCCCTTACGGTATCCGCAGGTCACGCCAACTCCTTTGTTGACGAGTCGAGACGCTGCTAGTAATATAAGCAACTGTTGCATTCAGCCAGCAATGAAGGGTTTCGCACATGTACGCAATCGTAGCAACTGGTGGCAAGCAGTATAAGGTTGCCGAGGGTGACGTCATCGACGTCGAGAAGCTCGACGCGCAGCCTGGCGACAAGGTCGAGCTCCCCGTTCTTCTCGTGAACGACGGCACCAAGACCATCGTTGGCTCTGCTCCCCTTGAGGGCAAGAAGGTCACCGCCGAGGTCGTCGAGCAGTTCAAGGGCGAGAAGGTCCTCGTCTTCAAGCTCAAGAAGCGCAAGCGCTATCACCGCGCCAACGGCCACCGTCAGAACCTGACGAAGCTCAAGGTCGTTGAGATTCCCGCGTAACTCTCGTCCCTCGCTCTAGAGAAGGCAGGTCATACCATGGCTCACAAGAAAGGCCTCGGCTCGTCCCGCAACGGCCGTGATTCCAACGCCCAGCGTCTCGGCACCAAGCGCTACGGCGGCCAGACCGTGAAGGCCGGCGAGATCCTCGTCCGCCAGCGCGGCACGCACATCCACCCCGGTGACAACGTCGGCATCGGCAAGGACGACACCCTGTTTGCCCTCACCGCCGGCACCGTCGAGTTCACCAAGGGCGTCAAGCACCGCGTCCACGTCCGCGAGGCGTAGCGCAACCAGACATTCGCACCTGAGCGGCCCCGGTTCTCGGACCGGGGCCGCTTCTTGTAACTCGGCGCCGACAGGGTGTATTGGACGCGTTGTCGCAGTTGCCGTACCATGGAAGCCGGACAAAGGAGACCTCCGTGGAGAACACGTTCACCGATCTTTCCCACATCAACGTCAAGGGCGGCGACGGCGGTGCCGGCTGCATGTCCTTCCGCCGCGAGGCGTTCGTTCCAAAGGGCGGCCCCGACGGTGGGGACGGGGGGCACGGCGGCGCCGTCATCGTGGAGGCGGACCCCCAGCTCTCCTCCCTGATCGACTACCGCTACAAGCATCACTTCCGCGCCGAGCGCGGCACGCACGGCCAGGGGGCACGCCGGCACGGACGCGACGGCGAGGACCTCGTCTTGCACGTTCCTGTTGGCACCGTCGTGCGAGAGCTCGACCCGACCACGCAGACCCCCCTCTACGACATCGCAGACCTCACTCAACCCGGGGAGCGCGTCGTCGTCGCGCCCGGCGGTGCGGGAGGTCGCGGAAACATCCACTTCGTGACCTCGGTGCGACGTGCGCCGGCCTTCGCCGAGAAGGGCGAGCCCGCGCGCGAGCACTGGATAGAGCTTGAGATGAAGCTCATGGCCGATGCGGCTCTTGTCGGCATGCCGTCGGTGGGGAAGAGCTCGATCATCGCCCGCATCAGTGCGGCACGCCCCAAGATCGCTGACTACCCGTTCACCACGCTCGTTCCCAATCTCGGGGTCGCGCGCGCCGCGAATGGCCAGTCCTTCGTCGCCGCCGACGTCCCGGGCCTCATCGAGGGCGCGAGCGAGGGAAAGGGGCTCGGTCATCAGTTCCTCCGTCACATCGAGCGGACGGCCCTCATCCTTCACGTCGTCGACGTGACGGGCGGCTACGAGGGACGAGACGCCGTCGAGGACTATCGGACCATCAATTCCGAGCTCGAAGCGTACGCGCGAGAGCTCTCGAGTCGCCCGCAGATCGTCGTTGCGAACAAGTGCGACCTTCCGGGCACCGAGGAGGCCGTCGATCGGCTACGCCAGGAGGCGGAGCGAGACGGCAGGGAGTTCTTCGCCGTGTCCGCCGCGACGGGTGCCGGGCTCGACGCGCTCGTGAGCCGGTGCGCGGCCGAGGTCGCGCGCCTCAGGGCCGAGGCTGCATCCTCCGCGCCCGTCGTTGAACTCTCCGAGCGCTGGGAGCGCGAGCGTGAGCGTCGAGAGCGCCGCATCACCGTCACGCGCGAAGAGCGCCATGCCTGGAGGGTCACCGGCCAGCAGGTCGAGCGCATGGTCATCCAGACCGACTGGGAGAACGAGGAGGCCGTCGCCTATCTGCAGCACCGCTTCGGCCGGTGCGGACTCGACGACGCGCTCGCCAAGGCCGGTGCCGTCAACGGCGACGAGGTCCGCATTCTCGAGCTTGCCTTCACCTTCGAGGGTGGCGACGACGCGCCGGACTACGACGAGCTGCATGAGGACGATGCGAGCCTTGCGGTCGAGGCCGAGCAGGTGGCGCAATGAGCCTCGTCGTCGTCAAGATCGGCTCGTCGACCCTCGTCGACTCGAACGGGGCGCTTGACCGTGTCTTCATACGCTCTCTCTGCGAACAGGTGACAACCCTCGTCGCCCGGGGGACGCGCGTCATCGTCGTGTCGTCCGGCGCCGCCGCGGCTGGTCGTGACGTCCTGGGCTTCTCGGAGCGCCCCTCTGACATGGCCACGCTGCAGGCCTGCGCCTCTGCGGGCCAGGCTCGTCTCACGCAGGCCTATGCTGACGTCCTCGCCGAGCGCGGCATTCCCTGTGGCCAGGTCCTGCTCACCAGGCGTGACGTCATGGACCGCGACGGCTTCCTCAACGCTCGAACCACGCTCCTTCGACTGCTGGAGCTTGGTGCCGTCCCGGTCGTGAACGAGAACGACACCGTCTCCACCGCCGAGTTCGCCTTCGGCGACAACGACATGCTCGGCGCTCTTGTCTCCGCGCTCGTGGGCGCCGACCTCTACGTCATCTGCTCGGACGTCGACGGGCTCTATACCGCCAACCCCCAGGAGGACCCCACGGCTACGCTCATCGAGCGCGTTGAGGAGGTCGACCATCGGCTCAGCGAGATGGCCGGAGGTGCCGGCACCTCGTTCGGGACGGGCGGCATGTCCTCGAAGCTCAGGGCCGCTCGTGCGATGCTCGCCGCCGGTATCCCCACGGTGATCTGTCGCGGGCGCCGTCCGAGCGTGCTGATCGACGTCGCCTCCGGCGAGCGCATCGGAACCCGCTTCGAGTCGCCGGTCGGCACCCCTCACGAGGGGGGCAGAAAGCTCTGGATCGGGCTTGCCGAGGTCCCCAAGGGCACGATCACGCTCGACGAGGGCGCGACCAGGGCCGTGCTCGAGCGCGGCGCCTCAATTCTGCCGGTCGGGATCGTCGCGTCGATGGGCTCGTACGAGGCGGGGGACGTCGTCAACGTCCGCGCGTCGTCCGGTGACGTCATCGGGCGTGGCGTGGCGCGATACTCCTCCGACGACATGACGCGCGTCAGGGGAATCAAGCTCGACGTGATCGGCCGCTTCCTGGGACAGGACCGTGCCCAGCCGGCCGTGCACCGAGACGACCTTCTCGTATTCTAGGAAGGAGTTCACCATGTCCGAGGCCAGGGAGAAGGCAGGGCTTGCCAAGGGGGCGGCGCGGGAGCTCGCGGGTGCCTCGAGGGCGGCGCGCGAGCGCGCGCTCGTCTGTGCGGCGCGCCGCATTCGAGAGGACGCCGACGTCATCATCGCGGCCAACGCACGCGATCTGGTGCGTGCGCGCGAGGCGGGCATGAGCCTGCCCCTCCAGGACCGCCTCATGCTCGATGCCGGGAGGATCTCTTCGATTGCCGACTCGCTCGATGACATCGCTCGGCAGCCGGACCCGCTCGGGCGCGTCGTCAGCGGTTCCACTCTCGAGAACGGCCTGCGCATCGAGCAGGTGAGCGTCCCCCTCGGTGTGGTGGCGATGATCTACGAGGCGCGCCCCAACGTGACGGCCGACGCCTTTGGCCTCTGCCTTCGCTCGGGAAACGCGTGCGTGCTCAAGGGTGGCTCCGCAGCCCGTGAGTCGTGTCTCGCCCTCGTAGACTCCTGCCGCGCGGCGCTCGTCGAGGCCGGGCTGCCCGCCGACGCCCTGCAGTACGTCGACGATGACGCGCAGCACACCCAGACCGCCGAGCTCCTCGGTGCCACGGGGCTCGTCGACGTACTCATCCCGCGCGGAGGCGCGGCGCTCATCCGTGCCTGCGTGGAGGGCGCCAAGGTTCCCGTCATCGAAACGGGCACGGGCAACTGCCACGTCTACGTTCATGAGGCGGCGGACTTTTCCAAGGCGCGCGCCATCCTCATGAACGCCAAGACCCAGCGGATCGGCGTCTGCAACGCGGCCGAGTCGCTCCTCGTCGACCGCGCGATAGCGCGTGAGTTCCTCCCGGACGCACTTCGAGACCTCCTGGGGGCTGACGTGGTTGCCCACGTCGACGCGGAGACGCGCTCCCTGATTGAGTCGCTGGAAGACGCTGACCGTGACGCCCTCCTCCAGGGGCTCGTGGACGCCACGGAGGAGGACTGGGGCAGAGAGTATCTCGCCCTTGAGATCAGCGTCCGCGTCGTGTCTGGTGTCGAGGAGGCCATCGAGCACATCAACCGGTACGGGACCGGTCACTCCGAGGCGATCGTCTCTGACTCCTACGAGGCGTGCGAACGCTTCCTTTCCGGCGTTGATGCAGCCGTCGTCTATGCGAACGCCTCTACGCGCTTCACGGATGGTGGCGTCTTTGGCCTCGGTGCCGAGATCGGCATATCCACGCAGAAGCTCCACGCACGTGGACCCATGGGCGCGTCTGCTCTGACGACGACGAAGTACCTCGCGAGAGGGGAGGGGCAGGTTCGATGACGGTCGACGTCGCCCGTCTGCGGGAGCGGGACCTTCCCGTGCTCGGCATCGACGAGGCAAGAACGTATCGCCTCGGCATCATGGGAGGCACGTTCGACCCCATCCACAACGGCCACCTTGTCGCCGCCGAGCAGGCGTTCGACGACCTGGGGCTTGACCTCGTCGTCTTCATGCCCGCTGGTAGGCCCGCGTTCAAGCAGGACAAGCAGGTCACCTCCGGCGAGGAGCGCTTTGCCATGACGCTTCTCGCGACGGCGGACAACCCGCACTTTGTCGCGTCGCGCTTCGAGATCGACCGCGAGGGCGTCACCTACACTGCGGACACGCTGCGCCTGCTGCGAGAGCTCTACCCGGACAACGTCGAGTTCTACTTCATAACCGGGGCGGATGCCATCACCGAGATCGTCTCCTGGAGGGATGCTGCCGACATAGCACGGCTCGCGCACCTCGTTGCCGCGACGCGGCCCGGCTACGACCTGGACCGCGCCTGGGACGCCATCGCCGCGTCCGGTCTTGACTTCGACGTGACCTATCTGTCTGTCCCGGCGCTCGCCATCTCGTCGAGCTATCTGCGGGAGCGCGTCACCGCCGGTCAGAGCCTGCGCTACCTCACTCCCGACCAGGTCACCGGTTACCTGCACAAGCACGGGCTCTATGGGGCACCGCGCAGCCGCTATGGTCATATTCGCGAGGTGGTCGGCTGATGGGGAAGGCCAAGAAGAAGGCGAAGGGAATCGAGAAAATCGAGGTCAGCTATGCCCCCGAGCAAAAGATTCTACTCAAGCGGCTGACCTTCGACCTCTCCGAGCATCTGGCCGACAAGCCCCGTCGACTCGCGCACTCGCTTTCTGTTGCCAAGACGGCCGAGCGACTCGCCGTGCTCTACGGGGTCGATCCCTTCCTCGCCCGAGCCGCGGGTATCCTCCATGACTGGGAGAAGGCCTGTTCCGTCTCGGAGCAGCTCGAGCATGCGCGCGAGCTCGGCATCGACCCCGGGGTAGAGCTCGAGCTTGTCCACTCGCTGCTTCACGGCATGATAGCCGCTCGGACCCTCCCGCAGCGCTATCCCGAGCTTCCCCCGGCGGTCTGGCATGCCATCGCCGTGCACACGTCTGCATCGGCTGACATGACGCCGCTCGACGAAGTGCTCTTCGTCGCTGACGGCATCGAGCCCCTCAGGCCCAGCTCGCCTGGGATCAAGCTGGTACGCTCCCTCGTCGGCAAAGCTCCGCTCGAAGACCTCTTCTGGGAATCCTTCGTCGGGGGCATCGTCTATGTGCTCGAGGGCGGGCGCTACCTCTTCCCCGGGACCATCGAGACCTACAACGCGCTCGCCGCGCGACGCACCAAGAGAACCAAGGAATAAGGAGACCAGCATGTCCGTCACCCCGCTCGAGCTCGCCAAGGTGGCCGCGTTCGCCGCCGACTCGAAGAAGGCGAGCGACGTCGTCCTTCTCGACCTCTCCACTAAGACCGACGTCTGCGACTACTTCCTCATTTGCTCCGGAGACAACCCGCGCCAGGTCGATGCCATCATCGACGAGGTTCGCGAGAAGGTGAGCGCCAACTGCGGCATATCCCCGCTCTCCTGTGAGGGTCGTGAGGGGCTATCCTGGGTGCTCGTCGACTACGGCTCCGTCGTCGTCCACGTGTTCCGGCACGAGACGCGCGACTTCTATCGTCTCGAGACCCTCTGGGGAGACGCCCCTCGCGTCGATCTTGGGATCGAGGCCTGACAATGCCTCCCGACCTCCTGAGCTGGGAGGGGCCAGCCATCGGTCTGCTCGACCTCGACGCCTTCTTCGCCTCCGTCGAGCAGCTCGACCACCCCGAGTGGCGCGGCAAACCCCTGATCGTAGGAGGTTCCGCCGAGAAGCGCGGCGTCGTTTCGACCGCCTCCTACGAGGCGCGCAAGTTCGGCGTACGCTCCGCCATGCCCGCCGCCACCGCGCGCCGCCTCTGCCCCGAGGCGATATGGACCCAGGGACACTACGACCGCTACCGTCAGATGAGCGCCCTGGTCATGGAGATTCTTGTTGACGAGACGCCACGTGTCGAGCAGGTCTCCATCGACGAGGCCTTCTTCGACGTCACGCCCGGGCGTTACTCGCACGAGAGCCCCGTTGCCATCTGCCAGCGCATACAGCGTCGCGTGGCGGAGCTGGGAGTCACTTGCTCGATTGGCATCGGCGTCAACAAGACCGTCGCGAAGATCGCCTCGGAGCGAGAGAAGCCACAGGGTCTCACTGTCGTTCTACCGGGGACCGAGCGCGCGTTTCTCGCCCCTCTCCCCGTTGGCATTATGAGCGGCGTGGGGCCTGCGACGGCCGAGCGACTGGGCAAGATGGGAATCAAGACCCTGGGGGAGCTCTCCCGCGCAGATCATGACAGGCTCGCGGAGGCGTTTGGCGTCAATGGACCGCGCATGGCCCTCAGGGCTGCCGGTCTCGAGCGGAGCACCGTTGCCGAGGCGGCTGCGCACGAGCAGGCTAAGTCGGTCTCGAACGAGCGGACCTTCTCGCAGGACCTAAGAACTCGTGACGAGCTCGAGGCGGCGGTGCTCCACGTCAGCGACATGGTGGCACGTCGCCTGAGGAAGAAGGGGCTCAAGGGCAGAACGGTGACCCTCAAGCTCAAGTTCGACGTGAGCCATGTGCGCACCGCCCAGCGCGCGCTTGCTCACGAGACCGACGACGCGCACGTCATCGGCCCGTTCGCCCTCGAGCTTCTCGACGAGCTGTGGCACGAGGGCGTGGCCGTGCGCCTGGTCGGGGTGGGCGTCTCCGGATTCGACGGGGGAGAGGAGCAGCTCGCCCTCTTTGCCGATGACGAGGTGTCCGAGCACCGCGACCCCGCCCTCGCCGCACTCGAGCGCGTGCGCGACGCCCTGCGGGACCGCTACGGGAACGATGCAGTCAACTATGGTCGTGACCTGCGCTTCAGCGGTCGAACGACCGGTACCGCACCAATGAACAAGTCGGACTTCTAGGATTCATGGTTCTTGTCGGCTGGCCTTCCGGAATTGTTCGCTCTTGTCGGACGGCCGTCTAAAATAGGCACGCTTGTCCTCTCAGGCTCCGGAAATCGTGCGTGTTGTCCTTCGCACGGCGCCAAAACGCCGACAAACCCTCAAGTTCTTAGAAGGTCAGCCGACAAGAAGGGCAATTCCGGGATCAGTCTTGGACAAAAGTGGGAAATCCCAGAATCCCGACGACAAGGACGACGATTCCTGGTGTAGACCATCACGTACGGCCCGGACCGTCAGATGAGGACGACGAAGGTTGTTCCGTCCTTCTCGGTGGAGGTCGCCTTGATGGTGCCACCTGCCGATTCGACGAGTGTCTTTGCGATCGAGAGTCCCAGCCCGAAGCCTCCCACGCCCTGACGTGAGCGTGCACGATCGGTGCGATAGAACCGGTCGAAGAGGTGCTCGAGCTCGTCAGGTGAGATCGTCTCGCCGAAGTTGCTGACCGCGAGCCGAGACCTCTTGCCCTCGCGGTCAAGCGTCACGCGGACGGTGGTTCCCGTACGCGCGTACTTTGTCGCGTTGTCCAGGAGCGTCCTCACCACGCGACGGTAGTCGTCGGTTCGGACCCGGGCTCGGACCTGGGGGGGCGAGCGACGACTCGATCGTGCACTCGCGTTCGAAGGCCACGGCATCGAACTCGAGGCAGCAGCCGGAGACGATGTCGGTGAGGTCGATCTCCTCGACGGCCTGCGCGTCGGGCGTCGTGGAGGAATCGTCAGCCTCGTCTGCGCGGGCGAGCGTGAGAAGGTCGTCCACCAGCTCCTTCATGTGCGTGGCCTCCTCCCGCGTGCTGACGACCCACCGTCGCGCGGACTCGTCCACCCCGGAATCACGCTCGAGGATCTGCGCGTTGGCGAGAATGACCGCGAGCGGGGTCTTGAGCTCGTGCGAGGCGTCGGAGATGAACCTGCGCTGCTGCTCCCATGCCCGGACCACGGGACGCAACGCCCATCCCGAGAGCAGATAGGAGACGATGAAGAGGGCGGCCATCGAAACGACGAAGATGACAATCTGGTTGAGCGCCTGCGTGCGGAGAGCGGCGTCCCTCGAGTAGGTGTCCACGAGGGCGACCCTCCAGCCCCAGGGCATGCGGGCGCGCTTCCAGGAGATGGGGTAGGCAGCGCACTCGCCCTCGCCTGTGGAGGAGCCCATGATCTCCGTCACCACGTCGTCGAGGGTGTCCTGCGGTATCGCCAGGACAGAGTCTCCGAGGTCGATAGGGGTACCGTCGGGCGCGAGCTCGACGACGACAGCAAGCATGATCTCCGCGCTCTGTTCGCCGGTTGTGTCGCCGATCTGGGCGGAGGTGACGCTGCCCTCGAGCGCCCGGTCGAGGATGCGCGAGGTCACGGAGCGCAGCGTAGCAGCGTTGCTCACGAATATCATGCTGAGCACGCCCATGAGCACGAGGCCGACGAGCAGCATCGTGATCGCTATGAACTCCCTCCTCAGGCGTGCGAGCATGAGACCCTCCTAGGCCTCGAGCACCTCAAGCCGATACCCGAGCATCCTGAGCGTCGTTATCTGGACCGAGGAGCCAATATGGGCGAGCTTCTTCCTCAGGAAGGAGACGTACGCCTCCACCGAGTTCTCCGAGGCATCCGTGTCGCCCCAGACGCGCCCGAGCAGGTCCTGCTTGGAGACCACCTTCGAGCTCGAGCTCATGAGTATGCGCATGACCTCGAACTCCTTGCCCGAGAGATGGACGGAGTCGCCGTCGTGCGAAAGGTCGTGCGTGGCGAGGTCGAGGCGGATGTCACCAAAGGTCACCTCGTCCAGCATGACGTCGCCGCGCCGCCTGGTGAAGGCCCTCAGGCGGGCGAGCAGCTCGTCAGCCTCGAAGGGCTTGGTCATGTAGTCGTCCGCGCCCGCGTCGAGCCCCTCGACCTTTTCGGCAGTCGAGGTACGCGCCGTGAGCATCAGGACGGGCGTCGCCACGCCCTGCCGGCGCATCTCGTGAACTATCTCGCAGCCGTTCATGCCGGGGAGCATGACGTCGAGCACGATGGCGTCATAGTTGCCCGAGAGGGCCGCCCTGAGGCCGGAGCGGCCGTCATAGACCGCCTCCGCACCATAGGACGCGTCGGATACGATATGGACGATGGCGTCTGCGAGGTTGCGCTCGTCTTCGACGACCAGTATGTTCATGAGGCATTCCTTCCCCTGGGCGCGACGCGACCGACTCGCGCCGTCTCACGTGGGCTATCCTACCCACCGGGGCTGAATTTCTCCTGAAGGGGAGCGTCCCTCTCGGACTCCGCGCGCCCTTTCACAAAAACTGCACCTTGCGAGCTTTTCAAAGAGTCGTAAGATGGTATGTCGTTTTGTGGCCACGCGGTGCGGCCAACCCCAAGACCACGCGCACCGCTCGTATGGAGGAGTGTTCATTGGCAGTCAAGATTCGCCTGGCCCGTCACGGTGCCAAGAAGCGTCCGTACTACCGCGTCGTCGTCGCTGACGGCCGCATGCCCCGCGACGGTCGCTACATCGAGGAGGTCGGCCGCTACAACCCGCTGACCAACCCCAAGACCATCGACATCAACCTCGAGAAGGTCGACGAGTGGGTCGCCAAGGGCGCCCAGCCCACCAACGCCGTCTCCCACCTCATCGACGTTGCCAGGAACGGCCAGCCCGTCGTCGAGAAGAAGACCAAGATCTCGAAGAAGGCTGCCGCCAAGGCTGCCGCCGCTGCTGAGGCTGCCGCCGAGGCTGAGGCCGAGGCCGAGTCGGACGCCGAGTAGGTGCCGTCCATGGGGGCCATCGACGGATCTCTCGCAGAGACCGTGGACCAGGAGCTTCCCTCTGACCGCGTCGCCGACCTCGTCGAGTACATCGTGTGCGGGCTCGTCGACGACGAGGACGCCGTCTCTCTTGACGTCACCGACGGTGACGAGGGCGCGCTCATCGAGGTGAGCTGCTCGGAGGAGGACGCCGGCAGGGTGATCGGCCGGAAGGGCCGCACCATCAAGGCGATTCGTACCCTCGCCCGTGCCCTCGGCCAGCGCGTCGGTACCGCGGTAGAGGTCGAGGTCGTGGGCTAGAGGCTCATGCGAGACCGCTTCAGGCGCATAGCCCGTGTGGAGAAGACGCACGGGAGACATGGGGAGGTCGTGACGGTTCCCGCTCACGGCCTTCCTTCGCTTGTCGACGTCGGGCTCGAGGTCGCCGTCGTTCCGCCCATGCTGCGCGGGACCAGGTGGCATCGGGTCCTTTCCTGTCGCTCCGACGGGCGCTCCGGGGACCTGGTCGCGCTCGATGGGGTGGAGAGCCTTGACGGCGCCGAGGAGCTCGTTGGAAAGTGGCTTCTCGCCCGTGAGGCCGATCTCCCGGCGGGCTTCGAGCTCCGTGACGCCCCGAGGCTCGTCGGACGGGCCGTTCGTGACGAGCGCACGGGGGCCCGCGGCGTGATCGACGAGGTGATGGTTGGTCCCGCCAACGACGTGTGGGTGCTCCGCGGCGAGCTCGGGGAGCTGCTGCTGCCGGTCATCCCCGACGTCGTCGACCACGTCCCTTGCGAAGGGGACATTGAGATACGTATTCCCGCCGGGCTCGACTGGGAGGTGTGAGCGCGTGCTCTTTGAGACCCTATCCGTCATCCCGGACGTCTTCGACTCATACCTCGATGCCTCGATCATGGGACGCGCCCGACGCTCGGGCGTCTTCGAGTTCGTGTCGTACGACCTCAGGGACTGGACGCATGACCGTCACCGGACGGTCGACGACGCCCCGTTCGGCGGAGGACAGGGCATGCTCATGAAGCCCGCCCCCATCTTCGAGGCCGTTGACGACCTCTCGTCTCGTGGCGAACGCCCGCACGTCGTGTTCTTCTCGCCCTGCGGCGTCCCGTACGACCAGCGTGCGGCCGAGAGGCTCTCACATGAGGGTCGCATCCTGCTCGTCTGCGGCCGATACGAGGGCATGGACGAGCGCGTCTACACCTTGGCCGACGACGTCTTCTCGCTCGGCGACTTCGTGCTCACGGGCGGCGAGCTCGCCGCCCTCGTGCTCATCGACTCCGTCGTGAGGCTGCTTCCCGGCGCCCTCGGCGACGATATGAGCGCCGTGGACGAGTCCTTCTCGCGTGAGACGGGCCTGCTTGAGTACGCGCAGTACACGCGCCCGGCTCAGTATCGTGACATGGCGGTCCCCGAGGTACTGCTCAGCGGGGACCACGCGCGGGTCGACCGGTGGCGTCGCCTCAGCTCCCTCGAGCGCACGGCCCGCTGGCGTCCCGACCTCATCGACGAGGCGACGCTCGACGATGAGGAGCTCTTGGTGGTTCGGTCCTTCGCGCGTGACAGGGAGGAGGTCGGAGATGGCCCAACACATGAGGGTTGAGGATGACACGACTTCCGAGCGGGGCGGCGGGGTCCTCTGGTTCCTCGGCACGCTCGCGCTCGCCGTTGCGGTGGGCGTCGTGCTGCGCCTCTTCGTCATAGGGGTCTACTGCGTCCCCTCGGGCTCGATGCTCGAGACCATCCAGATCGGCGACCTCGTGCTCGGCGAGAAGGTCTCTCTGGCCCTGCGCGACCCGGAGCCGGGGGAGATCGTGACCTTCGACAGCCCGCTCGTCGAGGGGGAGACGCTCGTCAAGCGCGTCATCGCGGTCGGGGGACAGACCGTCGACCTCGTGGACGGGTCGGTTGTAGTGGACGGCATGACGCTCGACGAGCCCTATGTGGGAGACGAGCCCACGCAGTCCCTCTCCGACCTTTCCGGCTCCGCTGGGATAACATACCCCTATGTTGTGCCCGATGACTGCATCTGGGTCATGGGCGACAATCGCACCAACTCGAAGGACTCGCGCTACTTTGGTCCGGTGAGCGTCGACGACGTGACGTCGATAGCCGTTTTGATCTACTGGCCGCTCTCCGACTTCGGCCTCATCTAGGCTGCGTCGGAGACAGGGGAAGGATGACCATGAGTCAAAAAATGCTGACCTTCCAGGACATGATTCTCGAGCTCGAGCGCTACTGGGCCGCTCAGGGCTGTACCGTGATGCAGCCCTACGACTCCGAGGTGGGAGCCGGCACGTTCCACACCGCAACGACGCTGCGCTCGCTCGGGCCCGCCCCCTGGCGGACCTGCTACCCGCAGCCCTGCCGTCGCCCTGCCGACGGCCGCTACGGCGAGAACCCCAACCGCATGCAGCACTACTACCAGTTCCAGGTAATCCTCAAGCCCTGCCCCGTGGACTCCCAGGAGCTCTATCTCGGCTCGCTTGCCGCGATCGGCCTCGATCCCGCCGAGCATGACGTCCGCTTCGTCGAGGACGACTGGGAGAGCCCGACGCTCGGTGCCTGGGGCCTCGGCTGGGAGGTCTGGATGGACGGCATGGAGGTCACGCAGTACACCTACTTCCAGCAGGTCGGCGGCATCGAGTGCGATCCGGTGCCCGTGGAGATCACCTATGGCCTGGAGCGCATCGCCATGTACGCGCAGGGCGTCGACTCCGTCTACGACGTCATCTGGTCCTACCTGCCCGACGGCACGCCCATGACCTACGGCGACGTGTTCCACGAGAACGAGCGCGAGTTCTCGACGTACAACTTCGAGGTTGCAAACGTCGAGATGATGCGTCAGAAGTTCGACGACTACGAGGCCGAGTGCCACTCCTGCCTCGACCGAAAGCTTCCGCTGCCGGCCTACGACTGCGTCATGAAGTGCTCCCATGCCTTCAACCTGCTCGATGCGCGCGGTGCCATCTCCGCCACCGAGCGCGCCAACTACATCCTGCGCGTCCGTACGATCGCCAAGCTCTGCTGCGAGTGCTACCTCGCGGAGGTGGCTGGCAAGACCGATGACGGCGCCAAGAAGGGGGAGGTGGCCTAGATGGCAGAGACTCTCGACTTCCTGCTTGAGATCGGAACTGAGGAGATGCCCTCCGCGCCGCTCATGAACGCTGCCGGTCAGCTCGGCGGACTCGTCGCCAAGGGGCTTGATTCGGCCGGACTCGCCCACGGTGAGGTGCGCGTCATCTCCACGCCGCGCCGCCTCGCCGCCCTCGTGGCCGACGTCGCCGTTGCGACCGACGAGATCCATGAGGTGAAGCGCGGCCCCAAGGCTGCGATCGCCTTCGACGAGTCCGGCGTGCCGACCAAGGCCGCCCTCGGCTTCGCGCGCAAGTGCGGCGCCGATGCCTCCGAGCTCGTCAGGCGCGTTGACGCCGACGGGAACGAGTACGTCTTTGCCGAGCGAAGCGTCCCCTCCGAGCCCGCCGCCCCCATCCTCTCGAAGCTCTCCTCCGAGGTCATCGGCGCGCTTCAGTGGCCCAACTACCGTAGCCAGCGCTGGGGGTCGGAGCACGCCACGTTCGTCCGTCCCATCCGCTGGATCTGCGCACTTCTCGGCGCCGACGTCGTCCCGGTGAGCTATGCGGACGTCACCTCGGGCAACACCACGCGCGGACATCGCGTCCTGGCCCCGGGCGAGCACGCCGTCGCGTCTCCGGCAGACTACGAGGCCACGCTCGAACGCGCCTTCGTCCTCTCTGCCGAGAGCCGCGCCGAGGCGATTCGGGCCGGCATCGCCAAGATAGAGGCGGAGCGCGGGGGCGCGCACGTGGACACCCCAAAGCGCATCTTCGACGAAGTGGTGAACCTCTGCGAGTGGCCGACGGTACTCGTGGGCACCTTCGACGAGTCCTTCCTCGAGGTCCCGCACGAGATCATCTGCGAGTCGATGCTCTCCAACCAGCGCTACTTCCCGATCTACGACGCCTCCGGCAACCTCACCCGCGAGTTTGTCGTCGTGTCCAACGCCGACCCGGATGTCTCAGACACCGTCGCCTCCGGCAACGAGCGTGTCGTGCGCGCCCGGCTCGACGACGCAAAGTTCTTCTATGACGAGGACCTCAAGCGGCCGATGGAGGAGTTCGTGGAGCGCCTCGGCTCGGTCACCTTCCAGGAGCGCCTGGGCACCATGCTCCAGAAGGTGGAGCGCATGGAGGGCCTCGCTGCCGCCGTCGCCTCGCAGGCGGGGGAGGGCGATTCCGGAGTTGCCTCTGCGGCCCGTGCCGCGCACCTCGCCAAGGCCGACCTCGTTTCCCAGGCCGTCATCGAGTTCACCAACCAGCAGGGCGTCATGGGTGGCTACTATGCCGCCGCGGCGGGGGAGGACCCGGAGGTCTGCACCGCCATCCGCGAGCACTATCGTCCCCGCTTCGCCGGCGACGACCTCCCGACCGGCACGTGCGGGCGCTGCGTCGCGATCGCTGACAAGCTCGACACCATCTGCGGCATCTTTGCCATCGACGAGCCCCCCACCGGCTCCTCCGATCCCTATGCCGTGCGTCGCGCGGCCATCGGCGTCATCGCCATGCTCCGTACGCTGCCCGGCTGCGACCTTCGTCAGCTGATCGGGCTTGCGCTCGGCGCCTATCAGGCACAGGGTCTCGAGTTCGACCTCGAGCTGGTCGCCCAGGCCGTCGTCAAGTTCTTCCAGGGACGTCTCGTCGGAATCGCCAAGGACGAGGGGCTGCGCGTCGACACCATCGATGCCGTCTCTGCCGTCGGCGTCATCGACCCGATCGAGTTCATGGCGCGCGCGCACGCGCTCGAGGACGCGCGGGCGCAGAGCCCCGACCTCTTCGACGACCTCGCCACGGCATATGCACGCGCCGCGCACCTCGGGGACGCCGCCCTGGGCACCGATGTCGACCCGTCGCTTCTCGGCGATGCGGAGCGCGCGCTCCTCGACGCCTGCGAGCGGGGCTCGGCCGCCGTCTCCGACGCCCTCGGCAGGGGAGACTACAACGCCGCTCTCGCCGCCCTTGCCGAACTCAGAGCGCCCATCGACCGATTCTTTGACGATGTTCTTGTCATGGACGAGGATACTGCGGTAAGAGAGAACCGCCTGCGGCTGCTCAACCGCTTCGTTGGGGTGTTCGTGGGCATCGCCGACATCGGGGCGCTCTCGCGCAAGAAGTAGGGTAGGCTGTGATCGTCGGCGCGCTTGTCGTACGGTCTTGAAACAGGAGGAGACGCGATGCCTAAGCTCGATCTGGATGACGACATCTTCGGACAGGTCGCCCCTCTCATCTACGTTCTGTCTGACGCCCGCGGCGAGATGGCCAACACCGTTGTCATGGCCGCTGCCGCTCAGTTTGGGGAGACCTCGGTCGACATCGAGCGACTCTCCAACGTCAAGGACGTTGACACGGTGCGTGCCTACTTCGACGAGCACTACGACTCGAGCCGACCCTGCGCGGTCTTCCACACGTTTGCCAACGGCACGCTGCGTCGCGAGATTCGCCGTGAGCTCGATCGTCGAGGCATCCCCTCGATCGACCTTCTCGGCCCCGCGGTGACCGTTATTTCCACGCTCACCGGCGAGGAGCCGACGCACCAGATCGGTGCGACCTACGAGGGAGCACCTGCCTCTGAGTAGGTGCGCGCACAGATGGCTCTGTTGGGGCGGTCGGAATTCTCGTTCCGACCGCCCCTCGTTTGCCTAGACATCGCCCCCGATTGTCCAATTCAAACTTGCGAATTTGTCATCCGCTGCTAGGATGTGCTGAGTACCGTTCTGTCGGTGCGTCGTAAGTGCGTCCCCAAGGGACGTCCGGCACATACAAGAAAGCAAGGGAGAAAAATGGCAGAAAAGCACGTATACCGTTTTGGCTTCGACGCCAACGGCAACAACGTGACCGAGGTCGCTGGCGACTCGGTTGCCGAGGCCAAGTGGATCACGGGCGGCAAGGGCGCCAACCTCGCCGAGATGGCCAACATCGGCCTGCCCGTCCCTCCTGGATTCACGATCACCTGCCAGACCTGCGTCGCCTACTCCAGCGCTGGCAACGTCTGGCCTGAGGGCGTCCTCGACGAGATCGACGAGTACCGCAAGGACCTCGAGGAGCGCATGGGCAAGAAGCTCGGCGACTCCGAGGACCCGCTGCTCGTCTCCGTCCGCTCCGGCGCTCCCTTCTCCATGCCGGGCATGATGGACACCGTCCTCAACCTCGGCCTCAACGATGATTCCGTCCAGGGCCTCATCAAGCAGACCGAGAACCCCCGCTTCGCCTACGACTCCTACCGTCGCTTCGTCCAGATGTTCTCGGACGTCGTCATGGGCGTCTCCGGCCAGCTCTTCGAGGACGCCATCGCTGCCAAGAAGGCCGAGAAGGGCGTCAAGCTCGACACCGAGCTCGATGCCGACGACCTCAAGGACCTTGTCGCCACGTTCAAGCAGATCTTCGCTGAGAACGTCGATGCCGAGAAGTACCCCGAGGTCCTCGTCGACGGCAAGATCCAGTTCCCGCACGACCCGCTGGTGCAGCTCCGTCTCGCCGAGCAGGCCGTCTTCGGTTCCTGGAACACCGACCGCGCCATCCTCTACCGCAAGCAGAACAAGATCCCCGATGAGCTCGGCACCGCCGTCAACGTCCAGGTGATGGCCTTCGGCAACAAGGGCAACACCTCCGCCACCGGCGTCGCCTTCACCCGCAACCCCGCAGACGGCACCAACGAGCGCTACGGCGACTTCCTGGTCAACGCCCAGGGCGAGGACGTCGTGGCCGGCATCCGCAACACCGAGCCGATCGCCGACCTGCCCAAGGTCCCGGGCCTCGAGGAGGCTGGCAAGGAGCTCTTCCACGTCTTCGAGATCCTCGAGGACCACTACGCTGACATGATGGACCTCGAGTTCACCATCGAGCAGGGCAAGCTCTGGATGCTCCAGACGCGCGTCGGCAAGCGCACCGCTCTGTCCGCCCTCAAGGTTGCCATCCAGATGTATGAGGAGGGCCGCATCTCCAAGGAGGAGGCGGTCATGCGCGTTGCCCCCGAGCAGCTCGACCAGCTCCTCCACCCGCAGTTCGACCCCAAGGCCGACTACAAGGTCATCGCCAAGGGCCTCAACGCCTCCCCGGGTGCCGCCGTCGGCGCCGTCGTGTTCTCCTCCGCTGACGCCGAGGCTTACGCCGAGGCCGGCAAGCCCTGCATTCTCGTGCGCTGGGAGACCACGCCCGACGACCTCCACGGCATGGTTGCCGCCGAGGGCATCCTGACCTCCCACGGTGGCAAGACCTCTCACGCCGCCGTCATCGCCCGTGGCATGGGCGCCCCCTGCGTCTGCGGCGTCGACGCCCTCCAGATCGACGCGGTCAACAAGGTCTGCACCATCGCCGGCACCGACATCACCCTCCACGAGGGCGACGTCATCTCCATCGACGGCACCACCGGTGACGTCATCCTCGGCGAGGTCGCCCTCGTCCGTCCGGAGCTCGGCGGCGACCTCCAGACCATCCTCGACTGGGCCGACGAGGTCCGCAACGACGCCGAGCGTGGCCGCGTAATCGGTGTCCGCGCCAACGCCGACAACCCCGCCGACGCTCAGCTGTCCAAGGACAACGGCGCCTCCGGCATCGGCCTCTGCCGTACCGAGCACATGTTCCTCGGTGAGCGCAAGCAGCTCATCCAGAACTTCATCCTCGCCGACGACGATGCCGTCAAGGCCGACGCCGTCGAGAAGCTCGGTGCCGCTCAGAAGGGCGACTTCCTCGAGATGTTCAAGGCCATGGACGGCATGCCCGTCATCGTGCGCCTGCTCGATCCGCCCCTGCACGAGTTCCTCGAGGATCCGCGCGACCTCGACGTCGAGATCGCCAAGGAGGAGGCCGAGGGCAAGGACGTCTCCGAGAAGAAGGCGCTTCTCGCCAAGCTCGACTCCTTCCAGGAGGCCAACCCGATGCTCGGCCTTCGTGGCTGCCGCCTCGGCCTGGTCTACCCCGAGCTCAACGTCATGCAGGTGAAGGCCATCGCCTCCGCCACCGCCGAGCTCCAGAAGCAGGGCCTCAACCCCAAGCCGGAGATTATGATCCCGCTCGTGGCCTTCGAGGAGGAGCTCGCTCTCGTCCGCGAGGTCGTCGAGGAGAACATCAAGGCCGTCGCCGAGGAGTACGGCGTCGAGCTCGACATCCCGGTCGGCACCATGATCGAGATTCCGCGCGCTGCCATCACCTCCGAGGACATCGCCAAGCACGCCGACTTCTTCTCCTTCGGCACCAACGACCTCACTCAGATGGGCCTTGGCTTCTCCCGTGACGACGTTGAGGCTGCCTTCATGCCGCTCTACCTCGACAAGAAGATCTGCAAGACGAACCCCTTCGCCACGCTCGACAAGGGCGTTGCCAAGCTCGTCAAGATGGGCGTCGAGGGTGGCCACGCCGGCAATCCGGACATCGTCTGCGGCGTCTGCGGCGAGACCGGTGGTGACCCTGAGTCCATCCACATGTACTACGACCTCGGTCTCGACTACGTGTCCTGCTCGCCGTACCGCGTGCCCATCGCCCGCCTCGCGGCTGCCCAGGCCAAGATTGAGGCTAACGGTGGCGCCGAGAAGGTCGCCAAGTAGTTATCGCTCTTGAGGCGATGAGCTAGTCGGGGAGGGGGACGCAGGTCCCCCTCTTTTTTTATCGTTGGAGGAACCCATGGAAACCATGAGACGCGAGACCCTTGAGCGCGCGGAGCACCTGCTTCTCTCTTCGGACGCTACGTTCTCAGACGCCTCCATCGGCCGACTGCATCCCGAGGAGCCCGATCTTCTCCGGACGTGTTTCCAGTGTGACAGAGACCGCATCCTCCACTCGAAGAGCTTCAGACGTCTCGCCCACAAGACGCAGGTGTTTCTTGCCCCGGAGGGCGATCACTACCGGACTCGCCTGATCCATACGCTCGAGGTCTCCCAGGTCGCTCGCTCCATTGCGCGCCCCCTCGGCCTCAACGAGGACCTCACGGAGGCCGTCGCGCTCGGACACGATCTTGGGCACACGCCCTTCGGTCACGTTGGCGAGCGAGCGCTCTCGGAAGCCATCGCGCGCTATCGCGGCGTCTCGGACAAAGGGTCCAGGCTCTTCGCCCACAACGAGCAGAGCGCCAGGATCGTCGACCTGCTCGAGCGTGACGGACGTGGTCTCAATCTCACCCGTGAGGTAGTGGACGGCATCAGGAACCACACCGGTTCGAACAGGGCGTCCTCTCTCGAGGGGCGCGTCGTCGCGCTCTCCGATCGCATCGCCTACGTCTGTCACGACATCGACGATGCCGAGCGCGCAGGTCTGCTCACGGAGCACGACCTCCCATCCGAGCCCCGATCCGTGCTGGGCGACACCTCTTCCGAGCGCATCGAGACGATGGTCCATGACGTTGTCACGCAGAGCGCACGAGCCGGCGACATATCGATGTCCGAACCAATTAGGAACGCTATGATGTCCCTGCGGTCATTCCTGTTTGAGAACCTCTATTCCCGTGGTGACGCCAAATGGGAGGAGCCGAAGGCGTACACGATGCTCGGCGAGCTCTTTGACCACTTTGTCACGCACCTCGATGAGGTGCCTGCCGAGTATCGCCTACATGATGAGGACCGTCCTGACCTCCAGGTCGCCGACTTCGTCTCCGGCATGACCGACCGCTATGCCGTCAGCGTCTACGAGAGCCTCAAGGTGCCTCGATCCTGGCGGAGAAGATAGTTCCAACGCGAAAGGCGGGTGCACTAGATGTCTGATAGGCGTGGCGGCTGCCTGACGGCGCTCCTGCTCGTCTTCTCGGTGTCCCTCGTCATCGTTGGCGGGGGTTTTCTGTACCTTGTCGCAACGGGACGGATGCCCTTGCTCGATCGCTCCGAGGTCGTGTCCTCGAGCGACGATCAGGTGCTCCGTCCCGGCGACTTTGCCGATTACGACTGGGAAGAGCTCGCGTACGTGGCGCGGCTCATCGCAGAGGCCCCATCTGACGAGGAGGGCGTCAACACTGCCCGGGAGTGGGGGGTCGAGGTCGGTGACGTCCGCCCTCTTTCCCTCACCGACGGACGTCAGGCATCCATGACCGTGGTCGGCATCAGATGCGACGAGCGCTCCGACGGCACGGGAAGGGCGGGTCTCACCCTCATGGTGTCACCGATCTCAATTCGTCCCATGAACGAGTCCGGATCGAACGAGGGCGGCTGGGAGGCCTCGTCACTGCGCGCGTGGCTTAAGGATGATGGTCTCGCGCTGCTTCCGACCGAGCTCGCCGAGGAGGTTGCCTCCGTGAGGAAGTCGACCAACAATATCGGCATCGCCTCGGATCGCTCTTGTGTTACCGCTACCGATGACAGACTCTGGCTCTTCTCGCTCTCCGAGGTTGCAGGTGAGATAGACCTCTTTGCAAATGAGTACGGTGACGAGGTTCGTGAAAGGACCTATTACATCGACTACGGCGTCTACGACGAGATCCTCTCTGCCGAGGGGGAGCAGTACCCCTACTTCCGTGAGGCCGGCGTCACGTGCTCATCTGATTCCAATGGCGTCCTGGCGCTCGAGTACGGCAGCGCTCCCACGGCCTGGTGGTACCGGAGTCCCTATCCGGTCTCCTTTGAGGGCGAGAAGGGCACCTATTTCTATCAGGTCATGGACACCGGCTACCCATCCTCGCTCGGCTCAGTAGGACAGGGTGCCGGCGTCACGGTTGGACTGTGTCTGTGATTTCGTGATGCTCTTGTCCCCGAGCTGGCTTTTGCGTATACTTCCCACTTGCGTGTAAACCTATGTGTCGCTCGCAGACGCGTCGGCACCTCTAGAGACAGGAAAGAGAACATGGATTACATTCGTGCCATCGAGCGCCAGCAGATTCGCGAGGACATCCCCGCCGTCAAGGTTGGCGACCACGTCAAGGTCCACTATCGTATCGTCGAGGGCGACCGCACCCGTGAGCAGGTCTTCGAGGGCGACGTCATCCGCATGAGCGGCGAGGGCGCGCGCGAGACCTTCACCGTTCGCAAGATTAGCTTCTCCGTTGGCGTCGAGCGCACCTTCCCGCTCCACAGCCCCAAGATCGCTAAGCTCGACGTTGTCCGTCACGGTGATGTCCGTCGTGCCAAGCTCTACTACCTCCGCGACCGCGTCGGCAAGGCCGCCCGCATCCGCGAGAAGCGCGACTAACCTCAGTTCGTTGGACCGCCGGCCGCCCCTTCGGGGGCGGCCTTCTTGTATCGAGGTGGTTTCTTGAATTCCGAGAGCCCTCGTCCCGTCACGGCACGCGAGGTTGCCGCCACCCTGTCCGGAGCACCCATCGAAGAGGCCCGGCAGCTCATCAAGCGATATGCCGAGGACCCTCGCGCGCAGGTGCGCCGCGCTGTCGAGGTCGCTCGGCGAAGGGTCGAGCGCGAGGAGTCGGAGCGACGCCGCGTCGACGCAATGTATGACCTCCAGGATGAGCTTGGTGGGGGAGGTGTTGTCGTTGGTGTCGACGAGGTGGGACGCGGGGCCCTTGCCGGCCCGTTGACGGTCGCCGCCGTATGTCTTCCTCCCGAGCCGCGCATCTGGGGGCTCAACGACTCCAAACAGCTATCTCCCCGCGAGCGCGAGAGCCTCGCAGCCCTTGTCGCCGAGCGTGCCCTCGCGGTCGGCATTGCGCACGTCGACCCCGAGTCCATCGACGCGCTGGGCATCGCCGCCTGCCTTCGGCATGCCATGGCGGCAGCGGTACGCGATACGGGGCTCGACCCCGACCGCGTCCTCATAGACGGAAATCCGATCGGCGCGCATCCTCGTGAGCGCTGCATCGTCAAGGGAGACGCCCGCGTGGCGTGCATAGCCGCCGCCTCGATCGTCGCCAAGGTCACACGAGACGCGCTGATGGTCTCCTACGAGCACGAGTATCCCGGGTATCATCTCGCCGAGTGCAAGGGCTACGGTTCACGGGAGCATGTAGACGCCATCCGCTCTATGGGATTGTCTCCCATCCACCGCAGGTCGTTCTGTGGGAACTTCGTGGAGCAGCCCCGCCTCTTCTAAGCGCATTGCCCGGCCCGTCCCGTCTCGCCGTTGGAACTGGATTCTCTCCCACCTGCAGTGCGGCATATGGATGCTAGCTTGCGGAAACCCTCGTGCGAGTTTCGTGCTCATCTGCTTCGGCTGCGTGAGAGCACATGATGAGAACCTCTACCTCGTCGTCACGAGGGGAGAAACCATGAGCTTCGAACCGCTCGTCATCCCTAGCGAGCAGCGCAACGAGCCGGAGGGCTGGCGTACGAACTCGCGGGAGCTCGGCATCCGCGGAGAGGAACTGGCCGTAAAGAGACTCAGGGACTGGGGTTGGCGCATTCTCGGCCGAAACTGGCAATCGGGGTATGGGGAAATCGACATCATCGCGTTCGATCCCACAGCTGACGCCTCGGTCGTCTCACTCGTCGAGGTGAAGACTCGACTCGCCGGAACCGCGGACGAACAGATGCCCGAGCTCGCCGTTGATGAGCGGAGAAGGGAACGATACTCGAACGCTGCGCGGATTTTTCTCCAGGCGAATGACTGGGCTCGTGCCGTGCGCTTCGATGTCATCGCCATCACCGTGACCGATGACGGCGTCGCTCACCTTCATCTGGTAAAGGGCGCCTTTGAGGTCGATCAATGAGCTCGTCGGGGACCGCCGTCGTAACGGCCGCCTCGCTCAGGGGCGTGGAGGCGCAGCTTGTCACCGTTGAGGTGAGCCTGTCCGGCGGACTGCCCGGCCTCGACGTTGTTGGAATGCCCGACTCTGCGGTCCTCGAGGCCCGCTCGAGGGTTCGGTGTGCGATTCGTGCAAGCGGCTTTACGCTCCCCAGGGCTCATGCGACGATCAACCTTGCCCCGAGCGAGCTTCGCAAGTCAGGAACAGCGTACGATCTCGCTATCGCCGTCGCGCTGCTCATTGCGACGTCTCAGCTGCCCCAAACAATCGCAGACGGACTTCTTTTCGTTGGCGAGCTCGCACTCGACGGCTCCGTCTGCCCGGTCAGGGGCGACATGGCCTATGCCATGCTTGCACAGGAAGTGAACCTCGATCTGGTCGTCTCAGCGGAGAGTCCCCTCCCTGGTGGATGGGCCGAACACGTACGTGGGATCCGGCACCTCGCTCAGCTCAAGGGCAGGCAGGACTCGCTCGTTCACCTCACCGGGCATGGGCTCTTGACGTCCGGCGTCCTTACGGGCATGCCGGACTTTGGGGACGTCGCGGACCAGGAGCTCGCGAAGAGAGCCATGACCATCGCGGCGGTCGGGCGCCACGGCGTGCTTATGGTCGGCCCGCCCGGTTCGGGAAAGACCATGCTCGCGCGGTGCCTTCCGTCGATCCTGACCCCCTTGAGCGACGAGGAGGCGGCGTCAGCGATGCTCATCCATTCCGTTGCCGGACAGCCACTCGAACGCCTGGCGTCAGGGCTGCGGCCATTCAGAGCCCCGCATCACTCGATCTCGACCGGAGGGCTCGTCGGTGGGGGCAGGCCCGTTCTTCCCGGCGAGATATCGCTCGCGCACCAGGGGGTACTTTTCCTTGACGAGCTGCCTGAGTTTCCGCGCGGGACCCTCCAGGCATTGAGGCAACCGCTCGAGGACCATGTGGTGAGGATTGTCAGGGTTGACGGCGCATACTCGTTCCCCTGTGACTTCCAGCTGGTAGCGGCGGCAAACCCCTGTCCCTGCGGCCATCTCGGAGACCCCGGCCACGAGTGCACCTGTCCACCCTCGCGCATCGCGTCATATCAGTCGCGCATCGGTGGACCGCTCATGGATAGGATCGACGTGGTCGTCGATGTGCCGAGGCCCGAGACCTCGAAGGTGATCGACGGAGTCACGGGAGAGACCTCAGAGAGCATGGCGCGCCGCGTCGAAGCGGCGCGCGAGTTCCGTGCGTGGCGTATGCGCGACACTGATGGGGCGGTCCCGCTTGGTGAGGGGCTCGAGCCTCGGGCGCGCGAGGCGCTCGAGTCCCTCTCGCGCGGGCTCGCGCTCGGCGGGCGCGGCATCGTACGCGTCGCACGTGTTGCGAGGACCATCGCAGACCTCTCAGGTCACGAACTGGTGAGCGAGGACGATGTTGTCGAGGCGCTTGCCTTCAGACCGCGCGCGAAGGGGTGAGGCGGATGGCTTCGATATCTCGGCGTTGGACGCTGTCATGCGAGGACGAAGGTTTCCCGGCTTCACTCAAGGACCTCTCGGAACCACCCGAGCTCATCCACGGCATCGGTAGCGCAGAAGCTCTCTCTGGTCCCTGCATCTCGATCATAGGTGCACGGAGGGCCACACCCTATGGTCTCGCCGTGGCGGAGATGGCGGCTCGAGTCGCCGTGGAGTGCGGAATTACCGTCGTCTCGGGCGGCGCGATGGGATGTGACCATGCTGCGGGGCTTGCGGCGATACGGCACGGAGGGAAGACCGTCATCGTATCCGGCTGTGGTGCGGACGTCATATATCCCGCATCATCTGGAGACCTCTACGAGGGCGCAGTGGCCACCGGCGGTGCGGTAATCTCGACCGAGCAGTGGGGAAGAGGGCCAAGACGCTGGAGTTTTCCGAGGCGAAACAGGCTTATCGCGGCGCTATCCCTGGCTACCGTCGTCACAGAGGCCGGGATAGCATCTGGGACCATGTCGACGGCAGAGGCCGCCGCCGAACTGGACAGGATTCTCTATGCGATTCCTGGATCGATCTTCTCGCCCGGCTCGAGCGGAACGAACCGGCTCATCGCCGAGGGCGCCCGCGTCATTCCCGACGAGCAGTCGCTCGGCATGTCGATCGCACTCGACTACGGGGTCGCACGTCTGTCGTCAACAGGGCACAGACGATCGGGCGGACCGCTCATGTCTGCGCTCGTGGCTTCGCCCTCGCGACCGGACGAGCTGTCGGAGCGGACCAACGAGGACGTCCTGACCGTCATGAGGACGCTCACCGACTATGAGGCGAGAGGTCTCGTGGAGCGCCTCCCCGACGGAAGATACGCGCCGACTCGATTCTATTACTTGGGGCACAATGATGGTTCATAACCAGACGTCCGCAGAGGGGGTATCGATGGAGCAGGTGGTTAGCGTCGTAGGGGGCGGCCTTGCCGGTTGCGAGTGCGCTCTCCAGCTCGCGCGGAGGGGGGTGTCGGTTCGTCTCTACGAGCAGCGACCGCTCCACGAGTCGCCCGCGCACCATGGCGGCGGGTTCGCCGAGCTCGTCTGCTCGAACTCACTCAAGTCGACCAAGGAGGACACCGCCGCCGGCCAGCTGAAGTGGGAGCTTGGTCGGCTTGGATGCGTCCTGCTCGAGTGCGCCCATGCCTCCAGCGTTCCCGCCGGAGGTGCCCTGGCCGTTGACCGGGACGACTTCTCCTCCCGCGTGGGCGCGTTGATAGAGGCGCATCCAAACATTGAGGTCGTCCGCGAGCGGGTCGACTCCCTCCCGGATGGGACGGCGGTGATCGCCGCCGGGCCGCTCTGCTCCGGAGAGCTCTTTGACGCCATCTCTCGCGCCGTGGGCGGCGAGCGCATGAGTTTCTTCGATGCCGCGGCGCCCATTGTCGACGCGCTTTCCATAGACCGCAGCGTCGTTTTCGAGCAGTCCCGCTATCAGAAGGACGCGACGGGGGACTACCTCAACTGCCCACTCGACAGGGACGACTACGACCTCTTCGTCAACGAGCTTGTTGGGGCGGACCGGGTCCTTGCGAGGGACTTCGAGCAGCGGGACCTCTTCTGTGCCTGCCAGCCAATCGAGGAGGTTGCCCGTACTGGCCATGACACCCTCAGACACGGCGCGCTCAAGCCCGTGGGCATCCTCGACCCGCGCACGGGATCCAGGCCCTGGGCCGTCGTTCAGCTGAGGGCGGAGAACTCGGCTCATACCGCCTACAACCTTGTGGGTTTTCAGACAAATCTGACCTGGCCGGAGCAGCGGCGCGTCTTTCGCCTGATTCCCGGCCTCGAGTCGGCGGAGTTCCTTCGCTACGGCGTGATGCACAGGAACTCCTTCGTCGACACCCCGCATGCCCTCGACCCAACCTTCCGCATCCCCGGCACGGATGTCAGGCTCGCCGGACAGATAACGGGAACGGAGGGATACGTCGAAGCCATGGCGTCCGGCCTGCTCGCGGCGCTCAACGTCTATGCTGACCTCACAGGCGCACCAGCTGCGACCCTCCCCGAGACGGGCTCGCTCGGCTCGCTCGTGCGTTACGCTACCGACCCGACCACGACCGACTACCAGCCCATGCACGTCAACTTCGGGCTCTACCCACCCCTGGAGAACGCTCCGCGCAACAAGGCCGCCCGTCACGCCGCCCTTGTCGACCGCGCGCGACGCGACCTCGAGGCTTTCCTTCTCAAGCGTACTGACCTGTTTGGTACGGCGAGCTCATGACGGTAAGGACCGCAGAGGCAGACGCCCGCGAAGCCGCGCGGCGCTTGTTCGCTCGGGACATCGATGACTACATCGCCCATCTCGAGGGGGTGCGGCGGCTTTCCCCCAATAGCGTCCGCGCCTACCGGGAGGACCTCGTCGCGTTCCTGGAGTGGTCCCGTCGCGAGGCCGTGGTCCCGTCACGACTCACGCACCGTGACCTCAGGTCATACCTTCTTGAGCTCACGCGCGCTGGGTACTCTACGCGCACGATCTCGAGGCACCTCTCGTCCCTGCGGGGGATGTTTCGTTGGATGTATCGCGAGGGGCGCTGCGACTCGGCGGCCGTCGCGGCCGTGGCGAGCCCCAAGCTGTCTCGGAGGCTCCCCAAAACGATGTCTGACGAGGACGTCCGCGATCTTCTCGCCACCTGTGACGAGGAGGACCCCGTGAGCCTTCGCGACCGCGCCTTTCTGGAGGTTCTCTATGCGACGGGCGCCCGCATCTCCGAGGTGTCCGCTCTCGACCTCGGCGACATAGACTTCTCCGAGTGCCAGGTTCGCCTCTTTGGCAAGGGTTCGAAGGAGCGGGTCGTGCCCGTCTATCGCATGGCGCTCGACCGCGTCGTCGCCTATCTGGAGCGGGGGAGACCCGCGCTCGTGCTCGTGGATCGTCCCTGCGAGGCCCTGCTGCTGTCCGTGCGGGGCAACCGCATGTCCGCCGATGCCCTGAGGACCGTCTTCAAGCGGCGCGTCGCGCAGGCGCGCCTCGACCCGTCCCTCACGCCGCACGCGATGCGCCACACCTTCGCCACGGAGCTGCTTGGCGGGGGAGCGGACCTCAGGAGCGTCCAGGAGCTGCTCGGTCACGAGAGCCTCGCCACGACGCAGGTCTACACGCATCTGTCCATCGAGCGTCTCAAGGAGGCCGCGCGCTCGGCGCACCCGCGCTCGTAGAGCATCGGTGAAGTCGAGGAGAATGAGGCTCGACATGCGGATGAGCAGCGTCTATACTGACAAGTCGCTGTGCGCCCGCACGGCATACGTCACACGCGTGGCTACTCGCGCACCGTGGTGCCCGTGGCTAGGCCAGGTCATGGGTGGTGTTTCGAGGTCGACCCCACGCGGAGGATCAACCACAGGAGGTTATCATGGCTAAGATCACTATCCAGACCCTGCTCGACGCCGGCTGCCACTACGGTCATCAGACCCGCCGCTGGAACCCCAAGATGAAGCCCTACATCTTTGGTGAGCGCAACGGCATCTACATCCTCGATCTCAAGCAGACCATGCTCGGCGCCGACCGTGCCTACACCTTCCTCAAGGAGACCGCGTCCAAGGGCGGCACCGTGCTGTTCGTGGGCACCAAGAAGCAGGCCCAGGAGCCCATCGCGGCCCAGGCCGAGCGCTGCGGCATGCCCTACATCAACCAGCGCTGGCTCGGCGGCATGCTCACCAACTTCGTGACCATGCGCTCCCGCATCTCCCGCATGGAGGAGCTCGAGGCCATGGTCGAGGACGGCCGCATGGCCACCCTGCCCAAGAAGGAGCAGGCGCTGCTCACCAAGGAGCTCGAGAAGCTCCAGAAGAACCTCGGCGGCGTTCGCACCATGACCGCCCTCCCGCAGGCCATCTTCGTCGTCGACACCAAGCGCGAGGAGATCGCCATCCGCGAGGCCAACCGCCTGCACATCCCCGTCGTCGGTCTGCTCGACACCAACTCCGACCCCGACGTCGTCGACTACGGCGTGCCCGCCAACGATGACGCCATCCGCTCCGTCGCCCTCATGTGCGAGCTCTCCGCCGACGCCGTTCTCGCCGGCTCCGGCAAGGAGCAGATCAGCGCCGAGGAGATGGCCGGCGAGGCCGCTCCCGTGGCCGAGGAGGCCCCTGCCGCCGAGCAGCCGGCCGTCGATGCCGAGTAGTCCTCGAACTCAGACCACTAGATAGGAGAATCACCATGGCTCAGGTTACCGCCGCCCTTGTCAAGCAGCTCCGCGAGATGACCGACTCCCCGATGATGGAGTGCAAGAAGGCCCTCGTCGAGGCCAATGGCGACATCGACAAGGCCGTCGACATCCTCCGTACGATGGGCATCGCCAAGGCCGTCAAGCGCGCCGGTCGCGACACCAACGAGGGCACCATCGCCGCCTACGTCTCCGAGGACGGCAAGACGGGCGCCCTGCTCGAGCTCACCTGCGAGACCGACTTCGTGGGCACCAACCCCAAGTTCACCGGCTTTGCGCTCGACCTCGCCAAGATCGTCGCCGAGAACGACCCCGCCGACGTTGACGCTCTCAAGGCGTGCGCGATGGGCGAGTCCACCGTCGACGCCGAGCTCACCGAGATGATTCACGTCATCGGCGAGAACATGAAGGTCGCCCGCTTCCAGCGCGTCACCGCTGAGGACGGTGCGCTCGGCAGCTACGTCCACCTCGGTGGCAAGCTCGCCGACATCGTGACCTTCAAGTTTGCCAAGGCCGAGACCGCTGCCAACGAGCAGTTCAAGACCTTCGCCCACGACGTTGCGATGCAGGTCGCTGCCGCTGCGCCCGTCTCCGCCCGTCGTGACGACGTCCCCGCCGATGTGATCGAGCACGAGCTCGCCATCTACAAGGCCCAGGCTGCCGAGTCCGGCAAGCCGGAGGCCATCCAGGAGAAGATGGCCCAGGGCCGTCTCGAGAAGTACTTCAAGGAGAGCGTCCTCACCGAGCAGGAGTTCGTCAAGGACGGCTCCCTCACCATCGGTCAGCTCGCCAAGAACGTCTCCAAGGATGTCGACGACGCCATCGAGGTTATGAGCTTCGTCCGCTACACCTTCGGCGACGCCGAGTAGTACCGGTCACAGTGACCCACACGGGGTCGGCGAGCGCATCGCCGGCCCCGTTTTTTGTGGCCACCAGCTCCTGGGCGGTCCCTCTCGCCCGCTCTGCTAGAATCACGGACAGTACCTTACCCGCCCGTACCCGTGGGCGTCGAGGAAAGCGAGGTCGTCTTGTCAGACATCAAGTACCGGCGCGTGTTGCTCAAGCTCTCCGGTGAGGCCCTCATGGGGGAGCAGTCCTTTGGCATCGACCCTGCCGTGCCCCAGCGGCTCGCTGAGGAGATCAAACCCGTCTGCGATGCCGGCGTTCAGGTCGCCATCGTCGTAGGTGGCGGCAACATCTTCCGCGGCATTCAGGGTGCGGCTGCGGGCATGGACCGTGCCCAGGGCGACAACATGGGCATGCTCGCCACGGTCATCAACTCGCTTTCCCTGCAGGACTGCTTCGAGCGCAACGGTATGGACTGCCGCGTCATGAGCGCCATCGAGATGCGCCAGATCGCCGAGCCCTACATTCGTCGTCGCGCCATCCGGCA
>DBQY01000014.1:96542-116424 GCA_002305805.1 Atopobium sp. UBA1382 | reverse complement strand
GGCATCTACGACTCCGACCCGCGCACCAACCCCGAAGCCAAGCGCTTTGACACCATCACCTATCGCGAGGTCCTCAACCGTGACCTCAAGGTCATGGATGCCACGGCGACCGCTCTTTGCCACGATAACCACATGCCCATCATGGTCTTTGACATCAAGCAGCCGGGTGTCTTCCTGAGCGCCGTGCGCGGGGAGACCGTCGGCACCACCGTCGTCGAGGAGGACTAAGCATGAGCCAGTACACCGACCGCGCCGAGAAGAACATGAGCAAGTGCCTCGACACGCTCAAGGCCAACTTCGCCCGCGTCCGCACCGGCCGAGCCAACGCCCAGATTCTTGCACCCATCATGGTCGACTACTACGGCCAGCCGACCCCCATCACGCAGCTCGCCGGCATCAAGGTCCCCGAGGCCTCCATGCTCGTCGTCGAGCCGTGGGACAAGAGCGCCCTTCGTGCCATCGAGAAGGCCATCGAGAGCTCCGATCTTGGCATCACACCCTCCAACGACGGCACGTCCATTCGTCTTCCGTTCCCCAAGCCCACCGAGGAGCGCCGCAAGGAGCTCGTCAAGGAGTGCAAGGAGCTCGCGGAGGAGGCGCGCGTGTCCGTGCGCAACGTGCGCCGTGACGTCAACGGCAAGATCGAGCGCGACGAGGAGCTCTCCGACGACGAGCAGTCGCGCGAGAAGAAGGCCGTCCAGAAGATCACCGATTCCTACGTTGCGAAGATCGAGGACCTGCTCAAGACCAAGAGCGCCGAGGTCATGGAGATCTAGTGCAACTCGACAACGAAAAGCTTCGCAGCTACTACTCAGACCCGCAGGAAGACCTTTCGCTCGACGATGTGGACCTCGAGCGTCTGCCTCGTCACGTCTCGATCATCATGGACGGCAACGGGCGCTGGGCGACGGCTCGCGGCCTCGATCGCTCGAGGGGACACGTCGCCGGCGTCGACGCACTGCGCGAGGCTGTCACCACCAGCGTGCGGCTCGGCCTCGACGCCTTCTCCGTCTATGCTTTCTCCACCGAGAACTGGCGCCGGCCGCAGCGTGAGGTCGACCTTCTCATGCATCTCTTTGCCACGACGCTTGTCAAGGAGCTGCCCCTCTTCCATCAGGAGAACGTCCGCCTGCGCTTTCTGGGTGACCTCGATGCACTTCCCGAGAGGACTCGCGTGGTATTCCAGCGCGGCCTTGACGAGACCCGTGACCACACGGGGATGACGTTTGCCCTCGCGGTCAACTACGGGTCGCGCGCGGAGATGACACGAGCCGCTCGCGACCTTGCCCGTGATGTCCTCGAGGGCACCATCTCCGTAGACGATATCGACGAGCGGGCCGTTTCTGAGCGGCTCTACACCGCCGGGCTGCCAGACCCTGACCTGCTCATTCGGACCTCGGGAGAGCTCAGGCTGTCCAACTACCTACTCTGGCAGCTCGCCTACACGGAGTTCTACGTCACCGACACCCTCTGGCCTGACTTCGGCAAGTGGGACTATCTTCGTGCGATCCTCGCGTACCAGGGGCGCTCGCGCAGGTTCGGGGGAGTGACCCGTCAATGACCCAGGACAAGAACGACCCGTCGGCTCGCCAGAGCGAGGGACTCGACCGCCAGGTTGACCGACTCGAGGACAAGAGGGCCTCTAAGGAGGACGCCCGCGCGGCTGGCGACCTTCGTGGCCAGAGGGCGAGAAGCTCGGCGGAGAAGCTGCTCACCAGAACGACTTCCGGCGCGGTCTACGCTATCGTCACGCTCGTCTGCATCTTCTGCGGCCCTCTGACCACGGCGCTCCTCGTCGCCGCAGAGGCATGGCTCTGCTGCTCCGAGTTCTATAGAATCTGCCGCATGGGTGGCCGCATGCCAAACGAGGTGCTCGGGCTCGCCGCCGCCATGCTGTTCCCTGCCGCTGCGTACCTGCAGGGTTTCGCCGCCTGCACCCTCGTCGTGCTGCTGCTGCTCATGGCGTGCGCATGCTGGTACGTGTTTGCCCCGCGTGCCAACGTGGCCGACGTGTCGGTCACCGCGTTCGGGCCGCTCTACACCTCGCTGACGTTTGCCAGCATCATCTTCATCCGAAAGTACGACCCCGGTATGACCGGCGCACTCCTGACGCTCGGCGTAATGCTCTCCATGTGGGTGAACGACACCTTCGCCTACCTCGTGGGCTCCGCCATTGGGTCGCACAAGCTCGCGCCGCGCATCTCGCCGGCGAAGAGCGTCGAGGGCTTTCTGGGCGGCCTCGTGGGCTCCGTGCTCGTCTGGGTGCTGCTCTCCGTCTTCGTGCTCGGGACCCTCTCGGCTCTCTCCGCGGTCCTCTTTGGTCTTGTAGTGGGCATCGCCGCCGTCATCGGCGACCTCTTCGAGTCCCGCCTCAAGCGCGGCGCGAGCGTCAAGGACTCCGGTAACGTTCTGCCCGGCCACGGCGGTCTCCTCGATCGCTCGGACTCCATGCTCTTTGGTGGCATGGCCGCCCTCTTCCTGCTCTACTTTGGAGGAATCCTGTGACATCTGGATTTGCTGCCGCCAAGCCGGACGGGACGCCCCTGCGCGTGGCCGTCCTGGGCTGCTCGGGGTCCATTGGCACCCAGACGCTCGACGTGTGCCGCCGACACGCAGATCGCGTCCGTGTGGTCGCACTCTCCGTGCACTCCTCAACAGATGTGCTCGTGGCGGCCGCACGCGAGTTCGGCGTTGCTCACGTTGCCGTGGCTGACGCTGCCCACGGAAGGGACGCCTGCCTCGGCGAGCTCCCTGAGGGCTGCGAGCTCGCCTGTGGGGCGGACGCCGTCACCGACCTCGCCCGCCTTCCCGAGGTCGACGTTGTGGTCAACGCTCTCGTAGGATTCGCTGGCATGCACGCCGGCTACACAGCGCTCGAGGCGGGCAAGACGCTTGCCTATGCGAACAAGGAGTCGATTGTCTGCGGCGGGGACCTCCTCATGCCGCTCGTGCGACCGGGCAGGCTCATTCCCGTAGATTCCGAGCACAGCGCTATCTTCCAGTGCCTAGTGGGGGAGCGGGACGTCGATCTCAAGCGCATCTGGCTCACCTGTTCGGGCGGCCCGTTCTACGGGCAGACGCGTGACGAGCTCTCCTCGGTGACCGCGGCGGATGCGCTCGCCCATCCCACCTGGACGATGGGGGCGAAGATCACTATTGACTGCTCGACGCTCATGAACAAGGGGCTCGAGGTAATCGAGGCCCATCATCTCTTCGACGTGCCAATCGACGCGATCAGCGTCCTCATCCATCGCCAGAGCAAGATTCACTCGATGGTCGAGTTCCGTGACGGCGTGGTCAAGGCCCAGCTCGGCGCCTCGGACATGCGCGCTCCCATCCAATACGCGCTGAGCTATCCCGAGCGCTGGGACGGCGTTGCCGAAACCGTAGGCTGGTGGGGCTGCGAGCCGCTCACCTTTGACGCCCCGGACGTCGAGACCTTTGGGTGCCTGCGTCTCGCCTGCGAGGCGGGGAAGACCGGCGGGACGCTCCCCTGTGCCATGAACGCAGCCAACGAGGTCGCAAACGCCGGCTTCCGCAAAGGGATGTGCGGTTTTCTTGACATCGAGCGCATCGTTGGGCGCGTCATGGACGAGACGACCGTCGAGCGGGTAGAAAGCCTGGAGCAGCTCGACCAGGTCGATGCGCTCGCGCGCGAGCGAGCCTCGGCCGCACTTGCGGAGGTTTGCGATTGAGTGGCCTGCTCAACGTCGTCTGGGTCGTCTTCTGGGGCGTCCTCGTCCTCTCCGTGCTCGTCTTCGTGCACGAAGGCGGTCATTACCTGGCTGCCCGCGCCTTCCACGTTCGCGCGACGGAGTTCTTCCTCGGTCTGCCCTGTCGGTTCAAGCTCTCGCGCAAGAGTGCCAAGGTCGGGACCGAGTTTGGTGTGACCCCGCTGCTCCTGGGCGGGTACACGCGCATCTGCGGCATGGAGGGCGCCGAGGACGAGCTGCTCGCCCCCGCGCTCGAAATCGTAATGCGACGGGGGAGAATCCGGGCGCAAGAGGTCGCCGACTCACTGGGCATTGACCTCGACCATGCCTATGACCTGCTCGTCACATTGAACGACTGGGCTGCCATCCGCCCCTACTACGATTCTGAGCGTGGCGAGTCCCCTTCGCAGTCAACCTATCCCGAGGCCTTCGAGACGGTCAGGAGGGACGCGAGCCTCCTCACCGAGTACGACCGCGGCCATGACTTCGCTGCAGACGGGACCAGCGACCCCGGGCTTCCCCGCGAAACCGGCATGAGCCCTGACGAGTTTCTCGCCCACGAGCGACGCCGCACCTACCAGGGCGTTGGCTTCCTCAAGCGCTGCGCGATGCTGCTGGCCGGCCCCCTGGTGAACGTCCTTCTCGCCTTCGTGATCGTTACCGGCGCAATCGTTGTGCGCGGCGTCGACTACGTCTCCGACGTCAACGTCATTGGTTCTGTCACCGAGGGATCGTTTGCCGACACCGCCGGGATCGAGGCGGGCGACGTCCTGACCATCGTGGACGGGACGAGTGTCGCTACCTGGACGGAGGTCGTAGGCGCGCTAAACGGCCCTCTTTCCGAGGGGCGCGACTTCGAGCTCACCTATGAGCGTGACGGGGTCTCCCACGACGTCATTATTGACCTTCCCGACGGAGAGCCGACGGAACTGCTGGGCATCGGCGCCACCGTCGCCACGTACCATCCCACGCTTCCCGAGGCGGCGTCGGCGACGTTTGGCTACGTCGGCCAGGTCGCGAGCGCCGTCGTGCAGCTCATTCAGCCCCAACACACGATGGAGGTCCTCGACCAGTCTTCATCCGTCGTGGGCATCGCGGTCATGACCTCCGAGGCCGCCTCGTCGGGCGTCTATGAGCTTGCTCTTATCGTTGCCGCGATCTCGATGTCGCTCGGCTTCATGAACTTGCTGCCCATTCCACCCTTCGATGGCGGGAAGATCTTGATCGAGCTCATTCAGCTCGTAATACGCCGACCGCTCCCGCAGCGAGCGATCGTCATTCTGAGCTACGTGGGCATGGCCTTCATCCTCTTCGTCTTTATCGTCGTGCTGAGAAACGACGTCGTACGCCTCGTCCTTGGTTAGGAGCGGATAATGTCTGACAGGAACATCGCCGCGCCTCGCGAGCACACCCGTCCTGTGCGCGTGGGAAACGTCCTCGTCGGTGGCGGTGCGCCCGTCTCCGTACAGTCCATGTGCACGACCGACACCGCCGACGCCGAGGCGACGCTTGCGCAAATCTCTCGTCTTGCCGATGCCGGCTGCGAGATCATCCGCGTCGCCATACCCCGGGCAGGGGCGCTCAACGGATTTCGTGCAATCTGCGAGGCCTCGCCCCTACCTGTCGTCGCAGACATCCACTTCGACCACAACCTCGCGATCGAGGCCTGCCGGCGCGGTGCCGCCGCGCTCCGCGTGAACCCAGGCAACATCGGTAGCTGGGGGCGCGTCGACGCCGTGATCGACGAGGCGGGCGCGGCGGGCATTCCCATTCGCATCGGGGTGAACGCGGGCTCGCTTGACCCCGCCTTCGCCGAGCGCGAGGACCTGACCCACGTCGAGAAGCTCGTCGGATCGGCCACCTCCTTCGTCGAGCATTTCCGCGAGCGCGGCTTTGCCGATATCGTCCTCTCCGCGAAGGCGCACGGCGTGCCCACGACCGTCGAGGTCAACCGCGCGCTGTCGCACGACCTCCCGGACGTCCCGCTCCACATCGGCGTGACCGAGGCGGGCACCCTGCGCCAGGGCACCGTCAAGAACGCCGCGGCGATCGGGGCGCTCCTCATGGAGGGCATCGGCGACACCATTCGCCTCTCGCTCACCGCGGACCCCGTCGAGGAGGTCAACGTGGCCTGGGACCTCCTTTCCGCAGTCGGGCTCAGGCGCCTGCGCCCCGAGCTCGTGAGCTGCCCGACCTGCGGTCGCTGCCAGTGGGACCTCATGGGCGTCGCCGCCGAGGTCGAGCGGCGCCTCGCGGGCGTGCGCGCCCCCATCACCGTCGCCGTCATGGGTTGCGTCGTGAACGGCCCCGGTGAGGCCAGGGGCGCCGACATTGGTCTCGCGGGCGGGCGCGGCAAGGCCGTCCTCTTCGCGTCCGGCGAGATGATCCGCACCGTCGACGAGCCCGACGCCGTCGACGAGCTCTTCGCCGAGATCAATCGCCGCTTCGCCTAGGCCGCCTGGCCCCGCGCCGGCCGCATATGCCCCGGCGCTCAGACAGCTTGCCGAGAAGGGCGCTCGGCAAGAACTCGCGGCGGGGCATATGCGGCCGTCGCGAGGCCTACGTTAACTATGCGCAGCTATCGAAGGCGTGACGTCTTGGCCGCCTCCCCGGCGGGGTCAACCTCCGCCGCGAGTTCTGCAGGCGCGTCCTTTGCGCCGAAGCTGTCTGAGCGCCGGAGGTTGACCCCGCCGGGGAGGCGGAGGTTGAGTTTCCACCTCGACCGTTCTTCTCGGCCGTATGTCGTAGAATCAATGGCGTTGCATGTTGGACAGAAGGGAATCGCACGTGAAGCGTTATCAGAAGATGTCCGCGCTGTACGCGCCCACGCTCAAGGAGGACCCGGCCGAGGCGGAGCTCGCGAGCCACCGGCTGCTGCTTCGCGCCGGCATGATTCGTAAGACCGCGGCCGGCCTCTACAGCTACCTGCCGTTGGCGTGGCGCTCGATCCACAAGATCGAGGCCGTCATCCGTGACGAGATGGAGGCCATCGGCGCCCAGGAGATGATGGCGCCGATTCTCACGCCCGCCGAGCTCTGGCACGAGTCGGGCCGCTGGGACGCCTACGGCCCCGAGCTCATGCGCATCGCCGACCGTCACGGCCGCGAGTTCGCCCTGGGTCCCACGCACGAGGAGACCTTTACGGACCTCGTGAAGAACGAGCTGCGCTCCTACAAGCAGCTCCCGTGCACGCTCTACCAGATCCAGGACAAGTTCCGTGACGAGATGCGCCCGCGCTTCGGCCTCATGCGTGGCCGCGAGTTCATCATGAAGGACGCCTACAGCTTCTCCGCCACGCAGGAGTCGCTGCAGGAGTGCTACGAGCAGGAGAAGGACGCCTACGCGCGCATCGCCGAGCGCTGCGGCATCTACGCGCTGCCCGTCGTGGCCGACTCCGGCCAGATTGGCGGCGACACTTCCGTTGAGTTCATGGCGCTCGCCGACTCCGGCGAGGCAGAGCTCGTCTACTGCGACTGCGGCTTTGCCGCCGACGTCGAGGCGGCCGCCACGAAGGTCCCCGTGACCGAGGGCCCCGGCGACGGCACGCTCGAGAAGGTCCACACTCCGGGCCTCGGCTCCATCGAGGCGGTCGCGGGCTTCTTCGGCTTCCCCGAGAACGGCACGCGCAAGTCGCTCGCGCTCGTGGCCGAGGACGGCACGAACGTCGTTGCCATCGTCCCTGGCGACCACGAGCTCAACGAGATCAAGGCGAACAAGCTTTTCGGCGCCTATCACCTCATGACGGACGAGGAGCTCGAGACGTGCGGCCTGCACAAGGGCTTCATCGGCCCCGTCAACCTGCCCGAGGGCGTGCGCCTGGTCTGCGACGTGTCCCTGCGCGAGAGCGTCAGCTGGACCTGCGGTGCCAACGAGGTCGACTACCACTTCACGGGCGCCCGTCCCGGCCGAGACTTTGCGGTCGACGAGTGGGCCGACCTCGTGAGCGTGAAGGAGGGCGACCCCTGCCCGCACTGCGGGGCGTCCCTCAAGAGCGCCCGCGGCATCGAGATCTCCCAGGTCTTCCAGCTCGGCACCAAGTACTCCGAGTCCATGGGCGCCACCTTCGCGGACGAGGACGGCGTGGAGCGCCCGTTCCTCATGGGCTGCTACGGCATCGGCGTCTCCCGCACGCTGGCTGCCGTCGTGGAGCAGCACAATGACGAGCACGGCATCTCCTGGCCCGTCTGCGTGGCGCCCTACGAGGTCGAGGTCGTGCCGCTTGCGGTCAACGACGACGTGGTCACGCCGGTCGCGGAGGGGGTCGTGGACGAGCTCTGCGCCGCCGACCTCGAGGTTCTTCTCGACGACCGCAAGGAGCGTCCGGGCGTGAAGTTCGCCGACGCCGACCTCATTGGCATTCCGTACCAGGTGATCCTGGGCAAGCGCGGCGTTGCGAACGGCATGGCCGAGGTCAAGGTCCGCGAGACCGGCGAGCGCTTCGACGTACCGATGGGCGAGCTCGCCTCCTGGCTCACCGAGCGAATCGTCCCCGCCCGCGCCTAGTCCGACCCCACGTGCCCCGGTCTTCTCGCCGGGGCACCTTTCTGTTGAGAGGAACGACCATGAGCTACGAGGAGCTGGCCCGAGCCGCACGCGGCAACATCGGACCCTTCTGCAAGGCGTGCCCCGTCTGCGACGGGCGCGCGTGCGCCGGCGTGATGCCCGGCCCGGGCGACAAGGGCGTGGGTCGCGTGGCGCACGGCAACTGGGAGGCGTGGCAGCGCCTCCGCGTGAACATGGACACCCTGCACGGGTCCTTCTCGGCTGACACGCGCGCGACGGTGCTCGGGTGCGAGCTCTCCGTACCCGTGATGATCGGCCCGGTCGGCGACGTCCAGCGCCACTACGGTGAGAGGTACGACACCGTGACCTACAACCGCTGCGTGCTGGAGGCGGCGGCGGGGGAGGGCACGCTCGCGTGGACGGGCGACGGCCTCGACGCTTCCATCATGACCGAGGCCTGCGGCCTCATCGCAAGCCTCGGCGGGCGCGGCGTGCCCACGGTGAAGCCCTGGGACGCGGCGACCCTGGACGCCAAGCTAAACCAGGCGCTCGAGGCGTCCCCGGCGGCCGTCGCCATGGACATCGACGCCGCAGGCCTTCCGTTCCTGCGCGGCCAGGAGCCGCCGGCCGGCGCCAAGTCCGCTGCCGAGGTCGCAGAGATCGTCTCCCGCTGTCACGAGCGCAACGTGCCCTTTGTCCTCAAGGGCGTGATGACGCCGCGAGCGGCCTCTAGGGCCGCCGAGGCGGGCGTCGACGCGATCGTGGTCTCCAACCACGGCGGCCGCGTCCTGGACGGCACCCCGGCGACCGCTGGGGTGCTCCCCGACATCGTCTCGGCCGTGGGGGACGAGGTTGAGGTCCTCGTTGACGGAGGCATCAGGAGCGGCCTCGACGTGTTCCGCGCGATCGCCCTCGGAGCCCGCGCCTGCCTGGTGTGCCGACCGTTCGTGGTCGCCGCCTTCGGCGGGGGAGAGCGTGGCGTCAGGAACTATCTGGGGCAGCTCCGCTCCGAGCTCGCCGACGTGATGGAAATGTGCGGGACGCCGTCTCTGCGCGACGTCTCTCGCGAGGCGCTCTGGGCTCTCCGCGGCGATCGGTGAGGTTCTCAAAAAAACTTGTTGACCCTGCCGCGAGGTCTGGTATAGTTGCTTACGCACCAACGCGGGGATATAGCTCAGTTGGGAGAGCGCGTGACTGGCAGTCACGAGGTCAGGGGTTCGAACCCCCTTATCTCCACCACGTAAATGAGGGCGGCGGCTTCGGTCGCCGCCTTTTTCATACGGGCTCATGGCGCAACGGTTAGCGCAGGGGACTCATAATCCCTGGGTTGCAGGTTCGAATCCTGCTGGGCCCACCAGATCGTCTCCGGCCCGGATGCCTGCTCGGCGTCCGGGCCGTCGTCGTATCGGCCCGGGCATATCCGAGAATTGCCGGTCTTGTCACGCGAGCGCCTAGGAATTGGCGCTCTTGTCGCTAGGGGTTCTAAGAATCGACGTCCTTGTCGCCAGCGATTCTAGAGATGCCCGCGCTTGTCCCGTGCTCTTCTAAAGAATTGAGAGGTTGTCTGTCCAGGCACTCTACAACAAGGACAACCCTTTGAATTACTAGAAGCGAGAAGGACAAGGGCCGTAGTTTCTAGACAATGTCAGGACAAGTGCACGACTTCCTGGAGCGCGTGCGGGACATCGGAGGCCCTGCAGCGCAAATGTAGGCTAAAGGTGGTGCGTCGACGAATTGGATGAGCGATTTGGAATTTCTCGTGCCATCCGCGTCGAGTTCTGATAGGATGTTCCCCGCACGGGCGATTGGCTCAGGGGTAGAGCACTTCCTTCACACGGAAGGGGTCGCTGGTTCGAATCCAGCATCGCCCACCAGCGGGGATATAGCTCAGTTGGGAGAGCGCGTGACTGGCAGTCACGAGGTCAGGGGTTCGAACCCCCTTATCTCCACCAGACGCTCACGGGCCGTCGGGTTCTCATGCCCGGCGGCCCGTTTCGTTTGAGACGAGGGAGGCCGCCTATGATCCACATCGGCAAGGAGCGCGTCTACAACACCCTCGACGCAGCGCACGAGCCCGCGGCCACGGTCGCCCCCGGCAGTGTCGTCGAGATCGAGACCCAGCTCAACGGCGGGGACTGGCTCAACGGCATCGAAGATCTCTGGGACCCCAGCAAGAGCCGCGGACCCAACCTGGCGACCGTCGTGGCCGTGGAGGGCGCGCGCCCCGGGGACACCCTCGTCGTCGAGGTGCTCGACGTGACCCCCGGACCGCTCGGCTACACCGGCTTCGCGGGGTGGAGAAACCCGCTCTCGCAGCTCATCTGGGAGAACGACTGGGACGTCGTCACCAAGACGGTGCGCATCGAGGACGGGCGGGTTCTCTGGAGCGATGCCCTCACCCTGCCCGTGCGCCCCATGATCGGCACGATCGCCACGGCGCCGGCGGGGGAGCCACAGACGAACCGCTACGCCTACCGCAACGGCGGCAACATGGACGTCCAGGAGATCTGCCCCGGGACGACGCTCTACCTGCCGGTCGAGGTCGAGGGCGCGCTGCTGCACGTGGGGGACTGCCACGCCATCATGGGCGACGGCGAAATTCCCCACGGCGGCGCCATCGAGTGCGCCGCCGTGGTGACGTTGAGACTCTCTCTGCGACCCGGGTACGCGTCGCACGGCTGGCTTCGCGCCGAGAACGACACCCACATCATGACGATAGCCAACCTCGACCGGATGAAGGACTCGTTCTGCGCCGCGTGTCGCGAGCTCATCTGGTGGATGGTCGAGGACTACGGCTTCGACCCCAAGGAGGCCTACCTCCTGCTCGGTCAGGTGCTCGAGGCACGCTGCACCATGCTGCACGGTGACGACAGTCCCTTCAGCCCCTATGTCTGCAAGGTCGAGAAGCGCTTCCTCGTGCCCGAGGGCCGTGCGGCGCGCTCGGGAGAGGAACAGCCATGAGCCGAGAAGAACGCCCCGTCGTCGCGATCACGATGGGCGACCCGGCCGGGAACGGCCCTGAGCTCTGCGTCAAGGCCCTCTCCGACGTGGCGCTCTACGACCGGTGCCGGCCCATCGTCGTGGGCGACGCGGGAGTGATAGGCCGTGCGCGAGGCTACGTGAGCCACCCGGAGGTCAGGGTCAACGCCGTCTCCGAGGTATCCGGCGCACGCTTTGTCCCCGGTGTCATCGACGTGCTCGACCTCGCGCTCGCCGGTGAGGTCGACGCCACGGTTACCAACGCCCTCAACAAGGAGGCCCTCAACCTCGCCCTCGCCCCGCGCGACATGCACTTCGACGGCCACACTGAGATCTACGCCCACTACACGCACACCGCCAGCTACGCCATGATGCTCTGCCACCACGACTTCCGCGTCGCGCACGTGTCCACGCACTGCTCCCTCAGGGAGGCGTGCGAGCGCGTGCGAGCGCGTGCGCACGCCCCGCGTGCTCGAGGTGATTCGTCTCGCGTGGCGGGCCTGCCGCGACCTCGGCATCGAGCGACCTCGCGTCGCCGTTGCCGGCCTCAACCCGCACGCCGGTGAGAACGGGCTCTTTGGGACCGAGGAGGTCGAGGAGATCATCCCGGCGATCGAGGCCGCGCGCTCCGAGGGGATCGACGCCCGCGGGCCCCTGCCGCCCGACAGCGTCTTCCCCGAGATGAACGGCGGGTGGTACGACATCGTCGTCTGCATGTACCACGACCAGGGGCACATACCCACCAAGATGCTCGGCTTCCGCTTTGACCGCGAGCGGGGCGCATGGGACGCCGTCGAGGGCGTGAACGTCACGCTCGGGCTCCCGATCATCCGCACGTCCGTCGACCACGGGACGGGTTTCGCGCTGGCCGGGACCGGGGAGTCGAGCGAGCGCTCGCTCGTCAACGCCATCGACTACGCGATCCGCCTGTCCTCCGGGCGACCTAGCGCCCGGTGACGGCCTGACGGAGCATGGTCACGTAGGCGTCGGCGCCCTCGGGCCTGAGGTGCGTCCCGTCGTCCCAGAAGTACTCGTCGTGACCCGCGCTCGCGGCGTACCAGTCGACGACCTCGACGTTGTCGTATTCTGAGGCCATCTGTGCGTAGAGCGTGTTGTTGTAGTCCTGCTGCGCACCCGGGACGCGCGTGTTGACGAGAAGGACGCGGCGCTCGGGCCCGCAGGCGTCTATGAGCGCGCGCACGTCCGACTCGGACGCCGGACCGTTGCTGCCGAGCGCGAAGATGACCACGGGCGCGTCGTGCCCGGTGACCGAGCAGGCGCGATAGACGTCGATACCCACGCTGACCTGTCGGCTGATCGCCGAGTCCATCCAGCCGTTGGGGAATATCTCGTTGAAGCGCTCCTGCGCGCCGAGGGAGACGGAGTCCCCGACGAGCAGGACCTTGGCGTCGGTGACCCCGGTCTCGGGATCGACCGTGTAGTCGGAGGGATCGGGGACGACGACCTCGTCCTTCTCTTCCTCCTCCTGCTCCTCATCTGAATCAGTCGCATCGTCGACCTCGGCGGAGGTCTCCTGGGAGCTCTCCGCCTGCTGGTCCACCGGGACCCCGGTCTGGGCCGCCTCGACGGGAGCGATGGCAAGCACGAGGAGGGAGACGGCCGTGACGACGTAGAGCGCGACGCGAACCCTGCTCTGGCCGAGGAGCCACGGCCTCCCCTCGCCGCGCTCCACGAAGACGTACGAAGCGACGCTCACGACGGCGATGAGGGCAAACTCGAGCACCCATCCCCACCAGGGGAGCTCGGTGGTCCGCGTGGCGGGGTTCATCACGAGCAGCAGCGGATAGTGCCAGAGGTAGAGCGAGAAGGACACCGCCCCGGCGGCGACGAGCGGCGGGGCGCCGAGGACGCGGGCGAGCGCGCCACCGCGACAGACGACGCCCACGAGCACGGCGGCGAGAAGCGCCGCGACGAGCGTGCCGCCGTAGTAGGTGAGCGGCGAGAAGCCGTCGATCGCAAACGCCATGACAACGAGCAGCGCGAGGGCGGCGACGCCGGCGAGCTCGTAGCCCCACGCGGGAAGCGGGACGCGCCCGCGGCCGTCACGCGCCGACGTGCTGAGCTGCCAGCCCGCGCCCTCGGTCGCGAGCGCACAGAGGGCGCCCACGAGGAGCTCGGCGGCACGCGTGTCGAGCCCGTAGTAGACGCGGCTGGTGTCCGAGGGGTCGTAGAGGACGGCCATCTCGACGGCCGAGACGAGCACGAGGGCGCCCACGGCGCCGAGAAGGACCCGGCGCGTGGGGCAGACGCGACGCAGCAGGAGGAGCAGGAGCGGCCACACGAGGTAGAACTGCATCGTGACGCCGAGGAACCAAAGATGGGTGAGGGGAGAGGGGAGTCCCGCGGCGGCGAAGTAGGGGACGTCGCTCAGGATGTAATGGATGTTCTCGAAGAACAGGAGGGCGCTCAGCACGTCGGACTTGAGCTTGGGGAGCAGGGGGTGGGCGAAGAGCGCGCAGAGAACGGTCGTCACGCCCACGGCGGCGACGACCGAGGGAACAAGCCGGACCAGTCGTCGCACGACGAAGCGCAGATAGTCGACGCCTCCCGTACGTTCGATCTCTCTCTCGAGGGAGATCGTCGTCAGGTACCCGGTGAGGACGAAGAACACGGAGACGCCGAAGAAGCCCCCGGGCAGCCACGACGGGTCGGCATGGTAGAGCAGGATGGCGACGATGGAGAGGGTGCGGATGCCCTCGATCGCGCCGATGCGCCCCGCCCCCTGGCGACGTTCGTCGAGCGCTGGTGCCGCAGCAGACGCCTGTTCGGTCGCGGGCCTCGTGCGTCTCGACCGTGTCGGTCTCGCGTAATCTCTCTGATAATCCACAGCCAACCATCGCATTCAGTGTGTCTCTTCACTACACGCCCATTATAGGGCCGCATGCTGACGACATTGGTACTACTATGCAGCTAACCGTTGAGAGCAGGAGGTCACACGTTGAGGATTGCCAACGTCAGGATCGAGAGGTTCTCCGCCCCGCTCAAACAGCCCTTTCGCGTTGCCTATGGGACGATGGACAGCGCTGACAGCTGGATGGTGCGGGTAGAGACCGACGAGGGTCTCTACGGCCTCGGCTCTGCGGCGCCGCTGCCCTTCGTCACGGGTGAGACCATGGACACCTGCCGCCTGGTGCTCAAAGACCTCGCCGAGGCGCTCATGGGTGCCGACGCCCTCGACATCGAGGGCGCGCACGCGCTCATGGACGCCCGCATCCACGGCAACGGGTCGGCGAAGTGCGCCTTTGACATCGCGCTCCATGACATCGCGGGCAAGTACCGAGGTCTGCCCCTGTACAGGCTGCTGGGCGGGTCCGACCCCGTCGTGGTGAACGACGTCACGGTCGGCATCGACTCGCCCGAGCGCATGCGGCGCGAGGCCGAGCGCTGCGTGTCCGAGATGGGCTTCGACATCCTTAAGGTCAAGATAGGTCTCGACCTGGAGCACGATCTCGAGGCGCTCTCGGTCATCAGATCGAGCGTGGGCGACGACGTCCGGATCCGCGTCGACGCCAACCAGGGCTACTCCGTCGAGACCGCCCGCGCCGCGCTCGGCGAGCTCGAGGCGCTCAGGATAGACGCGGCCGAGCAGTTCCTGCCCTGGTGGGACTTCGACGGGGCCGCCGAGCTCATGCGCAGGAACACGACGTCGGTCAAGCTCATGCTCGACGAGTCCATCCATGACGTACATGACGCGCGTCGCGCTGCGGCCCTTCACGCCGCAGACTTCTTCAACATCAAGCTCATGAAGTGCGGTGGTCTGCTCGGCGGGGCCGAGATCGCCGACGTCGCCGAGCGCGCCGGCGTGGGCTGCATGGTCGGCTGCATGATGGAGAACAAGATCAGCCTCACCGCCGGAATCAGCCTCGTCGCCGCGAAGGGCGCGGTCGTCGAGGCCGACTGCGACAGCTTCACCTTCTTCGTTGGTGACGACGACGGCATCGAGGGCGGCTTCACGCGCGAGGGCGGCACGTTCCGCCTGCTCGACAGGCCCGGCCTCGGCATCGAGCTTGACTTCTAGACGCAGCGCCGCGAGCGCGGGAAGGGGCAGGGGCACGTGATGGCAGACTTCTTCAATGAACTGAGCGACATGGCCGAGCGCGGGCTCGAGCTCTGGGAGAGCCCGTCGGTCGCCCTCGGCGTCACCCATCGGGGCGAGACCGTGTTCTCGGGCGCCTTCGGCCTGCGTGACGTCGAGCGCGGCCTCTCCGCCGACTCCCGGACGCTCTATCAGATCGCGAGCTGCACGAAGGCGTTCACCGCTGCGCTCGCCGCGATGCTCGTCGAGGAGGGCGCGCTCGACTGGGACGCCCCGGTGAGGGACTACGTCCCGGAGGTCCGCTTCCATGACGACTATGCAACGCGCACGGTCAGCGTGCGCGACCTCCTGTGCCACCGCACGGGACTCCCGCGCCACGAGTACTCCTGGTACGGGACCGACTACACGCGCGACGACATCGTCCACAACCTGCGCTTCCTTGAGCCAAACCGCCCGATCCGCACGACCTTCCAGTACAACAACCAGTGCTACGTGCTGGCCGGCCGCGTGCTCGAGCGCCTCACCGGTACGACCTTCGAGGAGCTCGTGAGCCGCCGCATCCTCGAGCCCCTCGGCATGCGTCGCAGTAGGCTCTACGTAGACGAGCTCACCGAGGACAGGAACCATGCCGTCGGCTACGGCCGTCCCGACGGGCGCGACCCCGTCCACGGGCGCGTTCCCATTCCGTACTACAAAAGCTCCGTCGAGGACCGCTCCGCCGGCGTGGGCTCTCCCTTCGCGCCCGCCGGCTGCATCAGCTCCTGTGTCGACGACCTGCTCGTCTGGGCCCGCCTCCACCTCGGTGACGACTCGGCGCCCGCAGACGTCCTCTCGCCGGCCGCCCTCGCGACGCTCCATGCGCCGCAGACGATCCTCGACCGTCCGCTGGACATGCCGCAGGACGAGTCCTGCTTCCACTGCTACGGGCTGGGCTGGTTCGTCGAGTCCTACCGCGGCCGGAGGCTCGTCAAGCACAGCGGCAACATCGACGGGTTCTCCTCGTTCGTCGGGCTCCTCCCCGACGAGGACCTCGGCGTCGTCGCCCTCACCAACATGAACGGGAGCCTGCTGCACGTCGCGCTCGCGCACGAGGTGCTCGACCATCACCTCGGCGTGAGCGGGGGAGACTGGGTCGGGCGCTATCACGAATACGCCGTCGAGAAGGGCGGGCGGGAGGCCGAGATGGCCGCACGGCTCAGGGGCGAGCGGGTTCTCGGCACCGCGCCCTCGCACACGCTCGAGGACTACGCGGGCATCTACGCGAGGCCCGGCTACGAGCAGGTCCGCGTCACGTGCGAGGCCGGCGCGCTCACCCTGGACTTCAACCACTGGCGCCTGCCCCTCGACCACTTCCACTACGACACCTTCGTGCTCGACGACGTCCTCGGCGAGCTGCCGCCCGGCATGCCCGTCCACTTCCACCTGGCCGAGACGGGTGGCTCGATCGACGGCCTGGCCATGCCACTCCACACCGAACCGGGCTGCGACCTCGTGCGCTTCCGCCGCGTGGGCTAGTCGCCGGCGCATACTCTGCTCGTGCGATAATCCGATGGGGCTTGTCGGCAGCCCCCAGCCTGTCGTCCTTCTCGCCTATACTGGATGGGTCGACTACAGGGAGGACCGCATGAACACGTCAGAGAACCCCGCCGAGCTCTTTGGGCTCAGGCTTGCCCACGTCGGCATCAACACGAACACGCCCGAGGAGGCGGCGTCCACGGCGGACGCCCTCTGCGCCCTGCTCGGCATCGAGCGCGGCGAGGAGCCCTTCCCGGTGTCCTCGTTCGCTGGCAGCCTCGTTGAGGTCATGAACAACGGCGGCCGCGGCGAGAAGGGCCACATCGGGCTGCACGTCGACGACATCGACGCCGCCCAGGCGTGGTACGAGGCGCGCGGCGTCGAGTTCAACGAGTCCTCGCGCACGCTCTGCCCCGACGGCTCCGGCCGCACCTACCTCATCTACTTCAAGGAGGAGATCGCCGGCTTCGCGATCCACCTCACCATCGCCGACTAGCTCCGGGGCAGCCACGTGATCGCACTCGCAGACAAGATATCGAAGTCCTTCGGGGGACGCGTCCTGTACACGGGCGCCACCCTGCAGCTCAACGCAGGGGAGCGCTGGGCGCTCGTCGGTCCCAACGGCTCGGGCAAGACGACGCTTCTGCGCATCATCATGGGGGAAGAGTCCCCCGACGAGGGAACCGTGAGCTTCGCGCGCGACACCACGGTCGGCTACCTCGAGCAGGAGACGCACCTGGCGGGCGAGAAGAGCGCGCTCGCCGAGGTCGTGGACTCCGCGCACGAGGTCAAGGACCTGGAGCGCCGCGTCCGCGAGCTCGAGCGCAAGATCTCGGGAACCGAGCCCGGGCCCGAGCTCGACCAGCTCCTCGAGCGCTACGGCGCCGCACAGGACCGCTTCGAGCGCCTCGGCGGCTACGAGCTCGAGGCGCGGGCACGGCAGATCCTCGCCGGCCTGGGGTTCCCCGTCGAGGACTTCGACAAGCCCGCGTGCGACTTCTCGGGCGGCTGGCAGATGCGCATCTCGCTCTCCAAGCTCCTGCTTCGTCATCCGGACCTGCTCCTTCTCGACGAGCCGACCAACCACCTCGACCTCGAGAGCGTCCGCTGGCTCGAGCAGTTCCTCGCGAGCTACGACGGCGCCGTGCTTCTCGTCTCCCACGATCGCGCCTTCATGGACGCCTGCGTCTCCCACGTGGCCGCCGTGGAGAACCGCCGCATCACTACCTACACGGCAAACTACTCGAGCTACCTCAAGCAGCGCGAGGACAACCTCGAGCAGATGCGCGCCAAGCGCGCCGCCCAGGAGCGCGAGATAGCGCACATGCAGGTCTTCGTCGACAAGTTCCGCTACAAGCCCACGAAGGCCGCTCAGGCGCAGGAGCGCATGAAGAAGATCGAGCAGATTAAGAGCGAGCTCGTCATCCTGCCCGAGGGTACCAAGAAGGTGCACTTCTCGTTCCCCGAGCCACCGCGTACCGGAGACGAGGTCGTGAGCCTCGAGGGCGTGTCCAAGTCCTTTGGCGAGAACCACGTCTACGCGGGCGTTGACCTCAAGCTCTACCGCGGCGACCACGTGGCGCTGACCGGTCCCAACGGAGCCGGCAAGTCCACGCTCATGAAGCTCATAAACGGGCTGCTCGCCCCGGACGAGGGCACGGTCGAGCTGGGCAAGAACGTGACGAAGGCTTACTATGCCCAGCACCAGCTCGAGCAGCTGAATGAGGCAAACACGGTGCTCGCGGAGATGGACTCAGTGGCCGCTGGCTGGACCACCTCCGAGGAGCGCCGTCTGCTCGGCGCCTTCCTGTTCCACGGTGACGACGTCGAGAAGCGCGTGGGCGTGCTCTCCGGCGGCGAGCGGGCGCGCCTGGCGCTCGCAAAGATGCTCGTTGCGCCGGACCCGCTGCTGCTGCTCGACGAGCCCACCAACCATCTCGACATCGACTCGGTCGACGTGCTGGAGCGCGCGCTCGTTGACTTCAAGGGCACGATCGTGCTCATCTCCCACGACGAGCACCTCGTGCGTGCCGTGGCCAACAAGGTCGTCGACGTCCGTGACCACAAGGTGACCGTGTACGACGGCGACTATGACTACTTCCTCTTCAAGCGCGCCGAGCTGGAAGCGCGTGCGGCGGGGGAGCCCCCTGCCGTCGCGGCTCCCGTGGCCAAGGCCGCACCCGAGCCCGCTCCCGTCACGGGGCGAAACGTCAAGACGCGCGAGCAGCGACGCGCCGAGGCAGAGGAGCGCAATCGAAGGAACCGCGCGCTCAAGAAGGAGCGCGACCGCCTGCGCGAGGTCGAAGCTGCGCTCGAGCCCGCCCAGGCTCGCCTCGCCGAGCTCGAGACGCTGATGGCCGACCAGGAGCTCTACAACGATGCCAAGCGCTTTGACGAGTGCATGAGCGAGTACACGGCGCTCTCCAAGAAGGTACCGGCCCTGGAGCAGGAGTGGCTCGAGCTCACTGAGAAGCTCGAGGAGGCAGCCAATGCGTAGCGGCCCCGTCGTCGCCTCCGCCCTGAGGCTCCTCTCGACCGCGTGCCGCGTGGGCGCGTGGGTGCTCGTGGCGCTCGTCGTCGCAGACGCGGTGCTCCCGGCTGGTCCACGCTCGCTGCTGCTCGGAATCAACGGCCTTGTCACCAGCATCATTCCGTGGCCGATCTCGGGGCTGCTCGTCTTTGTCACGCCGTTTGGGGGCGCGTTCCGGGGCGACTTCGCAATCGCCGCCGTCGTCTTGCTGCTGGCGGACTGGGCGCTGTACCGGGCCTCTGTATCGCTACGGCGCGCCACGTGGGAGGCATGACATGGGCTACTCCGCAAGCGAGCTCATCTCTGTCGCCATCACCGTGGTCCTCGTCATGGCCTCGGCCATCGTCCATGAGGTCGCGCACGGATGGGTGGCACTGCGCTGCGGTGACCCCACGGCGCGTGATGCCGGGAGGCTCACGCTCGATCCCAGGGCCCACCTCGATGGCTTTGGATCCGTGGTGCTGCCGCTCGTCATGGCCCTTCTCGGCGGTCCGGTCTTTGCCTTCGCGAAGCCCGTTCCCTACAACCCACGTCGCCTGCGCAACCCCCGTCGCGACGAGGTGCTCGTGGCGCTCGCCGGCCCCG
>DBQY01000014.1:14437-96486 GCA_002305805.1 Atopobium sp. UBA1382 | reverse complement strand
CTCCGTCAACCTCGTGCTCTGCTTCTTCAACCTCATCCCTCTACCGCCCCTTGACGGCTCCAAGGTCGTCCTCTTCTTCCTTGGTGGCGAGGCGAGGGCAAGCTACTATCGTCTTGAGCAGTACGCGATGCCGATCCTCATCGTCGTCCTCTACGTCCTCCCCTCGGTGTTGCGCTTCGACCCGCTCGGGGCGTACCTGAGCTGGACTGCGGGCGGCGTCTACGACCTCCTGATGACGGGACTCTAGCGACATGGCCTCCTACCGCGTCTCAACACAGGCCTACTCTGGCCCCTTTGACCTCCTGCTGCAGCTCGTGAGCAGGCAGCGGGTCACCATCGGCTCCATCTCCATCTCGGAGGTCGCGGCTCAGTACCTCGAGGAGGTCGAGCGCATGCGCGACCTCGACCTGGACGTGGCGAGCGACTTCGTGCTCGTCGCATCGACGCTGCTCGACATCAAGGCCGCCTCCCTCGTCCCCGACGAGCCGATCGGTCGCGCGGACGACCTCGACGACGATGACGCGGATGACCTCGAGGGGCTCTCTCCGGACGAGGCGCGTGAGGTGCTCATCGCCCGCCTCATCGCCTACAAGCAGTTTCGCGGCGCCGCGTCCGCCCTCGGGGCGCGTGCGGACGCCGAGGCGCGCATGCATCCCAGGACGGTCGGGGCCGACCCGGAGTTCCTCGGCCTCATGCCGGACTACCTCGAGGGCATCACGCTCAGGAGCCTCGCCGTCATCTGCGCGGACATCACCAGTAGGCGCGAGACGTTCCTGCTCGAGGCTGAACACGTCGCGCCCAAACGCGTCCCCGTCGCCCTCACGATTGCCGCCGTGGACCGCTTGGTACGCGGACGGGGTCGCGTCACCTTCTCCGACCTCCTGGATGGACAGGATGCCCCTGAGGTCGTGGTTGCGAACTTCCTTGCGATTCTGGAGCTCTACAAGCGCGGACTCGTTGACGTGACGCAGAGCGAGCTCTTTGGTGAGATCGAGGTGGAGCACGTCGAGGGCGCGCCCATCTACGAACTCGACGACTCGGTCCTCGCCGAGCTCGGCGAGGAGGACCTGGACAAGAGTGATCTGGAGGCCGTGCATGGCTGATCTTGAACGTATGGAGTCCGGCTCCCTCAAGGGCCTTCTCGAGGCCCTGCTGCTGGTATCCGACGACTCGGTGCCCGCCACCGAGCTCGCCCGCGCGGCGGGCGTCGAGCCGGGAGAGGCGGCACAGGCCCTTGCCGAGCTCGCCGCCGAGTACGCCGATGCCAACCGCGGCTTTCAGCTGCGCGAGGTTGCGGGCGGGTGGCGCCTTTTTACGCACCCCGCCTACCATGACCAGGTTGCCGAGTACGTGCTCTCCTGGGACACGAGGCGCCTCTCGCAGGCAGCGCTCGAGACCCTCGCCGTCATCGCCTACCACCAGCCCGTGACGCGCGAGGGAGTCCGCGCAATCCGCGGCGTCAACTCGGACGGCGTGATCGCGTCGCTACGCGAGAAGGGCCTCGTGCGCGAGGTCGGCCGCGATCGCGAGCACGGCGGTGCGCAGCTCTGGGGCACCACGCGCCTCTTCCTGGAGCACTTTGGCCTCAGGAGCCTTCGTGAGCTGCCCCCGCTCGAGGACTTTGCCCCTGACGAGGAGTCGCGCCGCTTCATTCGCGAGCGCCTCTCCGGGCGCTCCATCGCCTCGACGCTCGAGGAGACCGCCGAGGACATGGACGACGAGCGCGAGCTGCTCGATGAGTACGAGGCGGGGGAGAGCGCGGACGCGGACGGGACCGATGAGTGACCCCATCCGCGAGAGCGGCGTCTACCCGATGCGCCTACAGCGCTTCCTCGCTCGCGCGGGCGTCGCAAGCCGTCGCGGCTCCGAGCGCCTTATGACGGCGGGGCGCGTGCGCGTGAACGGAATCGTCGTGAGCGAGCTCGGGAGCAAGGTCGACCCCGAGCGCGACGTCGTCACCGTCGACGGGGTCGTCTGTCGTCTCGAGGAGCGCCCGGCGAGCATCATGCTCTACAAGCCCGCCGGCTACGTCACCACCATGAGCGACCCCTACGAGCGTCACACGGTCGCCGAGCTCGTGCCCACGGGCGACTATCCCGGGCTCTTCCCGGTCGGTCGCCTCGACCTGGACACCACGGGGCTGCTCCTCTTCACCACCGACGGCGACCTCGGCCAGGCGCTCCTGCACCCCTCGCGCCATGTCGAAAAGCACTACGTGGCCCTCGTCTCGGGAACGCCGAGCGAGCGCGACCTCGACTGGCTGCGTCGCGGTATCATGCTCGATGACGGGCCCGCCTCGCCGGCTCGGGCGCGGCTGATCGGTCCCGACGAGAAGCTCTTCTCCGTCGTGGCCCCGCATGGCGCCGGGCGCACGGGCGGCGGCGAGCCCAACGCGGTCGTCGGCCTCACGATCCACGAGGGCCGCAAGCACCAGGTCAAGAAGATGCTGTTTGCCGTCGGTCATCGCGTGCTCGCCCTCCATCGCGACTCCTTTGGACCGCTCAGGCTCACAGGGCTTCGCGAGGGAGCGTGGCGCGAGTTGACCGAGCGCGAGCGCGCCGCACTCGACACCCTCTGCACACGGACAAGGAGTGACCATGATCGTAGCCATTGACGGGCCCTCCGGCTCGGGCAAGTCCTCGGTCGCGCGGGAGATCGCCCGCCGCTGCGGCCTCACCTACCTCGACACCGGGGCGATGTATCGCTCCGTTGCCTACGTCTGCCTCGAGCGGGGTGTCGACCCCGATGATGGTGACGCCGTCGCTGAGATCGCACGACAAATCGCCATCGACTTCGTCGCCGACGGAGAGGGGCAGCGCGTGATCGCCAACGGCGAGGACGTGACAGCTCAGATCAGGACGCCAGAGGTCGAGCGCGCCGTCTCACCCGTATCGGCGAACCCGCGCGTGCGTGAGGTCATGGTCGCACTCCAACGCAGCGCGGGGGAGCGCGGCGACGTCATCGCGGAAGGCCGTGACATTGGGACGGTCGTCTTTCCGCGCGCCGAGCTCAAGGTGTTTCTCAGCGCCTCGCCGGAGGCACGTGCGCGCAGGCGCGCGGTGCAGCGCGGCGGTGGCAACCTCGCCACCGGCCAGTCGGTCGCCGTCGACGCGGCGGACGAACAGAGAATCCTCGACGACCTCGTGCGCCGCGACGAGTACGATTCCTCGCGCGAGACGTCCCCGCTGCGCCCTGCCGAGGATGCGCACCTCATCGACTCCTCGTCCCTGGGGTTCGAGGAGGTCGTCACCAACATCCTGTCGCTGTCACCAGAACTGTCCGCCCGCGCCGAGGGGAGGCTCTCGTGAGCACGTCCGACGAGAAGAGCGGTCGCATGCGCGCCTTTGCCGGCAACACGCTCGACGACTATTACGACCATGACATCCGGGAGCACCCGCTGCCGGGTCGGCTCCTCATCGGCGCAGTGGTCCGTATCCTGTGGGTCATCACGAAGCTCCTGTGGCCCTGGCGCATCGAGAACCTCGAGCTCCTCACCAAGGACCCGCGCGGCCGCGTCATCATCATGAACCACGAGTCCATGCTCGACCCGGTCGTGGTCGTGGTGGCGCTCTGGATGGCGCATGTTCCCGTCCGCATTGTCTACAAGAGCGACTTCGACCGGATTCGTCCGGCCGCTTGGCTCTTCTCGCGTGCGGGGGGTTTCCCGGTGCAGCGCGGCACGGCGGACATGAAGACCGTGCGATGCGCCCGCACGATGCTCGCTCGCGGCGAGAGCGTCCTTATCTACCCGGAGGGGACCCGCGTGCGCAACGACGCCGATCAGCAGGCCCATGGCGGCTATGCGATCATGGCGCAGCTTGCAAAGGCACCGGTCCAGCCCGTCGCGATCATCGGCGCCCGTCACCTACGCTTTCGTCGTCCGGTTTACGTCCGTGCCGACAAGCCCATCGAGTGGTCGCAGATCTCTGCCGAGAAGCGCAAGGAGCAGCTCGCCGAGATGGAGCGCGTCGGCATGGCGCGCGTCTACGAGCTCCGCGACCAGCTCCGCGAGGACTACCCGGGAGTTGACTGAAATGCCCGAGGTTCGCATCGCGCGCGAGGCCGGCGCCTGCTACGGCGTCGAGCGTGCGCTGCAGATGGTGGAGTCTGCCGCAGACGAGAAATCCGGAGCGGTCCACACCCTCGGCCCGCTCATCCACAACCCGCGCGTGGTCGCCGAGCTCGCCGAGAAGGGCGTAGACGCCGTGGATGCCCCCGAGCAGGCGACGGGGGACACGCTGCTGCTGCGAACGCACGGCACGGCTCCCGCCGAGGAAGCCCGTGCCCGCGAGCTCTGCGCGCGCGTGCTGGACGCGACCTGCCCCTTCGTGAAGAAGGTCCATCTGGCCGCCGAGCGGCTCTCAGGCGAGGGGTACCAGGTGGTCGTCGTGGGCGAGGCCGGTCACCCCGAGGTCGAGGCGACGCTACCGCACGCCCCGGGAGCCGTCGTCGTGGGCTCCGCTGAGGAGGCCGCGACGCTGCCTCGAACGCGAAAGGTCGGCGTCGTGGTGCAGACGACGGCCCGGCGCGCCCTGCTCGCCGACGTCGTTGAGGCGCTTCTCGGCCGCGCCGAGGAGGTGCGCGTAATCAACACGATCTGCGAGGCAACGGCCGGCCACCAGGCGGCCGCCGAGGAGCTCGCGCGCGAGGCAGACGTCATGATCGTGATCGGAGGGCGCATCTCCGCCAACACGACGCGCCTGGCAGAGATCTCTGCTGCCCACTGCCCGCTCACGCACCACGTGGAGGGCGCCGACGAGCTCTGCCGCGAGTGGTTCGAGGGCGCCTGCGTGATCGGCATTACGGCCGGCGCGAGCACGCCCGCCAGCCAGATCGAGGCAGTCCGGGCGGAGATCGAGCGCCTGGTGGGGTAGTGTCGACTGCGCGTTATTCTCGGCCGCCCCGATACGCGACTTCCAACGTATTTGGGCATGATTCTGTTGGAAAACGCGTACTGCGACTTCTGGATACGCGATTCCCAACACTATTGGGGTAGATTCTGTTGGAAAACGCGTACTGAGTATCGTAGAGCACAGACAGATGCGCCCGGTTACGCCCTGGGCGAGAAGGACGAGGGAGTGCGACATGGCCGAGCAGAAGCGTGCTGACTACGCCTCCACGAAGCCTCTGGCGACCGGGGCATGGGTTGCGGCAGTCGAGGAGGGGAGCCCCGCCTGGGAGGCCGGCATCGAGCCCGGCATGCGCATCGATCGCGTGAACGGCGTCGTGCTGCGCGACCTCGTCGACTGGCGCTGGGAGGCCGACGGCGCCGTCTGCGAGCTCGAGGTCTTTGACCCGAGCGACGACAGCGTAACCCCTTGCGAGCTCTGGCGCGAGCCGGGCCAGGACTGGGGCATCGACTTCACCGACGTCCTCTTCGACGGCATTCGCACCTGCGTGAACGCCTGTCAGTTCTGCTTCATGGCGATGCTGCCACCCGAAGCGCGCTCGACGCTCACGCTGCGCGATGACGACTACCGCCTCTCCTTCCTGCAGGGCAACTTCGTGACGCTCACCAACGTCTCCGACGAGGAGGCCGAGCGCATCGTCACCTGCGGGCTCTCTCCGATGAACGTCTCCATCCACGCGATCACGCCCGAGGTGCGCTGCGGTCTCATTGGCCGACATGCGGACCGCGGCATCGAAGTGCTCGAGCGCCTGCTCGCGGGCGGCATCGAGGTGCACGCTCAGATCGTGCTCTGCCCTGGCATCAATGACGGGGAGGAGCTCGCCGCCACGCTCGACTGGGTTGAGGCGCGTCCGGGCATCACCTCGCTCGCCATCGTGCCCCTTGGATACACCAAGCACAGCCGCCGTTTCCATAGCTCGTACTCAGATGACGTCGAGGCGTCACGGGCCGTGGTCCGCCTGCTCGAGCCCTATCAGGAGCGGGCGAGAAGGACGCTCGGCATCACGCGCTTCCAGCTCTCAGACGAGTTCTACGTGGACGCCGGTCTGTCCGTGCCTCCTGCCGAGACCTACGACGGCTACCCGCAGTTCTACGATGGCATCGGCATGCTCAGGAGCTTCCTCGACGAGACGGTGCTCGTCGCGCGCGAGCGCGCCTATGACCTGCGACGCGTTGAAGGCGCACTTGTCGAGAGGGGGGTGCGCCTGGAGCTCGTCTGTGGCGAGGCGGCAGCCGAGACGATCGACGAGTTCTGCCACGCGCTCTCGCCTGACGGACGCGCGGGAACGCGCGCGATCAGAAACGACTACTTCGGCGGCGACGTCAACGTCACGGGCCTCATTGTCTCCGAGGACCTGCTTGCCCAGCTACCTAACGACCTTGCGGGCGTGCTCGTCATCCTGCCCGAGGTGATGTTCAACTTCGACAAGCTCACCCTCGACGGGGACACGCAGGCACACATTCTCGAGGAGCTCCGCGGCCGCGGAGCCCTCGTGGCCGTCAGCACCCCCAATCCCGGGGACTACCTTGACGCCCTCCTCGCCGTACTGGGATTGGACCGGTAGCTAGCATTTCCACTATTTCCAAGCTTTTGGGGAATCGACGTCTGCGTGCAGCGAGTGAGGCGATTTCCAGGGTCTCGTCGCATGTTTTGGGCAAAGGATGTATGTCTGAGCCCACGCGACGCCGTATTTCTCGCCATTGTGCGCCGTTTGTCAGGAAAACGAATCTTATGGCAAAACATTTGATGCGTTTTCGAGAAGGGCATCAAAGATGTTGCCCAATACAGAGAGGGAGCAACGAACCTGGACTGAGGGACAACGCAGTCAGGGTGGGGATTTCATGCGCCCACCGGCCAAAACCGACCGTTCGTGGTAAGATTTGCAGGTCAAAGGAATAGCAAGGAGGCGAGATGCCCAAACCCGTAGTCGCTGTGGTCGGTCGTCCAAACGTCGGCAAGTCCACACTGGTGAACCGCATCGCGGTGAGCCGCGACGCCATCGTGCACGAGTCGCGCGGCGTCACGAGAGACCGATCCTACCACGACGCCGACTGGAACGGCCGTGACTTCGTTCTTATCGACACCGGCGGCATCGAGTCGATGAAGTCCAAGGACGTCTTCGCCCCGCGCATCCGCGAGCAGGCCCTCATTGCCTGCGAGGAGGCAGACGTCATCGTCTTTGTCGTCGACGGCTCTACCGGCGTGACCGACGAGGACGAGGAGGTCGCCCGCGTCCTGCGCCGTCAGGACAAGCCCGTCTTCCTTGTCGTGAACAAGAAGGACAATCCCGCTACCGAACAGGACGGGCTCTGGGACTTCTACGCGCTCGGCGTCGGCGAGCCGCGCCCGCTCTCGGCGAGTCACGGGCATGGTACCGGCGACCTGCTCGACGAAATCGTCGCCGCGCTTCCCGAGCCCACAGAGGACGAGACGGACGACGACGCCCTCTCGCTTGCCATCGTCGGGCGGCCCAACGTGGGTAAGTCCAGCCTCGCAAACCGCCTTGCCAACAAGAAGCGCTCCATCGTTTCCGACGTCGCCGGGACCACGCGCGACGCGATCGACACGATGATCGAGTGGAAGGGCCAGCCGATCAAGCTCGTCGACACGGCTGGCATGCGCAAGAAGACGCAGGTGCACGAGGACGTCGAGTACTACAGTCTCGTGCGTGGTCTGCAGGCGATCGACCGCGCCGACGTCTGCCTGCTCGTCGTCGACGCCACCGTGGGCGTGACCGAGCAGGACCAGAAGGTCGCCGGCATGGCCATCGACCGCGGCTGCGGGCTCGTCCTGATCCTGAACAAGTGGGACCTGGTCGAGACCGAGCAACAGCGTGACGAGATCGTCTCGTCAATCGACAAGCGCCTCGCCTTCGCGCCCTGGGTTCCCACCGTCAACGTCTCCGCGCTGACGGGACGCGCGACCGACAAGGTCCTCGACCTCGCGGTCCGTGCCGCCACCGCCCATGCCTCGCAAGTCAGGACCACCGAGCTCAACGACCTGCTCGCCGAGATCCGCGAGAGCGGGCACACCCGCAGCGAGCGAGGCCGTCGTCTCAAGATCCAGTACGCGACGCAGACCGGCTCCAAGCCCCCCGTCATCTCGTTCTGGTGCAACGCCCCCGATCTCGTGGACGACAACTTCGAGCGCTTCATCGAGAATCGCCTGCGCAAGCGCTTCGACCTCACCGGCACACCGATTCGCCTCAAGTTCCGTCGCAAGAGCGAGGGAGGGGACCGATAATGGGGACCGAACTCCTGACCGCCCTTCTCACTGTGGGCGCCTACCTCGTCTGCGGCGTGCCCTTCGGACTCTTCGTCGCTCGTGCCATGGGTCACGTCGACGTGCGCACCACGGGCTCCGGTAACATCGGCACCACCAACGTCGCACGCTCCGTCGGCAAGGGAGCCGCCGCCCTCACGCTGCTGCTCGACCTTGGCAAGGGCCTCGTCTGGATGCTCGTTGCGCGCCTCGTGCTCGCACTCGTGCTCTATGGGGGCGACTTTGCGTCGCTCGACCACACAACGGTCTTCGGCGCCTCGCTCTCCGTCGTTTTTCTCGGCTGCATCTGCGGGCACGTGTTCTCTCCCTACCTGCACTTCCATGGCGGCAAGGGTATTGCGGTGGGGTTTGGTGCAGCGCTTGGCCTCTACTGGCCCATCGGGCTGTGCGCCCTCGCCGTCTTTCTCGTGCTGACGATTCCCTCGCGCTACGTTTCCCTCGGCTCGGTCGCGGCGGCCGCGTCCCTGCCCCTTTGGTGCGCCGTCTTCGGCTTCCCGGCCATCTCCATCGTCCCCGTCGCCATCGCCGCCGTCGTTGTCATCTGGTCGCACCGAGAGAACGTCCGTCGTCTCGCCCGCGGCGAGGAGCGCCGCTTCGCTTTCCACAAGTCCGAGAGGAAGGATCACTGATGTCCGACCCCATCCAGATCGCACCGTCGATCCTTGCTGCCGACTACGCTCGAATCTCCGAGGAGCTCGCGCAGGTGAGCTCGGCGGACCTCATCCACTTTGACGTCATGGACGGGCACTTCGTCCCCAACATCTCGTTCGGTGCGGACTTCCTGCGCGCCGTGAAGGCCTCCACCGACCTGCCCGTCGACGCGCACCTCATGGTCTCCAACCCCGACGAGGTCGTTGAGAAGTTCCTCGACGCCGGAGCAGACTCCCTGAGCTTCCATTACGAGGCGACGGCGCACGCCCATCGCCTCGTGTCACTCATCCATGACCGCGGAGCTCGTGCATCGATCGCCATCAATCCAGCGACCCCGGTCTGCCTGCTCGAGCCGATTCTCGACGACCTCGACATGGTGCTCGTGATGACGGTAAACCCCGGCTTTGGCGGACAGCGCTTCATCGACTCCTCGCTCAAGAAGCTTCGCCGCCTGCGCCGCATGTGCGACGAGCACGGCGTCAACCCGCGCATCGAGGTTGACGGCGGCATCGATGCGGGCAATATCGCCGCCGTGGCCGCTGCCGGCGCAAACGTGTTCGTGGCCGGCTCCTCTGTCTTCGGCTGCGAGGACCGCTCCCGCGCCATCGCCGAGCTCCGAGGCGCCGCCGAGGGCGGCGTCACGAAGTCCGCCTAGGCGATTCCATGACGCAACGATACGAATACCTCGACTACGCCGCCTCGGCGCCCGTGCGACCGGAGGCGATTGCGGCGGAGCGTGCCTACGAGGAGTCCTCGTACGCCGGCGCAAACCCGAACTCGCTGCACACGCTTGGCCGTCAGGCCGCGCGTGCGCTCGACGGCGCGCGCCGGGACATCGCACGGGCCCTCGGCGGAGGCTTCAGACCCTCTGACGTGACGTTCACCTCCGGCGGAACCGAGTCCAACAACCTCGCTGTCATGGGCATGGCCGAGGGTGCTCGGGCGCGCAGCTCCCGACGTAATCGTGTGGTCTTGTCCGCGATCGAGCACGACTCGGTGCTCGACCTCGTGGGGTCGCTTCGCTCCCACGGATTCGAGGTCGAGCTCGTGGGCGTCGGCCGGGACGGCATGGTGGACCCGTGCGCGCTCGAGCATCTGCTCGACGACACGTGCGCCCTGGTCTCCGTCATGGCGGCAAACAACGAGACGGGCGTGATTCAGCCGATCTCCGAGCTCGCGCGGCGCGCGCACGCGCACGGCGCACTCTTTCACACCGACGCGGTCCAGGGCTTCTGCCGCGTCCGATTCGACCTCTCCGAGGTCGACGCGGTGAGCGTCGCCGGCCACAAGATCGGTGGACCCGTGGGCATCGGTGCGCTCGCCGTGCGCGGTCGGGCACCGCTGCGGCCGCAGCTCTTTGGCGGTGGGCAGGAGCAGGGGAGACGGGCAGGGACCCAGAACGTCAGAGGGGCGCTCGCCTTCGCCGCCGCCGTGCGCGCCTGCGAGGGCACGCTCGACGAGAGCCGTCGGGTCGTCTCAGCTCGTGCGGGCTCCCTGTACGAGCGACTCTGCGCGCCGGGAACCGGCATCCTGCCCACAACCACAACTGTGGTCGACGAGGGTCGCCTGCCCGGCATCGTGAGCATTATGGTCCCGTCCGTCGACTCGGAGACGCTGATTCTCGCGCTCGACCAGGCAGGTTTCGAGGTCTCCGCCGCCTCCGCCTGCTCGTCCGGCTCGCTCGACGCGAGCCACGTCCTGCTCGCTATGGGCATCCCGCGCGACCAGGCGCTGGGCTCGCTGCGCGTGAGCTTTGACGAACGCGTCCCCGCAGACGTGCTGGACCGTTTTGCAGACACCCTGATGAGAATCGTCGCCGAGCGCGCGGGCGCGTGGCGCTGAGAGGAAGGTACCCATGACCGTTGCTGACACCCTTGTGAGGCTCCAAGAGGTCGACCTCGAGCTGCTGAAGCACGCATCCACGCTCTCCGCCATGCCGCAGCGCAAGCGCCTGCAGACCATCGAGCTCGCCGCTCGTAAGGTGGCCACTGAGCTCAAGGGAATCGTGGGGCAGCGCAAGGACGCCGAGACTGAGATCGCCGACGCGGAGGAGGCCCTCGCACATTATCGCGAGAAGACCGTTGAGGTGCAGGCTGCCGCAGACGCGGGAGAGCACACGCACCGTGAGATCCGCGACTTCGAGCAACAGCTCACGTCGCTCGCCAAGCGCATCGAGAAGTCCGAGTACACGTTGCGCCCTCTGCGCGAGCAGCTCGAGCGCCTGGAGCGCGCCGAGAGGAACGCCCGCGCAACCTCCGAGCGCCTGGAGGCCGAGCGCACGGCCACGGAGGCCGCGCTCGCCGACGGGTCTTCTTCGCTGCGCGCGGAGATCGTCCGCCTCTCGAACGAGCGCAGCGACCTGGCCGGGCGCCTCGCCCCCGAGCTCCTTGAGCGCTACGAGGTCGCCCGTAAGCGCTTCAAGGGTCTAGCCGTCGAGCGCCTGCACGGCAACGTCCCCTCCGTCTGCCGCGTGAAGCTTCAGCCGAGCCAGTTCCATGACCTATCCCAGAGCGAGGAGATCACTGAGTGCCCGTACTGCCATCGCATCCTCATCACTTCCGAGGAGGAGTAGTCATGGCAACCGAGAAGAGCCACGTCCTTCTCGCCGTCTGCGGGGGTATCGCCGCGTACAAGGCATGCGAGGTGCTGCGGGGCCTCCAGAAGGCGGGCTGCGAGGTGCGGGTGACCATGACGGCGGACGCAGAGCGCTTTGTGGGGGCAACAACCTTCGAGGCGCTCTCCGGCGCTCCCGTGGCAACGTCGCTCTACGAGTACCCCGGCTCCGCCATCCCACACATCGAGCTTGCCGAGTGGGCCGACGCCGCAGTGGTGGTGCCCGCCACCGCCAACGTCATGGCGAAGATGGCCTGTGGCATCGCTGACGACTGCCTCACGACGACGCTTCTAGCGTGCGCGTGCCCCGTGCTCGTCGCGCCGGGCATGAACGCCCACATGTGGCAGAATCCCGCCACGCAGGCCAACGCTGCCACGCTGCGCGGTCGCGGCGTGAGCTTTGTGGGGCCCGACAGCGGGCGCCTTGCCTGCGGAGACGTGGGCGAGGGTAAGCTCGCGGGTGTCGACGAGATCGTCGCGGCCGCGCTTGCCCTTCTTGGGCCGCGCGACCTGGAGGGGCTGCGCCTGCTCGTGAACGCCGGCCCCACGCACGAGGCCATCGACCCCGTGCGCTACATCGCCAACCGCTCCACCGGAAAGATGGGCTATGCCATCGCCGCCGCCGCCGTGAGGCGCGGGGCGGGAGTGACGCTCGTCTCCGGTCCCACGTCGCTGGGCACGCCCGCGGGCGTGCGCCGCATCGACGTAGAGAGCGCGGCACAGATGCACGACGCGATGCTCACGGCGTTTGACGACGCTGACGTCGCGATCTGCAGCGCGGCGGTAGCCGACTATACGCCCGCCGCGCCCGCCGACCACAAGCTCAAGAAGTCGCGCGAGCACTTGGATGCGATCGAGCTCACTGAGACTGCTGACATCCTGGCTGACCTCTGCGCGGCAAAGGGCCCGCGCGTCGTCGTTGGCTTTGCCGCCGAGACGGACGATCTTCTCGCCTACGCGCGGGAGAAGCTCGAGCGCAAGGGCGCCGACCTCATCGTGGCCAACGACGTGAGCCGCCCCGAGTCCACCTTTGGCGCAGACACCAACCGCGTGGCGCTCGTAAGCGCGGAGGGAGTGGAGCAGCTGGAGACCATGCCGCTACCCGCCGTTGCAGATGCGATTCTCGACGCCGTCCTTCAGAGGGTCGTACGATGAGCGACCTGCTGATAGGCTGCCACCTCTCAACGGCCAACGGCTATGCGGCGATGGCGGACGACGCCGTCTCCATCGGTGCCACCACGTTCGCGTTCTTTACGCGCAACCCGCGTGGCGGCAACGCGCGCGAGCTTGACGAGAAGGACCTCGAGGGGTTTCTCGGCACGCTCGAGAAGCACGAGATTGGACCGCTCGTGGCGCATGCGCCGTACACCTACAACCTCTGCTCAGCCAAGCCGGAGACCGTGGAGTTCGCGCGGCGCGCGATGCGGGAGGATCTGGCGCGCATGGAGCGTCTGCCAGGGCACCTCTACAACTTCCATCCCGGCGCGCATGTCAAGCAGGGGACAGACGAGGGCATCCGTCTCATCTGTGAGGGACTGAACGAGGTCCTGGAGCCCGGCCAGGCCACGACGGTGCTGCTGGAGACCATGGCCGGCAAGGGCACCGAGGTCGGCCGTTCCTTCGAGGAACTCGCGCGCATCATCGAAGGCGTTGAGCACGACGAGTTGCTCGGCGTGTGCCTAGACACATGCCATGTGGCGGATGCGGGCTATGACATCGTTGGCGACCTCGATGGCGTGCTCGACGAGTTCGATCGCGTGATCGGGCTTGACCGTCTGCGTGCCCTGCACCTCAACGACTCCAAGAACCCAATTGGCTCGCACAAGGACCGTCACGAGCAAATAGGAGAGGGCGCGCTCGGCCTCGAGACCTTCCGCGCCGTGGTCACGAACCCGCGGCTTGCGGGCCTTCCCATGGTGCTCGAGACCCCGCAGACCGGCCTCGACGGCTGGGCGACAGAGATCGCGTTGCTTCGAGCCCTTGCTTCGCGGGAGGTTACGTCGTAATGGGAATCCTCATAGGTCTCGAGCACGTGGGCCACGAGTGGCCCGGTAAGCGCGTGCTCGAGGACCAGACCATAGGCATCAACGAGGGCGAGCGCATCGGTATCGTTGGCCGCAACGGCGACGGCAAGTCTACGCTGCTGGAGATCGTGGGCCACGTGCTGGAGCCGGACTCCGGCACGGTGACCTGGCGCCGTGGCATCAGTGTGGGCTATCTCGGCCAGGCGGACGAGCTTGACGACAAGGACCCCGTGCGCCGGGCGATCTTTGGGAACGCGCCAGAGTACACCTGGGCCTCCGACGCCCGCATACGCGCGATCCTGGACGAGCTCGTAGGCGACCTTGACCTCGACGGGCTCGTTGGCGAGCTCTCCGGCGGGCAACGCCGACGCGTGGACCTCTGCCGCGTGCTCTGCCACACCTGGGACGTCATCCTCATGGACGAGCCCACCAACCACCTTGACCTCGCCGCCATCGAGTGGCTGGCGGGCCACCTCAAGCGCCGCTGGCCGACGGGGGAGGGCGCGCTCCTTGTGGTCACGCACGACCGTTGGTTCCTGGACGAGGTGTGCGAGCACATGTGGGAGGTTCACGACCGCCGCATCGAGCCCTTCGAGGGCGGCTACTCCGCCTACATCCAGCAGCGCGTGGAGCGCGAGCGCCAGGCTGCCGTCATGGAGGAGCGTCGTCAGAACACGCTGCGCAAGGAGCTCAACTGGCTTGCGCACGGCGCCAAGGCGCGCACGAGCAAGCCAAAGTTCCGCGTGGAGGCTGCCCGTGCGCTTATCGCCAACGACCCGCCGCTGAGAAACCCGCTCGAGCTCAAGCGCCTCGCCGTGAGCCGTCTGGGAAAGCAGGTCATCGAGATGAAGTACGTGAGCTTTGCCTATCCCGGCGGGCCGCGCGTGATCGATGGCGTCTCGTGGCTCATCGGCCCCGGCGACCGTTACGGCATCCTCGGCGCCAACGGCGCGGGCAAGTCGACGCTGCTCGCGCTCATGACGGGAGCGCTCGAGCCCACCTCCGGCACCGTGAAGATTGGCGCCTCGGTACGCTTTGGCTTCATGAGCCAGCATCTCGACGCACTGGGCGAGAAGGACGACTGGCGTGTGCTCGAGGTCCTCGGCCGCTACAAGCGCAGCTACCTCGTGGGCGGCAAGATGCAGAGCCCCACGCAGCTCATCGAGCGCCTGGGCTTCGAGCAGCGCGAGCTCACCAACTTCATCAAGGACCTCTCCGGCGGACAGCGCCGTCGTCTGGCGCTTCTGTGTGTCATCCTCGAGGAGCCCAACGTGCTCGTGCTCGACGAGCCCGGCAACGACCTGGACACGGACATGCTCGCCGTGATGGAGGACCTGCTCGACAGCTGGCCGGGGACGCTGCTCGTGGTCTCCCACGACCGCTACCTCATGGAGCGCGTGACCGACGACCAGTTCGCGCTGCTGGATGGCCATGTGCGCCACGTCCCCGGCGGCGTTGACGAGTACCTGCGCCTGCTTGGCGAGAANNNCTCACCAACCAAGAGCGCCGCGAGCTCAAGAAGCGCTTCGACGCGGTGAGCCGCAGGCTGGAGAAGACGGCAGGGGAGCCCGACCGCCTGCGCGCGGAGATGGCCGCCGTGGACGCGAGCGACTACGCCGCCCTCATGGCCGCCCAGGAGGCTCTTGACGCATGTCTCGCCGAGCGTGAGGCCCTCGAGGACGAGTGGCTCGAGCTCTCCGACCGCCTCGGCATCGAATGATCCAAAAGGGGACAGTCCCCTTTTGGATCATAGTGCGGAGAGAAGGGCGTTCTCGAAGGCGGTAAGGTCGGCGGCGTCGGGGTGTCCCAGCGCGCGGTCGAAGTTCTCGATCATGGGCTCGAACTTCTTCGGGTCCTGCTCCGCCATCTTGACATAGCGCTCGCGGACGGCGGGTGGCATCTGCCCTTGGCACATGAAGCGGCCGACGACCTGAGCACCCTCGGGAAGCGCGGACTGGAACCTGTCGAGCACGCGTTCGTAGTACGCCTGGCTGCCACCGAAGCCGCAGGTGCCGAAGAGAAATACCCTCTTCCCGGCAAGCTCCCCGAGGTGCTTGTCAAGCGCAGGGTCCAAGCCGCCCTTGTCGGTCCAGGAACCAAGCAGGACGAGGTCGGCATCGCCGACCGGGCACTCGTCCTTCTCGCCCATGACCTCGCGTGCTCGCTGGGCGAGCTTCTCGGTGTTACCGGTCTTGGAACTGCAGATGATGGCGTATGACACGGGGCCTCCTTGGTCGACTGGCGTTCTTGTACCCGTTTCCCGAGGGCTAGGCCTCCCAGGCTGACTCCTTCATGTCCACACGACCGTCGGGCCGGAATGACACGCCCTCTGCCTCGAGCATGCGCCTCTGCTCGCCAGGCCCTCCGAAGGCAAATCCCGGCGCGAGCGAGCCGTCCGCGAAGACCACGCGATGGCATGGCACGCCGCCGGCGACTCCGGGGCTTCCGTGCATGGCATAGCCCACCTGTCGCGCGCAGCGCGGCGCGCCCATGAGCCGTGCCACCTGGCCGTAGCTGGCTACACGACCCTCGGGAATCTGGCGCACCACGTCCCACGAGCGCTCGAAGAACGACTCCTCCATGACCCCTCCAATCCGCTATCCTTCAGGCTATCACTCAACCGAGAGGGGAGACCATGGAGCTCGACAAGAACACTACCGCCCTGCTCGTCATCGACGCCATCGAGGCCGTGGGCGACGACTCGCTCTATGACCCTGACGCCGCGACCGCCGCCTATCGCTCCGCCGTGGCGCGCTCCGTGGCCGCCTGCCACGCCGCAGGCATCCCAGTGATCTACTGCAACGATGCGCACGTCCGTGGCCTTGACCGCGAGCTTAACCTCTGGGGTGAGCACGGCATCGCCGGCGAAGTCCGCGTCTTCCCCGAGATCGAGCAGACCTCCGGTGACATCACCATCCCCAAGCGCCGCTACTCCGGCTTCTTCCAGACCGACCTCGACCTCACCCTGCGCGAGCTCGGCGTCAAGACCGTCATCGCCGTGGGCGCGGACACCAACATCTGCGTCTTGCACACCCTGGCCGACGCTTACTTCAACAACTACGCCTCTGTCGTGGTGACCGACGCTACGATGACCTTCCTCTGCGGGACTCAGGAGAGCGCGCTCGAGCACTGTGAGAAGTGCTACGGCTCCAAGCTCGTTTCCGTTGCAGAGCTCGAAGCCGCCCTGGCGTAGCTTCTTCTGCGGTTTGGGTTCATCGTTTCCGCTCAGTTGCTATGCCTCGAACATGCGACCTGCGCTTTTGTTCGAATTCAAGTGATTCGAGCTGCCTTTGTGAACCCAAACCGATTCTAGGTTTGGGTTCACTGCAACAACCATCAGAGTCACGTTGAATGATGTCCGGTGTTTCAACCTGCGGTTTTCCAAACTGGTTTGGCTCTTCAACGCGAACGATGAACCCAAACCGTAATTTAAGTGGTACGTCACGCACCCCAACGCGCGCGAATCTCGCCGAGAAACGCCTCCGCGGCAGGGGAGAAGGACTGGTAGCGCTTCCAGGCTATGAATACTTCCGCCGAGATAGCGGGCTCGAGTGGCCTAAAAGCCAATCCCGACCCCTCGTTGGTGTCGACGATACCCTCGAGGCTGACCACGACGCCGATTCCGCGTCGGGCGAGGAGCGCCGCGTTGTAGAGCAGATTATATGTAGCTACAACATCAAGGTCTTCAAGGTCTCGGTGGAACCAGGCACCCATCTCCCGGCTCGCCTGCTCGGAGAGAATGAGCGAGCGATTTGCCAGGTCCAGCGGGGTAACGCGGTCAAGCGCTGCGAGCGGATCGTCCTCGCGCACGAAGGCTCCCCAGCGATCCCGCGCGGTTAGTTGGAGAAACTCGTAGCGCGACAGGTCCGCATGGCCTATGAACACACCAAAGTCGACGCGCCCACTATCCAGCCGCTCGCTCACGCTCTCGGCGTTTCCACTGAAGAGTGAGAAGCGCACGAGAGGGTAGGTTTCTACGAACCCGGATATTACTTCGGCGAGAAGCCCCATTGCCGGCGTCTCGCCGCCCCCAATGCGCACCTCACCGGCGAGGGTGTCCGCCGTGAGACGGAACTCTTCCTCGGCACGTCCCACGAGGTCGACGATCTCCTCGGCGCGACGGCGCAGTCGCATGCCGGGCTCAGTGAGCGTGACGTGCCGGCTACCCCGCTCAAAGAGACGCACGCCAAGGTCTCGCTCGAGCTCCTGCATCTGACGAGAGAGCGAGGGCTGCGAGACGTGCAGCGCGGCTGCGGCACCGGAGATCGTCCCCTCGCGCGCGATCATGAGGAAGTACCTGAGGTGTCTCAGCTCCACGTTCTCTCGCCTTCCTATGCGAAATCTGCATGTAATCATATTCAATATAGGAATTATACATGTTGACACGACGTCGCTAAACTGGGCACAAAAGGGGGTGCTGATGGGAGACCTGACGACTGACATCGAACGCTGTCTCGGCGACTGCGCCTGCGACGAAGCGACGGCCGACCGCGCCCGAAGCTGTTGCGAGGAGGGTCGGGTGCGCGAGACCAAGCGCGTGCTGCTTGAGGAACGATCCCGCCTCGTCGACGAGATGCACGCCAGCCAGCGCGGCATCGATACCATCGACCATCTGCTAGCCCGTGTTGCAACAGAGATGCAGGTACGCCGTAGGGAGAGACCATGATCGAGGAGAAGCTTGCACTGACCACCGAGTGGGACAAGACGTTTCCCAAGTCCGACGCCGTCGACCACGAGAAGGTGACGTTCCATAACCGCTATGGCATTACGCTTGCCGCGGACCTCTATCGGCCGCTAGGCGCGACGGGGCCGTTTGCAGCCCTTGCGGCCTGCGGGCCCTTCGGAGCCGTGAAGGAGCAGTGCGCCGGACTGTATGCACAGACCCTGGCGGAGCGCGGCTTCCTCACGATTGCCTTCGACCCCTCGTATACCGGCGAGTCCGGCGGGAAGCCGCGCTACATGGCGAGCCCGGACATCAACACCGAGGACTTCCTCGCCGCAGTAGACTACCTTTCCTGCCGCGACGATGTTGACGCCGAATGCGTGGGCATCATCGGCATCTGCGGCTGGGGCGGACTCGCGCTCAACGCCGCTGCGCTCGACCCGCGAATCAAGGCGACCGTCGCCTCCACGATGTACGACATGTCGCGCATCACCGCTAAGGGCTACTTCGACGCAAATGACAACGCCCGAGCACGCCAGTCACAGCGCCGAACTCTCGCCGAGCAGCGAACGCGCGACTACGCGACCAGAACCTACGAGCGCGCCGGCGGCGTCGTTGACCCGCTTCCCGAGGATGCCCCGTTCTTCGTGCGCGACTACCACGACTACTACAAGACTCCGCGCGGCTATCATTCCCGTTCGCTGAACTCCAACGAAGGGTGGAGCATCATCGGCACCCAGAGCTTCCTCAACCAGCCCATCCTTGCATATGCCCACGAAATCGAGAGCGCCGTCATAGTGCTCCACGGCGACGCCGCGCACTCCTGCTACATGGGCAGGGATGCCTTCTCCCTGCTCGAGGGCGACAACAAGGAGCTCGTGCTCGTTCCGGCCGCCGTGCATACTGACCTTTACGACGGAGGTGGCAAGAACGCCATCCCCTGGGACCAGATTCAGGGGCTCTTCGAGAGGTGCCTGCAGTAGAAGAAGGACTTATGAGCGAGAAGAGCATCGAGAACCAGACCTTTGACGAGGAGCGCGCCCTCTACGGTGAGCATGACCTCATCGTGCGGAACTGTCGCTTCGACGGGCCGGCTGACGGCGAGAGCGCCTTCAAGGAGTGCGAGAACGTCACCGTGGAGGATGCGTTCATGAACCTGCGCTACCCGTTCTGGCATGACCGCGGTCTCACGCTGCGCAACGTGGAGATGACCGAGCTCTGCCGCGCGGCGCTCTGGTACAGCCGTGACGTGACCATCGAGGACAGCCGCCTTCACGGCATCAAGGCACTGCGTGAATGCGCGGACGTGCAGATGCGCGGCTGTGACATCGTCTCTCCAGAGTTCGGTTGGTCCACGCGTGGCATCAATATGGAGGATTGCGCCGTCCAGAGTGAGTACTTCATGATGCGCTCAACCGGGCTTTGTTTTCGCAACGTGCGCCTCTCGGGGAAGTACTCCTTTCAGTACATCGAGGACGCGGTCCTCGAAGACTGCGACCTCGACACCAAGGACGCCTTCTGGCACGCCCATAACGTCGTGGTACGCAACTCCGTGGTGCGCGGCGAGTATCTCGGTTGGTACAGCCAGAACGTGACTTTCGAGAGCTGCCTCATCAAGGGCACGCAGCCGCTCTGCTACTGCGAGGGGCTGCACCTCGTGAACTGCCGGATGGAAGCGTGTGACCTTGCCTTCGAGCGGTCGCGCGTTCGGGCAGAGATCACAACGCCAGTCGTGAGCATCAAGAACCCCTTGCAGGCAGTCATATCACGCTGCCGTCCGCGGGCCAGGTCATCCGCGACATCGACGAAGCTTCCGGCGTAGTGGAGGTAACGGGCGACAGGAGCGGGATGACGTACCCCCACGTCCGTGCGTAGGGATCACACTCGACGAAGTTCAACACTGCAAACTGTCGGTTTTTACCGTTCGTAGGGTCCGTATGGTCCTCGTAATGGGTAATAACCGACAGTTTGCGATACGGGCGAGAAGAACGACCCGCTCTAAGAAAAAAGGACCGGGAGACAATTCCCGGTCCTTCTCATATTCTGGTCGGGTGGACTGGATTCGAACCAGCGACCCCTTGACCCCCAGTCAAGTGCGCTACCAAACTGCGCCACCACCCGTTGTGCGAGGAAGAACTATAGCATCCCGTCGCACGGGACGCAAGCGAGAATGTCAAGTATGCGAAACCCGTGTATCGCGAGCGTTTCAGGTAGGCGAACCACGTCCGACGCGCGCCTATGATGGACCTCACGGCAAGACCAACCATTGGAGGATCTTATGGCACGCGTGTACAACTTCTCCGCCGGTCCCGCCGTGCTGCCCGAGGACGTCCTCAAGCAGTGCGCGGACGAGATGCTCGACTACGCCGGCTGCGGCATGAGCGTCATGGAGATGAGTCACCGATCTTCCGTCTTCAAGGGCATCATCGAGGGCGCCGAGGCGCGCCTGCGTAGCCTCATGAGCATCCCCGACAACTACAAGGTCATCTTCACCCAGGGCGGCGACTCGCTGCTCTTCTCCACGGTTTTCATGAACCTCGCCGTGAACGGCAAGGCCGACTACGTGATCACCGGCAACTGGGCCAAGAAGGCCTTCCAGGAGGCGCAGATCCTCGGCGACGCAGTCGCGGTCGCCTCTTCGGCCGACAAGAACTTCTCCTACATCCCTGACTGCTCCGACCTGCCCATCCGCGAGGACGCGAGCTACCTCTATATCTGCGAGAACAACACGATCTACGGCACCAAGTTCGGCGAGCTCCCCAACACCAAGGGTCACGTGCTCGTGGCGGACCAGAGCTCGATGTTCCTCTCCGAGCCCGTCGACGTCACTCGCTACGGCCTCATCCACGCGGGCGTCCAGAAGAACGTCGGCCCCGCGGGCGTTCAAATCGTTATCGTGCGCGAGGACCTCATCCCCGAAGACCTGCCCGGCGTTCCCACCATGCTGCGCCTTAGGACCCAGGCGGATGCCGGCTCGCTCTACAACACGCCCAACTGCTGGGGCATCTACGTCTGCGGCCTCGTCTTCGAGTGGATCGAGAAGAACGGCGGTCTTGCGGCGATGGGGGAGCGCAACGCCGAGAAGGCAGCCGTGCTCTACGACTTCCTCGACGAGTCCGAGCTCTTCTCGTCCACGGTTGACCCGTCCTGTCGCTCGCTCATGAACGTGCCCTTCGTCACGGGCGACAAGGACCTTGACGCCGAGTTCGTCGCCGAGGCGGCCAAGGTCGGCCTCGTCAACCTTAAGGGCCACCGGTCTGTGGGCGGCATGCGCGCCTCCATCTACAATGCTATGCCCCGTGAGGGCGTGGATGCGCTCGTGAGCTTTATGAAGGACTTCGAGGCGCGCCACTAGGCGCGAGGAGGATACGCAGATGTATGCCATCCACTGCATGAACAACATCTCGACCGTCGGAACCGATGCCCTCGAGACCGCCGGCTACCAGTTCGTCGACGATCCCTCGCAGGCTGACGCCTGGCTCGTCCGCAGCGCTAACTTGCACGAGATTGAGGCGCCACAGTCACTGCTCGCCATCGCACGCGCCGGCGCCGGCGTGAACAACATCCCGGTCGAGCGCTGCGCAGAGCGCGGCATCGTCGTCTTTAACACTCCCGGTGCAAACGCCAACGCCGTCAAGGAGCTCGTCATCTGTGGCATGCTGCTCGCCTGCCGTGACGTGATCGGCGGCATCGAGTGGGTGCGTGACGCCGTGGACGACCCGCAGATCGCCAAGCGTGCCGAGAAGGCCAAGAAGCGCTTTGCCGGCTGCGAGCTCGCGGGCAAGCGCATGGGTGTGATCGGCCTCGGAGCGATCGGTGCCCAGGTCGCCGACGCCCTCATTGCGCTCGGCGCCGAGGTCATGGGGTATGACCCGTACCTCTCCATCAACGCCGCGTGGGGGCTGGACCGCAGAATCGAGCATGCGACCGACCTCGACCAGCTTCTTTCCGCCTGCGACTTTGTCACGCTGCACGTTCCCGCCACGGATGCCACGAAGGGCATGATATCCGCCGAGGCCATCTCCAAGATGAAGCGCGGCGCTGTGCTGCTTAACTTCGCACGTGACGCGCTTGTCGACGAGCAGGCGCTCGCCGAGGCCCTCGATGACGGCAAGATCGCACGCTACGTCACCGACTTTGCCAACCCCGCGAGCGCCAACATGAAGAATGCCATCGTCCTGCCGCACCTTGGCGCCTCCACGGGAGAGGCTGAGGACAACTGCGCCGTCATGGCCGCGCGCCAGCTTCGCGACTACCTCGAGAACGGCAACATCACCAACTCCGTCAACTACGGTCGCGTCGACCTCGGACCACTTGTGGGGGACCATCGCATCGCACTGTTCCACGAGAACGCACAGGGCGTCATCGGCCAGCTCTCGCAGGTCCTCGCCGATGCGGGACTCAACATCGAAAACATGAGCAACGTGAGCCGGGGTCCCAACGCCTACACGCTGGTCGAAGTCAGCGGACCCGTGCCCGAAGACGTGCTGAGCAGGCTCTCCTCCCTCGACCACGTGAGAAGGGTCCGTGCCATCAGCCCGAGCGACTAGACATCGCAGGAGGAGCTCCCTGTGACAGACACGATCGACCCGTACGCGCACTTTGCGCACGAGGATGACTATCCCGACCTCGACCTTGACGCCGCGGCGGGAAGACTCTCCGCGGCGCTCGCGCTGAGGACGGTGCACGCCGGGCCCGATACGACCGACTTTGCGCCCTTTGACGCGCTCTATGAGCTGATCCGCGAGTCATACCCACGGGTTGCAGAGCTTGGGACCGCAGAGCGAATCGGACACTCCATTCTCATCACCATCCCGGGCGCCGATCCGGCGTTGCCGGCGGCTTTGCTCCTCGCACACCAGGACGTAGTCGACGTCGTTCCCGGTACGGAGGAGGAGTGGGTCCATGACCCCTTTGGCGGGCACGTCGACGACGAGTGGGTCTGGGGTCGTGGAGCGCTCGACATAAAGGAGATGCTCATGGGGGAGCTCGAGGCCGTCGAGCTCCTGCTCTCCCGTCATGGGCGACCGAGAAGGACCGTCATCCTCGCGTTCGGGGAGGACGAGGAGACGAGCAGCCGTGGTGCAACCGCCATCGCCTCCGAGCTCTCCCGGAGGGGCGTGCGCGCGGCATTCTCGCTCGACGAGGGCGTCACGACCTTCATGGACGCCGGTGCCTACGGCGCACCGGGAACCACGCTCATCGACGTCTGCCTCTCCCAGAAGGGCTATCTCGACGTGAGGCTCATCTCTCACGGCAGCGGCGGCCACTCCTCGAACCCGTTTGGGGGGACCTCGCTCGAGCGGCTCTGCCTCGCGCTCGCACGGCTCGCAGAGACACGGCCGTCGCCGCGCCTCACGCCCGTCGTCGCGCAGACGTTTGGCATCCTGGCCCCCTACGTGAGCGAGGGGCCGTTCCAAACGCTCGTCTCCGACGTGGACGCCAACGCTGGCCGGATTGCACGCGAGGCCGCACAAGTGCGCACTCTGTACCCACTCGTCTGCACGACGATGGCCGTCGATCAGATCGAGGGCAGCGCGAGCGCGCCGAACGTCATGCCCGCCGACGCGAGCGCGACGGTCAACTTCCGCCTCCTTCCCGGCACGACGGCTGACGATGTCGTCCGATGGGTTCGTGACACGGTGGGAGGCGACATCGAGGTCGAGATTCTGCACCACACACCTGCGGGGCGTCTCGACCGTGCCTCCGGTCTTGGATACGACGAACTTGTGGAGGTCTTGAGGCGCTATCACCCCGGGACCCTCGTGGTGCCGTCAATCGTATGCGGCGGAACGGACTCTGTTCGATATGAGGGCGTCTGCGACAAGCTCCTGCGCGTCACCCCCTTCCGACCCGCACCCGAGGAGCTCTCCCGCGGACTTCATGGCGTGAACGAGCGCATCTCTCGTCGCACGTACGCTCAGGGAATCCGGGTTATCGCGGCACTTCTGGAGCGCACCGTTCTTTAGGGCCTTACGGACGGCGAATCAAATTGCGCTAAGATGGGTAACCTTGTGGTCGTGAGCATTTTGGAGTGAGAGGCGTTCCGCGTGTCTGAGAGAACCAAGAGAGCCAAGGAGCGGACCAAGGAGCGAGTCAAGACCCTTGCCGATACTGATGCCGCAGAGGCGCAGGCGCAGGGCATTGCGGACAGTCCGGTCGGCACCTCGGAGAACCCCTCGTCACAGGTGTTCACCGTTGCAAACTTCATCACGCTCTGTCGCTTCTGCCTCACCATCGCGTTTCTCGCCCTCTTCGCCGGCGGGCATCACCGCACCGCTGCGCTCGTGTGCTACGTCGTCGCTGCGACGACCGACTTCCTTGACGGCCAGGTCGCCCGTCGCACCCAGACCGTTAGCTGGCTCGGCAAGATCATGGACCCCATCATGGATCGCGTCCTGCTGTTCACCGGCGTGCTCGGCCTCCTCATCGTCGGCGACCTACCTCTCTGGGTGCCCGTCTTCGTCATCGGCCGTGACGTCTATCTCGGCATCGGCGGCCTCATCCTGCAGCATTTCCGGCGTCGTCCCATCGACGTTGTCTACGTTGGCAAGGCTGCCACGGCCCTGCTCATGTTTGGCTTCTGCGACCTGCTGCTCGGCGTTCCCGTGATCGAAGGACTCGGTCTCGTCGACGTCTCCTGGCTGCCCGGGCTCAACGCACATGACGCCGCACTCGGCATCTTCTTCGTGTATGCCGGCATCGTCTTCTCCATCATCACGGCCTTCGTCTACACCGCAAAGGGAATCCAGGTCATTCGCCAGAGCCGGCAGGACGGGGCGGTCGATCGATGAACGAGCCGTCTCCGGGCGCACTTCACGCCGAACACGTTCTTCTCGGCGCTGAGTTCGTGCCGTCCCCTTGCACGGGCGCCCTGTGCGTGAGCGCCTACGCTCATGAGTCGGCCGAGCACGCTGGCGCCGTTCTGGCGGACCTCACGGGCGCGACCTACCTCCTCGCAAGCGGATCTGACGCAGATGCCTTTATTGCCGCCTCGCTCGCCGGTCGTCGGCTTGCCGTGGGTGAGGTGGCGTTCGAGGCCACGCTCACCGGAACCGGCGCGCTCGTCTCGGTGCCGCTGCTCGCAAGGACCGGAGACCACGAGTTCGTCGTCGTCGACGCTGGCCCTCGGGGAGGCTCCCTCTCGGCCTGGCTCGAGTTCCTTGCTCACGCCTCATCTGAGGAAGCGCCGGCATTTCCCGACCTTGGCCTCGAGGACGCAAGCGACATGCTCGTTCCGCTTTTGCTCGCCGGTCCGGCAGCCGGGCGGGTGCTCTCCGACTATGTGCATGGCGACGAGCGCCTTCCAGAGCAAGGGGCCGTCCTTCAGCTGCACCTTGACGCTATCTCGGCCATCGTCGCACGCCCGGCCGCATCGTTTCTGCCTCCTACCTACCTTGTCCTCGTCCCCGTGGGCGCGGCTCGCGTACTATGGAGGAGCCTGCTCTCGTTCACCGAGGTCGAACCGATCGGCCACGTCCGGCTCCGGAGCCTGCTCTCTCGGCAGCTTCCCTGGGCGGAGGAGATTGAGGGCGACCCGCGACAGCCGGCTCGCGCTGACCTCGAGAGCTGGGGCGTCGTTCGTCCTAGCAGCGACTTCGTCGGCGCGCGCGCCCTGGGCTGAGCGGGCGGGCCGACCCCACGCCCGAGAAGGGAGCCGTGCATGAAGTACTCGATCAACGCCGAGCGTGCGCCCGAGGCCATCGGGCCCTACTCACAAGGGACCACGGCAGGGAGACTCGTGTTCGCGTCCGGGCAGCTGCCCATCTCCGATAGTGATAGCAGGCGCCTGGTCGAAGGCGGCATCCGCGAGCAGACCGAGCGTGTCATCGACATCATCGAGTCCATCCTCTCCGAGGTCGACTGCACGCTTGCTGACGTCGCTCAGACGACGGTCTACCTTGCCTCGCTGGACGACATGGCCATCATGAACGAGGTCTACGCTCGCAGGTTCAGCACGCCCGCACCCGCACGTGCCGTCGTGGGCGTCTCCGAGCTGCCGCTGGGCGCGCTCATCGAGATGGACTGTGTCGCCTGCCGCTGAGGCGCGCTATCATAGAGGCAAGACGACGAGGGGAGAGACATGCCCACCAATAACCCTGACGCGACCGAGATCTTCCGGATGCCCGCCGCGGACTCGACGGTTCCCGACCTCATGGGCGCGCATCGCCCGGCCCATCCCACGCTCACCATCGTGAAGGGCCCGCAGATCGGCGAGGTGTTCGAGCTCGACGCACCGCTGATCACGCTCGGCCGCGACCCGCGCAACAGCGTCTTTCTGAACGACATGACCGTCTCGCGTCATCATGCTCGGATGGACCTCGGCAACATCGCGTCCGGCTTCGCCACCATCGAGGACCTTGGCTCGCTCAACGGCACCTGGGTCGACGGCGCCATCGCGACGAGAGCCTCCCTCAAGGACGGCTCCACCATCCAGATCGGCACGTTCCGCATGGTCTTCCATACCAACGCACGGCCGCGTCGAATCGACACCGAGGCGTAGCCACCATGCCCGATGCAGGCTATCTGACCATCGGAAAGGTCGTGAAGAAGCTGCAACAGCAGTATCCCGACCTCTCCATATCCAAGGTCCGCTATCTACAGGACGAGGGGCTTCTTAACCCCTCACGCACGCCCAGCGGCTATCGCCTCTATTCGCAGAAGGACGTTCGCCGACTGGAGACGATTCTCTACTTGCAGAAGAACCGGTTCCTGCCTCTCTCCGTGATCAAGGAGGAGCTGGAGCGGGCGGATGCTGGCCAGGCTCCGGTGGGGGAGGGCCCTGCCGGAAGCCTCGCCGACACCATCACGCTTCCCGTCGAGGACGAGGAGAACCGAGACAAGCTTCATCCCATTGACCGCATGCCCGACCTTCTCGGCGTGACGGTCGGCTTTGTGCGCCAGCTGTCTGAGGCGGGCGTCATCAGGCTCATGTGCTCTCCCCATGGCCGCGACCTCGTCGACGGCCGTGACTTCCCGCTCATCCGCGTCTGCGACGAGCTGCGTCACTTTGGGATTGGCCCCAAGAACCTTCGTCAGTACGTCATGGCGGCAAACAGGGAGTCCTCGATGTTCGAGCAGGCGCTCGTCGTCTTTGCCCGCAAGGGGGGCGGCGTGGAAATCGAGGACACCGAGGCCGCCCGCACCCGCTACGAGCAGGCGTTTTCGCGCATGCTCGGACTCACCAATACCGTTCGCGACGAGCTCATCGCGCGCCGCGTTACCAAGCCGTTCAAGAACGAGGGGCCTGACGAGGCCCGGCACGACGAGGGGAGACGCTCGTGAGCGCATTCGACTTCGAGAGCAGGATTGTCGACATTCCTGACTATCCGGAGCCTGGGGTAGTCTTCAAGGACATCACGCCGCTCTTTGATGACGCCGAGGCCTTGAGGGCCGTCATCGATGCGATCGCCGACCACTTCGCGGACCGTGGCATCACGAAGGTCGTCGGCGCCGAGGCGCGCGGCTTCATGGTCGGCGCACCCGTCGCCTATCGCCTGGGCTGCGGCTTCGTGCCTGCCCGTAAGCCCGGCAAGCTCCCACGCGAGGTTTACAGCCAGAGCTACTCCCTCGAGTACGGCACCGACGAGCTGCAGATTCACCAAGACGCCCTCACGAGCGACGACCACGTCCTCATCGTCGACGACCTCATCGCCACGGGCGGCACCGCTATCGCGGCCGCGAAGCTCGCCGAGCAAGCCGGAGCCAGCGTCGCGGGCTTTGGCTTCATCCTCGAGCTCGCATTCCTCAACCCCCGCGAGATCGTCGCCCAGGAGTGCGATCAGGAGGTCTTCACGCTCGTCAAGGTCAACTAGATGACCGTTGCATGTACGTTCCGTCTCTTCGGCTCGTCTGTCATAGAATTGACGGGTTAAGAGAAAGGCACTGACATGAAACTTAGGGACGTAGCAGCAACCGTCCTCACCATCTCCTTGGCCGCCTGCCTGTGGCCCGCACCCGCGCTCGCCGACACCGAAGACGAGCTCGCCGCCGCAGCGGCTCAGCTCGAGAGCCTCGGTGCGGACCTGTCGAGCAAGCAGCAGGAGCTTGCAGAGACCACCGAGCTGCTGGAGAAGACGCAGTACGAGATAGACGAGAAGGGCGTGCAGGTCGACCAGACTCAAGAGGAGCTCGCGACGCACCAGCGCGAGCTCGCCAGACTCATGCGCACCTCCTACAAGACCGGTCCCTCGAGCCCCCTCGAGTTCCTCCTCGGCTCAGCCGACTTCGAGGACCTCTTTAGCCGTCTGCGCTACCTCGAGTCGTACTCGGACTACCAGGCCGAGGTCATCGGGGAGGTCTCTCAGCTCGAGTCCCAGCTCCAGGAGGACCTCGCGGAGCTCGAGCAGCGAAAGAGCGACCAGGAGCAGCAGGTCGACTCGTTGAACGCTCAGACGCAGGAGTACGAGAGCCGCGTCGCCGAGGCGCAGGCGGTCTATGACCAGCTCGACGAGCAGCTCCAGGCCGAGCTCGAGGAGCAGAGAAACGCTGAGATCCAGGCGGCGCTCGAGGCCGCTGAGCGTGCCGAGCAGCAGCAGGCGCTTCAGGAGCAGGCCGAGCAGGAGGCCCAGCAGGAGGAGCAGGAGCAGCAGGCCCAGCAGGAGGAGGTCGCTCCCGAAGAGGACCAGGGCCAGCAGGACGGGGGCTCCTCGATCGCCGGCGGTGGTGTCGCGACCGCCCTGGCACAGGTCGGCAAGCCCTACGCGTGGAGCGCAACCGGCCCCAACGCCTTCGACTGCTCCGGGCTCGTCTGCTACAGCTACGGCTACGACCGCGGCAGGTCAACCTACAGCATGATTAGCTCGCTTCAGGCAACCGGAGACTGGAAGACGAGCCTCGACCAGCTCAACTACGGGGATCTTGTCTTCCCGCACAGTGGACACGTGGGCATCTATCTTGGGAACGGCCAGATGGTGCATGCCTCGCGACCGGGTGTCGGCGTCGTGGTCGGCCCCGTCTACTCCTTCTACGGCGGCGGCTCCTACTACTAGGGGAGACGCTCATGGGTAAGTCGAGAAGTGAGGGGGCGCCCGTCTCGCGGCGTCTGTCCCGACGCTTTCAGGTCAGCCTCGTGGGGGAGGGCGCGCTGGTCGGCATCGTCGGCGGCGGCATCGTCACGCTCTACCGTCTTGCCCTCTCCCATGCAGAGCGGCTTTTGCGCGCCGTAACGAGCGAGGCTGCCGGCAACGCGCTTTCGATGCTCGGCTGGTTCGCGCTTCTCGGTTTTTTGCTCGCCGTCGTATGGGCCCTGATGAGGTGGGAGCCGGCCACCTCGGGCTCCGGGATTCCCCAGGTCGACGCCGAGGTTCTCGCTCGCTATGACGCGCCGTGGGCGCGAGTCATCCCCGCAAAGTTCGTCGAGGGAAGCCTGCTCGCGCTCTCTGGCCTCTCGCTTGGTCGTGAGGGACCCTCGGTGCAGCTGGGCGGCATGTCGGGCAAAGCGGTCTCGCGGGCGCTGCGGCGCAGGAGGGGAGAGGAGCGCCTACTCGTCACGTGCGGGGCTGCAGCTGGCATGTCGGCGGCCTTTCACGCGCCATTGACCGGCGTCCTCTTTGCCCTCGAGGAGATTCACAAGGAGTTCTCTGCTCCGCTCATCATCTCGGTCATGTGCTCCGCCGTCGTCTCCGATTTCCTCGTCTCTCAGGTCATCGGCGTCGAACCCGTGCTGAGCCTCGTCTTCATCACGGAACTGCCGCATGTCGACTACCTCTTCGTCGTTCTTCTCGGTCTGCTTTGCGGCCTTCTCGGAGCCCTTCACAACCAGGGGATGTTCGCGGTCCAGCTTCTCTATTCGAGAATTCCGGGAAATCTCTCTGTAGCGAGGCTTGCCATACCGTTTGCCCTTGCTGGCGTGGCTGCGTTTGCCTGGCCTGAGCTCATGTGCGGAGGCGACGCTATTGTCGAGGTGCTCCAGGCACGCGCGTTCCCCTCGCTGGCCTCACTCTTGGTGCTGCTGATGGGGAAGTACCTATTCACGGCCGTCTGCTTTGGCTCCGGCGCGCCGGGGGGCACCCTCTTTCCGTTGGTCGTTCTCGGAGGACTCGTCGGCGGCGCCTTCTCGGTGGTCGCCATGCGTCTTGGGCTGCCGCCCCTGTACTGTCCCAACTTTGTCGCTCTTGGCGTAGCGGGACTCTTTGCAGGCGTCGTCCGCGCACCGGTGACGGCTGTCGTACTCGTGTTCGAGCTCACAGGCTCGCTCGATGCGCTGCTCTCCGTCACGATTGTTTCGATCCTTGCCTACGTGACCTCGAACCTCACGAACGTCGATGCCTTCTACGAGCACCTACTTGCCGGCCTTCTCGGCACCGCGACTGACGACTCGACGGTAACCGGCCTTGAGGGGACAGAGAAGGACCTCGCGACAGTGCGCGTGGGCGCCGGGAGCCGTCTTGAGGGAATGCTCATCCGTGAGGTTCCGTGGCCGGATGGCGTACGGGTCCTCACGATAGAGCGCGCTGGGACACAGATCGTCCCGACAGGGGATACGAAACTCATGGCCGCGGACGAACTCCTGTACATAGCGAGCGTCGGGGCTCTCGAGGACGCAAAGCTCAAACTTGCGCTCATGTGCGAGCAGCGTGTCAGTAACTAGGCTGAGCATTCCTTTCTGCAGACTGTCGGTTCTTACGTCTTATGCGAAGAAATAAGGCATTACAAAGCGTCAAAAGCGACAGTTTAGCCTAGGTCCGTTTACAAGAGGGGAAATAGCGGGTAATGGGAGGGGTTCTCACACGTTCCCTTACTTTACATAAGATATATTATCACGGTTTTATAAGACCCAGAGTCAATATTGGTTTGGGTTCGCAACACGTCACTCGTGACGCCTTGGTAACCAGCTCACCTGGAGCTCCTCATAACCGAGCGGCAATAAAGACGAGCTGATGAACCCAAACCTTTTAGAACAATCACGAAGTTAAGAAGGTTTGGGTTCACGATCAGCCCTCGATGGGCCGGCCGAGAAACGCAGCCGCGCTCGTGGCCGCCACGGCTCCGTCTGCGGCGGCTGTCACGATCTGCCGCAGCGGCTTGGACCTGACGTCTCCTGCGACATACAGCCCCGGCGTTCTGGTCCCCATGCGCTCGTCCGTAAGGACATAGCCGCTTTCATCAAGATCGACCAGACCCGTCAGGAGCCCGGACTCAGGCTCTCGACCCACAAGTACGAAGACGCCGACCGAACCCTCGTCATACGTCTCTACGTAGTCCCGTCCAAGCGCATTGTCCCTGAAGGTTATGACCCCAGGTAGCTCGTCACCCTCTACGGCGACAATGCTGGTGAGATACCGAATCTCCACCTTCTGGTCTCGTTCGAGCTCGGCGACAAGGGCACTCTGGGCCCGTAGATGATCCTTCCTGACGACCATGGTCACTCGCTGGGCGATTCTGGACAGGAACAGCGCCTCCTCAGCGGCTGAGTTCCCCCCACCAATTACGAACACATGTTTGTTTCTATAGAACATGCCGTCGCAGGTCGCACAATACGAGACTCCCCTGCCGGTGAACTCGTGCTCGCCCAGGAAGCCGGCCAGCCTCGGACGCGCCCCGAGAGCAGCGACGACCGACGGTGAAAGGTACTCGTCAGAGAACGTAGATACCCGAAAGAGACTCGTCTTGGCATCATGTTCGATAGAGGTGACGGGAGCCATCTCGATGCGCGCGCCCAGTCCCTCGGCCTGCGAACGCATGGCATCGACAAGGTCGAAGGCGTTTGCGGAGGGAACGCCGGGATAGTTGTCAACGTCGCTCGTGAGCATCATCTGACCGCCGATGGCCTCGCGCTCGAGCGTCACGGCATCGAGCAGGGAGCGCGACGCATAAAGGGCGGCAGAGAGCCCCGCAGGGCCGCCGCCGATGATAATGAGGTCGTGACTGATGGTTCCCATGGGTTTTCTCCCCTCTTCATGCTATGAGTGAGATACCCGCTTCTCCCCCATCGCAACGCCAAAATGAGAGGGGATGAATCTCAATTGATCCATCCCCTCATAAGATTGCTGCTGATGACCGGCCTACTCCTCAGAGGAGGCCTCCTTGGGACGCGGCAGCACCAGGTTCATGAGGATACCGACCAGCGTGGAGGTCGCCATGCCGGGGAGCGTGTAGTCGCCGATGGGGATCGAGATGCCCGAGGTCTCCATGCCAACTCCCAAGATGATGACAACCGAGGCGATCATGAGGTTACGGTTGACGTCGAAGTCGACGCGGTTCGAAACCAGCATGCGCAGGCCGTTGGAGGCGATGAGACCAAAGAGGAGCAGGCTCACGCCGCCCATGACCGGGCTCGGGATGGACTGGATGAGCGCGGCGAGCTTGGGGCAGAAGCCGCCCACGACGAGCGCGAAGCCGGCGGCATACCAGAAGATCTGCGTCGAGTAGACGCGGGTGACGCTCATGACGCCGATGTTCTCGGCATAGGTCGTGGTCGGAGGACCGCCAAGAAAGCCGGAGATGACAGTGGAGATACCGTCGCCCGCGAGCGAGCGCGGGAGCATCTCGCGGTAGTCCTTGCCAACGATCTCGCCCACGGCAAGCAGGTGACCGATATGCTCGATGACCACGACGACGGCGACCGGCGCTACGAGCGCAATGGCACCCAGGTCAAAGCGCGGCGGTGCGACCTGCGGAAGCCCGACCCACGCAGCCTCGGCGACCGGGGCGAGGTCCACCAGCCCAAGGGCGAGCGAGATCAGATACCCAACAATGATGGCGAGAAGAACCGGGACGGTCCCGACGATGCCGCCGAGGCTCGAGAACACGACGGCTGCCGCGAGGGTCACGAACGCCACGACGGCGCCCGTGCCGTAGAACACGCTCACACCGGTGGCATCAGTCGTCATGAAGGCCATGTCAGCGGCCGTGGCGGCAAGACCGACGCCGATGACGACCATGACTGAGGCCACCAGAACGGGCGGCAGGAGCCGGTCGAGCCATCCTGTGCCAACAAGACGGATGATTCCCGCGACGGCGAGAAACACCAGGCCCGCGACGACGACTCCCGACATGGCGGCGTCGAGGCCCTGCGTGGCGCCGACGGCAAGAATCGGGCTGATGAACGCAAAGGAGCTACCCAGGTAGCTAGGAATCTTGTTGCGCGTGACCAGCAGGTAGCAGATGGTGCCGATGCCGGAGCACATGATGGCGACATTGGGGTCGAGCCCGGTGAGCACCGAGACGAGCACGGTCGAGCCGAACATGCTCATCATGTGCTGGATGCCAAGAGGGATGGCACGTCCCACGGACACGCGATCATCGACGCCGATGACCTCACGCTCATGCGCACTCATATCTCACGCTCCCTTCGGAAGTGGCCGATACAGAAAAAGCCCGGGCGCGGGGCGCCCGGGCGAACTCGACGCTAGACGACGAGGAAGTACACCAGGAAGGCAAGCGCCGCGACCCACATGAGCGGCTTGACCTTCTTGAGCTGACCGGTCACCGCGGCGACGACCACGTAGGCGATGAAGCCGAAGCCGATGCCGTTGGAGATGGAGTACGTCAGGGGCACGCCAGCGACGATGAGGAACGCGGGAAGGCCCTCGAGAAGGTCGGACCAGTCGATCTCCGTGACCTCGCTCATCATGAGGTAGCCGACGAAGACAAGCGCGCCGCAGGTGGCAGCAGAGCTCACGACGGAGATGAGCGGCGAGAAGAACGCGGCGACGATGAAGAGGACGCCGGCAACGACCGAGGAGAGGCCTGTACGACCACCGTCGGCCGCACCGGAGGCGGACTCGACGAAGGTGGTGATCGAGGAGGCGCCAACAAGGCCACCCACCGCAGCGGCGGCGGAGTCGACGATCAGGATGGGCTTGATGTCCTTGACGCGACCGTCGGACTCGAGGAACTCACCCTGCTTGGCCACAGCCATCGCGGTGCCCATGGTGTCAAAGAAGTCGGACATCATGAGAGAGAAGGCGAAGACGAGCAGCGTGGGGTTCGTAACGACCTTGGCGATGCCCATGATGCCGGACTCGTCCGTCTGGAAGGGGGCGCCGAAGGTCGAGAAGTCGAGACCGGACACGATGCCGGCCGGCATCTGGGTGACACCGAGGGGGATGCCCGCGACGACCGCGATGACGATGCCCAGAAGCAGCGCGCCCTTCACGTTCATCGCATAGAGGACGATGGTCACGACGATGGAGATAAGGCCGACAAGGAAGGTCGGGCTGAAGACGTCACCGAGCGCGACCATCGTGGACTCGTCGGCGACGATGATGCCGGCATCGGCAAGGCCGATCATGGCGATGAAGAGACCGAGGCCGACCGAGATGGCGTGACGCAGGGAAACCGGGATGGCGTCCATGATCGCCTCGCGCAGACCGCACAGGACGAGGATGAGGATCGCGACGCCCTCGATGAAGATGACGGCGCTCGCCGCGTGCCAGTCGCCGCCCGCGATGGCGGTCAGCGTATAGGCGAAGACGGCGTTGACGCCCATGCCCGAGGCGCAGGCCAGGGGACGGTTGGCGATGAGGCCCATGAGGATGGTCATGATGCCGGCGCCGAGGCACGTCGCGGTGACCGCCGCAGCAGCAGGAATGCCCGCCGCCGTGAGCAGCGAGGGGTTCACGGCGATGATGTACGCCATCGCGAGGAACGTGGTCAGACCAGCGCGAACCTCCTGACCGACGCTCGATCCCCTCTCACCTGCCTTGAAAAACGTTTCCATAAACTTACATCCCTTTCTTTTGCTCCGTACACTACGAGCTATCTCAGTCGCGCCCGAGGGCGGAGAGACTGCTTAGACGCCGCTCGACCCAAAGCCGCCGGCACCGCGGTCCGTCTCGTCGAGCTCGTCGACCTCGACGAGCGTGACGACGGGGACGCGCTGAATGACGAGCTGGGCGATGCGCTCACCGCGCTCGATGTGGATAGGCTGGGCGTCATCGAGGTTGACGGCACAGACCTTGAGCTCGCCCCGATAGTGGGAGTCGACGAGGCCCGGCGTGTTCGCCATCGAGAGACCCTCCTTGAGGGCGAGCCCGCTCCTGGGCTGGACAAAGCCCGCATACCCCTCGGGAATCGCGACGGCGAGCCCCGTGGACACGAGACGGCGCTCGTGCGGGGCAAGGGTCACGTCCTCGTTTGCCCTCAGGTCGAGGCCGGCGTCGCCGGCGTAGGCGTAGGTCGGCAGCTCCACGCTCGGGTCGAGGCGCTTGATGGGAAGCGAGACGACGTCGTCAATCATTGAGGCTCCTCAATTCTTCGCTGAACTCGTCGACATCCTTGAAGTCGCGATAGACGGAGGCAAAGCGAACGTAGGCAACCTTGTCGACAGCGATGAGACGCTTGAGCACCATGCTCCCGAGGTCGGCAGAGGAGACCTCCATGTTCCCGGAGTCGCGCAGGCTCGCCTCGATGTCATCAATGAGCGCCGTGAGCGTAGAGACCGGGATGTCGCGCTTTACCGTGGCGGTAAGCAGCCCCCTCATGACCTTCTGTCGGTCGAAGGGCTCCTTGTGGCCGTCCCGCTTGATGACGACGATCGGCATCTCCTCGCAGCGCTCGTACGTCGTGAACCTGAAACCGCAACCCGTGCATTCCCTGCGTCGACGGATGGCGTCGTTGTTCTCTGAGGGTCGCGAGTCGACCACCTTGGACTCCTCGCAGCCGCATCTGGGACAGCGCATCAAACCTCCTCTACCACCGGCAGAGGAACACATTATCACAAAACGCACAAAACTGCCCCGGCAAGTCCCATCGGTAACGAACTGGAAAGAGCCGCTCACCCAATAGTGGTTGCGGGAACCACCAGAGTCTGCCCTGTGAGGAGCATAGAGTCAGAGAGTGCGTTGCGCTCGAAGATCCAAGATGCGACGTCCTCGGTCGAGACGCCCGTCAGGTCGAGCGACGAGGCGATGGACCACAGGGAGTCGCCATCATGAACGACGAGCTCCTGCTCGCCAAGACCCGAGAGAACGCCCTCGCTTGCGTCAGAGGCGAGCTCGTCTGTGAGCACGCTCGCGGCACAAAGAGCGAACAACAGCAGGGCACCAAGAGCGAGAAATGCCATGGACTGCCATACGGAGAGGGGTCGTGCCATCTCCGCGCGCTCGGTCGCAGCGGAGCGTCCGCCCTCTATGAGCACGAGGCGTGCGCCGGAGCGGGGCTTGAGCGCGGCGGTTCCGTCAAAGGCAGGCGTGGCGTAGCTGGTGCGTGTCATCTGCGTGTCCCCTCTCGTCGTGAATTACACGTCCGTTATACGGGTGCGTCCGGACACAAATTCACGAGCGGAAATCAGAACGTCTGTACTCAAGTATGACAGTACGTTTGTTCGTGTCAAGAAGATTTTAGAACAAACGTTTGCGTCAATGAGTCCTACGGCGTATGATGGAGGGGACGAAAGGGAGGCAACCATGGCAAGAGGGAAGCTCGGCAAGCGCCAGCTGGCCATCTACGACTTCATCCGCTCCTACTCCGACGAGCACGGCTACCCGCCCTCGGTCAGGGAGATCGGCACGGCCGTTGGGCTCGCCTCTCCCTCCACCGTACACATGCACCTCAAGGTCCTCGAGGAGCGGGGGCTCATCAAGCGCGACTCGAAGAAGCCTCGTACCATCGAGGTCATGGACGGCCGCCAGCAGACAGACGCCGTCGGCGACTCCGAGCCCCTGGCCTCTGTTTCCCAGGACCTGGGCTCCAACGTCATGCGCCTCCCCCTCGTGGGTCGCGTCGCGGCAGGCACCCCCGTTCTGGCAGAGCAGAACGTCGAGGAGACGCTTGCCCTGCCCACCTCAATCGTTGGTGACGCGAGCTCCTTCGTCCTGAGGGTGCACGGTGACTCGATGATCAACGCTGGCATCTTCGACGGTGACTACATCGTCGTCAAGGAGCAGCAGGACGCCCATGATGGCGAGATCGTCGTCGCCCTTATCGACGACTCGGCGACGGTCAAGACCTTCTATCGCGAGCGCGACCGAATTCGTCTCCAGCCCGAGAATGACACCATGGCGCCCATCTACGTCGACAATCCCGTTATTCTCGGCAGGGTCACCGCTCTCATCCGCTCTATCTCGTAATGAGCGAAGCCGGCAGCGTCGGCGCCGCCTCACGTGGGCGCATCGGCGTGTTTGACCTCGTACGAGGCTTTTCCGTCATCTCGATGGTCCTGTTCCACCTCTGCTACGACCTAAAGTTCATCGCAGGGGCGCAGCTCACCTGGTTCGCTCCTCCCCTGCAGGACGTGTGGAGATGCAGCATATCTTGGACGTTTCTGTTTGTCGCCGGCTGCATGTTCCCGCTCTCGCGTGACAACCTCCGAAGAGCAGCGGAGTATGGCGCGGTTGCCCTTGCCATATGGATCGTGACGTCGGTGGTTGCCGTAGACGTACCCATCTCCTTTGGCATCATCTACTGTATGTTTGCCTGCACGCTGGTCGCCTGGGCGCTGCATCGCCTTGGCCTGCTCCCCCGTGGGTGCGCCGCCGCAGTCGTGCTCGTCGTCATGTTCCTGGCGCTGCAAGGCCTCGCTGACGGCACGGTCGGCATCGGGGCGCTCTCTTGGGAGGTCCCGTCCGAGCTCTATTCGACCCCATGGCTCTCCTGGCTCGGGCTGCCGGGGCCGGGTTTCACGTCAGGCGACTACTATCCCCTGCTCCCCTACCTCGCCCTCTACCTTGCCGGCGCCGCCCTAGGGACACGCTGGTCGCGAAAGGGGTATCCAGAGTGGGCGTATCGCGCCCACATAGCTCCCCTTAACCTCGTCGGTAGGCACGCACTGCTCGTCTATATCGCGCACCAGCCCGTCATTCTGGGGATCTGCCTGCTGGCAGGCGCCCTCTAGGAGGCTTCGTCGACGGCATACGGCGCAAGCGTGGAGGCCATGCGCGCGTCAGCGCGCACCGTGGCGAGAAGTCCATCCTGCACGTAGCTCTCGCGCATGACCTGACAGCGCTCGTGGACCATCTTCATGAGCAGGCCCTTCTCGTAGGGAACGAGCACCGTCATCGAAACGCTGTCGGCACTGGCCTCCTGTGCGACGCGATACAGAAGGCCGCGCATCCCCTCCCCGGACAGAGCGGAGACGAACTGGGCGTCCGGATGGACCGTGCGCACCTCCCTGAGGTCGTCGGCATCCAGCAGGTCGCACTTATTGAGGACCTCGACGCAGCGTATCTGATCGGCGCCAATCTCCTCGAGGACTGAACGCACCGCCGCAATCTCGAGCTCGCGGTGAGGGTCTGAGGCGTCCACGACGAGAAGGACGAGGTCGGCGGCGCGGACCTCGGCAAGCGTCGACTTGAACGACTCGACGAGCATCGTCGGGAGCTTCTGGATGAACCCGACCGTGTCCGTGATCGTTATCTTGCGCCCCTCCTCGAGCTCGAGGGCGCGCGTGGTGGGGTCGAGCGTCGCGAAGAGCTCGTCGCGCACGTACACTCCGGCCCCGGTGAGGCGGTTGAGCAGCGTAGACTTGCCGGCGTTGGTGTAGCCCACGAGAGCGACACGGTAGACTCCCGAGTCCCACCGGGCCTTGCTCTGCACGCCGCGGCGGCGCTCCAGGCGCTCGAGCTCACGCCGGAGCGTTGAGATGCGGGCGCGCACGAGCCTGCGGTCAACCTCGAGCTGGCTCTCGCCCTGCCCGAAGCGGCTGCCGATGCCACCGCGCGTCTGCTCGCCCACAAGGTGGCTCCACATGCCACGCAGGCGCGGAAGCACGTACTGGAGCTGGGCAAGCTGAACCTGGAGACGTCCCTCGTGCGTCTTGGCGTGTACGCCAAAGATGTCGAGGATGAGGGCCGTGCGATCGATGATCTTGACGGGTTCCCCCACCGCACGCTCAAGGTTGGCCTGCTGCGAGGGAGTCAGCTCGTCGTCGAAGATGACAACGTCGGCGGAGAGGTTTCGAACGTAGCTGCAGAGCTCCTCGACCTTGCCCTTACCGATGAAGGTCTTAGGTACGGGCGCGTCGAGCCGCTGCGTCATCGTGAGGACGACCTCGGCGCCATCCGTCTCGGCGAGGCGGGCGAGCTCGGCGAGCGACTCCTCACAGCTCCACTCGGAGCGCCCGAGGTCGACGCCCACGAGAATCGCGCGCTCGGGCACGGGGGCGGTGGAATACGGCTCGAAGCGTGCCATCTAGTCCCCTTTCAGGCACAGGCCCGCAAGAATCGACTCGCAGGCGCCCTCGACTCCCAGCCGGTCCATCTCGAGCCAGCGCACGCGTCCGTCGCGGCGGAACCACGAGAGCTGACGCTTGGCGTAGCGTCTCGTCCGACGCTTGATGAGCTCGACCGCTTCCTCGAGCGACGCGGTGCCCGCCAGGACCTCGAGTAGCTCCTTGTAGCCAATCGCCTGCCCGGCCGTCACGTCCTCCGTGAGCCCTCGACCCGCGAGAACGCGGACCTCGTCGAGCAGCCCCTCGGCCATCATTTCGTCCACGCGGGCATCGATGCGTGCGTAGAGCGTCTCACGGGGCCAGCTAAGCCCCCAGATCTGCGCGTCGTAGTGCGGCCGGCGCTCCCGGAGGCCCTCGTGGTGCCGCGCGTAGGATACCCCCTCGTCGAACATCTCGAGGGCTCGGACCACACGCCTCACGTTGTTGGGGTGGATGAGCGCCGCACTATCGGGGTCCCGCTCGGCAAGAAGCGCGTGCAGGGCCTGTGGCCCCTGCTCGGAGGCCATCCGCTCGTACGCCTCCCGGACGCTCCCGTCCTTCTCGCCGGAGGGGAACTCCATCTCGTCAATCACCGCGTCGAGATACAGGCCCGTGCCCCCGCAGAGAACGGGGACGCACCCCTCGCTGAGCAGCCCGTCGACGCAGCTGCGCGCGTCATGCTGGAATCGCTGGACCGAGTAGTCCTCGTCGACGTCGGCCACGTCAACCATGAGCAACGGGCAGCGACGCTCCGCGACGGGCGTCTTTGCCGTCCCGACGTCCATCCCACGATAGACCTGCATGGCATCGACGGAGATGACGGAGCTCCCCAGCCGCGTGGCCAAGAGCTCGGCAACCGCGCTCTTACCGGACGCCGTGGGGCCTACGACGCAGACGACGCGGCCGTGGCTCACCGGGGCTCGCCCTCCACGCTCCCGCGCAGGTACCAGGTGCGCGCCTCCTCGACGCGCACGTCGACGATGCTGCCGACAAGATCCTCGGCACGACGCCCCTCCGGGAGCGGGAAGTGCACCGTGCGGTTCTTCTCGCTGTGACCGACGAGAATGCCGCCATCCTTCTTGGAGCAACCCTCGACGAGGACGCTCACAAGCTGGTGGAGATCAGACTGGTTGGCGTCGTGCGCCTGCTGGGCAACGAGCTCGGCGAGACGGTCGAAGCGCTCCTGGATGACCTCTCGCGGCGTGTCGTCGACCATCTTCGCAGCCGGCGTTCCCGGACGAGGCGAATAGATGAACGTAAAGGCGGACGAGAAGCCCGCCTCGCTGACGAGCGAGAGCGTGTCCTCGAAGTCCTCCTCAGTCTCGCCGGGGAAGCCGACGATAATGTCGGTCGAGAGGGCGAGGTCGGGCATCGCGGCGCGAAGGCGTGCCACCAGCGCGAGGTACTCCTCGCGGGTGTAGCTGCGGTTCATCGCACGCAGGATGCGAGTGGAGCCGCTCTGGACTGCGAGATGGAGATGGGGCATCACCGCGGGCGTATCCGCCATCGCGGCGATCGTCTCGTCAGAGAGGTCCTTGGGGTTCGACGAGGTAAAGCGGATCCGTTCGATGCCCGTCGCCGCCACACGGCGCAGCAGCTCGGCGAAGCGCGGCTCGCCGTAGATGTTGCGGCCGTAGGAGTTGACGTTCTGACCGAGCAGCGTGACCTCGCGGACACCATCGGACACGAGCTGCTCGACCTCGGCGACGATTCCCTCCATCGTGCGGCTCTTCTCGCGGCCGCGCACGTAAGGGACGATGCAGTAGGTGCAGAAGTTGTTGCAGCCCGTCATGATGGGCACCCACGCATGAAACGCGCTCGCACGGTGGCTCGGCAGGTCGGTGGAGAACGGTCGGTCCTCCTCGACGGTGTCAACTGCGACGCGCCCGCCGTCCCCGGCGAAGGCGTCCGCGAGCAGAGACGGGAGGCTCGCGAGGGCGCTCGTTCCAAAGACGACGTCCGCGCAGGCGACGTGCTCGCGGATTCTTTCGCCGTCGCGCTGCGCGATGCAGCCGCCGATGGCCACGACGCGGCGGCCGGAGGGAGGAGTGGGGGCGCTCACCATGGCTGACGCCTGCCCGTAGAGATGTTGGTCCGCCTTCTCGCGGACGCAGCAGGTCATGAAGACGACGATGTCAGAGTCATCGGGATCGTCCACGCACACGCACCCGCACTCGTCGAGCACGCCTGAGACGCGCTCGGAGTCGTGGAGGTTCATCTGGCAGCCGAAGGTCCTGATGAAGTAGGTCTTTCCGACGAGCTCGGACGGGTGCTCCATCAGGCCTCAACCGCCTCTGCGGCGCCGACGGCAGAGGGCGCGACGACGCGGTGAACGTAGATGGCAATGCGGATTGCCGTTCTGCTCTCCCCGCCGATCTCGACGTCGGAGAAGGTGGGCGCGCAGGAGATGTCGACGCCCGTGGGGATGAGGAAGCCGCGCGCGATCGCCACGGCCTTGATCGCCTGGTTAACGGCACCCGCGCCGACGCACTGCATGTTGACCGGAACGCCATCCTTGACGAGACCCGCGATGGCACCGGCGACAGATGCCGGGGAGGACTTGCTCGAAACCTTCAGATAGTCCATGTGCTTCTCCTGATGCATTGGTGCGTCGTGTTTGGTGCGTGTGCCGTACGAATGTTTGACAGCCTGATAATTCTACTGGTTATCGGACATGCTGAGAAGAGCCTCAGTCGGAAGGGGCAAGGTCAAAGGTGACGGTCACTCTCTGTCCGCTGACCCTGACGCGCGGCTCTCCGGCGAGCGTCAGGTAGTAGCGGTCAGCAAGCAGGGAGAAGTCACGCTCCATCACGCGCGAGAACTCCTCGACGTCAGCTGGGGCCATCCTGAGGCCCCGGCGGTCACGGACGAGATCGACCTCGCGCTCCCCCGTCGCGCTACGCGTGTCATCCGGGCGACGCGTGAGGCGGGCGGCGACGCTGCGGAGCGGGCGAATCTGACCGGAGACGATCCGGTGAGCCGTCCTCTCTGACATGTCGAGGCCCAGCGAGGAAGCCTGCTCGCGCAGCTCGCGAGCGTCCGCAGCCGCCCTCAGCCGCTCAATCACAGGAAGGCGATCGAGCGAGTCCATGAAGAGCAGGTCCGCACCGTCGACAGAGCGAGCGGCGCGCGCCCGTGCCGTGGCGACCACCTCCGCGGGCGACCCGAGATACACCTCGCACGTGCTGCGCTCCTCGAGGGCGAACTCGCAGCACGTGCGGACGATGTTATGGGGGCCACGAACGCAGGTCTCGCAGCCGTCCTCGTCCACACCGACAGAGGGCCAGCTCGACTGGTCGGCGCGCTCGGCGAGTCCGTTGACGTCGGTCACGACCCTGATGGATGTGCCCTTGCCGGGGGCGGACGAGACGACCTCCGCGCTCACGGCGTTCTCGCGAATAGAGAAGAGCGCCATGCCGCGGCCGTGTATCCCCCAGCGGTCCATGTGAACAGTCTCCAGCTTGGAGGTCACGCGTGCCTCGAAGATGCGCTCGTGCATGTCAGCGGGTATGCCCGAACCGTCATCGAGCATCGTGACCGTGCGCAGGTCCCCTTCGCGGGAGGTTGCCACATAGATGTGGCGCGCCCCGGCGTCGCGGGCGTTGCGCAGCAGCTCCATGACGGCATCCTCGACGCAGCGGACGTCGTGCTTGGCCTGGCGCCGCTCCGCCTCGGCGACGCGCAGACGGACGAACCCCTCACCGAGGCTCTCCTCGACGCGAAGGGCTCGGTCTCCCCCCATGGAGGAGACGAAGTCTGCGAGACCGCCAGACACGCCTGTCACGGATCCTACTTGGCGACGTCGACGGCGCGGGACTCTCGAATAACGACGACGCGGACCTGACCGGGGTACTCCATCTCGTCCTCGATCTGCTTGGCGATGTCGTGCGCGAGAACCGTGGCCTGCGCATCGGAGATCTTCTCGGGCTCGACCATGACGTGGAGCTCTCGACCGGCCTGCATGGCGTAGGTACGCTCGACGCCGTCATGCGCGTTGGAAATCTCCTCGAGCTTCTCGAGGCGCTTGATGTAGTTCTCGGCAGACTCGCGACGGGCGCCGGGACGCGCGGCGGAGATGGCGTCGGCGGCCTGGACGAGGACGTCGAGGACCGTGTCGGGGTCGACGTCGGCGTGGTGCGCCTCGATGGCGTGCACGATCTCAGGGCGCTCGCCGTAGCGACGGGCGAGGTCGGCACCGATGACGGCATGCGGTCCCTCGACCTCGTGATCGATGGCCTTTCCGAGGTCGTGGAGCAGGCCGGCGCGCTTGGCGGCAGCCTCGTCGAGACCAAGCTCGGAGGCCATGATGCCGCAGAGCGCGGACACCTGGATGGAGTGCGACAGCACGTTCTGGCCAAAGGAGGTGCGATAGCGCAGCGCGCCGAGCGTCTTGACCAGCTCGGGGTGCAGGTCATGGATGCCTGCGTCGAAGGCAGCCTGCTCGCCCGCCTCACGGACGCGCTCGGCGACGAGGGCCTCGGCCTTCTTGTAGAGCTCCTCGATGCGGGCAGGGTGGATGCGCCCGTCCGCAATGAGGTTCTCGAGGGCAACGCGCGCCGTCTCTCGACGGACCGGGTCGAAGCTCGAGAGCACGACGGTCTCAGGAGTGTCGTCGATAACCAAGGAGACGCCGGACACCTGCTCGAAGGTGCGGATGTTGCGTCCCTCACGGCCGATGATGCGACCCTTCAGGTCATCAGAGGGAATGTGCACGGAGGTGACGGTGATCTCGCCCGCCTGGTCGGCGGCACAGCGCTGGATGGCGGTGGAGACGATCTCGCGGGCGGTCTTGTCGGCCTGCGCGCGAACGCGCTGCTCGGCCTCCCTCAGGATCTGGGCCTCCTCACGCACCGACTCTGCGCGCACGCGGGCGAGGAGCTCGTCGTGAGCCTCCTCGGTCGAGAGCCCGGCGATACGCTCGAGCTCGGCTCCCTGACGCTCCATGAGCTCGTCGAGGTCACTCTTGCGACGGTCGAGCTGGCCCTGGAGACTGGAGAGCTGGTGCTCGCGACGATCGAGGGCGTCGTTGCGATGATCGAGGGACTCCTCGCGCTGCATGATGCGGTTCTCAAGATTCTGGAGCTCGCCCTTGCGCTTCTTCTCCTCTGCCTCAGAGTTCTGCTTGAGCTGGAGGATCTCCTCCTTGGCCTCGAGGACGGCCTCCTTCTTGGCGTTCTCCGCCTGGCGGGCGGCCTCCTGCGTGATGCGGTCGGCCTCAGTGCGAGCCGAGGCGAGCTGGGCCTCAGCGTCACGGAGCTTGGAGCCGCTCTTCCCCGCAAGGACGAAGTAGACGAGGGCTGCGCCCACGACAAGGCACACCGCCCCCACCACGATGGTAATAGGATCTGTCATGTCTGCTCCTCAGGTTCATGCGTCAAACGAGTTCAGGAGACCGCGCGCGAGTGCGCGACGGAACCCGCCGTGGAGATGCAGTCATGACGCCTATGCCGCGACACGCGGATGAGACAGCTATCGTGACGTACCGATGATAAAAAACAACAGCTGGCAGACCAGCGAGAGAATGCGCTCCACGAGCAACCCTATCCTAGCCCCGCCGACCGAGCTTTGTCAAACAAGCCGCAGGTGAGCGATGGACAAAGCCACGATTTCCGCAAGGGTCACCAGGAGCGATCACCCGACGAAGCCAGCACCTCTCGGGCGACCGAGGCCGACGTCGACGCTGAGAAGCCGCGGGCGCCAAGAAAGCGGACGAGCTTCTGATAGTCGTTCTTTCCCGTGAGGCGTCGACGCGAGGCGAGGGTCAGGGCACGCTCTCGCTCCTCCTCCGCTGAGAAGAACTCCTCGGGCCATCCGGGAATGTCGCCAACATCGACGCCGCGGCGCGCAAGCTCGCGCTCGACCTTGATCCTCCCCCACCCGGAGAGGGTCTTCGAGCGAGCGAACGCCGCGCCATAGCGGGCGTCATCGATGATGCCAACCTCCCGGGCGCGGGACACGACCTCGTCGACGACGGTGCGCGCGTACCCGTCGAGCGAGAGACGCTCGGCGAGCTCGACTGCAGAGTAATCGCGACGGCCGACCAGGTCCTCCATGCGAGCATGAGCGCACTGACGGGACAGCTCCCCGACCTTGTGGAGCAGCTCGGCTCGACAGCTCGGCTCAAACGCCTCCTGTGCGAGGGCGTCCAGCTTCCTACCAACGACAACGGGAAGGGACAACCGCTCGTCACCGTGCGTCGGGGACGAGACGCTTAAGGAAGCGCGGGGTCGGACCGTCCCCATCCCGGCGGAGCGAGAGCCACGCTCGGGTAGCTCGACGGACCAGCGGAGCGAGCCCGAGCTCACGAGAGCGCGTCCTCCGAGAGCGCGGCGTCATCAAGGCCGACGACCTCGCCGACGCGCTCGTCACCCAGCTCCAGTCCACAGGCAACGCGCACCTTATGGTCAATCTCCTCCAGCAGCGAGGGGTTGGCGGAGAGGAACTCCTTCGCCGCCTCGCGCCCCTGACCGAGGCGCTCGTTCTCGTAGGTGTACCAGGCGCCGGACTTGTTGACGACGTCATAGTCAACCGCCATGTCGAGGACCGAGCCCTCCTTCGAGATGCCCTGCCCGTACATGATGTCGAACTCGGCCTGCTTGAATGGAGGCGCAACCTTGTTCTTGACCACCTTGACACGCACGCGGTTGCCGATGACCTCGTCCTTGTTCTTGATCGAGTCGATACGACGGATGTCCATACGCACGGAGGAGAAGAACTTGAGGGCGCGGCCGCCCGGGGTGGTCTCGGGGTTGCCGAACATCACGCCGATCTTCTCGCGGAGCTGGTTGATGAAAATGCAGGTGGTGTTCGACTTGGAGAGCGAGCCGGCGAGCTTACGCAGGGCCTGGCTCATCAGGCGCGCCTGGAGGCCCACCGTGGAGTCTCCGATCTCACCCTCGATCTCCGCGCGCGGGGTGAGCGCGGCGACCGAGTCGACGACCACGACGTCGATTGCGCCGGAGCGAACGAGCATGTCGCAGATCTCCAGCGCCTGCTCGCCGGTATCGGGCTGCGAGATCAGGACCTCGTCGATGTCGACGCCGATCCTGGCGGCGTAGCCGGGGTCGAGTGCGTGCTCGGCGTCGATGAAGGCGACGACGCCGCCCATCGCCTGCGCCTCGGCAAGAATCTCGAGCGAGAGCGTGGTCTTGCCCGAGGACTCGGGCCCATAGATCTCCACGATGCGCCCACGGGGGACGCCACCGATGCCGAGCGCGGCGTCGAGCGCGAGCGAGCCGGTAGGGATTGCCTCCACCTCGAGACTGGGGCCGCCGTCACCGAAACGCATGATGGCGCCCTTCCCGAACCTCTTCTCGATCTCGTCGGTGGTGGACTTGAGGACCTTATCGCGCTCCTCGCCGGTGGTGCGCGGATGAATCTCCTTGGTGATGCCCTTGCTCTTGGCCATGCTCGCTCCCTTACTCGCTGAACACCGTGATGATATGCGAACACCCGTTCTAAGTCAACCCGACTGCGGACAGCGTAGGCATCCCGCCCTTTCACGAGGCGGAGCCTGTCCGACGCCTGGCGTGCAGCCAGCCGTCAGGAGGCTTCACTAGGCGTCGGAGCCACAGGTACGCGGGCTTGCCGCCAAATGACACGGGGCTAGGGCACCCCAAGCGTGAGCGATCCCGGTCACGACATCTCCATGAACGCGACGCGCAGCATGTCGACGGCTGCGCGCACCACCTGATGGCGGACGCTCGCGCGGTCACCCTCGAAGTGGAAGACGCGTGAAAGGGTGCCACGGTCGCAGGACGTGGCGACCCAAACGGTCCCGACGGGCTTTCCGGGCTCCGCCCCGCCGGGCCCCGCGATGCCGGTAACGGATACCGCGACGTCACAGCCGAGGACGCGACGGGCGCCCGAGGCCATCTGCTCGGCGCACTCACGAGATACGGCGCCCAGGGTGGGGTCGTCGAGCACCTCGGCGGAGACGCCGAGGACGGAGCGCTTGACCGGGACGGCATAGCTCACGACGCTCCCCCGCACCACGTCGGATGAGCCGGGAACCGCCGTGAGGCACCCGCAGACGAGACCGCCGGTGCACGACTCGGCGCAGCCAAGCGTCAGCCCGCGCTCACGGGCGAGCCCCAGAAGCTCCTCGCACGCGACGAAGAGGCTGGGGTCCTCCGCGAGTATGCTCCGCTCGCCCATCCTAGCGCCCGAACACGACGTGACGTGCGTTCCAGAAGTACTGGACGCCCGAGACCACCGTGAGCACCACCGCGGCGATCATGAGCGCCCAGGAGACGAATCCGATCGTGATCCCAAGGTCGACGAGGTCGAGGGCATAGAGCGCGAACGCCAGATAGTAGCCGCACAGAGACACCATCGTAACGGCGGTCTTGGCCTTGCCGAGGCCATCGGCGGCGATGACCTCACCGTTGGCGCTCGCCACCATGCGCAGCGCGCTCACGAGGAACTCGCGCACGAGGATGACGAAGACGACCCACACGCCAACCTCGCCGCGGTCGAGCAGCATGAGGAGGGCCGAGAAGACCAGGAGCTTGTCGGCGATGGGATCGAGGAACTTCCCGAAGTCGGTGATCTCGTTGCGGGAGCGTGCGAGGTAGCCGTCCACCTTGTCCGTGAGCGAGAGCGTCACGTAGATGACGAACGCCGCGACGGCCAGAGGGGCCTCCACCGGCCCGTCGGCGAGCGCCGCGACGACCATGAAGACTGGTATGAACGCGATTCTCACGCAGGTCACGATGTTGGCCGGCGTCCAGATGTCCTTCTCGTCAGCCATGTCACTCCCCCTCTCCCACGAGCTCTCCCACGAGCTCGTAACAGAACGAATCGACGAGGTCCACCGTCACGATGTCGCCGACCGCGGCCTCCCCGTACGGAATGTGCACGGCGCCGTCTGAGTCCGGGGCCTGGAACCAGGCGTGGCCGATGAGCTCGACGCCGTCCTCGGTCTGCTCCACCCCGTCGACGATCACGCGAACGCGCTCGCCGACGTGCGCCGCCGTCGCAGCGAAGCCCAGCTGCTCCGTGAGGTCGATCAGGCGCTGCGTGCGCTCGAGCTTGACGTCCTCGTCCACCTGGCCATCCATGCGGGCGGCTGCGGTGCCGTCCTCCTGGGAGTAGGCGAACACCGAGCAGTAGTCGAAGGCCTCGTCGGCGATGAACTCGTAGAGCTCGTCCGCCTCGTCGTCCGTCTCGCCGGGAAAGCCCGCCATGCCCGTGGTGCGCAGGACCATGCCGGGAATCTCCGAGCGCAGGCGCGCGAAGAGGGCATGCAGCTCCTCGGGGGACCCGGAGCGACCCATCGCCTTGAGCACGCGTGCTGAGCAGTGCTGGATGGGGATGTCGATGTAGGGAAGCACCTCGGGCACGTCGCGGATCGTGGCGATGAGCTCGTCGGTCATGCCCTCTGGCTGAAGATAGAGCACGCGGACCCAGCCGCCGTACGGGCGGACGGCCTCGGCAACGCGACGCAGCAGCGCGGCGAGCGTCTCGCTCTCGCCGAGATCGCACCCCCAGACGCCCGTGTCCTGCCCGATGAGCACGACCTCGCGCACGCCGCCCTCCATGAGCGAGCGCACCTCGGAGACTACCTCGTCGGCCGGGCGCGAGTGATAGCGCCCGCGGATGTAGGGTATGGCGCAGAAGGTGCAGAAGCGGTCGCAGCCCTCGGAGATCTTGACGAAGGCGCTCGTCCCCTCGATCGTTCGCAGCAGCTCGGGCTTCTCGCCACGCTCGTCTCCCCTGATGCCGAGCACGTTGCGCACCACGTCGACGATGCCGTCCTCGTCCTCGGCGCGAACGAAGGCCGCGACCTCGGGCAGCTCGTCGGCGAGCGCGTCACCGTAGCGCGAGGGCACGCAGCCGCACATCACGATCGGACAGGCGCGCACGCCCGCGGCACGCTCCTCGGCGAGCTCGAGCGTGGCCTCGACCGACTCCTCGGTCGCAGAGGCGAGAAAAGAGCAGGTGTTTACGATCGCGACGTCAGCATCGTCGGTATCCGTGGTCTCCTCGAAGCCGGCGGCGAGCAGCAGGGCGCGCATGCGGTCGGAGTCGACCTCGTTCTTGGCGCATCCGAGCGTGACGATGAGAAAGCGCACGTTGCTCCCCTCGCTATCGGTAGTTGACGAACTGGAGGGGCTGGCCGTAGTCGCGCTGCCTCAGCTCGGAGATGACGTTCTGCAGGACGTCCTTGGAGGCGGAGCTCACGCGGAGCTTGTCACCCTCGACGGTGGCCTTGGCCTTGAGCTTGAGGTCGCGGATGTCCTTGGCGATCTTCTTGGCCGTGTCCTGGTCGATGCCCTGGATCACGGTGCCCGTCTGCCGCACGCTCATGCCCGAGGCGGCCTGGGGGTCCGCCCAGCGAACCGCGGTCAGGTCAACGCCGCGCTTGACGAGCTTGGAGCCGAGGATGTCGCGCACCTGCGAGGCGACGAACTCCGAGGGGGCAGAGATCTTGAAGACGCCGTCCTTCTTGGAGAGCTCGAGCGTGGCGCCCGTGCCCTTGAGGTCGTAGCGCTGTGAGAGCTCGCGCGCCGCCTGCTGGCACGCGTTGTCGACCTCCTGCATGTCAACGACGGAGATGACGTCGAAGCTGGATTCCTTTGCCATCTTTGGTCCTTTCCCGGGCAAGCCCGTCTGCTGCGCTACTGCTGGGCGCCGGCGGCGTCGGTCGAGCCATCCTCCGCCGTGCCCTCGTCATTGGTTCCGTCCGACGTCGCCTCGGCGTCGTCGGGTCGTGGCGTCCCCTCAATCGTGACCGACCCCAGACCGCCCGCGCGCGGCGAGAGCTCGACCTGCTCCCCGTTCTTGGAGACCGTGACGACGTCGGGGTTGGCCACCTGGATGGTGATCGAGTCGTAGACCGTATAGGTCTGACTCCAGGGCCCGGTTATGCTGTCGGCGACCTCGCTCTTGCCGTCGCAGGTGATCTCCACCCACGAGACCGAGCCGCTCTCGACGCGCACCTCGACGACGGTCTCCTCGGGCTCGGCGGGCGCGTCAGCGTCGGCATCACCCGTGGCGTCCGCATCCGCGGAGGCGTCGTCGGCCGCGTCTGCGTCATCCTGCCCGTCCGTCCCCTCGTCGGCGGCGTCGGCGGCCGGCTCGTCCGCGTCCTGGTCATCCGCGGTATCCGAATCGTCCGCGGAATCCGCATCGTCGGCGCCCTGAACGGGGACGACCTGCGTGGGCTCAGCGCTCTGGTTGCGAGCGTTGACGCACGAGCTCACCGAGAAGAGCACGATGGCCGTAAGCACGACGGCGAGCAGCAGGATGAGGGCGAACAGGGCTCGGCGGGGATCGGAGAGGAACTGTGCCACGAGACCGCCGCGCACCGGCGGGCGCCCGGACGAACCACGACCGCGCACCGGGCGGCGCCGCACGTTGGGACGCTCGATGTTCGCGATGTTGCGAGAAGAGCGCCTGCCCGAGACCGTGGACGCCGGCACCGAGGGCCGGGGGCGATCGTCGAGACGGAGGTCGTCGGTGTACTCGCCCGCTCGGACCCGCCTAGTGCTCACGTCGTCACGCAGGTAGAGCCTGCCGGTGCGAGCCGAGGAGTCGACGTCGTCACGCTGGGGCGCACGGTACTGGCGCTCGTCGAGCAGCCTGCCCGCCTGGTCGCCCCGGGCGCGCCGCGATGAGGGCGGCCGACGCCGGGCGGTGCTCGACGTGGCGCGCTCGCGCGTGGAGGGGGCGTTGTAGGGGCGCTGTGTGCCGGAGTACCCCCTCGTCCCGGGGACCGGGGTACCGGCGCCCGCCAGGGGCACCGAGCCCCTCGGGCGAGCGGGAGCGGTCGTGGCAAAGTCGCCGAGGTCACCGGCCGGACCGCCGCCGGAGGGCAGCAGTGGTCGGTACTCGACATAGGCCTTGGGGCGCGACTCCACCTCGTTGGGCATGTCGTAGCCGGACAGGCCGCGACCCGATTGGGTCTGGCGCGTCCTGCGGCGCAACTCGTGAGAGGAGGTGCCGTGGCGATACTCGTAGACCTCTTCCTGGAAGAGGTCGACGATCTCACGAGCGTTGAGTCCGAGGTAGCGAGCGTAGCTCGAGAGCATTCCCTGGGCGTAGCCGCTCTGCGGCATGTGCTCGAAGTCGCCCTCCTCGAAGGCGACGAGCACGTCCTCGCGCAGCTTGAGCGTACGCGATGCCTGGGCGATGCTCAGACCGAGCTCGCGCCTCCGAAGCGCGAGCGCCTCGCTGAAACGGGGAAGCGCCATGTCACTCCACCCCCTGATAGGCAGCCTCTTGGACGCGGAGCTCCTCGAGCGCGTCCTTGTCGAGCAGCACGTCGCGCGGCTTGGAGCCATTAGCCGGCCCGACGACGCCCTTGGCCTCGAGCATATCCATGATGCGACCGGCGCGGGCATAGCCCACGGAGAGGGCGCGCTGCAGGCCCGAGGTGGAGCCAAGCTGAGACTCCACGACGATGCGTGCGGCCTCCCAGACGAGCGGGTCGTCGTCCCTAGGTGCCCCCGGCTCCGCGCCGCCGGGCGTGGTAGGCACGACGGCGGTCAGGATGTCCTCGTGGTAGTCGGCCGTGACCTGTCCGCGAATGAACTCGACGGTCTTCTCGATCTCCTCGTCAGAGACCCAACAGCCCTGGGCGCGCCGCGGCTTCTTGCCGCGGAGCTTGACGAGCATGTCTCCCCGACCGAGCAGCTGCTCGGCGCCCTTCTGGTCGAGGATGATGCGCGAGTTGATGGAGTTGTCGACCGAGAGCGCCACGCGGTTGTCGATGTTGGCGCGGATGAGGCCCGTGACGACGTCAGCGGAGGGACGCTGCGTGGCCACGATCAGGTGAATGCCGGCCGCGCGCCCGAGCTGGGCGATGCGCACGATCGAGGACTCCACGTCCTTCCCGGCGACCATCATGAGGTCGGCGAGCTCGTCGATAACGATCACGAAGTACGGCATGTGCTTGGGCGGGTTCTCCATCTCCGCGTACTTGTCGCCGTCCACGTTCTTGTTGAAGGTCTTGATGTCGCGGACCTTGTAGTGCTCGAAGACCTTGAGGCGGCGCTCCATCTCGGTGACGCCCCACTGCAGGGCGCTCGCAGCCTGGCGCGGCTCGGTGACGACCGGAACGTAGAGGTGCGGCAGACCCGCGTAGCCCGTGAACTCCACGCGCTTGGGGTCCACCATGATGAGGCGGACCTGCTCGGGCGTCGAACGCATGAGCATCGACATGATGATGGCGTTGAGCAGGACCGACTTGCCGGAGCCCGTGGTGCCGGCGACGAGCAGGTGCGGCAGGCCCGCGAGGTCCACCACGATGGGACGGCCCTCGGAGTCGCGCCCGAAGGCGCAGTCGAGCGGCCCGCCAGTGGCATAGGGCAGCACGTCGGAGAGGAACACCGGCTGGGGCTTCTCGTTGGGAATCTCGATGCCCACAAGCGAGGTGCCGGGGATTGGCGCGAAGATGCGCACGGACTTAGCAGCGAGCGAGAGCGCGATGTCATCCTCGAGGTTGACGATCTTGCTCACGCGCTCGCCCTCGCCCATGGAGATCTTGAACGTGGTGACCGAGGGGCCGGCGATCCAGCCGGCCACGCGGGAGGTGAGGCCAAACTCCTCGAGCGTACCCTGGAGGCGCTCGGCCGTGGCCGCGAGCTCTGCCTCGCCGGCGTAAGCGCCACCGGCGTCGGGGTTCTCGCGCAGGATGGAGAGGGGCGGCAGCTGGTAGGACTCGTCGCCGTCCCCAGGGCGCGAGAGGCTCGCGGGCGGCTTCTCCGCATTGGAGGAAGCCTTCGGGGCGGACGCCTTGGCGGCCCTGGTCTTGGAGGCGTCCTTCCCCTTGCGTCCAGAGCGGTCGAGAAAAGCGGGGATGGACGCGGCCTTCGCGACGTCGGCGACGGGAGCGGCGACGGTCGAGGGCGCGCCCGCCGCGTCGGCCGTCGCATCCTCGACACCGAGTAGGGTGGCACGGCCCTGAGTCGCCTGGGCGCGCCGCGGGACGCGCTTGAGCACGCTGGTCTTTCGGTTGCCGATGAAGGTCGTGGCGCCCTCGGGCACCTCCCCGTCGAAGAGGGACGCCTCCGCCGGGGCACCGCGGAGTTCCTCGTCCGCGGCCGCGTCGATGATCTGTCGCTCGCGACGCGTGCGGACGCGCTCCTCGTGGTCCTGCGCGGCGGCCGCGAGACGCTCGCGCGCCCGTGTGACCGCGCCAGAGATGGAGAATCCGCAGACGACGACGCCGGTGACGGCGAGGCCGGCGAGGATGATGTTGCCGACGACCGAGCCGACCAGCTCGAGCAGGCAGTAGGCAACCGCGCTGCCGACGTAACCGCCAGTCAGGCGGACGGCGATCGGCGAGAAGATCTCCTCCGGCGACGCGGTGGCGTCCGTGAGGTTGAGCGACACCATGGCGAGGACGGCGAGGACGATCAGGGCCAGACCGAGCGCCACGCGCCCGGAGACGCCTCCCTCCCCGTCCACGAAGAAGGTGGCGGCGAAGGCGAGCAGGGCAAGCGGAACGAGCGGTGCGCCAACACCGAAGGAGAGCGCGAGGAAGTCGCGCAGCGCGCTCGAGACGACCGCGGTGGTGGGCACCACAATCGTCGCGATCAGGGCCAGGGCAAGAACGACGAGCACGATGCCGATGATGTCGCCGCGAACGGTCCCGACGACCGTCGACGGGGCGTTACGGGGGGCGCGGCGTGCCGAGCGCGAGCGGGACGCGCCGCCTTTCTTGGCTGCGTTTGAGGTGCGTTTGGCGGGCATGGACTTAGACCTCCATGACGACCGGAATGACCATCGGACGCGTGCGCGTCTTGTTCCACAGCAGGTTGGAGAGGGCGTTCCTCACGCCGCGACGCAGGGCGTCGATGCTCGCGCCGCCGCCCTCGACGGCGAGCTTGGCAACCTGGGCGCGAACCACCTCCTGCGCCTCCCCCACCAGCAGCTCGTCGGCCGAGGAGGAGAGCCCGCGGCCGAAGACCTCCACCGCCGAGATGGAGCGGCCGTGCTTGGAGATGACCACGCTCGCCGTGATCACGCCGTCGGCGCCGAGCTTCTGACGGTCGCGCAGCACCACAGGGTTCGCCTCGGTGACGGTGCCGCCGTCGACGTAGACCACGCCGGACTCGACGGCGCGGCCGCGACGGACCTTGTGCTTGATCATCTCGAGCGAGTCGCCGTTGTCGAGGACGAAGATGCGGCTCTCGGGGACGCCCATCTGCTGGGCGAGCTCCGCGTGGGCGCGCAGGTGCTGGGCCTCACCGTGGACGGGCATGAAGGCGCGGGGCCTGGCCATGGCGAGCATGAGCTTGAGCTCCTCCTGGCTCGCGTGGCCAGAGACGTGAACCGTGCCCTTGGACTTGTCGTAGATCTCGCAGCCGATCTTTGAGAGGGCGTTGATGATCGACTGGACGCTCTTCTCGTTGCCCGGGATGGGCGTGGCCGAGATGATCACCGTGTCGGACTCGTGGATGGAGAGCGACTTGTGCTCGCCGGTGGCCATGCGCGCGAGGGCGGAGAGCGGCTCGCCCTGGCTGCCAGTGCACAGCACCACGACCTTCTCGTCGGGAATGCGGTCGACGTCGTAGGCGTCGATGATGTTCTCCTCGTCGATCCTGAGGTAACCCAGCTCACGCGCGACCTTGGTGTTGGTGAGCATGGATCGACCGGTCACCACGACCTTGCGACCGACCGCGACCGAAGCGTCGCAGATCTGCTGCAGACGGTGGATGTGGCTGGAGAACGCGGCGACAAAGACGCGACCGCGGGCGTTCTTGATGACATGGCGCAGGTCGCGCCCGACGGCGGCCTCGGAGGGCGTGAAGCCGGGGCGCGTGGCGTTGGTGGAGTCGGAGAGCAGCAGGTCGACGCCAGAGGCACCGAACTTGTTGATCGCATGGAAGTTGGGGCCGCGCCCGTCGATCGGCGTCTGGTCGAACTTAAAGTCGCCCGTGTGCATGACCGTGCCGGCAGGCGTCTGGATGAAGACGCCGAATGCCGCGGGGATGGAGTGCGTCATCGAGAAGAACGTGACGGTGAAGGCGCCGAGGGTAATCGTCGAGCCGTCGCTGACCTCGCGCGTCTTGGGGTTCTTGATGTTGTGCTCGTCGAACTTCCCCTGGATGATGCCCAAGGTGAGCTTGCTCGAGTAGATGGGCACCTTACGCGTGAGGTCCTGCAGGAGGTACGGCAGGGCGCCGGTGTGGTCCTCGTGGCCGTGGGTGATGATGACGCCGCGGAGCTTCTCCTCGTTCTCCAGGACGTAGGTGTAGTCGGGCAGGATGAGGTCGATGCCGGGCTGTCCCTCGTCGGGGAACATGAGACCGGCGTCGACGAGAATCATGTCGTCGCCGTACTCGAAGGCGGTCATGTTCTTGCCGATGCCGTCCAAGCCTCCCAGCGGGATGATCTTGAGCGCAATGTCTTTCTTGGGCATTCCTGGGTGGTTCCTTTCGGTGGTCCTACGGATATATGAGACGGCCCGAGGCCGTGCCAGTTCGCATACGGGTTAATTGTAGTCGAGAAGGACGCACTTCCGAGAGGTTCCACGAGGGCTTCACGGCATCGCGCGGCTTCAGACCAAACGGGCGTCTACGCTCCGCTCGCCTCTCCGTTCTCCCGCGGTTTTGGGCAACAAGTTTGATGCCGCACCGCGGAACGGGAGGTTTTGCATAAGCGATGTTGCCCACAACACGGGGAAGTGTGGAGCTTTAGCCTCGCAACATAAAAAGTTAGTCCCAAAACCCGAGAAGAACCTCGGGATTACTGAGATTCAGACGCACACTACCCCGAAAACCCCAAAACCACTGATATCTCGGCAAGCGATCCAGCCAAGTGACGAGGCGGCCCGGGTGTTCCGGAGAGAAGTTCCGCGAAGCGCACTTCTCGAAGGAACATCCGGGCCGCCCCTACGCGTCAGAGGATGTCGTCGCGCTAGGCTCCGTGGTGACGGCGCGGGCGCGGGCGATCGTCGCCGCCGTTGTCGCCGGGACGACGACGCGGACCGCGGTGCTCGCGGCGCGGACGGTCCTTCTCGCCGCCCTCGTGAGCGTGGGCGTGACCGGAACCGGCGGGAGCCTCGGGCTTGTCGATGCGGTCGAGGCTGATCTTGCCCTTCTCGTCGACCTCGAGAACACGGACCTTGACCTCGTCGCCGATGTTGAGGACGTCCTCGACCTTGTCGACGCGGCCCTGGGCAACGCGGGAGATGTGGAGCAGGCCGTCCTTGCCGGGCAGCAGCTCGACGAAGGCTCCGAAGGGCTGGATGCCCACGACGCGGCCGGTGTACTCCTCCCCCACCTCGGGAACCTTGACGATGGCCTTGATGCGCTCGGCCGCCGCGTCGCCGGCACCGCCGACGCCCGCGATGAAGACGGTGCCGTCCTCCTGGATGTCAACGGTGGCACCGGTGTCCTCCTGGATGCCGCGGATGACCTTGCCGCCAGAACCGATGACGTCGCGAATCTTGTCCGTGGGGATCTGGAGGCTGATGATCTGCGGTGCGGACTCCTTGGTCTTCTCGCGCACGGCGGGCACCGCGTCGAGCATGGCGTCGAGGATGAACATGCGGCCCTCGTGCGCCTGCATGAGGGCGGAGCGCAGGATCTCGGGCGTGAGGCCGGTGGCCTTGTTGTCCATCTGCATGGCGGTGATGCCCTTGGTGGTGCCGGTCACCTTGAAGTCCATGTCGCCGAGGAAGTCCTCGAGGCCCTGGATGTCGGTGAGGACGACGGTCTTGCCCTCCTCCTGGATGAGGCCCATGGCAACGCCGGAGACGGGGCGCTTGATGGGCACGCCGGCGTCCATGAGGGCGAGCGTGGAGCCGCAGGTGGAACCCATCGAAGAGGAGCCGTTGGACTCCATGACCTCGGAGACCACGCGGATGGTGTAGGGGAACTCGTCCTCGGACGGGATCACCGGGAGCAGCGCGCGCTCGGCGAGGTTGCCGTGGCCGATCTCGCGGCGCTTGGGGCTGCCCATGCGGCCGGTCTCACCGGTGCAGAACGGCGGGAAGTTGTAGTGGTGCAGGTAGCGCTTGCCGTCGACGGGCTCGATGGTGTCGAGGCGCTGCCACTCGTTGAGCATGCCGAGGGTGCAGATGGAGAGCACCTGGGTCTGGCCGCGCTGGAAGAGGCCGGAGCCGTGGACGCGCGGGAGGTAGTCGCCCTTGACCATGAGCGGGCGCACCTCGGTGGGCGTGCGGCCGTCGACGCGCTCGCCGGTCTCGACGACCATGAGGCGCATCGCGTGCTTCTCGAGAGACTTGAGCTCGACGGGGATGGCACGGCTCCACTGGGCCTGCTCCTCCTCGGTGAACTCTGCCTTGATGGCGGCCTTCAGAGCCTCGACCTTGCCGATGCGCGAGAGCTTGTCGGCGTCCTTGAGGGCGGCCTCCATCTCGTCATAGTGGGCGAAGATGCGGTCGTGGACCTCGGGGATGGGCTCGTCGAGAATGTACTCGCGCTGCTGGATGGGGCCGTTGACCTCCTCGACCTTCTCGAAGAACTTCTTCTGCTCGGCGCAGAAGGCGGCGATGGCCTCCTGGCCAAAGGCCATGGCGGCGAGCATGTCCTCCTCGGAGATCTCCTCGGCGCCGGCCTCGAGCATGGAGATGAAGCCCTCGGCGCCACCGAGCTCGAGGTCGAGGTCGGAGTTGTCGCGCTCCTCGTAGGTGGGGTTCACGATGAACTCGTGGGTGTCGCGGTCGCGACCGATGCGCACGCAGGCGAGCGGCCCCTCGAAGGGCACGCCGCCCACGGTGAGGGCCGCGGAGGCCGCCATGATGCAGATGGTGTCAACCGGGTTGATCTGATCGGCCACGAGCGTGGTGGCGACGACCTGGACCTCGTTGCGGAAGCCGGCCGGGAAGGACGGGCGCAGCGGGCGGTCGATCATGCGGGCCGTGAGGGTGGCCTTCTCGGACGGGCGCGCCTCGCGCTTGAGGTAGCCGCCGGGAATGCGGCCCACGGCGTACATCTTCTCGATGAAGTCGACCGTCAGCGGGAAGAAGTTGTAGTCCTTGCGCTCCTTGGAGACCACGGCGGTGAGAAGGACCGTGGAGTCGCCGCACTTGACGAGGCAGGCGCCGGTGGCCTGCTTGGCCAGCTCGCCGGTCTCCAGGACGTAGTGCTTGCCGTAGAGGTCGAACTCGTGTGTAACCTTTGCCATTTCTTTTCCCTTATCTCCGCCTGCCCCATTGCAGACGGGCCGTCTTGGCGGCCGCGCGGCCGCCCGTCCGCGCTTCTCGCGGACAAACCAAAGAAGGGGCGCCCGCGGGCGCCCCTCCGAAGAACCGCTTTACTGGATGTTGTCGCGGATGCCGAGGCTCTTGATGAGGGTGCGGTACTCCTCGATGTTGCGAGCCTTGATGTAGGACAGCAGGCGACGACGCTTACCGACGAGCATCAGCAGGCCGCGGCGAGTGTGGAAGTCCTTCGGGTGGACCTTCATGTGCTCGGTGAGGCCCTTGATGCGCTCGGTGAGCAGGGCAACCTGCACCTCGGCGGAACCGGAGTCCTTGTCGTTGGCGCCGTACTGGGCGACGAGCTCGGCCTTGCGCTCCTTGGAAACTGCCATGTCAAAACCACCTTTCACATAGATTCGCCCCGAACTGGGATGGCCGTCGGGCAGTCGGCGGGCCTCCAGGTACGGGGTACTGACCTGCGGTAGTGTACCACAGCCGCAGGCGCGCGTTCTTCTCGGCAGAAAATCCACGAAGCGGGCGTCGTTTTGCATGTTTTGCCCAAGCTTCTGAGAGGTTTGGGTTCGCGATCTCCCGCCGAAAGGTCCCACTTATAACTTCTTGAATCTGTTACCTGCGGTTTTGCGTTCGGTGGCCCGCGCCAGCGTGGAACGGTGAACCCAAACCTCCGGCAAAAGGGGCGGGACGGCCGTTTCACGCGCCGAGGTAGAACTCCATCGCGCGCAGACGGGTGTCGAGGTGGGTGGCGGCCCAGACGTGGGCGGAGCCGAGCAGAAAGAGCGCCGTCTCGTTGTCCGCCGGCGCAGCGAGAAGCTCGTCAAAGGTGCTGGCGAGAAGCGCGCGGAGCCACGCCAGCTGGCCGGCGCCCACCTCCTGCGCCCCGGCGACCTCGCGGGCGCAGCTCGCGCAGAGCGCGCCGCCAGCGGAGGCCGAGAAGTACGCCACGTCGGCGTCCCCGCAGGCGCAGCAGCCCGTGAGCTCGGGACGCCAGCCGCCGTGCGCCAGGACCTTCATCGCATAGGCCGCTACGACGAGGTCGAGGTGGGCGCGGTCCGCGGCCTCCTCACAGGCCCCCAGCGCGCGCGAGCAGATGGGATAGAGGAAGGGGTCCGGCGCGTCCTCGTAGCAGGTGAGACGTGCGACCTCGGCGACGGCGCTCGCTGCGGCAACGCGCTCGAAGTCCCCGCGGAGCCCGACGTGCGGATCAACCGTCTGCGCCTCGCTCACCACGTCGAGCGAGCGCCCCGCGGCAAGCAGGAAGTCCGTCTCGCAAAAGAGCTCCGCGCGCGCTGCCAGACGCCCTCCCGGCTTGCGCGCGCCCTTGGCGACAGCGCGCAGCTGGCTGCCGTCGGCGGAGAGCAGCGTCAGGATGAGGTCCTGCTCGGCCAGCTTGGTGCGGTCGAGCACGATGGCGCGCGTGCGGTAGGTGCGGCGACCGGCCACCGCCTACTCCTCCACGGAGTAGCCGAGACGGCGGATCTGACGCTCGTCGCGGCGCCACGCCGGGGAGACGCGCACCGTGAGGTCAAGAAAGACCTTGCAGTTGAGCAGGCGCTCGATGTCACGGCGAGCCTCGATGCCAACCTGTTTGATCATCTGGCCGCCGCGACCGACGACGATCCCCTTCTGCCCCTCGCGCTCCACGAGGATCGTAGCCGTGATGGTGGCGTGGTCGTCGTCGGTGAATTCGATGTCGTCGCAGATGACGCCCACGGAGTGCGGGAGCTCCTGGCGAAGGTGCAGGAAGAGCTTCTCGCGCACGAACTCGGCGACGAGCTCCTCGGGCGAGGCGTCCACGTCCATGTCCTCCGGGAACCAGCGCGGGCCCTCGGGAAGGTGCGCGGAGACGAGCTCAACGAACGCGTCCACGTTGAAGCCCTCGGTCGCCGAGACCACGAGCTCGTCGTCGAAGTCGCAGAGCGCGCGGGCCGCCTCGAGCTGGGCGGCCACCTGCTCGGGCTTGGCCACGTCCGCCTTCGTGAGCACGAGCAGCTTGTAGTCCGCATCCGCACGGGCCACGTGGTTGGCAACCCACTCGTCGCCGCGGCCCACCGGCTTGGTCGCGTCGACGAGAAACGCCACGACGTCGGCATCCGCGAGCTCCCCGAGGGCGCTCTTGTTGAGCTCGCTGCCGAGGGCGTCCTTGGGCTTGTGCAGCCCGGGCGTGTCGATGATCACGAGCTGGGAGTGGTCGGTGTTCACGACGGCGCGCATGCGGCGGCGCGTGGTCTGCGCGACGGGGCTCGTGATGGCGAGCTTCTCGCCCATGATGGCGTTCAGAAGCGTTGACTTGCCGGCGTTGGGGCGTCCCACCAGCGCAACGAATCCACTGGTGAAGGGCACGTTCTTCTCGGTCATGAAGACTCCTTGGTATGGCTAGAGGCGCGCGATGATCGCGTTGGCGAAGACGAGCACGCCCACGATAGCAACGATCACGGAGAGGACCCATACCGCGGCGGCGGCGATGTCCTTGGCGCGACCCGCGAGCGGGTGGAACTCGGGTGAGACGAGGTCGACGACGGTCTCGACGGCGGTGTTCATGAGCTCCGCCATGATGACGACGCCGCAGCAGAGCAGAACGATCGCCCAGCTCAGAAGGTCGAGCTGCAGCGCGAGGCCAGCGACGACCGCACAGGCGCCCACGGCGAGCATGACCTTGATGTTGCGCTCGGTGGCGATGGCCGTGCGAAAGCCCTGGATGGCAAAGAGGAAGCTCTTGCGAAAGCCGGGGTGGTCGCTCTTGGAGCCGGGGATCATGCGTGCGCCTCCTCACGATGTCGCGTGATGACGACGCGGTCGAGCGTCCCGTCGGTGGGGACGAGGGCGAGAAGTTCGTCCTCGCGCGCCTCCATCGCGACGGCCTCCGCCTCGTCGAGATGGTCGTGGCCGAGCAGGTGCAAGAGGCCGTGCACGAGCAGCAGGCGGCACTCGTCGGCCTCGGTGGTGCCGAAGGCGGCGGCCTGGCGCGCGATGTAGCTCGGTGCGAGCACGATGTCTCCGAGCTCGCAGGGCTCGCCCGGGGCAAGCGCGGGGTCGTCAGGGCGCTCGCACTCGAGCGAGATCACGTCCGTCGCGCGGTCGACGTCGCGCCACTCGGCGTTGAGCTCGCGAACGCGCTCCTCTCCCACGAGCGAGACGGAGACCAGGCAGGGGCGGCTCACGCCCTCCTCGGCGAGCACGCGGTCGCAGACGGCCGCGACCTCCGCATCGTCGAGCGGGAAGGACACGCCGTCCTCGCACACGACGTCATACTCGTTTTCCATCAGCTGTGCCCCCTCTCGGCGGCGTCTCGGTCATAGGCGTCAACGATGCGCGCGACCAGCGCATGTCGAACGATGTCGTTGCGGTCGAAGTCGACGAAGGCGACGTCCTCCATCCCCTCGAGCACGCGCCGGGCCGACTCCAGGCCGCCCTCGCCCGGCAGGTCGCGCTGGGAGGCGTCGCCGGTGATGACGAAGGTGGACGAGAAGCCCAGGCGGGTGAGGAACATCTTCATCTGCTCGGGCGTGGTGTTCTGCGCCTCGTCGAGGATCACGAAGGCGTTGTTGAACGTGCGCCCGCGCATGTAGGCGAGCGGCGCAATCTCGATGACGCCCTGCTCGATGAGAACGTTGCCCTTCTCGATGTCCGTCATGTCGAAGAGCGCGTCGTAGAGGGGGCGCACATAGGGATCGAGCTTCTCGGCAAGCGTGCCCGGCAGGTAGCCGAGCGACTCCCCCGCCTCGACGACCGGGCGGGCGAGCACGATGCGCCCTACCTCGCGCCGCTTGAGGGCCGCGACCGCCATCGCCATCGCGAGGTAGGTCTTGCCGGTGCCCGCGGGCCCCAGCCCAAAGGTCACGGTGTTCCGCCGGATGGAGTCGACGTAGCGCTTCTGACCGGCCGTCTTTGGCCTGATGGCCCGCCCGCGATACGTGAGGAGGATGTCGTCGCCCACGAGCGCGGTGCGCTCGGCACCATGGCGGACCTGGTCGATGATGACGTCCACCTCGCCCGTGGTGGGGGTCTCCCCCATCTCGACGAGCCTGATGAGACGTGAGAAGACCGACGTCACCTGGTCGACGACGTCGGCGGGGCCGGACACGCTCACGATGTTGCCGCGGACGGAGACCATGGCGTCAAAGCCGGACTCGACGCGCCTGAGCAGCGAGTCTGCCGGGCCCATCAGGGCGGTGGGATCGACCGAGTCGGGAATGGTGAGACGGACCTGCGTTGGCTCCATGTTCCTCCTGGGACGGTTGCTGCCTCGATGATAGCCCATCGGTGGGCCGCCCGGGGTTTTCCCTCGGTTTTGGGCAACAGTCTTGATGTTCTTCTCGCCAAGACAAGGTTTTGCATCAACCATGTTGCCCAATTCCCAGGCCGAGAAGGACGACAGGGTCGAGGGCATAAAACCTGTTGCCCAAAACCATCACTTCGCCATCGAAAACGGCCTCCGGCGCAACACGGAAGTCCGATTTCCACAAAACCAGGAAAACCGTGGCGAGAAGAACGAAGGGGCCTAGAGCAGCTCGGCCAAAAGCGTCGCATCGTCGCGGACGCCCGTGAGGCGCACGGGAACGAGGCTGTCGACGGGGACCGTCGGGTCGAGAAGAACGTCGAAGAGGCCACCCGAGACGCCGCGACCGGGGTACTGGACCACGACGAGGTCCTCCTCCCCCACCAGACGCCGCGCCTCCGCCAGGCGCAGCTCCTCGGCGAGCGCGCGGGCACGCTCGCCGCGCTCGGCCATGACGTGCGGGTCCACCTGGCCGCCCATGGTCGCCGCCGGCGTCCCCGGGCGGCGGGAGTAGCGGAACACGTGCATCTTGGAGAAGCGCATCTCGCGGCAGAAGTCGAGCGAGCGCCCGAAGTCGTCGTCCGTCTCCCCGGGGAAGCCGACGATGAGGTCGGTCCCGAGGGCGATGTGCGGAAGGTGCTCGCGCGCGGTCTCGACGACGCGGCGGAAGTCATCGGTCCGGTAGACGCGTGCCATGCGCCTGAGCGTCTCGTCGCAGCCGGACTGGAGGCAGACGTGCAGGAAGGGGGCGACGCGGCTGCCCGCTCGCGCCATCGTGCGGCAGAGCTCGTCGGTGACGTCGGGGGGCTCGATCGAGGAGAGGCGGATGCGCTCGACGTCCGTCTCGGCGAGCAGGAGGTCGAGAAGAGCGGGCAGTCCCAGCTCGCGGCCGTCTGCACCTGGGGCGCGATAGCTTCCGAGGTTGATGCCCGTGAGCACGACCTCGTGGGCTCCGCGGCCGAGGGCCGCCCGGACGGCGGCGAGAACCTCGTCGGCGGGCATTGAGCGGCCCGCGCCGCGGGCGCGCCAGACGATGCAGTAGGTGCAGCGGTTGTCGCACCCGTCCTGGATCTTGATGCCGGGCCTCGTACGACCCGTGGGAGTGGGGGCGCTCGGGGCTGACGCAGGAGCGCCCGCGGAGGGGAGCAGCCCGAGCGCCTCCGAGGCAAGGGAGGCGACGGCGGACTTGTCCCGCTCGACGCGCACGTTGGGTGCCAGGGCGGCGAGTTCGTCGGAGAAGAGGTTTGCCACGCACCCGGTCGCGATGACCAGCGGCGCGCCCGGCATCGAAGCCGCGCGGCGCACGGCCTTTCTCGTCTTGGCCTCGGCCTCCCCGGTGACGGCGCAGGTGTTGACGATCACGACGGACGCCTCGCGCTCGGGGACCAGCGTGGCGCCGGCGCGCTCGAGCTCGAGGGCCATGTGATCGAGCTCCACCCGGTTGACACGGCAGCCGAGGTTGACGAGGGCGACCCCGCGGACCTCGCTCACCTGCGCCCGCCCTTGAAGGGGTTCTTGGGCGCGTGCCAGCGCTCCTTGGCAAAGTGCTCGGCCGCGTTCTCCGCCGCCGCGGAGAAGCCCTCAGCCTCCGCGCCATTCTCGCCCGCCGGATCGACCGGGTCGCCGGAGCGCTCGGCAACGAGGGCGGCAACGTCGAGCACCTGCTTCTTGGTGAGGTCGCGCGGCGTCTCCACCTGGACGACCGCGATGAGGTTGCCGCGCGCGACCATGCCCATGCGCGGCATGCCAAAGCCCCGCACAGTGACGCGCTGGCCAAACTGGCAGCCCGCGGGAACGTCGACCGTGACGCGCTCGCCCTCGAGGATGCCGTCGAGCGAGACCGTGGTGCCGACGATCGCCTGGAGCGAGTCGACCTTCACGGTGCAGTAGAGGTCGTCGCCCTGCCTCTCGAAGCGGTCGCTTTCGGCGACCTCGACGCTCACGACGAGGTTGCCGCAGGAGTCGCCGCGCAGCCCCGCCTCGCCCTTGCCCTCGACGGTGATCGTCTGGCCGGAATGGACGCCCGCAGGCACCTGGACCTCGACCTTCTCACGCGAGGGCGTGCGCCCCTGCCCCTCGCAGGTCTCACAGGGGTGGTCGATGACCTGGCCCTGCCCGTGGCAGACGGGGCAGGCGGACTGGGTCTGCATCTGGCCGAAGATGGTGCGCTGTACCTCGACGACGCGACCGGTACCGTGGCAGCGCTCGCACGCATGGAGGTGACCGCCCTCGGCGGCGCCGCTCCCGCCGCAGTCCTCGCAGGGGGCGAGACGGGTATAGGCAACCGTCTTCTTGCAGCCGGCAGCGGCCTCCTCGAGCGTGATCGTGAGTCGGATGCCCATGTCGCGCCCGCGCGTGCGCTGTGCGGCCGCGCCGCCGCGTCCGCCGCCCATACCGCCGAAGAAGGAGTCGAAGATGTCGCCAAAGCCAAAGCCCCCGCCGCCAAAGATGTCGGAGACGTCGACGTAGTCCGAGCCAAAGCCGGCCGGGCCGTTGGGGTCCCCGTAGCGGTCGTAGTTGGCGCGCTTCTGGTCATCGGAGAGGACGGTGTAGGCCTCGTTGACCTCCTTGAAGCGCTCCTCTGCGTCGGGCGCGTCGTTCACGTCCGGGTGGAGCGTGCGGGCCTTCTTGAGAAAGGCGCGCTTGATCGTCTTTGCATCGGCGTCGCGAGGCACCTCGAGCACCTCGTAGTAGTCCCTCTTTGGTTCCACGGTTTCCCATCTCCCCAGACGTGCGTGACACAGAAATACCGGGTCGTCCCCCCTGGGCCGGCCCGGGAGAAGTGACTAGAAGTAGTAGACCCCGGGCCCCATGTAGCCCCTCGTGCCGAGCCCCGCCGTGCACGAGAACATCATCATGAGGAAGAGCGCGATGAAGAACCCGTTGGAGAGGCCGTTGAGCACCGCCACGCCCGCGTTTCTCCACCAGCGGCCGGAGCGCCTGAGCCCGTCCCGCACGACCAGGTAGCCGCCAAAGAGGAAGAGCAGGGCGATAAAGACGGCAAAGGACGCCAGCATGCCGGTGAGAAGGCCAAACGCGAGGAACGGCAGGGCGAAGCCGATGAGGTTGCAGCCGTTTGCCTGTCGCTGCGTGAGACGCTCCTCGGGCACGCACACGCGACAGACGAAGTCGCCCGCCTCGGAGCCGTTGGTGCCGGCATTGCCCATGCCCGGTACCCTGACCTCGTCGCCGTCGTGGGAGCCGGCCGGAACGTCGATGACGACCTCACTCGCGGAGAGCGTGCGCCCGGAGCCGCCGCAGGCCGAGCACGGGTCGGCGACAACGCGGCCGGTCCCCTCGCACTCGGGGCAGGTCATCGCCATGACGCCGAAGAGCCCGGTGTCGACGGTGATGTGTCCGCGACCGCCGCAGGTGGGGCAGGTCGCGGGATGGTCGGACTCGACCGAGCCAGAGCCGTGGCAGGCGTCGCAGGAGACGTAGCGCTGGTACGTCACGCCGCGACGGGCGCCGGACGAGGCGGTCTCGGCGTCGACGGTGAGTTCGTAGACGACGTCGGCACCGGCGCGCGGACGATACGCGCGCGAGCGACGACGGGAGGTCGCATTGCCAAACGGCCCCCAGCCGAAGGGCCCGCCGCCAAAGCCGAACGGGTCCGAGTAGCCGCCCTGTTGGCTCGGGGCGCTCCCGTAGCCGGCGAACGGGTTGCCGGAGCGCAGGGCGTCGTAGCGCTTGCGCTTGTCGGGATCGGAGAGGACGGCGTAGGCCTCGGAGACCTCCTTGAAGCGCTCCTCGGCGTCGGGCTCCTTGTTGATGTCCGGATGAAGCTTGCGAGCCTTCTGCTGGAAGGCCTTGCGTATGTCATCCGTGGAGGCGTCCTTCTCGACACCGAGAATGGCGTAGTAATCCTTGTCGTTCATCGAAGCCATGTGGCGGGTCTCCCGTATGCGCGGTGCTCACAACCCTGTAAGTATAGCCGTGACGCGCAGCCTCTATTCAGAAAGCGCAATCTGGCGGTAGGAGACACCACAACGTTGAAGGATGTTCTTCGAGATGAGGTTATCCTCGGTGCCGTCGTACTTGTCATCCAGGTAGACGACCTCGCCGATGCCCGCCTGCACGAGGGTTTTGGCGCACTCGTGACACGGGAAGAGCGTCACGTAGACCGTGGCGCCCGTCATGTCCTTGAGCGAGCCGCGGTAGTTGAGAATCGCGTTGGCCTCGGCATGGATGACGTAGTTGTGCTTGTCGTAGAGCGGGTCGTCGTTGGTGCCCCAGGGAAACTCGTCGTCGCCCAGGCCGCGCGGCGTGCCGTTGTAGCCCACCGAGAGGATGCGGTGGTTGGTGTCCGCGATGCAGGCACCCACCTGCGTGTTGGGGTCCTTGCTGCGCAGGCTCGCCGCGATGGCGGCGCGCATGAAGAACTCGTCCCAGCTGATGACATCGGTGCGCTTGCCCGGCATGGCGCTCCCCTCCTCGACGTTTGTGCTGCTAGCATGGCGCATTTGTGACGCACGCGCAACTCGGCTTTTTTGTCGGCTGCAACAAATCCCGGCTTGCGCGCGCATCAGAGCTCTGTTTATCGCGCGTAAGTCGGGATTACCCGTCTTCCGGACAGCAATCCCGACCTACGCGCTCTTGTCAGCGTACGCAAGTCGGGATTCGTGGAAGAAGCTCTGACGAGAAGGGCGCGGGGTGGCAAGACGGCTAGCATTTGGCGGACCGAACCTCACCGGGGGCGAGGTCCCAGAGGGGGCCGTAGAGCTCGTTGCCCAGGAGCCAGCCCCGCTCGGTAGGTGCGAGCCGGCCGCTCTTCTCGGCCAGAAGCCCGCGGGCGAGAAGATCGTCGATGGTGTCGTCAAAGCGGCCCCCAAAGAGCTCACGGGCACGAACGACGAGCTCAGGACGCAGACCCTCGACGAGCCGGGCGCCGAGCATGAGGTCCTCGGCCACCGCCTGGGGCTCGGTCAGGAACTCGAGCGAGAAGGACAGCGCACAGAGACGCGGGTCCTCAGAGAGCTCGCGTCGGGGCGTCTCGACCGTGAGCCGGACGCGCTGGGTCTCCACCGGGGTCGCGGGGAGCTGTGGACAGACTTCTAGAAGTCTCAAGTAACCCTCTACGTCGAGCATGCTCGAGGCCCCGGTTCCCAGCCCCAGATAGGGTAAACCCGTCCAGTAGGCTTTGTTGTGTCGGCACTCTTTACCTGCGCGAGCGTAGCTCGCGACCTCATAGCGGGCGTAGCCATGAGCCTCAAGTGACACCTGAGCTTGGATCATTCTCTCAGCCTGAACCTCAGGGTCGTTCCAGACGCAGGGGTCATCGGCGAAGCGTTGGTCAAGCGACGTGCCCTCCTCGATCTGGAGGGGGTAGACGCTCACATGAGCGACCCCGAGTGAGATGACGCCTTCCAGCGTACGGGCCCAGCTCTCCGGCGTCTGAGTCGGCGTCGCGCACATGAGGTCGACGGAGACATCGAGCCCGCTCGCCACGGCGGCGGTGACGCGCTCGCGGGCGCAGGCGGCGTCGTGGAGGCGTCCCAGCTCGTAAAGCTCGCCGTCATCGAGGCTCTGTACGCCGATGGAGAGGCGCGTCGCGCCCGCGCCCCGCACGGCACGAAGAACCTCGTCACTGAGCGAGTCCGGGTTTGCCTCGCAGGTGAACTCGGAGGGGGCCGTGGCGTCCACGACCTTCTCGACCAGCTGGCCGAGGCCCTTCTCGCCCAGAAGCGTCGGCGTGCCGCCGCCTACGTAGGCCGTCTCACAGGCCTCAAACAGCCCGAGAGACGAAGCCTCCCCGAGCTGTGCCCCGATTGCGTGGGCATATGCGCTCATGAGGGGGTCGCCCGCGGGCGTCGCCCACGACGCGAAGTCACAGTACGCGCACTTGCGCGCGCAGAACGGTAGGTGAAGGTAGAGCGCCCTGACGCCCGAATCAGCGGACATGCGCGCGCACCTCGGCGGCCACGGCGAGGAACTCCTCGGCCGTGACGCAGCCCATCGCGGCGTTGCGCCAGCGCGCGGCCTCGGGCATGCCCTTGAAGTACCAGCCGGCGAGGCTGCGCGCCCGCTTGAGGTGGGCGCCCGTTGCCTCGAGCAGGCACACGTGGCACTCGAAGGCCGCAATCTTCTCGGCGACGCTCGGCTCGTGACCCGAGAAGACCCACGGGTTGCCGTAGGTCCCACGCGCTACCATCACGGCCGTCGCGCCGGTCTCCGCAAGCACGCGCCGCGCGGCATCGTGCGAGAGAATGTCACCAGACGCGATGACGGGGATGCTCACGGCGTCCACGACGCGGCTCACGGCGTCCCAGTCGGCCTCGCCGTGGTACATCTGCGTGGCGAAGCGCCCGTGCACGGCCACCGCAGCCGCGCCCGCGGCCTCCATCGCGCGCGCGAACTCGGGCGCCACCTCCTGCCCCATATAGCGACCGCGTCGAATCTTCACCGTCACGGCGACGCGCGGGGCGCCCTCGCGGCAGGCGCGCACGATCCTAGCGGCGAGATCGGGGTTTTCCAGCAGCGCCGACCCCTCGCCCTTCTTGGTCACCTTGGGCACGGGGCAGGCCATGTTGATGTCGATGAGCGCGAGCTTCTCGCCCAGGCGTGCCGCCACGCGCTCCGAGGAATCGCGAAAGAGCTCGGGCTTGGAGCCAAAGAGCTGCACCGCGATGTCCGGCTCCGCCGGGTCGGGGTCTACGAGCTCCCAGCTCTTCTCGCCGTAGTGGAGCCCGGCGCACGAGACCATCTCGGAGTAGGCCAAGGCCGCGCCGCCCGCGCGCGCCATGAGGCGATACGCAGCGTCCGAGACGCCCGCCATCGGCGCCATGAGCAGCCTGCCGGCGAGCTCGCCGTCCCAGGTGGGAAGCGCGGGATTGAGCTTGGCGGCGGGAGCGTAGGCGGCCAGGACCTCGGCGGCCGTCACTGGTCGTCCACCTTGAGGACGGCGAGAAACGCCTCCTGAGGCACCTCGACGGAGCCGATCTGCTTCATGCGCTTCTTGCCCTCCTTCTGCTTCTCCAGGAGCTTGCGCTTGCGCGAGATGTCGCCGCCGTAGCACTTGGCAAGGACGTCCTTGCGCACGGCCTTGACGGTGCTGCGGGCGATGATCTTGTTGCCGATGGCACCCTGGATGGGCACCTCGAACTGCTGGCGCGGGATGATCTCCTTGAGCTTGTCGCAGAGACCGCGCGCCATCGTGTAGGCCTTGTCGCGGTGCACGATGAAGCTGAGGGCGTCCACCTCGTCGCCGGAGAGCAGGATGTCGAGCTTCACGAGGTCGCTCGCACGGTAGTCGGAGAACTCGTAGTCCAGGCTCGCATAGCCCTTGGTGCGGCTCTTGAGCTGGTCGAAGAAGTCCAGGATGAGCTCGGCGAGAGGAACGTCGAAGTGCATCTCGACGGACTTCTCGGAGAGGTAGACCATGTCCTGCGTGATGCCGCGGTGCTCAATGGCGAGCTGCATGACGGCTCCCGTGTACTCGGGCGGCACGATGACCTTGGCCTTGAGATAGGGCTCCTCGATGCGCTCGATGCGGGTGACGTCCGGCAGGTCCTGGGGGCTGCGCACCTCGATCATCTCGCCGTCGGTCTTGTAGACGTGGTAGTCCACCGACGGGCTGGTGGCGATCAGCGAGAGCGCGAACTCACGCTCCAGGCGCTCCTTCACGACCTCCATGTGGAGAAGACCGAGGAACCCCACGCGGAAGCCAAAGCCCAGCGCCACCGAGGTCTCGGGGCTCCACGTGAGCGAGGGGTCGTTCACGTGCAGCTTCTCCAGGGCGTCGCGCAGGTTCTCGTAGTCCTTGTTGTCTATGGGGAAGATGCCGGTGTAGACCATAGGCTTGGCCTCGCGGTAGCCCGGCAGCGCCTCCGCGCAGGGGCGGCTCGCGTACGTGAGCGTGTCGCCCACGCGCACGGCCTCGGGGTTCTTGAGGCCCGTGACGACGAAGCCGACCTCGCCGACGCCGAGCTCCTCCACGAGCTGCTCCGCCGGGCGCTTGACGCCCACACCGTCAACGAGGAAGCCCTCGCCGGCCTGCATCATCTGCAGCTGGTCGCCCTTGCGGATGTGCCCGTCGAAGACGCGCACCGTGGCCACCACGCCGCGGTACTCGTCAAAGTAGGAATCCAAGATGAGGGCCTTGAGCGGCGCGTCGTAGTCGCCGGTGGGCGGCGAGACGAGCATGACGATGGCCTCGAGCAGGTCATGGATGCCCTCGCCCGTCTTGCCGGAAACGCACACGGCGTCGTCGGCCGGGATGGCGAGGTCCTCCTCGATCTCCTCCCTCACGCGGTCGGGCTCGGCGCTCGGCAGGTCGATCTTGTTGATCGCCGGCACGATGTCCAGGTTCGCGTTCATCGCGAGGTTGGCGTTGGAGACGGTCTGCGCCTCCACGCCCTGCGTGGCGTCCACCACCAGCACCGCGCCCTCGCATGCCGCAAGGCTGCGGGAGACCTCGTAGGTGAAGTCAACGTGGCCCGGCGTGTCGATGAGGTTGAACTGGTAGGTCTCCCCGTCGTCCGCGTCATAGGTCACGCGCACGGCGTTGGACTTGATCGTGATGCCGCGCTCTCGCTCGATGTCCATCGTGTCCAGCAGCTGCGCCTCCATGTCGCGCTCCTCCACCGTGTGGGTGAGCTCGAGGATGCGATCCGAGATGGTGGACTTGCCGTGGTCGATGTGCGCAACGATCGAGAAGTTGCGGATATGTGAGGTATCAGTCGTAGACATGAGGTGAATGATAGCGAAGAGTCGCGCCGCATGCTATACTCAGCAAGCTGACCTCACCGTGTCTCAAAAGAGGCCTCAGAACAGAAGCTTTTTGAAAGGAACCGCACGTGGCTAACATCAAGTCTCAGAAGAAGCGCATCAAGACCGCTGAGAAGGCGCGCCAGCGCAACCGCGCCGTCCGCTCCGAGCTCAAGACCGCCGTCAAGGGCGTCCGCGTTGCCGTCGAGTCCGGCGACGTCGAGGCCGCTCAGGCTGCCGCCAACAAGGCTGGCCGTCTGCTCGACAAGGCCGCTTCCAAGGGCATCATCCACAAGAACCAGGCCGCTCAGCGCAAGAGCGGCGTGCAGAAGCTCGTCAACACCATCAAGTAGCTTCCGCTCTCATAACGCACGTAAACGGACCCGGGGTGCTGCCCGGGTCCGTTTTTTGTGTCACCCGTCCTTCTCGCCACCTTCTCGCGCGTCCTTCTCGCCTGTCCTCCCCACAAACTGTCGCCTATTACTGCTCGTAGGCCCATTTTCTGCCTATCGAGACGTCAAAAGCGACAGTCTGCGAAGGAGGTTGGGACAATCGCAGCCAATTTGACACACCGAGACACGACCTGACACGCCATCAGGATCCCGCGACACTCGACCACCGCTCGCCGTTACGCGACAGCCGCCCACGAACTCGCTCTGACCGCACGGGTCGCACGCGCACCCCTCACCTGCGGCCGCAGACTGCTGCCAGCTAAGGGCCAGTCCGCAGACGGTGGCGGGGCGTACCATCGCCTTCACCACATTCGGACGGCGAGAAGACCATGCAGCGACGCGTATCCCAGGAAATCGAGCTCTTGCTCACAGCGGCGGCAGAGGACGGCAGCTGCCTCGTCGCGCCCTGCCGCCGTCTACGCGACGCCCTTGAGAGGCGCGTGGCAACGGGAGAGGTCGTCTCGCCCGCGCCCCATCTCTACGTCACCCGCGAGATCTGGGACGGGCTCTCCCAGACGGAGCGAACCCGACACCTCGTGACCGGATTCAGCCGGCTCCATCCGGACTGGACGTTCTGCGGAACATCCGCCGCCGTCATGCACGGGCTCTCCGTGTCCGAGGGCCTCCAGCGTCCTCTCGAGATCGTCGCGCCCTCTCGAGTGATCGCGTATCCGAGAAACGTTGTCATCAGACGCTATGGGAATGACGCTCCAAGCATCACAAAGGAGGGCGTCCGCGTCACCACCCCCGAACGAACGGTCCTCGACTGTGCGCGCTGGCTCCCCTTTCGAGAGGGACTCGCTGTGGCGGATTCCTCCCTGCGGCTCGGCCTCGTCGACAGCGAACGCCTCAACGAGTACGTCAGGTCGACAGGAAGGGGCCTTCGCGGAGTGGCGCGCGCCCGCCTCGTGGCGCGGCTCGCTGACCCGAGGCCCGAGAACGGGATGGAGTCAATCGCGCGCGCCACGATGTACGAGCTCGGGTTCTCCCTTCCCGACCTGCAGGTCCCCTTACTCGACCCCATGGATTCGCGTCGGGTGCTTCGCGTCGACTTCATGTGGGTACTGCCCGACGGCACGGTCATCATCGGAGAGCTCGACGGGGGCGAGAAGTACCGCAACCCTGCCATGAACGGGGGAACGCCGCTCGTGGCGATGCGCGGGGAGCGCAGACGCGAATCTCGCCTCACCATCGACCGCCCCAAAATCGTGCGCTTCTCGCCCGGCGAGGTCGAGGACATCGCATACTTCAACCGACTGCTCGAGACGTTTGGGGTGCCCCGCGAGCGCGAGTCCATCATCGAGATTCCGGACGAGGTCCCCTTCAGCGAGGTAGTCCCGGTCGAGGCGTACGGCCTGCCCTGACCCATGCACCCGGCGCGTCCACAGACTGTCGCATTTTGCTGCTCGCAAAGAGTTCTCCCGGCCCACCAGCAGCAAAAAGCGACAGTTTGCGGGAGGGGCAACACAAAGATGCGGAACAGAAAGAAGGGAGGGCGAGAAGGACGACGAGGTTGCAGCGCGCAACTCGTCACGCAACGCCGCAGACGTGGGCGATGAGGAGGACCATCTCAGTCTCTTCGTCGGCACCGCTCTTGAGCGAGCGCTCCACGCGAGCGCACTCGGCGAGCAGGCGCTCGAGTTCCCCGTCCGAGAAGGCGCGCGCCCACCTGGCGTGGTTTCTCACCTGCCACTCCTGCTTGCCCAGCTCCTCCGCCAGCGCGGCGGGCGTCCCCCGCGACGCGAGCGAGCGGGCGCAGATGAGCTCGCGCAGACGGCCGGTCACGAGCGAGAGCAGGCCGAGCGCCGAGCCGTCGAGCAGCCGGTAGAGCGCCAGGGACCGATGGGCGTCGCGGGCGGACAGCCGGTCGAGGAACTCCCAGGGCTTCACCTCGGCGACGCGGGCGACGTTGGCCTCGACGAACTCCTGCGTGATGGCGCCCGAGCCGCCGAGAAGGGCGGCGAGGGTGGCAAGCTGTGTGTCCAGCATCGTGGTGGACTCGCCGACGCGCGCGACGAGCTCGCGTGCCGCGTCGGCCCCGATGGAGACGCCGTGGGAGGCAGCGAGCTTCTGCACATAGGGCGGGAGGTCGCGGCCCTTCTTCGCCGCGCACTCGATGACGGAGCGCGGCCCCACCTTGGCGACGGCCTTGTAGAGGCGCGTGGACTTGGCGAGGCTGGCGGCAACGAGCGCAAGCGTGCAGCTCTCGTTGGGGCTCCCCAGATAGGCGATGATGGCCTCGGAGACGGCCTTGGGCAGCTTGTCGGCCGCCTCGACCACGACGACGCGCCGGTCGCCGCCCATGGGGAGCGTGTTAAGCGAGGAGAGCAGCTCCACGGGCTCCAGGTCGCCGGACGCGACGATCTCCTCCAGATTGAACATCGCAAACGGACCGTCCACGCGGGCGCGCAAGCGTGCGACCGCCTGCTTGCGCTTGAGCTCGTCCGGGCCGACGATGAGGTAGGCCGGCAGCAGGGCGGGTTTCTCGGCCATGGGGCTCCCTTCGTCGAGACGGACGGGCAGACGGGCGGACGTGGGTCCGGCACATCATTCTAGCATCCCCCCGAACGGGAGCCTATCGCTGGCAGCTCACCCTCGGGCCGGCCGCGCCCGGCTCCACGCAGACGTCCCCGGCGTCCATCGTGCACAGGAAGAGCGACCCCGCGTCCTCGAGCATGCCCACGCACACCGGGTCAGGATGCCCGTAGCCGTTGCCCTCCCCTGCGCTCGCCACGCTCACCTCGGGCGCAAGAGCCGCGACGATCTCCGGGGTCACCGACGTCTCCGAGCCGTGATGCCCGACCTTCAGAAGGTCGACGTCACCAACGTCGCCGCGCTCCACGGCCGCGCCCGTCTCCTCTCTCTCGGCGTCGGCGGCGAGCAGCGCGGTGAGCGCCCGTCCGTCCCGCTCGTAGGTCAGCGCGAGCTCGAGCGAGCCCTCGTTGCCCTCCCCTCCCGCCGGCTCGAGCGGTGAGACGACGCGCATCGAAAAGTCCCCCACGCGCAGGTCGTCGCCATAGCCGACCTCGTCGACGGAGACCCCCTCGGGAAGCTCGGCGGGATCCGTAGCCTCGGGAACAACGAGCAGATCAACGTCGATGACCGCGAGCAGGTCCTCGAGCCCGCCCGCGTGGTCGCTGTGCAGGTGTGTGAGCACCACCGCATCCAGGTGCGAGACGTTGTTCCGGGCGAGGGCGCCGACCACCGCCTCGCCGGGCCCGGTGTCGACGAGTGCCGAGAAGGGCCCGTCGGTGACGAGGATGGCGTCGCCCTGCCCCACGTCGAGCACGCGGACACAGGCCGGCGCGAAGTAGCGCCATCTCACGTGCCAGGCAAGGGCGAGCACGGCGGCGGCGCCCACCAGCGAGGCGAGCGCCCGTCGTCGGACGCGCGGCCAGGTCGCGAGGAGCGCGGCCACCGATGTCGCGAGCGCGAGCAGCGCCGGTCCCTCCTCGACACTCACCGCCACGTAGGCGCCGGGCAGGTCGGCAAGCGCGCGCAGCACGACCATGAGCGCACCGCCCACGGCATCGCACCCCAGGAGCAGCGCCGCCTGCACGGGTGCGAGCCAGACGAACAGGGCGGACAGAAGCCCCAGCACCAAGAGAACGGAGAAAAGCGGGCCGAGAAGCACGTTTGCCAGGGGCGCGACAACCGAGATCGTCCCGAAGGTCGCACAGGTGAGCGGCAAGGTCACAAGCTGCGACACGAGCGTCATGGCGAGCGCCTCCTCCGCGCCCGAGAGGGCGCGCGCGACGCGCCTTCCTCGGCGCATGCGACGGGCGAGCGGCTCAGGCAAGGCGAGAAGAACACGCAGGACGTAGCGCGCGTACGCTCCGAGGGAGCAGATCCCGCAGACGCACATCACCGAGAGCAGATAGCCGAGCTGACCGGTCACGGCAGGCTCGACGAGGGTCATGACGAGCGCCACCAGACTTGCCGAGGAGAGCGGGTGGGGGCGCCTTCCCGCATGCCTCGAGAGCTCGGCCGCAAGGGACATCGCCCAGGCCCTGACCGCCGAGACCGGCAGGCCACAGAAGAAGACGAACAGCCCGGTGACGCTCATGAGGGCCAGGGACCGCGGCAACGGGCGCAACGGGAGCCCGCGAAGGAGCAGGGAGAGGAGGGACGAGAGCAGGACGAGGTGCCCACCCGAGACTGCCACGAGATGGGAGACGCCGCACGAAGCAAAGAGCTCGTCGAGGCCGCGCTCTGACATCGCCCCGGCATAGCCGCAGATGGCCCCTGCCACCAGGGCCCGAGCGTCCGAGGAGGGCGCATCGAGGCTGCCGAGCACGCGCGAGCGCACCGCAAGTACGGCGCCGTACGCCCCTCCGGCCGGCGAGCACGAGAGAAGGCGGCTCACGCGCACGGTTCCCGCGATGCCCTGAGCGCGCGAGCTGGCACCCCACGCACCGTCATCGTTTGCCTCGAAGCGACCGACGCAGCGAATGGTGCTGCCCGGGTCGATCGGGGCGTCCGCGAGGACCCAGACCGAGGCGCCGAGGACTCCGCCCGCCCGCGTCCGTGCCCTCCCCCGCCAGCCGGACGCGCCCTCGCGCATATCGCCCTCGACGCAAAGCTCCCAGGACGACACGGGCGAGGACGAGAGCGCCCCTGCGAGCTCCTCCTGACGCGAGAGCTCTCCGGCGCAGGCGAGCCCCGACGCCGCGGCGGAGACCCCCACGACGACGATCAGGGTCCGTGCCCCAGGCAGGCGCGCGCGGCCCAGCACGAGCGCTGTTGCCACAGCGAGCAGCGCCACGGCCATCGACGACCCAGCGATCGCCCTAGGCGAGGGTGAGGCGACGAGAAGGAGCCTCGAGAGCGCAATGACGGTCACAAGCGACCACAGCGCGGGCGGAAGCAGCGGACGCTCGGGCCGCTCGACGTCGCTAGACACAAATCATTCCCTCGAGTTTGGCGAACTTCTTCTCCCCGATCCCCGAAACCCGCATCAGGTCTTCCGGAGTCGTAAAGGGACCGTTCGCCTCCCGGTCCTCGATGATCGCACGCGCCGTGGCCTCCCCCACTCCGGGAAGCTCGTCAAGCTGCTCGACGCTGGCATTGTTCAGGTTGACGAGGTCGCCCGAGGACGCGCCCCCGGACGACGTCGTCACTTCCTCACCCTCGGCGGGAACGTGCACCTTCTCGCCATCCGCGAGCGGAGCGGCAAGGTTGAGCGAGGAGGTGTCTGCGCCCTCGGCGAGCCCTCCGGCAGCCGCGACAGCGTCCGAGACGCGCGCGCCCTCGGCGAGCTCGTAGACCCCCGGCATCCCGACCATGCCGTCGACGTGGACGACGAGCGTGACAGGCTCTTCTTGAGGCTCTTCTTGAGGCTCCTCCTCCGCCTTCTCAGAGGCCGTCTCCGCGCGCTCGATCTCGATACCTCCCTGCCCGCGGAAGAGACCCTCCGTCGCGCGCCCACGAACCGCGACGCAGACGAGCGCCACCACCAGCGCGACAAGAGCGAGCGCCCCCGCAACGACGCCCCATCCGACGAGGCCGTACCGACGCGCCGCCCTCCTCACGCCCCTGCCCGTACCCTGTGCCATGCGACCACCCCCCCTCTGAGCATGCACCCAAGGGGCGCTCCGGGACGCGTCGTCGGAAGAAAGTCGCACGCGAGTCTGACACTGTCTGTCAGGTGTCGTTCGCATACGAGAAACGCCCTCGTCTCCGAGGGCGTTCATACATGAGATATGGAATCGCTTTCAACCGCCTGCCGCCAATTGGGCTACCGCTCGCCGCCGGAGCCGGGAGCGAGGTCCCGATGGTGCTCCCTCAGGGCACCCTTGGGCGCGTGATAGGAGGGACACTGCGGGAAGTCCCTCCACTCGACGCTCTCGACGAGGTCGGCGACCATTCCCTCGTGGTCGAAGCTCTCCCAGGCGGCGAGCACATCGGCCATGCGCGCGTGCGTCTCGGGGCGACGCGGCATGAAGAGCGTGCAGCAGTCCGGTGCGGTCTGGCACGAGATGTCATACGTCCCGATCTCGTGGGCGCGAGCGATGATCTCCTGCTTGTCGGAGCCGATCAGCGGGCGCAGAACGGGCATCGTCACCGCCTCGTTGACGGCAGCGATGTTCTCGAGCGTCTGAGAGGCAACCTGGCCGAGCGACTCGCCCGTAACCAGCGCCTTCGCCCCCTCGAGAAGCGCGATTCTCTCAGCGACCTGCAGCATGACGCGACGGTACATGATGATGCGCAGGCTCTGCGGGACGGCGAGCGAGATCTCGCGCTGTCGCTCGCCAAAGGGAACGACGTAGAGGCGCCCGATCGTCCCTGAGGGGGCGAGCGCGTCCACGATATCCTGGCAGAGCCACTCGCTCGTGTCGGCGGTCATGGGGCGCCCCGAGAAGTGCACGGGCACGCAGATGGCGCCGCGGCGCCCCACCATCCAGGTGGAGACCGGAGAGTCGAAGCCGCTCGAGAGCAGCGTGACCACCTTGCCGGCGGTGCCGACGGGAAGGCCTCCGACGCCGGGCGCGGAGGCGGCGTAGACGTAGGTCGAGCCCTGCACCACGTGCACGACGACGGTGACGTCGGGATGGTGGACGTCCACCTTCTTGTCAGGGAAGCTCTCGCACAGGACCGACCCGACGATCTTGTTCATGTCAAGCGTGTGGACCGGATAGGTCGTCGACGAGCGGCGCGCGTGGACCTTGAAGCTCGCGAAGTCGCCCGCCTCGCCCAGGGCGCGAACGGCTGCGGCGCAGTACTCGCCCTCATCGAGCCCGCACTTGTACGCAAGAGAGACGCGCGCCACGCCGGGCACACGCCTGATGGCCGCCGCGAGCTCCTCGCTCGCGAGATGGTCCTCCGTCTCGACGACGATGTAGCCTGAGATGCGGGAGATGTCGGTGACGGGAAAGTCCCTCAGCGCACGATGCAGGTTGGTGACGAGCTGGTTCTCAAAGGTTGAGCGGTTTTTGCCCTTGAGCCCGATCTCGTGATAGTGAACGAGGCAGATTCTCTTGGTCATCGAGCGCCTTACAGGGCGATAGTGTTGGCGCCCTTGATGTCCTCGTCAAAGTCCTCCTTGACGAAGCCGAGCGTGCCGTCCTCGATCTCCTTCATGGCAACCGAGACCGGGTCCTTGCCGGAGACGACGGTGGTGATGTCATCAAAGTCCTGAATGGCCGTCACGCGCAGGTGCTGCCCGCGGACCATGTTGTTGATGTCGCAGGCGCGCTTGGACGCAATGGAGCAGAGCAGGAAGGGGTTGTGCTCGGTCTTCTCGAGCAGGTTGTCAATCTCAGGCTTGATCACGGACATCTTGCGAGGGACCTCCGTCCATCTCATACGTGTGTATCACAGCTTCCAGCTCGAGACAGGCACGCTCGAGGTCGTCGTTGACGATGCGAACATCATACTCCCCCGCGTGCGACATCTCCTCGCTGGCGTTTGCGAGGCGCAGGCGCACCTGCTCCTCGTCCTCGGTTCCGCGGCCGCGCAGACGACGCTCGAGCTCGTCCATGCAGGGCGGCTCGACAAAGACGAGAACCGCCTCGGGCATGACGGAGCGGACCGAGAGGCCGCCCTGGACGTCGATCTCCAGGACGACGGACTGACCGCCCGCAAGGACGCGCTCGACCTCGCTCTTCAGCGTGCCGTAGCGATGGGCGTGCACCCACGCCCACTCGAGGAACTCTCCCGCCGCAAGGCGACGGTCAAACTCCTCGTCGTTCATGAAGTGATAGGAGACGCCATCGGTCTCCCCGGGGCGAGGCTCCCTAGTCGTCGCAGAGACCGTCAGGCCAAGACAGGAGACCCGCTCGCGCAACTTAGCTACGAGCGTGCCCTTGCCTACGCCTGACGGTCCAGAGACTACGAAGACTCGAGCTCTTCTGGCCAACTCTACTTGGTGAGGGCCTCGACGAGCTGCTCGCGCTGACGGGCGCCCAGGCCCTTGACGCGACGGGAGGCAGAGATGCCCAGCTCGTCCATGATCTTGGCGGCCTTGGCCTTGCCGTAGCCGGGAAGCGACTCAATGAGGGTGGAGACCTTCATGCGGCTGGCAATGGGGTCGTCGGACTCGAGGACGGACTCGAGGGAGACCTTGCCGCTCTTGATCTTCTCGCGCAGCTCGGCACGCTCGTGACGGGTCTTGGCGGCCTTCTCGAGGGCGGCCTTGCGCTGCTCGTCGGTAAGCTGGGGTAGAGCCATGTGTTCCTCCAAACATCGACTTTCCAATGAGCCAGGGGGCACGCCCCATCAAGCTCGATAACCTAGTTTGCCCGTTGAGCGGCGGTTTTGCAATACCTCTTCACCAAAGGTGCAGGTCGGGGGTATTCCTCCACAAAAGGGCACAGGCCCAGGGCTTGTCCCTAGGCCATAAGCTCGGCACAGATGGCGTCGAACGCGGCGACGGGGTCGTCGGCACCCGTGATCGGACGGCCGATGACCAGCTTGGACGCACCAGCCTCGATGGCAGCCGCCGGCGTAGCGATGCGCTTCTGGTCACCCACCTCAGCACCTGCGGGGCGAACGCCGGGCGTGACGATCAGGGCGTCGGGTCCGAGAAGCGCGCGCATCTCGGCGGCCTCCTGCGGGGAGCAGACGATGCCGTCGGAGCCGGAGCCGTAGGCGAGGCTCGCGAGGCGGGCAACCTCCTCGGCCACCGGGGACTCCACGCCGATCTCGGAGAGCGCCGCCTGGTCCATGCTCGTGAGCACGGAGATGGCGACGAGGCGCGTGCGGTCGCCGCCGCGCTGCTCAGCCGCCTCCTCGGCTCCCTTGCGCGCCGCGGCGATCATCGCGGAGCTGCCGAGGCCGTGGATGGAGAGGATGTCCGCACCCGTGAGCGAGGCGGCGCGAACGGCGCCCTGCACCTGGAACGGGATGTCGTGGACCTTGAGGTCGAGGAAGACGCGCAGCCCGCGCTCGCGCATGGCGTCCACGATGGCAGGCCCCTCCGCATAGAAGAGCGTCATGCCCACCTTGACCCACGTGGCCTTGCCGGCGAGCATGTCCGCCAGCTCGAAGGCTCGCTCCTTAGAGCAGTCCAGCGCGATGATGATCTTGTCGCTTGCCTCTTCGTACGTCAGCATTCGAAGGCTCCAATCAGCTCGTTGATGTCCGCGACGCCCTGCTCGGCAACCCAGGAGGCGAGGCCGTCCACGATGTCTGCCGCGCAGGTGGGATCGTAGAAGTTTGCGGTGCCCACCGTGACCGAGGTGGCGCCGGCGAGAATCATCTCGGCAGCGTCCTGCCACGTGGCGATGCCGCCCATACCGTTGATGGGGATCTTGACGGCCTGCGCCGCCTCCCAGACCATCCGCACGGCGATGGCGTGGATGGCGGGGCCGGAGACGCCGCCCGTGGGCTTGGAGAGACGGCTCCTGCGGGTACGGACGTCGATGGACATCCCGTTGATCGTGTTGATCAGCGAGAGGGCGTCGGCGCCCTCGGCCTCGCAGGCTCGGGCGATTTCCGGCACGCGCACCGGAGCCATCTTGACGAGGAGCGGCCGGTGCACGCGCGGGCGTACCGCGCGCACGACCTCAGCAGCGCTCTCGGGCGTGCCGCCCACGAGGACGCCGCCGCGGGCGATGTTGGGGCAGGAGATGTTCATCTCCACGCCGCTCGCCCATGGGCAGAGCTCCTCGATGAGCTCGACAGCCGCGATGTACTCCTCGACGGAGTGGCCGGCCGCCTGCACGATGACGCGGCATCCGCGCTCCTCGAGCCCGGCGAGGTACTCGCCGTACTGCTCCACCATCCCGCGCACGCCGGGGTTCGCGAGGCCCACGGTGTTCATCATGCCGCTCGGCACCTCGCACATACGAGGCGGCGGGTTGCCGTTCCACGGCTCGGCCGAGCAGCCCTTGAGCGTGATCGCGCCGAGGCGCGCAACGTCGAAGAAGTCCTCGAAGACCGAGCCGAAGGCGAAGGTGCCTGAGGCGGTGTTCACGGGGTTCTGCATGCGCACGCCACCGAGGTCGACGGCCATGCTCACGTTCTTCTCGCCCATTACCACGCCACCTCCTCGGCATCGAAGACGGGTCCGTCCTTGCAGCAGGACTTGTAGGTGCCGTCGGTCATGGCCACGTTGCACGTGCCGCACGCGCCAAAGCCGCAGCACATCATGCGCTCCATGGAGACGCGGCAGGCGACTCCGGCCTCGCGGCAGAGACGCGCGACGCCCGCCATCATGACCTCGGGGCCGCAGGTGTAGACGACGTCGTAGTCCTTCTCGGCGAGAAGGTCAGCGAGGGCGTCGGTGGTAAATCCG
>DBQY01000014.1:0-14403 GCA_002305805.1 Atopobium sp. UBA1382 | reverse complement strand
GCGTCGAAGGCCACGCCGGAGGCGGCGAGCATGCGGGCGCACGCAACGACGGGCGTCACGCCCACGCCACCGGCCACGACGCAGGCGCGACGGGCGCCCTCGACGGCCGGCCAGGGGTTTCCGCAGGGCCCGACGGCCGTGGAGGTCTCCCCCGCCGCCATCTCGGAGAGGCGGCGCGTGCCGTCGCCCACGACGGCATAGACGATCTCCACGGTTCCGGTCGCGGCATCCGCACAGCTGAAGGACAGCGGAACGCGCAGGATCTGGCTCGCGTCACCGGGCACGTGGATGTTCACGAACTGGCCCGGGGCGAGCGCAGCGGCGAGCTCGGGCGCGGAGAAGACGATGCGCATGAGACCGTCAGCAACGCGCTCGTTTGTGACGACGGTGAAGTCGTGGACGTCAAGCCCGGCGCTCATCGCAGGACCCGCTTGACCGGCGTGACCTCGCCGCCCGTAAGCGTGTGGCGGCCGGCGACAAAGACGTCGGACGCGGCGCCCGTGAGGGTTGCCCCAAGCCACGCGGAGTTCTTGGAGCGGCTCTGGAGCCAGTCCTCGGTGACCGTGACCTCAGCCGCGGGATCGATGAGCGTGAGGTCGGCGGTGCTTCCTGCCTCCACACGGATCTCCGGCAGTCGCAGGCAGCGACGCGGGTTCACGGCCATGACCTCGACGAGGCGCGACCAGCTCATCTTTCCCGGCAGAACGAGGTTGGTGAGCATGAGCGGCAGCGACGTCTCCAGGCCCACGATGCCGAAGAAGGCAATCTCCCACTCGCAGTCCTTCTCGTGCGGGGCATGCGGGGCGTGGTCGGTCACGATGCAGTCGATCGATCCATCGAGGATGCCCTCGCGCAGCGCGGCGGCGTCGGAGGCGGTGCGCAGCGGCGGGTTCATCTTAAGGTTGGTGTCGTAGGCATCGGTGATGTCGTCCTCGCACAGGAACAGGTGGTGCGGGGTGACCTCGCAGGTGACAGGCAGGCCCTCGGCCTTGGCGGCGCGCACGAGCTCGAGGCCCTTCTCGGTGGAGATGTGGGCGATGTGGAGGCTGCAGCCGGTCATGCGGCAGAGCTCGATGTCGCGGTAGATCTCAAGCTCCTCGCCGAGCGCCGGCCAGCCGAACATGCCAAGGCGCGTGGAGGCGCGTCCCTCGTTGATGACGCCGTGCGTGGTGAGCGACTCCACCTCGCAGTGCGCGGAGACGACCTTGTCGAACTGGGAGACGTACTCCATGCAGGTGCGCATCATGCCCGCGCTCTGGACGCCGTGGCCGTCGTCGGAGAAGGCGACCGCGCCCTCCATGACCATGTCGCCGATCTCCGCGAGCGTCTGGCCCTTCTCGCCCACCGTGAGCGCGCCGATGGGGCGCACGTGGCAGAGGCCGGCGTGACGCGAGCGGTCGATCTGGTAGCGGACCTCGGCGCCGTTGTCGGTCACCGGGTCGGTGTTGGGCATCGTGGCAACGTCGGTGAAGCCGCCGTGGGTCGCCGCGCGGGCACCGGACTCGATGGTCTCCTTGTACTCGAAGCCGGGGTCGCGGAAGTGCACGTGCATGTCCACGAGGCCGGGAACCAAGTACTTGCCGGCGGCGTCGATGACCTCCACGCCCTCCGGGGCGTTGAGGCCCTCCCCCACCGCGGCGATCTTGTCGCCGTCGATGAGCACGTCACGGACGTCGTCGAGGCCCACCTGGGGATCGACGACGTGGGCTCCCTTAAGCAGATACGCCATTGTTCTCTCCTCCCAGAAGCAGGTACATCTCGGCCATGCGCGTGAGAACGCCGGCGTTCACCTGGTCGAGGATGCGCGAGCGGGCGCAGTCCGCGACGTCGGCGTTGATCTCCATGCCGCGGTTCATGGGACCGGGGTGACAGATGATGGCCTCGGGCTTCATCTTGTTCACGCGCGCCATGTCCAGGCCCCAGAGGCGGTTGTACTCGCGACGGGACGGAATCGCGGCGCCCTCCATGCGCTCGAGCTGGACGCGCAGCATGTAGACGACGTCCATCTCGGGGATGACCGCATCGAGGTCGGAGGTCTGCGGCACGCCGTAGTAGTCCGGGTCGTCCACTTGGAAGGTGGGCGGGCCCACGAGCGTGACGTCGGCACCCATGGTCTTGAGCGCGGGCACGAGGCTACCGCAGACGCGGCTGTGGGAAAGGTCGCCCACGATGGCGACCTTGAGCCCGTCGAGGTGGCCGAAGTTCTCGCGGATGGTATAGAGGTCGAGCATCGCCTGCGTGGGGTGCTGGTGCTTGCCGTCGCCAGCGTTGATGACGATGGCGTCAGTGTGCTCGGTGATCTTCTGCGGCGTGCCGGCGAGCTTGGCGCGGCAGATGAACATGTCGACGTTCATGGCGTCGATCGTCTCAATCGTGTCCGCGAGGCTCTCGCCCTTCACGACGGAGCTCGTGGCGCCGCCCATGGAGAGGGAGTCGGCCGAGAGGCGCTTCTCGGCGAGCTCGAAGGAGCTCTTGGTGCGCGTGGACGGCTCGAGGAAGAGGTTGACGATCGTGCGGCCGCGCAGCGCCGGGACCTTCTTGATCGCGCGCCGGTTGACCTCGGAGAACGAGCGGGCCGTGTCGAGGATCTGGGTGATGTCATCGGCGGTGAGGCTCGTCGTGTCGATCAGATGCTTGACGGACAGCATGTGCTGGGCACCTCCTGTGCTCTACTCGGTGGGCTTGGTCCAAATCTCGACGGCGTTGGTCTCGTCGTAGGGGGCGATGGTCACGCGGACGTCCTCCTCGTGCGAGGAGGGGACGTTCTTGCCCACGTAGTCGGCGCGGATGGGCAGCTCGCGATGGCCGCGGTCGACCATGACGGCGAGCTGGACCGTCTTGGGACGGCCGAGGTCGATGAGGGCGTCGAGCGCCGCGCGGATTGTGCGTCCGGTGTAGAGGACGTCGTCCACGAGGATGATGTCGCGACCGTCGACGTCGAAGGGGATGTCGGTCCCAAACTCGACGGGGGCGATCTTGCGGCGGACGTCGTCGCGGTAGAAGCTCACGTCGAGGGAGCCAACGGGCGGGCGGGCGCCCTCGATCTTGGCGATCTCGTCGGCGAGCAGGGGCGCGAGCGCGGCGCCGCGGCGAACGATGCCGACCAGGACGATTCCCTCGGCTCCCTCGTTCTTCTCGATGATCTCATGCGCGACGCGCGTGAGCGCACGAGCCATGGCCTGTCCGTCCATGATCTGTGCTTTGAGCTGGGGCTGCTCCATGGGACTCCCTTCCTAAGAAAAAGACGCCCTGCCATGCGGCGCGAGCGTCAAGAAGGGTGTGTGGGAAGCGCCCCCGAAGGGACCTGACCTTGCTGGCGTCTCGCACCGGCTTAAAGAATCCCCCTCACTGTACGTCACTCGGCCGCCCACCGCAAGGGCGCGGCGACGAGGGTGCGGACAAGCTAGCTGAGCGGATGCCCGCAGTTCATGCAGAAGCGGTCCCCGGGGTTGGCGTGGGCGCCGCACTCGGGACAGAACGCAAACGTGGGTGAGGGCTCGGGGGTGGGCTCCGCAATGGGTTCTGGCGCAGGCTCGGGTTCCGGCGCGGGCTCGGGCGAGGGTGCCGGCTCAGGCTCGGGCTCCGGTTCGGGCGCGGCCTCGGGCGCGGGCTCAGGCTCCGGTTCGGGCGCGGATACAGCTTCCGGCTCCGGATCGGGCGCGGGCGCGGTTTCGGGCTCCGGCTCGGGCATCGACGCAGGGGCGTCAAGCTTGTGGCCACAGTTCATGCAAAAGAGGTCGCCGACGTTCATGGGCGAGCCACACGCCGGGCAGGTCGGACCGTCGACGCTCACGGCGGGTGCGGGCTGCTGGGCGGCGCTGCGCGCAGCCTCGATCTCGGTCATGGGCTTGCCGCAACCGGAGCAGAAGACGTCGGTCGCGCTCAGCTGAGCGCCGCAGAACGGGCAGGACACAGATGTAGCGGCGCTCTGGGCCGCCTGCGCCTCCCGCTCGATGCGATCGAGCTCAGACTGGATCTGGGCGCGTTCGGCATCAACGGCTGCGATTCCGTCGTAGAGCGCCTCGCGACCGGCGCGGAACGTCGGGTCGTCGCGCGTGAGGTCGTAGAGGCTTGCCCCCAGCTGCGCCGCCAGGTTCTGCCGGCGCTTGAGCGCATCGGCCATCTGAGCCTTGAGCCTGACCGTATCGGTCGTACGTCCGGCTGCGGCGACGCCGCGGTTGAACGTCGACTGGACGTTATCGAGAAAACCCATGTCGAACCCCCGTCACGATGCTTGGAACAACCGAGTCGGCCATGCCGACACAGACATGGTATCCCAATCGCCCGCATCGAACAGCCCGTTCCCTCTCACGCCGTTCGCATTCTAGTTTTTCTCGCCCTTGTCTCCCAGCCCTCCAGTAATTGCCGCCCTTGGCATGCGAGCATCTAGAAAAACCCGCCCTTGTCACGTTGTAGCGCCGCGGTGCCGTACAAGACGCCGCATTTCTAGAACTTCAAGCGACAAGGGCGGTCGTTCCTAGATCAACAAGGGACAAGCGCCCGCTTTCTTAGACATGAATTCGCAAGAGGGTCATTTTCTGGATCGAGAGCCACGTCGTACAAGAATCCAAAAAAAGGGGTTGCGCGCCGCCGTCACTTCTGTATACTTACTCCTTGCGCAAGCACATTCCCCGGTGGCGCAGTGGTAGCGCAGCTGACTGTTAATCAGCGTGTCGTAGGTTCGAATCCTACCCGGGGAGCCAGGAGCTTTCGAGGCCGGAGGGGCAAAACCCTCTGGCCTCTTTTCTGTTCTGGATAGCTGCTCTAGCAATTGCCTCCCTTGCACAGAGAACGTCTGGGAATATGGGCACGTGTCCGACGACGATCTAGAAATCGTCGTTCTTGTCTTTGGGACATCTAGGAATGTCGTCTCTTGTCCAACCGTATGGCGCTCCAACGTGACAACATCGCCAGTTCTTAGAGCCCGCCGTGACAAAGGCGGGTTTTTCTAGATGCTCGCATGCCAAGGACGGCGATTCCTAGGGACGCTGGGGACAAGGGCGGCCTTTCCTAGAAGGCAGGGCGACAAGGGCGGGAAACCGCGGAGCGTCGGCGCACAAAAAGCCGCCCGCGACGGCGAGAGGCGGTCGCGGGCGGCGGCGATTCGTGTCTGTGCTCCCCTAGCGGTCGATGGCCTCGTTGTGCGCCTTGCCGGCAAATACGAGGCCGAGCACCGCGAGCACGGCGAGAAGGACCTCGACCCAGCCGACCTGTCCGGTGCTCACGCCAAGACCGACCTGGACGAGCGACGCGACGAGCATGACGACGGCAAGCACGTTGAACTTGCCGATGCTGCGCGGGCTGTTCGCCGCGCGTGCGCCCGTAACCCCCACGGCAAAGCAGTAGAGCCCGACCACGAGGGCGAGGACGCCGAGGACCTCGGCAGCAATGGCGCCGTCGTAGGAGGCGTTGCCACCCAGGTCGATGCGCAGACCCGCGACGAGGGGCGAGCCCAAGAGGAGCAGCACGCCGCCCACGACCTGAACCAGGGCGACGAGCAGGATGACGAGCGAGACGATCTTGAAGCGCTTCTGGTTCGGCGACATCCGCTAGTCCTCCATGTAGTCCTTGAGACGGCCGCTGCGGCTGGGGTGACGGAGCTTGGCCAGGGTCTTGCTCTCGATCTGGCGAATGCGCTCGCGCGTGACGCCAAACTCGCGACCGACCTCCTCGAGCGTGCGCGGGTGGCCGTCCTCAAGACCAAAGCGGAACTTGATGACCTTGCGCTCGCGGTCGGCCAGGCCGTCGAGCACCTGGTCGAGCTGCTCGCGCAGCATGGAGTCGGACGCAGCCTCGGGCGGCGCGACGGCGCTCGAGTCCTCGATGAAGTCTCCGAGCTGGGAGTCCTCCTCCTCACCGATCGGCGTCTCGAGGGAGACGGGCTCCTGGGAGATCTTCTGGATCTCGCGCACGCGGTCCGGGCTCATGCCCATCTCGGCGCCGATCTCCTCGGGGGTGGGGTCGCGACCAAGGTCCTGGAGCAGCTGGCGCTGGACGCGGATGAGCTTGTTGATGGTCTCGACCATGTGGACCGGGATGCGGATGGTGCGCGCCTGGTCCGCGATGGCGCGGGTGATGGCCTGGCGAATCCACCACGTGGCGTACGTGGAGAACTTGAAGCCCTTGGTGTAGTCGAACTTCTCGACCGCACGGATGAGACCGAGGTTGCCCTCCTGGATGAGGTCGAGGAAGAGCATGCCGCGGCCCACGTAGCGCTTGGCGATGGAGACGACGAGGCGCAGATTCGCGGAGATGAGCTGCTGCTTGGCGTCAAGGCCCACCTGCTCGATGCGCATGAGACGGCGCTGCTCGGCGCGGGTGAGCTCGAGCTCGCCGGCCTCGGCGGCCTCGAGCTTCTCGGTCGCCTCGGTGCCAGCCTCGATCTTCATGGCGAGGTTGACCTCCTCGGAGGCGGTGAGCAGGTCCACCTTGCCGATCTCCTTGAGATACATGCGCACCGGGTCGCCGGTGAGCATGGCGGTGGAGGTGTCGGCGCGACGGGCGCGGGCGCGCGAGGAGCGCTTGGGCTTGGCGACGCGAGCCTTGGGGACCGAGCGCAGGGCCTCCTTGACGATCTTGGCCTCGGCGACGCTCTCGGACTCGCCCTCCTCGTCCTCGTCGAACGACTCGACGTCCTCGTCCTCCTCGTCGTCGCCAAAGTCGTCGTCGACGGAGACCTCGGCGGAGAAGTCCTCGGCGGCGTCCGTGGCGGGCGAGCCGCTGACCTCGACGCCGCGCGAGCGAAGCGCGTCATAGAGGTCGGAGAGCTCGTCGGAGTCCACGTCGATGTCCTTGATGGCGAGCTGGATGTCGTCCTCGGTCACGCTCGAGGAGGACGCCGCGCCCGCGACGAGACCGTCGACGACCTTGGCCAGGTCGTCGGAGAGCTTGATGTCCTCGTTCGTCTTCTTGGCAGCCACATGTGTCCTTTCGACGTATAAACCTTCGAGATTATACCCGAAAGCTATTCGGAGAAGACCGACGAAAGCCGGTTTGCCAGCTCGTTGGAGCGTCTCTGGAGCTCGGTCGCCTCGGCGAAGAGCCGCTCGGAGTCCTCGTCGGAGGGCGCGGAACGCAGCCGGCCGCGAATCTGGCGGATTCTGCGGCGGCACGAGCAGAGCTCAGCGGTGTCGACGATGAACTCGAGCTTCTGGTCGTCGGAGAGCTCGGCCTCGTCCATGACGCGTCCGCCCGAGAGAATCCTCGCCGCGTCGGGCACGACGGCAACGGCAGCGGCGACCGCCTCGGCGGGCGTCGCCCCGTCGGGAGTGGAGAGCATCGCCCACGCCATGGCCTCATGGCGCTCGTCGACCCACGAGAGCGAGGCAATCCTCGCGCCGAATGAGCGCATCGCATCGGGGCGGCGCGCGATGGCGGCAAGCAGCTCCTGCTCGGCGGAGACCTGCATGCGCTCGTCCGCCGAGAGGCGGCTCATGCCCGCGACCTCGTCGGCCGGAGCCGCACCGGGATCGGCGGGGACGGCATCGTAGGCCTCGAGCGGCACATAGTCCGCCGGCGCCTCCCCGTCCGCGGCGGGCACGGCCGGGCGCTCGCGCGAGGGCGTCGCCGGAGCCGAAGGAGCCCGTGCAGGGCGCTCCTCGTCGAGCTCGCGCACGGGGGCCTCGCGGATGGCGCGCTTGGTCTCGTCCACGTCCATGCCGAGGGCGTCGGCGAGGCGCGTGGCGTACTCGTCGAGAAGGACGGAGCGCTTGAGCGGGGCCAGAACGCCCGCCATGTCCTCGAGCGCGCGCACGCGGCGCCCGGGGGCCGAGAGGTCGTAGCCCTCGAGGCGCTTCTCGAAGACGAAGTCCATGAGGGGTCGCGCGGCAGCGAGGATCGGGCGCAGGGCGTCCGCCCCGTGGGCGGCGAGAAACTCCATCGGGTCCTGGCCGTCCGGCAGGACGACGCACAGGAGCGCCGCCGACGTCTTGTCCAGGTAGCGGATCGCACGCTCCGCCGCGCGCTGGCCGGCGGCGTCGCCGTCGAACATGCAGATGATGCGGCTCACGCGCTGGCGCTCCATGAGCCGCACGTGGTCGAGGCGAAACGCCGTTCCGAGCGCGGCCACCGCGTTGGTGAACCCCGCCTCGTGCATGGCGATGACGTCGGTGTAGCCCTCGCAGACGATGGCCTCCCCCGTCGCCGCCATGCCCTCCTTGGCCCGGTCGTAGGCAAAGAGGTGCTTGCCCTTGTTGAAGGCGGCCGTGTCGCGCGTGTTCACATACTTTGCCACGTTGTCGCGCTTGGGCCCGATGATGCGCCCGCCAAAGGCGATGGTGCGCCCCTGCTCGTCATGGATGGGGAACATCACGCGCTCGTAGAAGCGATCGACAACACGGCCGGATCGCTCCTGCGCCAGGTCGGCGGCGACCATCTCGGCGCTCGTGAACCCCTTCTCGCGCAGGCACGCGACGAGCGAGCCGCGCCCCGGGGCAAAGCCCAGGCCCCAGCGCCGGCACACCTCCGAGCCAAAGCCGCGGCCAGCGAAGTAGCGGCGCGCCTCGTCGGGCCCCGTCCCCTTGCCGCGCATGAGCATCGTGTGATAGAACTCCTCGGCCGCTCCGAGCGCCTCCATGAGGCGCGTCTTGCGGGGGCCGCGCCGGGCGCCGCGCTCCTCCGTGAGCTCGATCCCGGCACGGTCCGCCAGGTAGCGAATCGCGTCGGGGAAATCCAGGTTCTCGCGGCGCTGCACGTAGGAGAAGACGTCCCCGCCGTCGCCGCAGCCAAAGCAGTGCCACAGGCCCGTCGCAGGGTTGACCTTGAACGAGGGGCTCTTCTCGCCGTGGAACGGGCAGCACCCCCAGAACTCCTGGCCGCGCTGGCGCAGCTCGACGGTCTCGGCCACGAGCTGCACAAAGTCCGTCGCCTGGCGGACCCGCTCCTTGTCCTCGTCGGTGATCATGAGCTCGCCTCCCCTCTCAGGGCGATCCCTCGCTCCCCAAGGGTAGCACGCACCCAGGACACGTTTCCCAGCACGACGCGCTCGAGCTCCCCGATTGACGAGAAGGTCCTCGGCTCGCGCAGCCATCGCACAAAGGACACGTCCACGACCGCCCCGTAGAGGTCCCCCTCAAAGCCGAGAAGCGTCGCCTCCAGGAAGGGGGCACCCTCCTCGCCGGGCGAGAAGGACCTCGGCTTGCCCACGTTGATCGCCGCAGGCCACGCGGTATCGCCGTGCGTCACGTACCCGGCGTAGACGCCCTCCGCGGGCAGGCAGAGGGCGGCCGGCACGCAGACGTTGGCCGTCGGGAACCCAAAGCCGGTCCCCTCCCCGCGACCGCGCACGACCTCACCGGTGACGAAGTGGCAGCGACCGAGAAGGCCCGCGGCCGCCTCGACGCGACCCTCGCCGAGGAGAGCCCGGATCCTCGTGGCGGTGACGGGAGCCCCGCCCTCGTCGAGGAGTTCCATGCCGATGACATCAAACCCGCGAGCGCGTCCCAGCTCAGCAAGGGAGTCGACGGTGCCCTCCCCGCCCGCGCCAAGTCGGAAGTCCGACCCCACGACGATCGCGTCCAGGTCCACGAGCCCCCCGAGCGTCTCCCGCACGAACCGCTCGTACGGCAGCGCAGCGAGCTCCGCCGTAAAGTCCAGCACGACCACGCGATCAACACCCTCGATCGAATGCAGGATGCCCAGCCGACCCTCGTCAGCAAGCAACATCTTCTGCGGATGTTCCGGGCACAGGACCACCGACGGATCCGGTGAAAACGTAACTATGACAAGCTCGTCCCCACGTTGGCGAGCCTCGACGCGCGCCCGCTCGATCAACGCCCGATGCCCGACGTGAACCCCATCGAACGCCCCAATCGCACACACCGCCCTGCGAGGCTCGTCGGAAGTGCTCTTGCGGNNCCGCAAGAGCACTTCCGACGAGCCCCACGGGCCGCTCAGGTGAGAGCGCGAGGAGCCGCTGCTCGAGGTTCTTCTCGCTCATCAGCGGACTCCCTCGATGCCCTGGGGGAAGTTGGACTCGCAGACGAGGCGGGCGCCCTCGCGGCGCCAGATGCCGACGAGCGCACCGGAGAAGTCGAGTGCGAGGCGCTGGCCGGGGGCGGGCTCGCTCCCGTCGCGCAGGGTGCCGGACGCGATGCGCCGGCCGCACGTGACGTCGGAGACCTCGTCGAGGGCGAGCTCGCGGACGGAGAGCCCGAGCACGGCGGCAGGGTCGAGCGCCCGCTCGTGTACGAGGTCGGCACCGCACTCCATGAGCTCGTCGAGGCTCAGGCAGTCACCGAGGGTCACGGGTCCGGAGAACGTACGGCGAAGCTCGCTCACATGCGCCAGGCAGCCCAGCTCACGGCCGAGGTCGCGCGCGATGCTGCGCACGTAGGTGCCCTTGGAGACGTCGAGGTCCACGACCCAGGAGCGCTCGTCGGGCACGACGCCCACAAGTCGGGCGTCGTGGATCGTGACGCGGCGGGGTGCGAGCTCGACGTCCTCCCCGGCACGCGCGGCGTCGTAGGCGCGCCGCCCGTTCACGGAGACGGCCGAGAAGCGCGGCGGCACCTGGTCCTTCTCGCCGATGAGACGGGCGACCTCGGCGGCCGCACGCTCGTGGCCGAGAAGGGCGACGGGCACCTCTGAGGTTGCAGTAATCTCGCCCTCGGCGTCGTCGGTGGTGGTCTCGGCACCGAGCGCGAACGTCGCGCGATACCCCTTGCGGTCGAGCGTGAGCAGGCCCAGGAGCTTGGTTGCCTGGCCAATGCCCACGACGAGCACGCCGGTTGCCGCGGGGTCGAGCGTGCCCGCGTGACCCACGCGCTTCTCGCCCACCGCACGGCGGACGCGTGAGACGACGTCGTGGCTGGTCATACCCGCCGGCTTGTCGATGGCTATGAGCGCGGAGAACGCGCTCGGACGACGGCTCAACTCCCCGCCTCGTCTCCTGCGTAGAGCGCGCGGAGCTTGGGGAGCACGACGGCGAGCGCCTGGTCGATGTCACCCTCGACGGTGAAGCCCGCGGCCGCCGGGTGGCCGCCGCCGCCCATCTCCCGTGCCACGACGGAGATGTCGCGCGCGGACTTGGCCCGCAGGTTGCCCCGGACCTTGCCGCCCGGGACCTCCTTGAGGAAGAGCGCGATCTCGCAGCCGTCGACGCGCCTCACGATGTCGACGAGGCCGTCGCACTCGGCGACGGGCACGGCGTTGGACTCGAGGTCGGCCGTCGTGGCGTAGCTGTAGGCGATCCTCCCCTGCTCGAAGGTGGTGATGCGGCCCATCACCGTGGCGGAGAGGTGCAGGTAGCTGAGGCGGTCGCTCTGGTAGACGTGCAGGGCGACGTCCGAGGGGGACGCCCCGGCGTCCACCAGCGCGCTCGCGACGCGGAAGGCCTCGCCGTTGGCGTTTTGGTACTGGAAGCGACCGGTGTCCGTGACGAGGGCGCACAGCAGGTTCTGCGCCATCGTCGGGGTGAGCTCACCCAGGACGTAAAGCGCGTACTCGGCAACGAGAACGCCCGCGGCGGCGGCGTCGGGACGGACCACGCCCGCGTCCCAGCAGCGCTCGGTCGCGGGATGGTGGTCGAGAACGGCAACGTGCGCCGAGCGCTCGAGCACGGCCTGGGCGTCGCTCAGGCGTCCGGGCTGCGAGAGGTCCACGCAGAAGAAGAGGTCGGGGGTCCCGTGATAGTCCACGGCACGCACCAGACGATCGGCACCAGGCAGGAACTGGTAGATGCGCGGAACCTCGTCGTCGTCGGCGAGCAGCGCCACCACGTCCTTCTTGGGCCAGCGGCGCTCGATCATCTCGACGAGGGCGAGCTCGGAGCCGAGGGCGTCACCGTCGGGAGAGGTGTGGGCGCACACCGCGATGGTCTGCGCGTCCTCAACGAGGCTCGTGATCGCGTCGAAGCTGGGGGTCTGGACGGCCATGACCGTCTCGTCGCACAGCATGCCTTCCCTACCCCTCGTCCTTCTCGGCCGCGGACGGCTCGACGGGATAGCCAAACTCGTCCTTCTCCACGGAGAGCGTGGCGGGCGCGTCCTCGAGGGCGCGCGAGATGCGCTCTGCTTCGTCGGTGGTGGTGTCGATGCGGAAGTCGAGCTCCGGGGTCACGCGCCAGCCGAGGGAGCGCCCCAGAAGGGAGCGGATGCGCCCCTTGGCGCGCGCGAGGGCGGCCTCGACCTCGTCGTAGCGCTCGGCGTCGCAGCTCACGTACGCACGGAGGTACGACTTGTCCACAGAGACCTCCACGCCCGTGATGGTTACGAGCGCGAGGTCGGGGTCGGAGATCTCAAAGAGCAGGATGTTGGCGAGCTTGACGCGCGCCTGCTCGTTGGTTCTCCTCGAGTGCTGGTTCTGCTTCATGTTCTGCTCCAAAGCGGGGCGGGGCCGCAGCCCCGCCCCGAGACGCGCCTACTCCGTACGCGCGACCTGATCGATGCGATAGCCCTCGATCTGGTCGCCGGGCTTGACGTCCTGGAAGTTCTCGAGTCCGATGCCGCACTCGAAACCGGCCTTGACGCTCTTGACGTCGTCCTTGTAGCGGCGTAGCGACGCGATCCTGCCGTCGTAGACGACGATGCCGTCGCGGACGAGACGAACCTGGTCGTCGCGGGAGATCTCGCCCTCCTGGACCATGCAGCCGGCGGTGATGCCGACCTTGGGGACCTTGAAGGTGTCGCGGACCTCGGCGACGCCGGTCTGGACCTCAACCTCGGTGGGCTTGAGCATGCCGATGCGCGCGGCGTCGATGTCCTCGATCGCCTTGTAGATGACGCTGTAGGTGCGGATCTCCACGCCATCGCGCTCCGCGGCGCTCTTGGCCTTGGCCTCCGGGCGCACGCCAAAGCCGATGATGATGGCGTTGGAGGCGTCCGCGAGGATGACGTCGGTCTCCGTGATGGCGCCAACGGCGGAGTGGATCGTGTTGATGCGGACCTCGGACTGGTCCATCTTGTCGAGCGAGTCCTGGAGCGCCTCGATGGAACCCTGGACGTCCGCCTTGATGATGAGGTTGAGCTCCTTGACCTCGGCATCGGCCATGGTGTCGAAGAGGTTCTCGAGCGTGACGTGCTTCACGCGGTTCTGCTCCTCGATGCGGGCCTTGAGGGCGCGCTCGTCGGCGAGCTGGCGGGCGTCGCGCTCGTCGTGGAAGACGCGGAACTCGTCGCCGGCCATGGGCACGCTCTGCAGGCCGAGGATCTCCACAGCGTCGGAGGGGCCGGCCTCGGTAACGGCGTTGCCCTTAGGGTCGAGCATGGCACGGACGCGTCCGTAGGCCATGCCGGCGACGAGCGCGTCGCCGATACGTAGGGTGCCGCGGGTGACGAGCACCGTTGCCACCGAGCCGCGGCCGCGGTCGAGCTTGGCCTCGAGGACGTTGCCGGAAGCGAAGGTGTCGGGGTTGGCATTGAGCTCAAGGACGTCGGCCTGGAGGATGATGGTCTCCAGCAGCTCGTCGATGCCGATCTTCTTCTTGGCGGAGATATTGACGAACATGTTCTGTCCGCCCCACTCCTCCGGGATGATGCCGTACTCGGTGAGCTCCTGGCGCACCTTGTCCGGGTTGGCGCCGGGCTTGTCGATCTTGTTGACGGCCACGATGATGGGCACGCCGGCCGTCTTGGCGTGGTTGATCGACTCGATGGTCTGGGGCATGACGCCGTCGTCGGCGGCGACGATCAGAATGACGATGTCGGTCACCTTGGCGCCGCGGGCACGCATGGCCGTGAAGGTCTCGTGGCCCGGGGTGTCGATGAAGGTAATCAGACGACCGTTGATCGTGACCTGGGAGGCGCCGATGGCCTGCGTGATGCCACCTGCCTCGCCCTCGGCGACGCCCGTGTGGCGGATGGCGTCCAGAAGCGACGTCTTGCCGTGGTCGACGTGGCCCATGACGGTGACCACCGGCGGGCGCGGCTTGAGCGTGGACGGGTCGTCGTAGAAGGTGAAGGAGTTCTCCTCCTCCTTCGTCATGACCTTGACGTCACGCCCGAGGTCGTCTGCCACGAGCTCAATGAGCTCGTCGGACATAGACTCGGTGAGCGTGAGCGGAGTGCCCAGGAGGAAGAGGCGCTTGATGATGTCGTTGGCGGACACGCCGAGAAGCTCGGCGAGCTCCTGGACCGTCGAACCCTGCGGCACCTTCACGGTGTCGAGCTGCGAGAGGTCCTGGTCGTTTGCGATGGCCTCCTCGATGCGCTGCTCCATCGCGGCCTCCTCGGCCTGCTTCTGGCGGCGCTCCTTGCGGCGCTTGCGGCGACCGCTGGACTCGCGGGACGCCTCCTCGACGGCCACGCGGGCCTCCTCGAGGACGCGGCTGCGGTTGTAGGCCTCGGCCTCGCGGGCCATGCGGCTGTAACGGTCCTCGCCGTCACCGTCGCCGCGACGGCCCTTCTTTCCGCGGCGGCCGCGGCCGGAGTCGACGGCCCCGCCGGCGGGCGCGGCGGCAGCGGCGGC
>DBQY01000021.1 GCA_002305805.1 Atopobium sp. UBA1382 | reverse complement strand
CCAAGAAAATGTCCGCACCCCCCGGGCGCGCCTCGTTCAAGGAGCGCATGGCGCGCCGCGCCGAGGGGGTCGCTGCCACCCTGCGCGAGCGCATGGGCTCGAACATGATGGACGGCGTCCCGGTCATCGAGCGCGCCGACGGGTCTGTCGGTGACGTGGGCACCAGCTGGTGGCGTCGTGCCGTGGGGGAGAGCTCCCTCTCCCTCGACGCGGGCTTTGCCACCGACCCGACCGCGCCGGCGATTCCCTCGGACTTCTCGACGTCCGATCGCGATCGCCTCGTCGCCTCCGCCGACCGTCACGGCGCCAGCATCGCTCGCCGCGTGGCGCTCGTGGACGAGGGCGCCTACCCGGAGCGCCGCACGCTTGACGACATCAGCGAGAGCGACGAGTGGGAGCGCGCGCTTCGCTCCCTCGACGAGAAGATCGCCTCGGTCGCGCCCGCACAGGATCCCATCGAGTTCATCGACGTCGTCGGTGGCATCGAGTCCCTCGACGAGCCGGACAACCTCGAGCCCGACACGGCGTTCATCCCGTTCAAGACGCCCGGCGGCCACCCCGAGGTCGTCGACACCGAGAGCTACGTCGACTATCTGATCGAGGACGAGTTCTCCAAGAACTCCTCCAACGCCGTCCGCAGGAGCTCGAGGCGCTTCCTGCGGCTGCTCGAGGGCGGCACACAGCCGACCTCGCGCCACCTCGCAGACACCTCGCCCTCCCGTCGCCCCTATGCGGGCAAGCACTTCTCGGTCCCCCAGGCCGCTGAGGCGTGATGACAGACGACAGGAACGACTCGGCGCGGCGGTTCACGCTCTCATGGTGGGCCGTCGCGTTCTGTTGCTGGACCCTGCTCATATGGGGGCATTCGCTCGTCCAGGGGCCGCAGTCCTCGGCTGAGAGCGGGATGGTCGTCGACCTTGTGCGTCCGCTCTTCGAGGCGCTTGGTGTGAGCGACGTCGACCTCATGACGTTTGTCGTGCGCAAGGGCGCGCACTTCGCCGAATACGCCGTGCTCGGCTTGCTCGCGTGGGGGACGTTTCGCGCCCGGCTCAGGGAGCGCGGGCACGCCCCGTTTCCTGCCGCCCTCCTGGTTGCGCTCGTTCCCGTCTGCGACGAGGCTATCCAGCTGCTCGTGCCGGGGCGCTCGGGTCAGCTGAGCGACGTCCTGCTCGACCTCTTGGGCATCTGCTGCGGCGTTCTTCTCGTCGTTCTGTTCTCCGCGTTCGCGCGACGGCGAGTTTAACCATCTGGTTACGAGTTACTTAACACTTTCTCCACATGCGTGACGCGCCGTCGCGTTGGGGCTAGGCTAGTCCGCAAATCTCCCCGACACCGGGGAGCGACGGGAGGAGAAAGCTATGTTTGAGAACGTTTCCAGGCGTCAGTTCGTGACCGGCTCCGCGGCGGCCGCCCTGGCCCTCGGCCTCGTGGGCTGCGGTGGCAACGGCGGCGGCGATTCCGCTGGGGGTGGCGACGCCTCCGGCGCCATCAAGGTCGGCATCATGGGCCCGCACACCGGTGACAACTCGTCCTACGGCCTCGCGTGCCTGAACGGTGCCCAGCTCTACTTCAAGCAGCTCAACGCCGACGGCGGCATCAACGGCAAGCAGATCGAGCCCGTCGTCTACGACGAGAAGGGTGACGCCACCGAGGCCGTCAACGCCTACAACCGTCTCGTCCAGGAGGACGGCGTGACCGGCATCGTCGGCGACGTCACCACCGGTCCCACGATCGCCGTTGCCAAGGCCTCCGTGGCCGACAACATGCCCTGCGTGACCCCGTCCGCCACCGCGGCCGATGTTGTCACCTACGGCGAGAACTACTTCCGTGCCTGCGTGACCGACCCCGAGCAGGGTCGCGTCATGGCCAACTTCGCGGCGGAGCAGGGCTACAAGAACGTCGCCACGCTCTACCTCAACGGCTCCGACTACTCCGAGGGCGTCAACGAGGCGTTCTGCGAGGAGGCCGAGGCGCTCGGCATCACCATCACGGCGCAGGAGTCCTACGCCGAGGGCGACGTCGACTTCAACTCCCAGCTCACCAACATCATCGGCACCAACCCCGACGCCATTCTCGTCCCCAACTACTACCAGGACGACGGCATGATCGTGAACCAGGCGCGCGGCCAGGGCTACGACAAGGTCTTCCTTGGCGTCGACGGCTGGTCCGGCATCTACGGTGGCTCCGAGAACTACGCTGACGCCGCCAATCTCCACGACTGCTACTACTGCTGCGCCTTCAGCTCCTCCAACGAGTCCGAGACCGCGACGAAGTTCGTCGAGGACTACGAGGCCGAGTACAGCGAGACCCCCACGAACTTCTGCGCGCTCGGCTATGACGCCGCCATGGTTCTCGCGGGCGGTCTCACGGCCGCCGAGGAGGCCGGCCTCGAGCCCGGCTCCGAGGACTACAAGCAGGCTGTGATCGACGGCATCGCCGACGGCACCGTCGAGGGCGTCACGGGCTCCATCGCCTACGAGGGCACGGGTGACCCCGTCAAGTCCTCGCTGATCATCTCGTTCAACGAGGATGGCTCCGAGTACACCTTCGAGGTTCTGGACGTCTAGCCCCTCGTCCTTCTCGCCCCACTCGGGGCAAGGCCTCGCGCCTTGCCCCGTTTTTTGCTAGACGCGGTCTCTCCCGCGAAGACCTGAGAGGAGCTCTCCCTTGTTCATCACGCAGGTGCTCAACGGCCTGCAGCTCGGCAGCATCTACGCGCTCGTTGCCCTGGGCTACACGATGGTGTACGGCATCATCCTGCTGCTCAACTTTGCCCACGGCGACATCATCATGGTTGGCGCGTACGTGTCGTGGCTGGTCATGGCCCAGCTGGGGCTTCCCCCCGTGCTCGCGATCGTGCTCTCGGTCGCGGCATGCACGCTCGTGGGCGTGCTCATCGACAAGGTGGCCTACGCGCCGCTGAGAAACGCGCCGAGGCTCTCGATCCTCATCACCGCGATCGGCGTCTCGTACTTCCTCGAGAATGGCGCGCAGCTCGTCTTTGGCGCCGACGCCAAGGTCGTTCCCGCCTACACCGACCTCACGACCATTCAGCTCGGCGGCCTCTCGCTGTCGTTCCCCTCGGTCCTGACGGTTCTGGTCACCATTGCCGCGACGGTGGCGCTTACGCTCGTCGTGCAGAAGACCAAGCTCGGCAAGGCCATGCGAGCGGTCTCGGAGGACATGGGTGCCGCCCGTCTCATGGGCATCAACGTCAACTCCACGATCTCGTTCACCTTTGCCGTGGGCTCGGCGCTCGCCGGCATCGGTGCGGTCCTGTACGCAATGGCCTACACACAGGCGAACCCGACGATGGGCATGATGCTCGGCACCAAGGCCTTTGTCGCCGCGGTCCTCGGCGGCATCGGATCGATCCCGGGCGCCGTCGTGGGCGGCCTGATGGTTGGCTTCGCCGAGGTCTTCGTGACCGCGATCGGTCTTTCCGTCTGGAAGGACGCCGTGGTCTTTCTCCTGCTCATCATCGTCCTCGTGGTTCGTCCGACCGGCATCTTCGGTCGCACGATGAGCGAGAAGGTCTAAGGGGGTGTGAGCATGGAGGAAGAGGTCATGTCGGAGAAGCGCCCGATCATCTCGATGGGCGGCCGCGGTCCCGCATCGGGCGGTGCGCGCCGCACGCTCCCGATGCCCGCGCGCTACGCGATCAACGCCGTTGTGGTGCTCGTTCTTCTTATCCTGGGCGAGCTCATGATCGACGGCGGCGCAATCAACCGCTACCAGTCCACGGTGCTCGAACAGGTGGGCATCTACATCATCCTGGCCGTGTCGCTGAACATCGCGACCGGCTACCTGGGGCAGCTGCCCCTCGGCCACGCCGGCTTCATGTCGATGGGTGCCTACGGCTGCTCGATTTTCATCATCCGCGTGAGCGAGGCGCTCGGCGTGGGTGCGCGCGACTTCGTGACCGGCACCCCGATGGCGCTCGTGGTCGTGGTCGCCGGCCTCATCGTGGGAGGCCTCTGCGCCGCTGTCGCCGGCATCATCATCGGTATTCCTGCCCTGCGTCTCAAGGGCGACTACCTGGCCATCATCACGCTCGCCTTCGCAGAGATCATCCGCGTCGTGATGCTCAACATCGACGACGTGCTCGGCTTCGAGCTCACGGGCGGCGCTGCCGGTCTCACGGGCATCCCGGGCTTCTCGAGCTTCCTGCTCGTGTTTGGCTGCGTCGCGGTGGTGTGCTTCCTCATCCACACGATGATGAAGTCCCGCCACGGCCGCGCGATCCTGGCCATCCGTGACAACGAGATTGCGGCCGAGGCCACGGGCGTCAACACCACCTACTACAAGACGCTCGCCTTCGTCGTGTCCGCGTTCTTCGCGGGCGTCGCCGGCGGCCTGTACGCGGGTTGCGTCGGCGTCCTCCAGCCGGCGGTCTTCGGCTTCATGAAGTCGATCGAGATTCTGGTCATGGTGGTCCTCGGTGGCATGGGCTCGATGCTCGGCTCTGCCATCTCCGCTACGGTCCTCACGATCCTGCCCGAGGCGCTGCGCGCGTTCTCCGAGTACCGCATGATCGCCTACGCCGTGGTGCTGATCATCGTCATGATCTTCCGGCCTCAGGGTCTTCTCGGCTCCTATGACTTCTCGCTCTCCCGCATCATCGAGCGCGTCATGAACCGGGACTTCCCGTGGTCGAAGAAGGACGCCGCGCCCGCCGCGGACGTCGCGGAGGGGAAGGAGGTGAGCGCCGATGCCGAGCGATAAGAAGAAGCACCGTCCCGTTCTGGTCCAGGTCGAGACGCCCAACCTCATTCCGGAGCGCGACCTCGGTACCATTCCGGTGCTGCAGGCCGAGCACCTGGGCATCGACTTCGGCGGCCTCACCGCCGTGGACGACTTCAACATCGCGATGGGCCGCACGGAGATCTCTGGCCTGATCGGCCCCAACGGTGCCGGCAAGACCACGATCTTCAACCTGCTGACGAACGTCTACAAGCCCACACGCGGTACCGTGCTCATTGACGGCTACGACACGGCCGGCAAGTCCGTGGCCGAGGTCAACCGTATGGGCATCGCGCGCACGTTCCAGAACATTCGCCTGTTCTCCAAGATGACGGTCGAGGAGAACGTGCTGGTGGGCTTTGGCAACACCATGAGCACGCATCTGATCACGGACATGCTGCGCCTGCCCGGTCACTGGAAGCAGGAGGCGGAGTTCCGCGAGCGGGCGCTCGGGCTCCTCGATATCTTTGACATGCGGAAGTACGCCGACACGCTCGCCGGCAACCTTCCGTACGGCGCTCAGCGGCGACTGGAGATCCTGCGCGCGCTGGCTACGGGTCCCAAGGTGCTGCTGCTCGACGAGCCCGCCGCCGGCATGAACCCGGCGGAGACCGAGGAGCTGATGGAGAACATCCAGAAGATCCGCGACGAGCTCCAGATCGCCATCCTACTCATCGAGCACGACATGTCGCTCGTCATGGGCGTGTGCGAGGTCGTGGGCGTGCTGGACTACGGCAAGATCATCGCCAAGGGAACGCCCGAGCAGATTCAGAACGACCCGCGCGTCATCGAGGCGTATCTCGGCAAGCAGGAGGTGAAGTAGCATGGCGCTTCTCTCCGTCAAGGACCTGCACGTCTCTTACGGCGCCATCAAGGCGGTGCGCGGCATCTCCTTCGACATCAACGAGGGCGAGATCGTGACGTTGATTGGTGCCAACGGCGCCGGCAAGTCCACGACCCTCAACACCGTTGCGGGACTGATCAAGCCCGAGTCCGGCTCCGTGGAGTTCGACGGGGCATCCGTGGTGGGCGTGCCCGCGCACAAGGTCGTCGGGCGCGGCATGGCGCTCTGTCCCGAGGGCCGGCGCGTCTTCACCCAGATGACCGTTGCCGAGAACCTCGAGATGGGCGGCTACACGCGCTCCGATGCTGAGAACAAGGAGACCCTCGAGAAGGTTTACGCGCACTTCCCGCGCCTCAAGGAGCGTCGCGGCCAGGTGGCCGGCACGCTCTCCGGCGGCGAGCAGCAGATGCTGGCCATGGGGCGCGCCCTCATGAGCCGTCCGCGCCTGCTCATGCTCGACGAGCCGTCCATGGGCCTCGCTCCGATCCTGGTGCAGGAGATCTTCGACATCGTGAAGCAGCTCAACGAGGCCGGGACCACGATCCTTCTGGTCGAGCAGAACGCGAACATGGCGCTCTCGATCGCGGACCGCGCCTACGTGCTTGAGATTGGCACGATTAAGAAGACCGGCACCGGCGCCGAGCTCCTCGTGGACGACGACGTCCGCAAGGCGTATCTCGGCGGGTAGTACTTCTCGACGTATTTGGCGTCAGGCGGCGACGGACCACTCCTCCTCCCGGGTCCGTCGCCGTTTCTTGTGCCGCGGTCCTTCTCGCCCGCCCTTCTCGCTCGCCCTTTTCGCCTGCCCGCGGGCCGTCTCCCTAGGTTTTGGGCAACAACTTTGATGCTCCACCGCTTTTCCGTGGGTTTTGCATCAAGGTTGTTGCCCACAACCTTGAGAAGCGTGGCTAATCCGGTCCAAGACATAAAAACTTTGCCCCAAAACAGCGAGAAGGACCTCGGAATCGTTCATGCGTCGCGCCCGCGCGAGGCGTTTCCCCAAAAGGTTGTGTTTCTTGCCAATCTGGAGAGTCGATGAAGACGGGGCACTTCACGTCAATGAGGGCAACGCAAGGCATACGAATCGCAACCAAACAAAGCGCTGACTCAGCAAAGTACAACATTACAGCAGGCTGACGCCTAACTTTCGGCTAGCCCCCTCCGCGTGAGTTGCGCCCAGCGAATATGCTGCGGGCATCACGGGCGAGAGGGGAGACGATGAGTGAGAGGCTGCTATTGGGATTCGAGGCCGCGCAGCAGGTGTGGCGGACCGTTGGCCGGCGCGTGGCGGTGGACAATCCGCCCACGCCGACGCGTCCCCCGCTGCTCGTGCGCATCCTCTTTGAACGGGGCGCCGGCATCGAGCTGGGGTCCATGCCCCGACGGACCCGTGCGAGCACGGTTCCGGAATCCCTTGACGGCGCGCGTGCCGCACATGTCCGGATCACGCTCGACGAATGCCCGTCCACGCTTGATCTTTGCGTTTCCCGTCAGAGGGGGCGGCGCTTCCTGGCGGGCGCAAGGTGCCATCTCATGACCGGCTCGTACCCCGTCGGCTCGTTCTTCGAGCTCGGCGAGGGGGTCATGGTGACGTGTCCGGAGCTCACCTTCCTGCAGATGTCGCGCATCCTCAGCGAGGAGCTGCTCATCCTGTACGGCCACGAGCTGTGTGGCTACTTTGCGCACGGCATGGGCGAGCATGGCTTTTGCAACTGCCCCGCGCTGACCACGGTGTCACGCATCGAGGGGTTTCTCGACCGCCTTGAGGAGCTTAGGACCGAGCGCGGGGAGGGAATGCCGTGGGGCCTGCGGAGGGCCCGGGCGGCGCTCGTGCACGTTCGCGACGGCGCCGCCTCGCCGGAGGAGGCCGTCCTTTCGATGGTCCTCACGATGCCGCGTCACAGGGGCGGCTACGGGCTCCCGCCGGCGACGCTGAACGCGAGCGTACGGCTCGGGGCGGAGGCTGCGGAGCTCTTTGGCATAGAGGAGTTTGTCTGCGACCTGCGGTGGACGGGGCACGGTCTTGTTGCGGAGTTCCAGGGGTCGCAGCACAAGCTGCGCAGCCGAAGGTCGTACGACCTGCGCAAAGGGAACGTCCTCGGCGCCGACGGCTGGACGGTGATCGAGGTCGACCGCGCCATGCTCGAGCGCGCGCCGCTGATGGACGAGGTCGCAAAGTCGGTGTCACGAGGGCTGGGCCTGCGCTGGCGGCAGCCGGGGGCGCGGATTGCGACATGCCAGGCCAGGCTGCGAAACCGTCTGCTCAGGCACCTTGATGACATGCGCATGCGCGCCGTCGACATGCTGGCAGCTTAGCCACGGTTTTGGGTTTTCACGCCCGTCGTGCTTCTCGACTGCCGGCTCCGAGGGCTTCTCGCCATGTTTTGGGGCAAAGGTTTTATGTCTTGGACCGGATTTACCACGCTTCTCAAGGTTGTGGGCAACAACCTTGATGCAAAACCCACGGAAAAGCGGTGGAGCATCAAAGTTGTTGCCCAAAACCTGGGGGCCGGTTTGCGGACGGGCGCGAAGGGCGGGTGAGAAGGGCGGGCGAGAAGGGCGGGCGAGAAGGACCGCGGCTAGTGGACCTCGACCGTGGTGCCGAGGGTGTTGGCGGGAAGGGTGCGCAGCCAGTAGCCGGGGCATGTCGCGGACAGCGCGTCGGCGACGCGGGCGGCGGCGTCGTCGCCGTCGGCAACGGCGAGCATCGTGGAGCCCGAGCCGGAGATCATGAACGCGCAGGCGCCGGCATCGAGCGCCGCCGTGCGCAGCTCCTCGAAGTCCGGGATGAGCTTCGCGCGATACGGCTCGTGCAGGCGGTCGTGGCAGGCCCTGCCGAGCAGCTCCGCGTCGCCGTGCTCGAGCGCGCGCACCGTGGCCACGCAGCGGCCCATCTGCCAGACCGCCGTCTCGCGCGAGACCTCCTCGGGAAGCACGCGGCGAGCGTCCGCGGTGCGCACCTCGTAGGGCGGAGCAATGGCAACGAAGCGCAGGTTGTCCGCCACGTCCATGCGTGTGGAGGTGGTCTGCCCGCCGGCCACGAAGGAGCTCACGAGCCCGCCGAGCAGGGCGGGTGCCACGTTGTCAGGGTGTCCCTCCATGGCGCAGGCGAGCTCGAGCGCCCGCTCGCGGTCAAACCCGTCCCCAGCGAGCGCCATGGCGGCGGCGATGCCGGCGACCACGCAGGCGGAACTCGACCCCAGGCCGCCCGAGAGCGGGATGGGAGAGAGAATCGTGATGTGAAGCGGCGCGGCGGAAACGCCCAGGCGCCCGCAGGCGTCAAGGTAGCTCTGCCACACGAGGTTGTCCTCGTTGCGGAAGCGCTCCTCGCAACCCACGATCTCAAGACGCTCTGAGGTCGCCATCAGGAACGTGGCAGTGAGGTCGAGCGCGATGCCCAGACAGTCAAAACCCACGCCCACGTTCGCGCTCGTCGCGGGGACGCGCACGATGGCGACGGGGCGCTCCCTCCCGTCCGCCCCGATCACAGGAACACCCGGGCGCAGGCGGACTCGACGAAGGCCCCCACACGCTCGGGGTCGCAGACGTCGTCGTGCAGGACCTCGTCGGCGCGCAGGCCAGAGAGCTGCGGCGGCGCAACGGTGTCGGTGAGCTGTTCGAGCGCGTCCATGCAGGCAAAGCCGTTCATGCCGTCGGTGACCTCGCCCAGCGCCGCCAGGACGTCGGCGCAGAACTTGTAGGGGCTCGCCGTGGAGAGACAGACGCGCTCGGTTCCGTCGGCGGGCGTCGCGTCGAGCACGTGCTTTGCCACGGCGGTGTGCGGGTCGATAAGAACGTCGAGCTCGCGCCAGGTATTGAGGATGGTCTCGAGCGTCGTCGCGTCGTCGGCACGCCCGCAGGAGAATACGGAGCGGATCTCGTCCATCACGCGCTCGGGCACGGTGTAGACGCCCTTCTCGGTAAGGTCCGCCATGAGGGAGGCCACGAGCTCGCAGTCTCCGTTGGAGGCGAAGTAGAGCAGGCGCTCAAGGTTGGAGGACACGAGGATGTCCATCGAGGGGGAGATGGTCTTGTGGAAGTCACGCCTGCGGTCGTAGGTGCCCGTGGTGAGGAAGTCGGTCAGGACGTCGTTGGCGTTGGAGGCGACGATCAGGCGACGGACCGGCAGGCCCATGCGCTTGGCGTAATAGCCGGCGAGGACGTCGCCGAAGTTTCCGGTGGGCACGCAGAAGGTGACCTCGTCGCCGGGGCGGATGGCCTCGCGACGCACGAGCTGCGCGTAGGCGTCGAAGTAATAGGTGACCTGCGGCGCGAGACGACCGACGTTGATCGAGTTGGCGCTTGAGAGCACGACGCCGTCCTCAGCAAGGCGCTGCGCCAGCTCGCGGTCGGCGAAGACGCGCTTGACCTGACCCTGGCAGTCGTCGAAGGTGCCGTTGACCGCGCACACGGCGACGTTGCCACCGAGCTGCGTGACCATCTGGAGGCGCTGGATGTCGGAGACCTTGCCGGCGGGGTAGAACACGGTGACGCCCATGCCCTCGACGCCCGCGAAGCCGTCGAGCGCGGCCTTGCCGGTGTCCCCGGAGGTGGCGGTGACGATCATGATTTTCTCGCCGTCCGTGCCGCGCGCAACGCCCATGAGCTGGGGCAGCATCTGCAGTGCCACGTCCTTGAAGGCGCAGGTAGGACCGTGGTAGAGCTCGAGCAGCCAGTCGGTGCCGAGCGGGGTCACGGGGCAGATCCCGGGCGCGTCCCACTGGCTTCCGTAGGCGGCCTCGACGCAGCGCGCGAGCTCGTCGTCCGTGTAGTCGTCCAGCAGCGTGCCGAGCACGAGGCGCGCGGTGTCGTGGTAGTTCTGGGAGCATACCGTCTCGAGCGAAAGCGCGCGGTCGCCCAGCTCGTCGGAGACGTAGAGGCCTCCGTCGGGGGCGATTCCGGAGAGGATAGCTTGCTTGCTTGTTACGGAATTCGCGACCGAGCGCGTGCTGTGATAGAACGACATGGTGCTCCTTGCGTTGAGGCGGTAGTGGCCCTGATGCCAGTATCATAGCCGCAGCGCGGAGCGCACGACCCGACCGACACACACTCGAAAGATTGGACGGCCATGAAGATTGCCATCCTCGGCTACGGGACGGTTGGCCGCGGAGTCGACCAGATTATCTCCGAGCACGTGGACGGCGTCGAGGTGACGCACATCCTCGAGCTGCCCGACCGCCTGAGCGACCCCCGCATGACCTCGAGCTTCGACGAGATTCTCGCGGACGAGAAGATCGAGCTCGTCGTCGAGTGCATGGGCGGCGTCGAGCCGGCGCGCACCTACATCATGGCAGCGCTTCAGTCCGGCCGTCACGTCGTCACCTCCAACAAGGCGGTCGTCGCGGCCCACTTCGCCGAGTTCGCGGCGGCGTCCGTCGCTTCGGGCGCGGGCCTCTTCGTGGAGGCTGCCGTCGGTGGCGGCGTGCCGTGGATCGCGAGCGTCGAGAAGGTCCGGCGGATTGACGAGGTCACGTCCTTCTCGGGCATCATGAACGGGACGACCAACTACATCGTCGACGCCATGCGCAGGCAGGGCGCCGAGTTCGACGTGGTGCTCGCCGAGGCGCAGCGCCTGGGCTTTGCCGAGCGTGACCCATCCGCGGACATCGACGGCATCGACGTCCTCAACAAGACGATTATCTCGGCCTCCGTGGCCTTTGGCGTGGCGTGCGAGAAGAACCTCCCCGCCTCGGGCATCCGCAACCTCACCAAGGCGGACCTCGAGCTCTTTGCCGCGCGCGGCCGCACGGTGAAGCTGCTCGGCCGCGGCCTGACGAGCGAGGGGCGCTACGCCGCCGCCGTCGAGCCCGTCGCGGTGGCTGCCGACTCGCTCGAGGCCAGCGTCCCCGGCAACTTCAACCTGCTCACGCTCGACGCGACCACGGTCGGCGAGCTCAAGTTCTACGGCCAGGGGGCGGGGAGCCTGCCCACCGGCAACGCGATCGTCCAGGACGTGCTCGACTGCGCGAGCGGCGCGCGCCGCCCCGTCTACGACTTCTCGCGGCCGCTCGCCTACGACCCCACGCTCCTGCGCGCGGACTACGTGCTGCGCACGACCGCGGAGCTCGGCGGGGCGGAGGAGTTTGGGCCGGGCGCCCTTCTCGTCCGCGACCTCACCGCAGAGGCGGCGCGCGTCCTGCTCGACGAGGCGCTCGCCGCAGACCCCACGACGTTCATGGCCGCGCTCCCCGCGGCATAGAAAGGCCAGGTTTCACGCATGATCAAGATCGCAAAGTTCGGCGGCTCCTCCGTTGCCTCTGCCGAGCAGTTCCGCAAGGTCAAAGGCATCGTCGAGGCGGACCCCGACCGCCGCTTCGTGGTGGTGTCCGCCGCCGGCAAGCGCGACTCCGCCGACAACAAGATCACCGACCTGCTCCTGCTGGTGAACGCCCACATCCAGTATCACGTGGACTGCACCGCCCTTCTCGCCGACATCGAGCAGCGCTTCCTCGATATTGCGAATGAGCTTGGCCTCAAGTGGCCCGTGCACGAGAAGTTCGAGCTCTTTGCCAAGAACATCAAGAAGCACTCGCCCGAGTACGTGGTCTCCCGCGGCGAGTGGTTCACCGCGCACCTCATGGCAGAGTACCTGCAGATGCCGTTCGTCGACGCGGCCGACGTGGTGGTCTTCCACCACAACGGCGAGGTTGACATGGAGCGCACCGCCGTGCGCCTCAAGGACGTCATGGTGCGCGAGGGCTCCTTCGTGCTGCCGGGCTTCTACGGTGCCACGGTCGACGGCCAGATCAAGCTCTTCCAGCGCGGCGGCGGCGACATCACGGGCGCCATCCTCGCGCGCTGCATCGACGCGGGTCTCTATGAGAACTGGACCGACGTCTCCGGGTTCCTCTCCGCCGACCCGCGCATCGTGGAGCACCCGCGCTCCATCCGCCGCATCACCTTCGACGAGATGCGCGAGCTCTCCTACATGGGCGCCTCCGTCCTGCAGGAGGAGGCCATCTTCCCGGTGCGCGAGGTCAACATCCCGATCCAGATCAAGAACACCAACCGCCCGCAGGACGAGGGCACGATCATCCGCGAGCGCGCCCGCGCCGGTGAGGACGAGCACCTGATCACCGGTATTGCCGGCAAGAAGGACTTCATCTCGGTGCACGTCAAGAAGGCGCACATGTCCAACGAGGTGGGCTTTGTGCGTCGCGCGCTCACCATCCTCGAGCGCTACGGCGTCTCCGTCGAGCACATCCCCACGGGCGTGGACTCGTTCTCCGTGGTGGTCAACGGTGCGGACGTGCGCGACTCGATCTACTCGATCGTGGCGGACATCCGCCGCGAGCTGGAGCCGGACGACATCACGATGGTGGACAAGCTCGCGCTGATCTCCGTCGTCGGCCGCAACATGTCCAAGCGCTCCGGCACCTCGGGCAAGATCTTCGGCGCGCTCGGCGAGGCCGGCGTCAACATCCGCATGATCACGCAGAGCTCCCAGGAGATCTCGATCATCCTCGGCGTCAACAACGAGGACTTCGACCGCGCCATCCAGGTCATCTATGACCGCTTCGTCCGCGACGAGATGGTTACCGCCGGATGATACGAAGGGACAGTCCCTTCGCAGCATTTCGCCTCACAAGAAAGGAACCGCAATGAGCGAGAAGACCGTTGCCATCCTCGGCGCCACCGGCGTGGTGGGCCAGCAGATGCTCCAGTGCCTTGAGGAGCGTGACTTCCCGGTCGGGCGCCTGGTGCCGCTCGCGTCCGAGCGCTCCGTGGGCAAGCCCGTGAGCTTCCGCGGCGAGGACGTGCCGTGCCAGCTCGCCGAGGCGGACGCCTTCGAGGGCGTGGACATCGTGCTCGGCGCCGCAGACGACGCAACGGCGCGCGCCCTGCTGCCGGAGGCCGTGAGGCGCGGCGCCGTGTGCGTGGACAACTCGCACGCCTTCCGCATGGACGCCGACGTGCCGCTCGTCGTGCCGGAGATCAACGCTGCGGACATTGCGAGCCACCACGGTATCATCGCAAACCCCAACTGCGCCACGATCATCGGACTCGTGCCCGTGTGGCCGCTTCACCAGCTCGCGGGCGTGACGCGCCTCGTCGTCTCCACGTACCAGGCGGCGTCTGGCGCCGGCAAGCCCGGCCTCGACGAGCTCGTGCGCGAGATCGGCTGCGTGGCTGCCGGCGAGCCGGTGGGGGAGAGCAAGCCCTTCCAGTATCAGCTCGCGGAGAACCTCATCCCGCAGATTGGTGGCTTCAACGAGGAGGGATACACCTCCGAGGAGATGAAGATGCTCAACGAGGGCCGCAAGATCATGCACCTTCCCGAGCTGCGCGTGAACTGCACCTGCGTGCGCGTGCCCGTGGTGCGCTCGCACTCCGAGTCCATCACGGCCGAGTTCGAGCGGCCTATCTCCGTGGAGGAGGCGCGCGCCGCGCTCGAGGTTGCGTCGGGCGTGAAAGTGGTGGACGAGCCGGCGGCGAGCCGCTACCCCATGCCGCTCGAGACCTCCGACCAGGACCTCATCTGGGTCGGCCGCCTGAGGCGCGACCTCTCCGCGCCCGAGGGCGTGAGTGCGCTCACGTTCTGGTGCTGCGGCGACCAGATCCGCAAGGGCGCTGCCACCAACGCCGTGCAGATCGCGGAGCACCTGGTCTAGGGAGAAGAACGCGGGGGTCGAGGTTCTTCTCGGCCCCCTGCTTTTCTCGGCTTTCGCGCAGCCGTCTGGTCCTCGCGGCGCTCCCGCTAGGTTTTGGGCAACAAGTTTTATGTCCAAGGCGTGCGTGCAGCCTAACGGGGCCCGTTTGCGGACAAAATCGCTTGCCTGCGTCACGTTTGGCATGGTTTTGCACCAATAGTTTAATCGGTGCATAAAAGTTTAGCCCCAAAACCTCGTGCCATCTCTCGAATCTGGGCTTGCGAGAAACACGGCAGGGGTGAAAAACTCAAAACCACGTAGTTCATGGCATCAACAGTCGTACTAACACCAACAGGGGGACCCATGGCGCTCCTAACAAGCTACTACCTGCCCGGCCTCGCCGTTGAGGACCATGCGATCGACGTCCCGCTCGACTGGCGGGGCACGTCACCGTCTCGCCTCGCGGGCGTCCCGAGTGCCCCGAGCTCGCCGCTGGTGGAAGCGTCGGCAGCCGAGAAGTGCGACCCCGCCTTCGAGGGCCGCTCGCTGCGCCTCTTCTACCGCGTGGTCTGCTCGCCGGAGAACGTGGGGCGCGACCTGCCGTACCTCGTCTTTCTCCAGGGTGGCCCCGGCGGCGCCGGTCCACGCCTCACCTCGCCCACAAGCGACGGCTGGGTCGCGGAGGCGGTGCGCCACTTCCGCGTGATCCTGCCCGACCAGCGCGGTACCGGACGCTCGTCGCGCGTGGACTGCGCCACGATCGCGCGCGAGGGCGATGCGGCGGCCCAGGCCCGCTTCCTCAAGCGCTTTCTCGCGGACTCGATCGTGCGCGACTTCGAGTACCTGCGCCTCGCCGAGCTCGGCGGCGCGCGCTGGATCACGCTCGGACAGAGCTACGGGGGCTTTCTCACGCTCGCCTACCTCTCCACGTTCCCGGGGGCGGTTGCGGCGAGTTTCACCTGCGGTGGCATCCCGCACGTCCCGGCGAGCGCCGACGAGGTCTACGCGTGCACGTTCCCGCGCATGGCAGCGAAGACCCGCCTGCTCTACGAGCGCTACCCGGAGGACTCCGCGCGCCTCGCGCTTCTCGCCGAGCGCGTCTCTGCTGGTGACGTTCGCCTTCCGGACGGCTCGTCGCTCTCGCCGCGCCGCCTGCAGTCGCTGGGACAGGTCCTTGGCATGAAGCCGGGCCACGAGCGTCTGCACAACTTGCTCGACCTGGCCTTCACGGCTGGTGACGGCTCCGCGGACGCGGCCCTCGCCGCGGCGGGCGGCAATGCCGAGAAGGTCGAGGTCTCGCCGGCGTTTCTCGCCGGGGCGTGGGAGGCCACCAACGTGGTCTCGAACCCGCTCTACTGGGTGCTCCAGGAGCTCATCTACGCCGACGGCGAGCTGGCCCGGCCGATCGCGTGGGCTGCGGAGCGCGCGTGGGCAGGTCGCCCTGAGTTCTCGCCGGACGCCCGGCCGCTCATGCTCACCGGCGAGGCGTGCTTCCCGTGGATGTTCGAGGAGATGCCGGAGCTGGCGCCGTTTGCGGGCGCGATGGGGGAGCTCATGCGCGACACGAGCTTCGGTCGGCTCTACGACGAGGCGCGGCTTGCCGCGAACGAGACCCCGCTCCAGGCGGCCGTCTATTTCGACGACCTCTACGTTGACTCCGGCCTGCAGCTTGACACGCTCTCCCGCGTGGGCACGAGCCACGCCTGGGTCACCAACGAGTTCGAGCACGATGGACTGCACGGCGACCGTGTGTTCAAGCACCTGCTGGACGAGGCACGTGACCGCGGCAACCTTGCGGGTCTGCTGTAGCGGCCTTGGGGTATACAATCAGGGAGATATGCGCAAAGGAGGTGGTCGTCATGATGTATCCGTTCATGACCCTGAACGACGGAACGGAGATCGTCCACTCAGAGACCCTTCCCGATGGCAGGGTGAAGGTCTACATCGAGAAGCCCGACGCCAAGGACTGCTTCCATCATGTCACCTGCTATCTTCCCGACTATTCTTGGGAGGACCAGTACGGCTTCACCGACGAAGAACTTTCCCACCTCAAGGACATCATTTCCTCAACGGCCAACCTGATTCTCGAGTGTTAGGCGAGAAGAACGGAGAGCTCGCATGAGTGACGGCATGCCCGGATGGGCGGCGTGGGGGAGTCTCGCCGAGGAACAGCTCGCGGGCGAGGCGGAGGCGCTGCTGCGCGAGAGCCGCCGCGCGCCGGTGGACCGCCGCCGCGTGGAGGCGCTGCTCGACCTCTACGGCCAGTGCTACGATACGCTCCCCGGCTACCTAAAGCGCATCGTGGGAGAGATAGAGGTCGAGGACTGACCGTCCGCCCGCGAGCATGTGCCAACGTCCGCGACTCCCGGTATCATAGGAGTGCTGAATTATTGTCCGGTGCCCTCGCTACGATGGGGACGGTGCCGGTCGTAACGGGAGCGAGCACATGAACGCGCTTGTGAGCTGCAAAAACCTAGCGGGGGGGGGTTCTCCGAGTAGGAGTGCCCGCCTAGCCCCGCATGCCCTGCCGCGCCGCCCCGAGGGGGTGGCGTAGGTGCTGCACAACCAGCCCTATCGGGGCGCCCTCACGCGCGAGCAGTGGCTCTTCCGTGAGATTCGCATCATCGCCCGCCTTCGCCTGGACGAGGGCCTCTCGGACGCGGACATCGTCGACCGCGTGGTCGAGCAGAACCTCTTCCAGTACCCCACCGAGCGCGAGCTCAAGTCCATCGCCCGCGCGCTCTGCCGCAGGCTCACCGCGCTCTCGGATGACGAGGGGCGCCGCGCGCAGCTCGCGCGCCTCATCGCCCACGGCACCGTTGACCAGGCGCGCCAGACCAACCTCTATGCCATCGCATGCGACTACCGCGTCATGTGGGAGTTCATGACGGTGGTGGTCGCGGCCAAGCGCCGCCAGCTTGACACGCACCTTCCCAAGCGCGAGATCGTCTCCTTCCTCGAGGGGCTCCGGGCACAGGATGAGAAGGTCGCCGGCTGGAGCGACGCCACGCTCAACAAGATTCGCCAGGTCTTTGTCAAGTGCCTTGAGGAGTGCGGGATGTACGATCGCGCCTCGGAGCAGCTGGCCCCGGCCCTTCTTGACTTTGAGCTCGAGGGTCTCATCCGCGCAAACGACGACGCGGCTATCCTTCCTGCCCTCGGCGTCATGGACTAGGGGGCGAGAGGGAATGGTCACCCAACACGCCCAGAACCTCGAGGAGGACTTCGCCCGCCTGCGGGCCAAGCTCTCCGACCCGATGTTCCTTGCGAACAAGGGCATCGGCAACGAGGTCGGCTTCTTCGTCTTCCCGTATGACGCCGCGCGCGAGGACGAGGTCCGGGCGCGTACGGCCGAGCTTGTGAGCCTCTCAGACGAGGGCAGGCTCCCGTGCCGCATCGTGCACCGTGACCTCTGGGACGTCTTCCTCCAGATCTGCGAACAGCGCCGCATCCTGGATAAGATCGCCGACCTCGAGCGCCGTCGCGGGTCTCGTGCCCTGCTGGAGCGCCTGCAGAAGATCGCCACGCCGGAGGCCTTCGTGCAGGCGATGGACTACGAGCCCCACGAGTCCGGCCGTGACGTCCTTCTTGTCACCGGCGTGGGCAGGGTCTATCCCATCGTGCGCGCCCACAGCATCCTCGAGAACGCCCAGCATGTCTTTGCGGACGCGCCCGTGGTGCTGCTGTACCCCGGCAAGTACGACGGCGCCCAGCTCCACCTCTTCAACAGCATCAGCGACGGCAACTACTACCGAGCCTTCAACCTGCTCTAAGGAGTGACCATGCGCATCCAGGACATGTTCGAGCGTGACATCAACAGGGACATCAACGGCGTGGTCAAGGTCGCGCAGGAGGACGAGACAAGCCTCGAGCAGGAGCTCTCCGAGTACGTGATCACGCGCGAGCTCGCGGGCCACTTCGCCACCTTCTTTGACGCCTACGAGCGCGCGCTCGACGTCCCCACGGACAAGATCGGCGTCTGGATCAGCGGCTTCTTTGGCTCCGGTAAGTCCCACTTCCTCAAGATGCTCTCCTACCTCCTCACCAACCGCGAGGTGGCGGGTCGCACGGCGCTCGACTACTTCCACGGCAAGTTCGAGGACGGCATGGTCGCCGCCAAGGTGGACCGCTGCGCGCACGTCCCCACGGAGTCCATCCTCTTCAACGTGGACAGCAAGGCGGTGGGCGAGAAGGACGCGGACGTCCTCAGGCGCACCTTCGCGCGCGTCTTCTATGACCACCTCGGCTTCTACGGCGAGGACCTCAAGCTCGCGCGCCTGGAGCAGTTCGTGGACTCCCAGGGCAAGACGGACGCCTTCCGCTCAGCCTTCGAGCGCGTGAACGGCGAGCGCTGGCTCGACGCCCGCGCCGAGTACGACTTCTTCAGCGACGACGTCATCGCCGCGCTCACGGAGGCCGGCGTCATGAGCGAGGAGGAGGCCCGGCGCTGGTTTGACGGCTCCGACCGCGCCGACTTCTCCATCGAGCGCCTCACGGACGAGATTCGAGACTACGCGGAGTCACGCGCCGCCCAGAGCGGCGGTCAGTTCCGCCTGCTCTTCATGGTGGACGAGATCGGCCAGTTCATCGGCGGAGACACCAACCTCATGCTCAACCTCCAGACCATCGTGGAGGAGCTCGGCTCCAAGTGCTCTGGTCGCGTCTGGGTGATGGTCACGAGCCAAGAGGCCATCGACGAGGTCACGACCGTCGCCGGCAACGACTTCTCCAAGATCCAGGGCCGCTTCGACACCCGCCTCTCGCTTTCCAGCTCGAGCGCCGACGAGGTCATCAAGCGACGCGTGCTCGCCAAGACGTCGGACGCCACGAGCCTGCTCGCCATGCAGTACGGGCAGAGCTCGGCTGTCCTGCGCAACCTCTTCACCTTTGAGGGTGCCGTCTCGGATCTCCATGGCTACGACGGCGCGGAGGACTTCGCCGAGACCTTCCCCTTCGCGGACTACCAGTTTACGCTCATGCAAAAGGTCATGACGGAGCTCCGCAAACACGGCAGCTCCGGCAAACACCTTTCCAGCGGTGAGCGCTCCATGCTCTCCGGCTTCCAGGAGGCGGCGCAGCGCGTGGAGGAGAGGGACGAGAACGCCCTTGTGCCGTTCTGGATGTTCTACGACACGGTTCAGACCTTCCTCAAGGGCCACATCCGTCGCGTCATCAACCGCGCCGAGGAGGCTGCAGCCGCTCACGAGGGCCTGGAGCCCGAGGACGTGCCCGTGCTCAAGCTCCTCTTCCTGCTGCGCTGGGTCGACGACGTCAAGCTCAACGTTGGCAACATCGTCACCCTCATGACCGACGACGTGCGCGTGGATCGCATGGCGCTGCGCGAGCGCACCCAGACCTCGCTCGAGCGCCTCGTGCGTGAGAACTACGTTAGCCGCAACGGCGAGACCTACCAGTTCCTCACGGACGACGAGCAGGAGATCGCCCGTCAGATCGCGCGCACCGAGGTGGACTCTGCGCGCATCATGAAGAAAATCGCGGACGTCTTCTACGACAACGTCTTCCCCGCGCCCAAGCTTGCGGTGGGTGAGAACAACTTCCCCGTCGAGGAATGGGTGGACGAGGCCCGCATCAACCAGGCAGACGGCCTCACCCTGCGCGTCATGACGGCCCTTGCTGAGCGCGGTGCCACCGACCGCGCCGGCCTCATCCTGCGCTCCTCGGGTGGCGAGGCGATCGTCGTGCTCTCCGACGAGATCGGCTACTACGACTGCCTGCTCGAGGCGGCAAAGATCGACCGCTTCGTCTCCACCCAGAACATCGCCAACCTGCCCGAGAACCAGCAGCGCATTATTCGCGAGAAGAACCAGGAGCGTACCGCGCTCGAGCGGCGCGCCAAGGAGCTCGTCGAGGAGGCGGTCCGCAGAGGCGCCTTCTACGCGGCGGGAGAGGAGGTCCGTCCCGCAGGCACCACGTCCGCCCGCAAGATGGTGGAGGAGTGCGTCGGCCGCCTCGTGGACGGCACGTACCCCAAGCTCTCCTACATAGACACCTTCTATCACTCGGACGCGGAGATCCGCGCGATCCTGGGCGGCGAGGCCCGCGCGCTCGAGGGGCAGCAGCCCAACGCGCGCGCCATCGACGAGGTGGATGCCTACCTCGGCCTCCAGTCCGGCCGCCAGCTCACCACCACCATGGAGGACGTCCAGAAGCGCTTTGGCGAGAAGCCCTATGGCTGGCGCGAGCCGGACATCGCCGCCGTGGTGGCGGAGCTTCTCGCCCAGGGCAGGGCCAAGCTCCGCTATGCGGGCGCCGCGCTCGACCTGGGCTCCCCCAAGGCTATCGACTGCCTGCGCAAGAAGAGCGAGGTGAGAAAGGCGACGATTGAGCGACGCGTCTTCGTCTCTGAGGCAACGCGTCTCACCGCTCGCGAGGCGGTGATGGACTTCTGTCGCGCGAGCGACGTCCCCACGGGTGAGGACGAGCTGACCAAGCGCGCCCACGAGCTGCTCGTTGCCAGAAGGGACGAGCTCAAGCGCCTGCTCGACGTCGAGTACCGCGGCCACGAGTATCCCGGCAGGTCCGAGGTGGCAAACGCCATCGAGCTGCTCGATGGGGTGCTTGCCGTCGGTACCGACCCTACGGACCTGCTCACCGTCATCGCGCGCAAGGATGACGACCTGGCGGACGCCGCCGAGGGCCTCGAGGACGTGGAGAGCTTCTTCAACAACCAGCGCGAGCTCTTCGACCGTGCGGTGGCGCTCGTGAAGCGCATGGCACCCGAGCACGAGTACCTTGCCAGCAACGAGGATGCCACGCAGGCACTCGCCACCATCAGGGATGTGCTCTCCCAGCCGCGCCCCTACCGGCGCATCCGCGAGCTCGCCCCGGCGTGCCAGACGGTTGAGGGCGCCTACAACGATCTGCTCGCCGCAAAGAAGATCGACATGTTGGACCAGGTAAAGGGCATGTACGAGGACATCAAGGCCTACGCCGCGGCCAAGGATGTCCAGCTCGCCGCAATCGCGCAGACCGAGCTCGAACGGAGAAACTCCGTCAACACAACAGCCTCCCTCATGGCCCTCGAGGCGCTCAAATCCAAGCTCGTGACTGACCAGACCAACTTCTACGCGCGCGTCGATCGCGAGGTAGAGCGCAGAAGTAGGCCCAAGGCGCCCGCGCCGACTTCTGCCTCGACGGCACCCGAGCCTCCCAAGGTCCACGTACGCCGCCTTGGCAGGGAGCGCATATGCCCTCCCAAGCGTCTGGCCAGCGAGGCCGAGGTCAACGCCTACGTCGAGGAGATTCGTAGCCGCCTGCTCGAGGCTCTCGAGGGCAACGATGCCATCCAGCTGAGCTAGAAAGGGGAGAAGAACGTGGACACCAAGGCACTCGAGAAGTTCTGCCCCTGGGCCCGCAATCGCCTCATGGAGGCCGTGGACCTTCGCTGCAGGAGGTATGGGCTCGACGACGAGGGACGCGCGGCGGCCCCGGCGGGCTCCGACGTGGTGGGCGGCAACGTTCTCACCCCTGCCGAGAAGCGCCAGCGCGCGGAGCTCTATGCCCGCATCGAGGAGCGTGGATACGAGCGCTTCCTCGAGGAAATGGCCTACACGTGGTTCAACCGCTTCATGGCCATTCGTTACATGGAGCTACACGACTATCTGTCCAGCCGCGTTCGCATGCTCTCCAGCGCAGTGGACGGCGGCTTCCATCCGGACTGCATCCGCGTGGCCTCCGAGCTCGAGCTTCCCGGGCTCGACAAGTCGCGTGTCCTTGACCTCATGGACGCCGCGGACGACGAGGGCCTCTTCCGTCTCATCTTCCTCGCCCAGTGCAACGAGCTTGCTGACGCCCTTCCCGGGATCTTCGGCCATCTCGGCGCCGCCGACGAGCTCATGCTCCCGGACGGCCTCCTTCGCATGGGCGAGAACGACATGCTCTATCACCTCGTGACTGACATTCCAGAGGAGACCTGGCAGGACGTCGAGGTCCTCGGCTGGATGTACCAGTTCTACAACTCCGAGCGTAAGGACGACTTCTTCAAGTCCAAGCGCAAGGCCTCTGCCGATGACCTTGCGCCTGCGACGCAACTCTTCACGCCTGAGTGGATAGTCCAGTACCTCGTGGAGAACTCTCTCGGTCGCCTCTGGATGCTCAACAACCCGGACTCGCACCTCAGGGACCAGATGAAGTACTTCATCGCCTCGGATGACGAGCACGAGGACTTCATCCGCATCAGCGGTCCCGAGGACATTGCTTTCTGCGACCCCGCCTGCGGCTCGGGCCACATCCTCTCGTACGCCTTCGAGTTGCTCTACGCCATGTACGAGGAGCGCGGTTACCGTCCCTCCGAGATTCCCGAGCTCATTCTCGAGAAGAACCTCACGGGCTTCGAGATTGACGAGCGCGCGGCGCAGATTGCCTCCCTCGTGCTCGTTATGCGCGCGCGAGAGCACGACCGTCGTTTCCTCAAGCGCGACGCGACGGCACGAATTCACGTTTTCCATTCCGTCGACTGTGAGGATGCGAATCTTCCCAAAGCGGTCGCCGAGCAGCTCGAGCATCTCCGTGAGATTGGCAGCCTCGTAAAACTTACCGAGAAGGACCTCGACTCGATTCACGCCTGTGCACAAGAGACCGGCACAAGCCTCCTGGACAGCAAGCTTGCAGGTTCGCTTAGAGCTATCGAGCCCGCGCTCCGTGCAATCTCGGAGCGCTACGATGTTGTGGTGGCCAACCCGCCCTACATGGGCTCGAGCTCCTTCAATCCCTTCATGTCCAGCTGGATCAAGAAGAACTACCCGGACGAAAAGGGAGACCTCTGCACCTGCTTTATCGAACGAATTTCCCAAATGAAGGTCAAGGGCGGATCAACGGGTATTGCTGCCACCAATAGCTGGATGTTCCTGTCATCTTTCGAAGTTTCGAGAAAGAAGATCCTTGCTTCGAACGATATTTCTTCTCTAGTTCAGTTGTCGGTTCATGGCTTTAAAGGCATTGCTGCCCAAGTCTTTGCGTTCACCCTAATTACTAAACAGAAGGAAGGATACAGAGGAAGCTATATTCGTCTAAACGATTTTGACCACCATTCGCTTCAGGCGCAGAAAGCCCTCGAAGCCATCTCCAACCCCACCTGCGACTGGTTCTACCGCGCCGACGCCTCAACCTTCCACGATATCCCCGGCACCCCCATCGCCTATTGGGCTGGAAGAGGGGTTGCCGATGCATTTTTGTGTGGACGTCCGCTTGGGGATATAACCAGTACGCATCTGGGCATGGCGACATGCGATAACAATCGATTCCTTCGCCTGTGGTGGGAACCTTCGAGTGCCGACCGAGCTCTTCCCGACCAGTACCCCTACAGATGGAGTCAGATTAGATGGGTTCCTTACAACAAGGGGGGCATCTTTAGGCGCTGGTCAGGGAATGATGAATACGTCGTCGATTGGAAGGACTCAGGTAATTATTTAACAGAATCGGGGGCTGTTATGGTCAAAAAGAATCTCCGGTTCAAACAAATGACGACTTGGACTCGAGTTTCCAGCGGTCTCTTGGCATCAAGATACAAGCCCTCAGGATATATGTTTGATATGACGGGGCCGGCAGCATTCGGCTCACAGAATGACCTGCTTCACGATTTGGCCTTTTTGAACAGCAGCGTGGCAAGGCTTATTGCCACATTCATGTCTGCGAGTCTAGATTTCCAGCCTGGGCAGATTGGCCAGTATCCAATTCTTCCCCTGCTATCGAGGGAGGAGCATGTCCTTAAGTTGACGAGGCTGTGTATTTCCATATCTCAAGCCGACTGGGACTCTCAGGAAACTTCCTGGAACTTCAAACGTAATGATTTAGTTTAGAAATATAATAGGAGAATACCATGCCTTTACCACAGGAGATTATCGATTTCTATCTGACGCGTTCTCCTTATGCAAAATCTGACAAGCCTGACTCTAGAAAGTCAATCAATCTGAGCACATATGGTTGGGAAAAGGCTAATCTTGAAAATCTTATGAAATGGATTCTTCTTTATCATCTATCCGATGGTGAGGCTGGAGGTCTCAGCTTCTCTATTGCAACTCATATTGATAATGAGACTGTAGAACGTTTTTGCTGTGTCGATGGTCCTGACGAGATTCCCAATCGTGGTGGGGCATTTTGCATTAGTAGAAGAATTGCTGCTAATGAAGACAACTCGATTAAGTGCACTCTATCTGAAACATATGCTACGTGCTTTTTTAGACATATCCGCAACTCTATTGCACATGGCAACTACGAGTATTGTGAAGATGGTGGCTGGGTTATCTTCCGTGACCAGGCCAGTAGTATTGATACAAATAGCCCGCAGATGACTGCTGTATTTCACACATCAGTCGATTTCCTTCTAAAGCTGGTAGATACGGTTAAGAACGGGCCGGCATCAATACCGGACGGAAAGAAGCTGAACGATCAGATAAAGGGAAACTCATATCGCATCAACAGAGATATCCAAGCCCAGGTTAGCGAAATCAACTCGTAGAAGACTTCCACTTATGATAGATAAACTGGTGAAGTTGATGGCATTTTCCGTGCGGCTCAATGCGGTTCTCCAAAATCAAGGACGATGGGGGCATCTTCTGGCCCTTAGCGGATCTCATTGTGAGGAAATCCATTGCACCGGGGGGAACCCCCCGGCCCTTGATAGCCCTCCCTTGCGAGACGACCATTTCTCTTATACCACAAATGGAAGAGTTTGCCCGACAGATGCCGAGGGAATCCGCCCGGCTTTCGGAGGTCCTCATTGTGCGGAAGAACTTCCCCCTCATATCACAGATCAAGGTTCGATGGGTGACTGCTGTTCTCTACAGAAGTTTCTCGCGTGTCCTCCTCAGATAGTTCCTTGTAAAGCTTCGCTTGTCACCGAAATAGCGACGGTCTGTTGGATTGTCAGCGTGCCGCTCATATCGCAGGGCGGCAAGCTCGATTCCGCAGACATAGTCGGCTGCCTGAAAGAGGTGGTAGTCGCTTGGTCTGGCGTTTCGATAGATTGCTGCATGCTTGGAGAGGCAGTTTCTAATCGCCTGATGGACAGCATGCTTAACAATTGGCTGTCCGTTGTCGTAGTAGATTATCACGTGGTCAAAGCTTTGGAAGAACCCAAGCTTGGAGTTAATGAACCCCTCGAGATCCCTTTCGATACGCTCGGCAAGTTTGTACACACTTGGAAATTGACTCTTCTCGTAGAACAAGACATGGTAGTGGTAGGGGGCCCGCTCGGCGAAGATGCGGAAGTGGGAGAAGTAGCTTTTTCGGGCATCGAGCGTCATTGCTTCGTATTGATCATGCCCGCGCATGACCGGCGCGAAGTGGAATGGTATAGCGTCGAGCCCAGAATCCGAAAGGCTGTGCACGTACTTCTCAACGCCTTCGCTAAAATTCTTGTCTTGGTCGTGGAATACGAGTGCGACCAGATAGAAGGCGGAGCAGCCGCCGATGTCTCCCGATTCGTCTACGAAGATAAAAAGCTCCCGCATCAGGCCGCCCCTTCCGTAATAAAAATGCCGAGGGACACCCCCCGGCTAAGAGACAGCCCTCCTTGTGTGGAAAGCCATTTCTCTTATACCACAAGCCGAAGTGCTGAATCAATTGTATGCGAACCAGAACACAAGTTCGTCACAATAGAGGCAAACACATGTTCTACATACAGGGAGGCGGCATAGGTGGAATCGAACGCAGCAGCGGCGCGTCGCCTCAAGACGCGCGAGCTTATCGTCCTGGTCGGCGGAATAAAGCTTTAAGGAGGTCCCAATGTCCAGCTCATTCTCAAGCTTTGAGGCACAGCAGATTATCAGCGCCGCTCAGGAGGCGCTGAAGACGATCGACGCAATCATTGAAGAGCAGGAGAGGTATGCCAAGGAGATTGCCGAGCTCTATGGCCAGCTGCTAGACCAGAGCGGCAACGCGCTTGCCAAGAGCATCAAGCTCGTTCGCGTGGGCCCAGGCAAGTACCGTACCCTCGCCGGCGGAAAAAGGGGCGGCACGAAGTCCAACCTGTATCTCGCGGCTAAGTCGGGTGAAGGTGCGACAGTTCAAACGCGCTCCGGGACGTATGACGCTCAGGAATGCTACAAGCGTGCTCTTGATCTTGCTTGTATCGACGAGTATGACGATGCTTTTGAGGACCTTGTGTTCGTGGGCTATAAGAAGTGGCTCCACGGGGAGATAATCGAGAAGCCCCTCCCTGAGTGGAAAGCCATGCGTCTCGTTGTCGCTGAGGCCATCGAGGCTGCTGAGCCCGCTCTGCAGGGAGGGCTGGCGCGACTCTTCATGAGCTCCACGACCAAGCAGGCTGCGTTCGACGCCCTCGACAAGCTGCAGAAGATGGATGTTGCACACATCGTCTCCCACATGGACTACTGGCCAACGTTCAGCGCGGAACGCTTCTCTTCGAAGGAGGCGCTCGTCTATTGCTTCCGGCATGACGAGGAAGACCGAGACAATATTCTTGGATGCCTGCAGAAGGAGATTGGCGACTTCAAGTTGGGAGGTGACGACAGCAGGCTCTTCTCGTCCGAAGAGGCGCAGCAGGCGCTCGATTGCTTCCAGGGCATTGCTGATGTCCCCGCCTCCATCGCCGCTGCCCAAGGGGACGTCAAGAACGGGATTCCCTCCGCGATAGATGAAATGAGGGAGAGCGACGTCCTCGCGCAGCTTGCGCTGATCCCCATTGACGAGCTTGGCAAGCAGGGTACGGGCGTGCAGATCAAGAGGCTGCAGGATGCGGGCGTCACCACGCTCGCCGACCTTTACGAGCGCCTAAGCTCGCCTGAGAAGGGCGACCTGCCCGGGGTGGGTCCCAAGATTCGCGGTTCGATCGAGGCCTACCTGGATCCAATTGTCGCGGACATTCAGAAGCGCTGGCGACTTGAGCTCGCTGCCAATGACAAGTCCGACGCTGCCATGCGCCTCCTTCGCACCGTGCAAGCATACCTTGAGCTTGGCGGTCTCTACGAGAAGGCCCAGAGCGCACTTGCCAGCCTGGAGCCGCTGAGCGACACGCAGATCGAGGCACTGCGATGCGCGGCCGACCCGATTGACTGGCTCCTTGCGGACGACGAGCGGGTGCACGCAGCCGGCTGTGCGATGGAGGCCGCGAACAAGCAGCTCGAGAGCGAAGACGGCATGTGGCTTGCCTCGATGCTCGGCGGCTCTGAGGTCCGGAGGCTCGTGAGCAATCTTGCCCACATCGGCGAGGCCAGAAAGGCATTTCGCGCACATCCTGATGCGTTCATGAAGGTCATCGGGGATGTTGCGCCTGAAGTGCTGGCTCCGGCGGAGTCGGCGGTGGCTGACGCGGCTTCCAAGGAGGCGGCCGCACCCGCAAAGCAGCAGAAGCGCAAGACGGCTGCGAAGAAGAAGTCGCAGCAACCCACGTCTGCGAAGACCGACATAGACCTCCTCGAGCAGACAGAGGCGTTTTACAAGAAGTTCGAGGGCGCGACCATGATGTTTCCGCCCGCGGAGGACGCCCCGGTCTTCAACGCGAAATCGAAGTACTCCGTTCGCGCGGACGCACCGCGCGCCCAGGGCAGCACCTTTTCCCTCGCCATTCCCGACGGCTGGGTAAGCGAGAAAGATACCAGCGGCCGCGCATTCGTCCTGGTGCCGGAGGAGCATGCTGGCGAGGGGGTGGATTCGAACATCGCGATCCTGTACGGCGATGCGCCGGTTCCCGACGATTACGCCTCTAATATGCAGAAAATCGGCGTGGATCCAGCCCTATGGTCGCTCAATTATGAAGCGCGAAGCTGCCGTTCCGACTTTACTCTTGAGATGCACGAGGTCCAGGCCCGAAATTGTCGTTGTGCCGTTGTGCAGGTTCCAACAGCCGATGAGGAGTGCTCGGAGTTTTACATCTACCCCTACTCGCTCATCGGGCAGGATTACGCCCGCGTCACGTTCTATGACCCAGGAGACGTTACGTACGAGCAGGCTCGAACCTTTGTTGACAATTTGGCGCGTACGGTAGAGGCTAGCGGATCCACGGTGCCAACCTGTCTCGATCAGCTGGAGGAGAGATTCCTTGCCCGCTCGAATGACTTTTCATTTTCGTATCGTGAAGTCTTCATGCCCGTAATGGATCAACTGGCTTACTTAAGGAATTCGGTATTGGGCGCCGGAGCGCGTTTCTGCGAGGCTCTCAATCCCGCGGTGGGAAGTCGGGCGCGGAACATCTCTGGGATAATCGCTCTGTCGCAGTTTTTTGACGCCTGCGTTCCCATCGCCGTTCGCCTCATCGATGTTATAGAAGAATGGGCGCGCGTTGACCGTTCGCAAGAGATTCTCAATCGATTTACCTGCAAAAGCATGCTGGAAGAAATCGGCGACAAGTTTATTATCTCCAGCGATATGTTCTACGACTCCGCCCTCTCCGCCGAAGAGCTCGAAAAGCTGTGCGTTCCCTCACCGAGGCAGCGAGGACTACTTGAGAGGATTTCGCATGCCCTTGTTTTGCTTGGCTTCGACGAATACGGCACAGAAAAGAAAAACGAAACAGTGATTGAAGTTGATGTAAGCGGAATCATTCGGGACGCTATCAACCACTTCGCGAGCCAGAGTGATTCAGAGCTTCAAAGTCACGTTGTGACCGAGGACGACGACCAAGCAGAGGAGCTCGAAGGAAGGCTCGAGCCTGCTGAACAACCGTCTTCAATGAGCGCGCGCGCTCGAAAGATTCTTGCGGGTCAAATCACCCCCGATCAGTACGATTCGCCCACGGTAATATGTAATCTTTTGGCTCAAAGAACGTTCTTCTTCGATTCGGAAGACATTGCGTGGGACGGCAGGCACCATACGATTACCAACGTCAACGTTAACGCTTCCCAAGCTGAAAACCTCAGCGATGATGCACTCAACACCTTGATGAACGAAACGGGCAATACCTTCGGGGTTGTGCTAACAGAAATCGAGAAGGACGAACTGCTGTTTGTTCCACGCAGTAGAATTGCGAGCGGAATCGAGCAGGCGCTTCCCGAAGGCGACCTTACCGGCATCACACTCTGCTACCTCATCGGATGTCTTGGCGCATTCTCTTGGAGGGGCACAGAAAACTGCTATCAGGTTTATTTCGACCCACGACTTGAGAAAGGTATACCGCAGTTCTTCAGCCTCGTGGCACGACTGATCTGGGATATTCGTGACCAATTTCTCATGTCAGAAGATTCGTTCGACATCATGTTCTTCAGGACGCGCAATTTTGATGCGGACGCCTTCTTGGGTGATGTTGATGAGCCCGTAATCGGCGCCCAAGACTGCCCGAACTTGCTCAATGTACGCGAACAGCCGAGCGTTGATCTTTCAGATCAAAGCGCAAAAACAAACTGCTAGGAGAACCCATGGCAACGCTCATACGTGACAAGTACGAGGCTGAGAAAGCTGAGGTCAACGCCCGTTTTGACCAGCTCAAGGCCAACGAGGAGGAGCTCAACCGCATCTTCGCCGAGATCTACGACATGGTGGGGGAGGTGCCCATCGAGGTTGAGGACAAGTACGTCTCGGTGGCACGCATCTTCGATGCGGCGGAGGAGATTCCAGAGTCCTTCAAGGGCAACAAGTACGTCCGCACCAAGCGAGACGAGATCGTCTCCCTCATAAGCTATGCCGTGGGATGCATGCTCGGGCGCTACTCGCTCGACGTGGACGGACTCGTGCTCGCCAACCAAGGTGACACGGTTGAGGACTACCTCGCCAAGATGCCCGATCCCGAGCGCGTGACCCTCATGCCGGACGCCGACAACGTCATCCCCATCACAGACGACGAGTACTTCGAGGACGATGCGGTGGCGCGCTTCGTCGAGTTTGTGCGCGTGGCCTACGGTGACGAGACGCTCGAGGAGAACCTGCAGTTCGTGGCCGACGCGCTCGACCCTGCGGCCAGGGGCACCGCACGTGACGTCATCAGCAGCTACTTCCTCAAGGAGTTCTTCTCCGACCACTGCAAGACGTACAAGAAGCGGCCCATCTACTGGCTCTTTGACTCAGGCAAGAAGAACGGCTTCAAGGCGCTTGTCTACATGCATCGCTACCAGCCTGATCTTCTCGCGCGCATTCGCACGGACTACGTTCACCCGCAGCAGGACCGTTATCGCACGAGGCTCGCACATCTTGACGACTCGATTGCCGCATCCGAGGGACGTCAGAAGGCGGCTCTTACCAAGGAGCGCAAGAAGGTCGCCGACCAGGCGGCCGACCTTGCGACCTACGAGGAGAAGGTGCACCACCTTGCCGATCAGATGATTGCCATCGACCTCGATGACGGCGTCAAGGTCAACTATGCGAAGTTCCAGGACGTGCTGGCAAAGATCAAGTAGGACTGGCGGACGATGAAGCAGACAGACATCCAAACCGAGCTCATGCGGCTCTTTGACGAGGCGGGCAACGCCGGGCGCGTGGTCGTGTGGCGCGACCCGGACGGCGAGTTCGCCGAGAGCGTCGAGGAGCTTGATTTGCCGGGGATTGAGTTCATGGTGGAGCGCGAGAACGAGCTCTTCTCGCTCAAGCAGGCGCTGAACGAGGACCTTACGGGACGTCGCATCCTGCTCTACCGGCCGCGCGAGCGTCACCTCGAGGGGGATTGGCTCGCGGACGTGGAGGTTCGCTCCACGCCCTTCTCGGCAGACTATGCCTCCATCCAGCTGCGGGAGCTTGGCGCGGCGGACACGCCGGAGATGCGCTCCGAGCTCAAGGCGCGCAAGCGGTGGCTCTCCAAGAAGACCAACTTGCGTAAGCTCCTGGCGCTGCGCGACTCCTTTGCGGTGCCGCAGGAGCTCGAGCTGGCGATCATGGCCGTCGAGCTTGGGGCGGATGCCGCGGAGCCCGTGCCGGTGCTTGTTCGCTACCTTATTGCCGCGCGCGAGCGGGGAGGCCTCGAGGCGCTCGCCCCGCTCGAGGCGGCGGGCGTTGCGGAATCCTTCCGCGCGGCCGTCCGCGCGTGGACGGGCTTTACCGCCGAGGTGACCGACGTCACCGCGTTTGCGCAGCACGCGCTGCTCTCCGCGTTTTCCCGCACGGTGCCCTCGCGCGTGCTCACCGGGTTCGAGCGCTGTTGCTCGCCGGACCATGCCGACCTCTGCCACGAGGTGTTCCGGGCGTGGCTTGCCTCCGACGGGCGCGCTTCGCTGCTCGATGCCTGCGTGGAGGTTGAGGCGGCATGCAGGCTGGAGGACCGTCTCGCGGACGCGACGCTTCCCGAGCTCCTTGCCATGGGTGTGTTCCCGTGCGTGGACGCCGTCATTCTCCGCAGGCTCTTCTCGGCCGTGTGCGACTCCTCCTCGAACGAGGATGTGCTTGCTGCGGTCGGCGCGCGGCGCGGGCTGGCTTGGTACGGCGAGCTCTCCTGCTACTACGGGGGAGTGGTACAGGCGGCTCGCATGCGTCGCTTCTGGCGCGAGCACCCGGAGGGGCTTGCCGTCATGCCCGCTGAGCGCGTCTGGGCGGCATACGCGGAGGAGTGGTACCAGATGGACTCCTGGTATCGTGCGTTCCACCGGGCCTTTGCCGGTGCCATAAGGTCTGGGGAGTACGAGCTAGACGAGGACTTTCGCGCCGCGCGTGCGGCGATGGAGAGCCTCTATAAGGGGTGGTATCTCCGCACGCTCTCCGAGCGCTGGGCAAAGGCGGCGGAGCTGGAGCTTGCGAGCCAGGGCTACGTCTCAGGCGTGGCGCGCCAGCAGGACTTCTTCATGTCCGAGGTGGACGGTCTTGTGCAGGGCAAGCGCCGGGCGTGGGTGATCGTCTCGGACGCGCTGCGCTATGAGGTTGCGACCGAGCTTGCGGACGTTCTCGAGCGGGAGACCAAGGGCTCGGCCGAGCTGTCATCCGTGCAGGCGACGCTGCCGTCCATCACCAAGTGCGGCATGCCGGCGCTGCTGCCGCACGGGTCCTTCTCGCTCGAGCGGGGCCAGGCGGGCAGTAGGATCGCACTCTCCGTGCTCGTGGACGGCATGGAGGCCACGACCTGCGCAAAGCGCCAGGAGGTCATCCGTCGTACGCACCCTTCGAGTGTCGCCGTGACGTACGACGACTTTGTGAACGGCATGGGGCGCGCGGAGCGCAAGGAGCTGGTGGGGGAGGCGGACGTGGTCTACGTCTACCACAACGCCATCGACGCCACCGGCGACAAGGCGGCCACCGAGCGCAAGGTCTTTGACGCCTGTGCGGACGCCGTCGAGGAGATCTCTGGCCTCGTGAAGCTCATCGTTCGCGAGTTTCGTGCCGCGGACGTGCTCGTGACGGCAGACCATGGCTTCCTCTACACGGACGAGCCGCTCGCTGCTGCCGACCACGTCTCGCTCAAGGACGTGTCCGGCGAGGTCGTGGAGGCGGGCAGGCGCTACGTTGTGGCCGAGAAGGACGCGACCTCCGAGGTCCTTCTTCCCGCGGCGCTTCCCGGTGGGCACCTCAAGGCCCTCATGCCCCGCGAGTGCGTGCGCATAGCCATGGCGGGCGGCGGCGAGAACTACGTGCACGGCGGCATCTCCCTGCAGGAGATGTGCGTGCCGGTCCTGCGCTTCCGCAACCGCCGCGCGGGGAGCAAGGGCTACGTGGAGTCTGTGCCCGTTGCTCTCTCGCTCGTCTCCAAGCTCGACACGATCACCAACTCGCTCTTCACGCTGGAGCTTCTGCAGGACGAGCCGGTGGGCGGCAAGGCGCTGCCGGCCGAGTACGACATCTTCGTGGGCACCGCCGCGCATGAGCCGGTGACGGACGTCGCGCGCGTGGTGGCGGACCGCATCTCGGCGGACGCCTCGGAGCGCACCTTTACCGTACGGCTCTCGCTGCGGCCGGGCTTCTCGCCAAGCGAGGGCGAGCGGTATCCGCTTCTGGCACGCAATGTGGGAACGGGGGAGGTCAGCGTGCTGCGAGAGCTTCGCATGCAGGTGGCCTTTGCCCCCTCGATCGACTTTGGATGGTAGCCATGGAAGAGACGAGCGGCATGACGGCGGTCCCCGCCTATCAGAAGGACGCGCTGGACGAGAAGATCGTGGCGGCGTTTCCGGGCAAGATCGTGCGCAAGGATCTCACCGCGCAGATGAAGCAGGGCTTTGGCGTGCCCACCTTTGTGCTTGAGTACCTGCTCGGCATGTACTGCGCCACGGACGACGAGGCTGCTGCGGCGGAGGGCCTGGAGCGGATCCGCAAGATCTTGACCGAGAACTTCGTGCGGCCGGACGAGTCCGAGGCCGTGAAGTCGCGCATCCGCGAGCGCGGGCGCCACACGGTGATCGACCGGCTCTCCGCCGTGCTGGACGAGCGCGAGGACATCTACGTGGGCACGCTCGCGAGCCTCAAGATCGACCCCTTTGTGGTGCCGGACAGGTACGTGCGCGAGTACACCAAGATGCTCACGGGCGGCATCTGGTGCATCCTCGGCATCGAGTACGTGCACGGGCTCTCGGACGGCTCCCCGCGCAAGGGCGGCAAGCGCAGCCCGCAGGACTCGCCCTTCCAGATCGTGAGCATCACGCCCATCCAGATGCCCAACCTGGACCTCGAGGAGCTCATCTCGCATCGGGACGCGTTCACGGACGAGGAGTGGGAGGCGCTCGTCCTGCGCTCGGCGGGCTACGAGCCCTCCGAGCTCACGCCGCGCGAGCGGATGCACTTCCTCGAGCGCATGGTGCCGCTCGTGGAGCGCAACTACAACCTCTGCGAGCTGGGGCCGCGCGGCACGGGCAAGTCCCATCTCTACACGGAGGTCTCGCCTCACGCCTACCTGCTCTCCGGCGGCCAGACCACCACGGCAAAGCTCTTCGCGGACCTGCGCGGGGTCGGGGGTGCCGCCCTGGGGCTGGTGGGCTACTGGGACTGTATCGCCTTCGACGAGGTGGCGGGCATGCGCTTCAAGGCCACGGACGCCATCAACATCATGAAGGGCTACATGGCAAACGGCAGCTTTGGCCGCGGCACCAGCTCCTACACGGCCGAGGCGTCGATGGTCTTTGAGGGCAACATCAACGAGTCGCCGGCCGTGGTGCTCAAGACCACGCACCTCTTTGACCCGTTCCCGCCGGAGTTCAACAACGACAGTGCCTTCTTCGACCGTATCCACTGCTACCTGCCCGGCTGGGAGGTCCCCAAGATGCGCAGCGACCTTCTCACCGGCCGCTACGCGCTCATCACGGACTGCCTCTCCGAGTTCTGCCATGCCATGCGCCGGCGTGACTACACGCACCTCTTCGACGAGTGGTTTCGTCTCAACGGAGACTTCAACGTTCGAGACGAGATCGGCGTGCGCAAGACCTTCTCGGGCCTGGCAAAGCTCATGTACCCCACGGGGCAGCTGGGCAAGGAGCAGGCGCGCGGCCTCCTGGAGTACGCGATCGAGGGCCGCCGCCGCGTCAAGGAGCAGCTCAAGATCATGGCCGGCGTTGAGTTCAACGACGTTGACCTTGGCTACTTTGACGTGGACGAGCCGCAGGTCCCGCACATCATGACGGTGCCCGAGCAGTCGAGCAGCCGCCTCGTGGGGGACGTCGCCATGCCAGCGGGCTTTGTGTACGGCATCGGCCGCGCGCTGAGCGGGGAGTGGTCGGTCTACCGCCTGGAGAACAAGGCCGTGGCGGGGTCCATGGCCTTCCAGATGGAGGGCGTGCCGCGCGGCGTGAGGGAGAGCTATCTCGCAGCGTTCTCCCAGTTCCAGGACAACGTGTCCTCCGTGGCGCCCGGCATGCGCGCCGGCGAGAAGGACTACCTGCTGTTCCTGAACGACCTCCAGGGGCACGGCCCCTCTGACGAGGTCTCGCTCGCGGAGTTTGTGGGCCTGTGCTCGGCGGCGTGCGGACGCCCGATTGCGGCGGGGCTCGCCATTCCCGGCGTGTTGCGCCTCTCCGGCACGATGGACGAGCTCACGGGGCTCACGGACCTCTTCCGCGTGGCCAAGAACGCCGGGGCGCGCCGCATCCTGCTGCCCATGGGCGCCATCCAGGACCTCATGTCCGTGCCCGGAGGGCTAGCGGAGGCAGTAAGCCCGGAGTTCTATCCTACCGGCGACTTTGTCGCCGCGGCGAGAAAAGCCCTCGACCTATAAGGGCTTCGCTGAGAAACGCGCCCACCGTCAATGCGCCCCCTCCGCCGAGGTGCTCGCGCCTCTGGCGGAAAGGGCCGGACCCACCATTGGGACCGGCGCTACAATGCCGCCAACAGGCCGAGGACGGGAGGCACGCCATGGCAGATTCGCTGAAGCCCCAGTACGACGAGCTCGTCGCCAGGTGGTCCGCGCTCACGCCCGAGCGGCGCGAGGAGCTGCTCGCGGAGTTCGTGCCCGACTACGTCTACAACTCCGAGAAGATCGAGAACGCCGAGCTCACGTACGAGACCGTAAGGCAGATCGTGGAGACGGGCGGCGTCGCGGGCTACACCGGCGACGTCCAGCTGCTCGTCGAGACCTACAACCTCAAGATCTCCTGGGAGCTCATGCGTGCCAAGCTCGCTGAGGGCCCGTGTCTCTCGGAGGAGCTCATCTGCCAGGCGCAGGGTCTCGTGACGATGGGGACCTACGACGAGAGGCGCCTGCTCGCCGGCGAGCGGCCGGGAACATTCAAGATCCAGAACTACGTGGGTGGCCCCGCGAGTGTGGGCATCCCCGCAGCCGAGGTCCCGCGTGCGGTGGGTCTTCTCGCCGATGACGTGAACACCTACCTCGAGGAGGGCGAGCGCCGTCTCACGATCGCGGCCTACCTCCACGCCAAGCTCTTCGACATCCACCCCTTCGCCGACGGCAACGGTCGAACGGCGCGTCTGCTCATGAACGGAGTCCTTCTCGCCATGGGCATGCCGCCGATCGTGATTCGCGCGCAGAACCACGGTGCCTACCACGCCGCCCTCGACGTCTTCCACCTGGAGGGCGACCTCGGGCCGCTCAGGCGCTTCCTGCGCTCCGAGACGATGCTCACCTGGGAGGGCCTGCTCGACTAGCCATGGGCAATCCCTTCGACTTCAACCGAGACGGGCGCTGGTCGACCTCCGAGCGCGCGTTCACGCACTACGGCGTGGACCCGCTCATGCGAGAGGGCGGCGGGGGCTCCGGGTGCGGATGCGGCGGCTGCCTCTCCGCGCTTATCGGCGTGGTCATTTTTCTTTTCGTCTTCCTGATGTGAAGATGTGCTCACCCCAAAAAAGTCCTTGCATCGGGCCGCGCGGTTTTGCATAATAGTCGAGCTGCTTCTAGAGGTGGCAAGATGGTGGGCGTAGCTCAGTTGGAAGAGCGACGGGTTGTGGTCCCGTAGGTCGAGGGTTCGAGCCCCTTCGCCCACCCCATAACTGCATATCTGGATCGTTAGCTCAGCTGGTAGAGCAGGGGACTCTTAATCCCAAGGTCCAGGGTTCGAACCCCTGACGATCCACCATTTTGGATCGTTAGCTCAGCTGGTAGAGCAGGGGACTCTTAATCCCAAGGTCCAGGGTTCGAACCCCTGACGATCCACCACGATGAAGCAGGGGTCGTCGAGAGACGGCCCCTTTTCCATAACTCGGGAGGTTCCGTGACACGTCAGTCATCCAACTCGCCGAGAAGAACGCCGCCTCGCGGCCCGCTCGCGCTCGTTGCGGCGCTTCTCGTCGCGCTCGCCACCGCCTTTGGCTCCGGCGCCGTCTCGCTTCCCGCCAGTCAGAGCGCCTCGCTCGACCAGGCTTCGGAGCGCCAGGCTACCTACACGCAGTGGGACGAGGACGAGTATCCCGAGTACTACCGCATCGTGGGCGATGCCGTGGTCGACCTCGAGCTCGACCCCGAGGAGATCCACTACGAGGGCCTCGACGACCTGGGACGCACCGGGCGCGTTGCTGCCTGCGTGACGCTCGACATGGCGCGCGAGGGGAGCGACCGCGAGCGCGAGGACATGTCGTGGATCCACCCCTCCGGCTGGGGTCACAACCGCGAGGTCGACATCGTCATGCCTGACGGCGACACCTATCATGGCGCCCTCTTCAACCGCAGTCACCTCTTGGCCAAGTCGCTCGGCGGCGAGGAGGTCCCCGAGAACATGGTGACCGGCACCCGCACGCAGAACGTGGGCGACAACCACGGGCAGGACGGCGGCATGGCCTATGCCGAGGAAATCGCGCGCGACTGGCTGTGGGATCATCGTGACGGCACGGTCTACTATTCCGCCACGCCCGTCTATGAGGACGACGAGCTCGTCTGTCGCAGCGTCATCGTGGACGTGCGCACCTCTGACGGCAGCATCGACCAGGAGATCGAGGTCTTCAACGCCGTCGGCGGGTACGAGATCGACTACGAGACCGGAAGGTTCTGGGAGGTCTAGGATGTCCGAGGGGCTTGAGGAGATTCGCCGCGCGCTCGAGTACGACCCGGTGCTCTACGAGGGGGTCGTGCGCGCCGACCACGAGTGGGAGGGGAGGATCTTCTCGGTCGAGCACCTGGAGGTCGAGCTCTCCGACGGCAGCCACGACTGGCGCGAGGTGGTCCGCCACCACGGTGGCGCAGGCGTGGTGGCCGTGCTCGACGGGTGCGTCTGCCTGGTGAGGCAGTACCGCGTGGCCCTCGGCCGGATGACGCTCGAGATACCCGCCGGGAAGGTCGACCCGAGCGAGCCGCGCGACGTCTGCGCCGCGCGCGAGCTCACCGAGGAGACGGGGCTCGTCGCCGAGCGGCTCGAGCTGCTTACCGAGTCCTACGGCGCTCCCGGGTTCACCAACGAGCACACCTCCGTCTACTTCGCCCACGGGCTCACCCAGGGGGAGGCCTCGCTTGACGAGGGCGAGTTCCTGAACGTGGTGTGGGTCCCGCTGGAGGATGCGCTCGCGGCCATCCGCGCCGGGCTCATCGACGACGCCAAGACCGTCTCGGGCATTCTCGCGGCCAAGGCGTACGGGATGCTCTAGAATATTTCCTCGTGCCGGTTGACGTGCCGGTCGCCGCGCCCTTAGCTCAGCTGGATAGAGCAGGGGACTTCTAATCCCAAGGTCGGGGGTTCGAATCCCTCAGGGCGCGCCAGAGTCTGCTTGGGCCGGACGTCACGCGGGTGGCGCCCGGCCTTTTGCCGCCCGCCCGCGGCAGCAAGCGGCTCGTTTGCGAATTTGTTGCTGGATACGTGGCAGGATGCGGCATACTTAGCAAGTGCGAGTTGCCCGATGGAAGGAGCGCGCGTTGATTTATACGATGACGTTGAACCCCGCCCTCGACTACGTCATGCACCCCCTGACGCTCGATATGGGCTTCACCAACCGCTCCTCCTCCGAGGAGCTGCACTGCGGCGGAAACGGAATCAACATCTCCACCCTGCTCAACGAGCTCAACGTCCCCAGCATCGCCATGGGCATCGCTGCAGGTTTCACCGGTGACTACCTGCTCCATCGTCTTCAGGAGAAGGGCGTGGCGCTCAACTTCGTTCTTCTCGACCGCGGGTACACCCGCATCAACATCAAGCTCAACGGCATCGTCATGACCATGGTCAACGGCATGGGACCCAAGATTCCCGAGAAGAAGGTCGACGAGCTGCTCGAGCGCATGGACGTTGTCGGAGCCGACGACACCCTCGTCCTCACGGGATCCATCCCCAACTCCCTGCCCGAGGACATGTACATGCAGATCATGCGTCGCCTCGGCGGTCGCGGCATCCAGTTCGTGGTTGACGCGCCCGGCCAGCTCCTGATGGAGTCCCTCGAGGCGCACCCCTTCCTGATCAAGCCCAACAACCACGAGGTCGGACGCATCTTTGGTGTGGAGATCGAGGAACCCGAGGAGTGCATGCCCTACGCGCACAAGCTCCAGGACGCCGGTGCGCGCAACGTCATCATCTCCTGCGGCGGCCACGGCTCGCTGCTGCTCGACGAGAACGGTGCGGAGCACGTGGTGCCGACCGCCAAGATCCGGCTCGTCAACGCCACGGGCGCCGGCGACTCCATGGTGGGTGGCTTCCTTGCGCAGGTCACCCGCGGCGCCGACTACGAGACGGCGCTCATCTTCGCCTCCGCCTGCGGCACTGCCACGGCGGCGAGCAAGGGAATCGCCAAGCGCTCCACGATCGACCGCGTCGTGGCAGCTCTCTACAAGAAGATGGGACGCGCCATCCCCGGTACCATCGCCCGTGACATGGAGAACAACCGTGCACGGGAGGCGGCCGAGGCGGCGGCGTCCGAGAAGTAGCGCCCAGCGGCGCTCTAGGGGTCGTTTTCGTCCGCAAGGGCGTAAGCGTTTCAGGGTTTTGGTCGCATTCGCGACCCGGATGACATAGGGGGAGTCAACATGTACGAGGGAGTCAACGCATCTGATGGCATTGGCATCGGCGTGGCGCGCGTTGCCGTAGAGCCCGACCTCAGCTTCACGCCGCACGCTCCGGAGGACGCCGGGGACGAGAAGCAGCGCTACTCTGCCGCCGTGGCCAAGTTCATCGAGCAGACGAACGCGCAGATCGCGCGCATGACCGAGACCGTCGGCGAGGAGGCTGCCGCCATCATGGGCGCGCACATCGAGTTCGCCGAGGACGAGGGCATCGTCGAGATGGTCAACGGCTCCATCGAGAGCGGCATGTGCGCCGAGCAGGCCGTCTCCGAGGCCTATGACATGTACTACAACATGTTCTCCAACATGGAGGACGAGCTGTTCCGCGAGCGCGCCGCCGACGTCGCCGACGTCAAGACCGGGCTTCTCGCCGACCTTCTGGGCAAGGAGGTCGTGGACCTCTCCACGTTCCCCGAGAACTCCGTCGTCGTGGTGCACGAGCTCACGCCGTCCATGACCGCGGACATTGACAAGGACAACGTCGCCGCCATCGTCACCGAGACCGGCGGCCGCACCTCCCACTCCGCGATCATCGCCCGTGCGCTGGAGATCCCGGCGGTCCTCTCTGTTGCCGACATCACCAAGGTCATCAAGAGCGGTGACAGGGTCATCGTCGACGGCTCGCGCGGACGCGTGCTCGTGAACCCCGCCGACAACGATCTCACGCACTATCGTGCCAAGGCCAAGCAGTTCGCCGAGGAGAAGCTCGCGCTCGAGGCATATCGCGGCAAGGAGACCCTGACCGGTGACGGCGAGAAGGTGCTGCTCGTCGCCAACATCGGCAACCCGGACGACGCCAACGTCGCCGCCGAGCACGACTGCGAGGGCGTGGGCCTCTTCCGCTCCGAGTTCCTGTTCATGGACGCCAAGGAGCTCCCGAGCGAGGACGAGCAGTTCGCCGCGTACCAGAAGGTCGCGCTGCGCATGAAGAACCAGCCGGTCATCATTCGCACGCTCGATGTGGGCGGCGACAAGGAGATTCCGTACATGGGCCTCCAGAAGGAGGAGAACCCCTTCATGGGCTACCGCGCGGTGCGCTACTGCCTGAACAACCCGGACAGCTACAAGGTCCAGCTCACGGCGCTGCTGCGTGCCTCCGCCTTCGGCGACATCAAGATCATGGTGCCGCTCGTCACCAACCTCGACGAGATTCGCCAGGTGAAGGCCCTCGTCGAGGAGTGCAAGGCCGAGCTTGACGCGCGCGGCGTTGCCTACAACAAGGACATCGAGGTTGGCACGATGATCGAGACGCCCGCTGCGTCGCTGATCGCCGACGACCTGGCCGCCGAGTGCGACTTCTTCTCCATTGGCACCAACGACCTGATTGGCTATACGATGTGCGCCGACCGCGGAAACGACAAGGTCGCCTACCTCTACGACGTCTACCAGCCTGCCGTCCTCCGCTCCCTCAAGCGCATCATCGAGGAGGGCAACAAGGCCGGCATCATGGTCGGCATGTGCGGCGAGGCCGCGGCTGACCCGCTGCTGATCCCGGTGCTCATCTCCTTTGGCCTGAACGAGTTCTCCGTGAGCGCGCCGTCGATCCTGCGCACGCGCCGCATCATCTCCGAGTGGACCAAGGCCGAGGCCGACGCCCTCACCGAGAAGGTCATGAAGCTCAAGACCGCGACCGAGGTCAAGGCCATGCTTCAGGCGGCCGCTCGCTAGGTCTTGCTTAGAGCTGCTCCCGCACGGCCCCCTCTCCGGAGGGGGCCGTTCTTGTGTTCCCAGGAGGTTTGGGTTCGTCGTTTCGTCGAAAAGAGACTCACTGATTTAAATGTCGCAGGTAGACGAGTTGGACTCTTTGCAGAGCCTCAAGATTGCGCCCCCGGGTGAACCCAAACCAGAAAACGGTTTGGGTTCACCCGGGGGCGTCCGTGCGCACGTCGTTTGGAAAAAGTGCAGATAATCGTTTGGAGTGGGCCCTATCGCCTCGAGTCGACGAACCCAAACCTCTGAAGGAGAGAGGCTAGTCGGGGAAGATGACGTTCAGGGCGGAGGGAATGAGGTCGATCGAGAAGTGCTTTCCCTCGAGTTTCTCACCGTCCACCTGGCAGGGCGGTGCCTCGTCGAACTCGAGCTCGGCGTGGCGAATGCGCAGCGTCTCGATGACGCTCGAGCGAACGTGCCGCCCGGACTTCGCCAGCCCGAAGAGCGCGAGCAGGCGTGGCAGGGCGGGCTTGCGCACGTTGAGGCACACGTCCAACAGCCCGTCGGAGGGGTCCGCATCGGGACAGATCAGGAAGCCGCCGCCATAGCTCGGGCCGATCTGAAAGGCAAAGACATGAGGGGAGAGGCTGCGGGGCTCTCCGCCGTCAAAGCGCGCCGTACAGGCAAATCCCTCCTTTGCCTGGGAGAGAATCTTGAGGCCGGACGTCACGAAGAGCGCCTCTCCCTCCTGTGAGGTGTCGGCGGCACGACGCGCCGTGGTGTCGATGGCTATCGCAGCGTCGAGACCAAAGGAGAGTGTCTCCGCAAAGTACGTCCCATTGACACGGCCAACGTCAACGGGACGTGCCGTGCCGCGCACAATCTGGGCGAATGCGCCCTCGATGTCGTTTCTTGCCATGCCAAGCGTGCGCGCATAGTCGTTGCCGGATCCAAGGGGCAGGACAGCGAGGCGTGGGCGTCGCTCGTGGGGGAGTGACATGAGGCCGCACACGACCTCGTGGATGACCCCGTCACCTCCGAGCACGATGAGCGTGTCGTAGCCGGTTGCCCGGGCCGCCATGGAGGTCGCCTCGCCAGGTCGAGAGGTGAGGCGCACGTCGTAGCCATCGGTTGCCGACGAGTACGTGCCGAGGAAGCGATGGGCGAACTCCGCCCCAGCGGCTCCTTTGCCGCTGTGTGCGGCAGGGTTGGCGATAAGAAGCGTGCGTCCGAGCGGGGAGTCTGCCATGCAGGGCCTTTCTCGCTGTCGTTTCGTTCCATCTATTCTACGCTTGCTCGCCGTGCTGAGCTCGCCTATACTTTGACCCTGCGACCGGGGCGTGGCGCAGCTTGGTAGCGCATCTGCTTTGGGAGCAGAGGGTCGCTGGTTCGAATCCAGTCGCCCCGACCAACGCACGCGGGTGTGGTTCAATGGTAGAACCTCAGCCTTCCAAGCTGATGACGCGGGTTCGATTCCCGTCACCCGCTCCATGAAACACAAAAGCCCGGGTCACAAGCCCGGGCTTTTTTCCATTTGACGGCTTGTGGATTGCTCGCGTGTTTCGTGTGTACGGAAGATTTCGCGCGAGGTTCGGTGACGTTACACTTCTCGTCCAGATTATTGCCGCCGCGTCACGTCAACGTATTCTCTCTTCCGGAACTTTTAGCGCGGCCTCGGCCGCCCGAGAAGGGAGAAGAACATGACGTATTCCGAGAGGGTCATCGCCGAGCTTGAGGCTCGCTATCCGGAGCAGCTCGAGTTCATCCAGGCCGCCAAGGAGGTCCTCGAGACCCTGCAGCCCGCCCTTGACGCCCACCCCGAGTACGAGGAGGCTGCGCTTCTCGAGCGAATCGTCGAGCCCGAGCGCGTGATCATGTTCCGCGTGCCGTGGGTCGACGACGAGGGCAAGGTCCAGGTCAACCGCGGCTACCGCGTTGAGTTCAACTCCGCCATCGGCCCCTACAAGGGCGGCCTGCGCTTCAACCCCACCGTCACCGTGGGCATGCTCAAGTTCCTCGGCTTCGAGCAGATCTTCAAGAACGCCCTCACCACGCTCCCCATGGGCGGCGGCAAGGGCGGCTCCGACTTCGACCCCAAGGGCAAGTCCAACCGCGAGGTCATGGCCTTCTGCCAGTCCTTCATGACCGAGCTCTTCCGCCACATCGGCCCCAACACCGACGTCCCCGCCGGTGACCTGGGCGTGGGCGGCCGTGAGGTTGCCTACATGTTCGGTCAGTACAAGCGCCTCAAGAACGAGTGGACCGGCGTCCTCACCGGCAAGGGCCTCACCTTCGGCGGCTCGCTCGCCCGCACCGAGGCCACCGGCTACGGCCTGGTCTACTTCGTCGACGAGTACCTCAAGAGCAACGGCGACTCCTTCGAAGGCAAGAAGGTCGTCGTCCACGGCTCCGGCAACGTTGCCATCTACGCCATCCAGAAGGTCGCCCAGCTCGGCGGCACCGTCATCGCCTGCTCCGACACCAAGGGCTGGGTCGAGGACCAGGAGGGCATCGACTACCAGGTGCTCGAGCACATCTACAACAAGAAGCGCTCCGGTCACGACCAGGGCGTGAGCCTCGCGATGTACGTCGACGAGCGCCCGAACGCCGTCTGGCACGAGGGTGACGGCCGCGGCGTCTGGCAGCTCCCGTGCGATATTGCGCTGCCCTGCGCCCGCGAGAACACCCTGCACCTCGAGGATGCCCAGGCGCTCGTGGCGAACGGCTGCAAGGTCGTGGGCGAGGGCGCGAACATGCCCACCACGCCGGACGCCACCGGCTACCTCATGGAGAACGGCGTTGCCTTCATGCCCGGCAAGGCCGCGAACGCCGGCGGCGTGCTCGTCTCCGGCCTCGAGATGAGCCAGAACGCCGAGCACCTCTCCTGGACCTTCGAGGAGGTCGACGGCAAGCTCGAGAGCCTCATGCGCGGCATGTTCCACAACGTGGACGACACCGCCCGCGACTACGGCCACGAGGGCAACTTCGTGATGGGCGCCAACATCGCCGGCTTCACCAAGGTCGCCGAGGCCATGATGGCCCAGGGCGTGTGCTAGTCGCCTGACCTGATACACGGTAGGGGAGGCCCCCGACTTCCACGCAGGACTGCGCTTCGCGGAAGATCCTGCTTAGGAAGTCGGGGGCCTCCCGCGCACACGGTCAATCCTGCCGAGCGTTATTCGGGCGTGCCGACGAGGATGTTCGTGGCGATGAAGGCGATGGCGACAAGAGCAACGAGCCAGAGCTTCCAGTAGGGGATGAGCCACCTGAAGAGGAGGTCGCTCGGCAATGGTTCGTTTGCGCCGCGCCCTTCGAGATAGGATGCGGCTCTCGCGGCGTTTTCGAGGTTGCGCTCTCGCATGAACGAGCGCAGGCGCGGCAGGGCGCAAAGAGCAAGCACGGCTGCGCAGGCCAAGGCCGCAACATCCAGGGCGATTCGCAGTGCGCCCGCCACGCCGTCCTGCGGGGCCAGCAGAGAGATCAGGTGCGCCGCAAAGATGAGGAGTAGGGTTGCTCCCAAGAGTGCGCCCGCCGTCGTGAGCAACCGCACAAGTGCGTGGCGCTCCTCGGCGCAATACCGTCGCCGACGAGTCGACGCTCATCGATTGCGTGCATGGGTGGTTCTTGGGAGCCGTCGGTCTGATCGTCTGGTCGACGTTCTTCTCGGTCATTGCCATCGTGCGGGCTCTGCGCCGGCGCTAGTCCACGCTCCCTTCCGGCATCATTTTGTGCGGATGCGTTATCCCGCAACACGGTGAACGCGTTTCCGGCTATACTGTCCAATGACCTTTAAGACGGTACGAGAGACCGAAAAGGCGTCCACAACCTAATCGCAGCTGCCTTATTCGGAGTCTCCGCCGCACGGCGGTAGCTCCGTTTTTTGTAGCTGGGGATTTCCCCTGGGCGCACGACGAAAGGGCGGTGTTGCTGTGAACCTACTGGTTGACAACGGCAGGCATCCGAAGGCGCTTCTCGCGCTCGAGAACGGGATGTACTTCTTCGGGCGTTCTGCCGGAGCCGAGGGGGAGACCTTCGGCGAGATCGTGTTCAACACCTCGATGGTCGGCTACCAGGAGATCGTCTCCGACCCGTCCTACGCGGGCCAGATCGTCACGCTGACCTACCCGCAGATCGGCAACTACGGCATCAACGAGAAGGACATGCAGGGCGACCCGCTCCACCTGGCCGGCCTCGTGGTCCACGACATGTGCTACACGCCGAGCAACTGGCAGTCCGTGGAGACCTTCCCGAACTTCCTCGCGCAGAACGGCGTCGTGGCGATTGAGGACGTGGACACGCGCGCTCTCACCATCGCCATCCGCGAGGGCGGCGCCATGCGCGCGGCCATCTCCACCACGGATCTCGATCCCGAGAGCCTCATCGCGCGCGTCAAGGCGTCGCCGGCCATCGCCGACCACAACTACGTGGCCGACGTCTCCACCAAGGAGTCCTACGTCGTGCCCGGCCAGGACGCCGACGGGCATCCGCGCCTGCATGTGGTGGCCTACGACTGCGGCGAGAAGAAGGGCATCGGAAAGCGCCTCTCCGCTGCCGGCTGCGAGGTCACCGTCGTGCCGTGGGACACGCCCGCCGAGAAGGTCCTCGAGATGAACTCCGACGGCGTGTTCTTCTCCAACGGCCCCGGCGACCCGGTCTCCGTTCCGCCCGTGGTCGACGCCGTGCGCGCGTGCCTGGGAAAGCTGCCGGTCTTTGGCATCTGCCTCGGCAACCAGGTCATCTCCATGGCGGCCGGCGCGCAGATCGAGAAGCTCCCGTACGGTCACCACGGCGGCAACGAGCCCGTGATGAACCTGCTCACCGGCAAGGTAGAGATCACAGCGCAGAACCACAACTACGGCCCGGTCTTCTCGTCCTTTGGCCCGCTCGTGCCCGAGCTCTCCGACGGTGTGACCGAGCACCCCGCCGACGAGGACCTGCGCTTCTGGTCCCGCCGCCACGTGGCGCCCGTCGTCATGACCGAGAAGTACGGTCGCGTGCGCCTCACGCACGTCAACCTCAACGACGGCACGCCCGAGGGCATCCAGTTCCTGGACATCCCCGCCTTCTCCATGCAGTACCACCCCGAGGCCAAGCCCGGCCCCAACGACTCCACGTACGCCTTCTCGGCGTTTGCCAAGCTCATGCGTGGCGAGGACGACTACCTCGCCATCGACGTCCGCGAGGGGAGGCGCTTCTAGATGCCCAAGCGCACCGACATCAAGAAGATCCTTATCATCGGCTCCGGCCCCATCGTCATCGGCCAGGCCTGCGAGTTCGATTACTCCGGCACCCAGGCCTGCAAGGCCCTGCGCTCGGAGGGCTACGAGGTCGTTCTCGTGAACTCCAACCCGGCCACGATCATGACCGACCCTGAGACCGCCGACCGCACCTACATCGAGCCGATAACCGTCGAGTCCGTGACCAAGGTCATCGAGAAGGAGCGCCCGGACGCGCTGCTCCCCAACATGGGTGGCCAGACGGGCCTCAACTGCGCCGTCGCCCTCGGCAAGGCCGGCATCCTCGAGAAGTACGGCGTCGAGGTCATCGGCTGCGACGTCGACTCCATCGAGACCGGCGAGGACCGCGAGCTCTTTGCCAACGCCATGCGTGACATCGGCCTGGAGGTCGCCAAGTCCGGCATCGCGCACACCGTCGAGGAGTGCGAGCAGATTGCCGACGAGCTCGGCTACCCGGTGGTCCTGCGCCCGGCCTTCACGCTTGGCGGCGCCGGCGGCGGCATGGCCTACGACCACGATGACCTCGTGCACATTGCTGAGCAGGGCCTCGCGCTCTCGCCCGAGAGCGAGGTGCTCGTCGAGCAGTCCGTCGAGGGCTGGAAGGAGATCGAGATGGAGGTGATGCGCGACTCCGCGGGCAACGGCGTCGTCATCTGCTCCATCGAGAACCTCGACCCCATGGGCGTCCACACCGGCGACTCCATCACCGTGGCCCCGTGCCAGACCTTGAACGACTTCGAGCTCCAGCGCCTGCGCGACTACTCGCTCGCCATCCTCGAGCGCGTGGGCGTAGCCTGCGGTGGCTCCAACGTGCAGTTTGCCGTGAACCCCAACGACGGCCGCGTCATCGTCATCGAGATGAACCCGCGCGTCTCCCGCTCCTCCGCCCTTGCCTCCAAGGCCACCGGCTTCCCGATTGCCAAGATGGCCGCGCTGCTCTCCGTGGGCTACACCCTCGACGAGATCGAGAACGACATCACGCGCGAGACTCCGGCCTGCTTCGAGCCGTCGATCGACTACTGCGTGGTCAAGGTCCCGCGCTTCGCCTTCGAGAAGTTCAAGGGCACCGATGACACGCTCACCACGCGCATGAAGGCCGTGGGCGAGGTCATGTCCATCGGCGCCACCTTCGAGGAGGCCATGCAGAAGGCCATGCGCTCCCTCGAGCAGGGGCACGCCGGCCTCGGTGCGGACGGCAACGATGATTTCGACGGCCTTTCCGAGGAGGAGTTCGAGCATCGCGTGGCCACGCCCACGCCGGACCGCATCCTCTACGTGACCGAGGCGCTGCGCCGCGGCTGGACCGTCGAGCGCGTCTTCGACCTCACCAAGATCGACCACTGGTTCCTGAACCGCATCAAGGACATCGTGACCGCCGAGGGCGTCATCGCCGAGAAGGGCCTCGCCGGCCTCGACGCGGACACGATGATGGCCGCCAAGCAGCTGGGCTTCTCGGACGCTCAGCTCGCGCACCTCACCAACCAGCGCGAGGACACCGTGCGTGCCGTGCGCGAGGTCCTCGGCGTGCGCCCGTGCATCAAGACCGTCGACACCTGTGCCGGCGAGTTCGCGGCCCGCACGAGCTACCACTACCTGACCTACGAGAAGGGCGGCGTGACCGAGTTCCACGAGGCCGAGAAGCCCCGCGTGGTCATCCTCTCCGCCGGTCCCAACCGTATTGGCCAGGGCATCGAGTTCGACTACTGCTGCGTGCACGCCGCCTACGCCCTTGCGGCCAAGGGCTACGAGACCGTCATGGTCAACTGCAACCCCGAGACCGTCTCCACGGACTACGACACCTCCGACCGCCTCTACTTCGAGCCGCTCACCTTCGAGGACGTCATGAACGTCATCGAGGTCGAGAAGCCCGTGGGCGTGATCGTCACCCTCGGCGGCCAGACCCCGATCAACCTCGCCAAGCGCCTCAAGGCCGCCGGCGTCCCCATCATGGGCACCCAGCCCGAGGCCATCGACCTCGCCGAGGACCGCGACCGCTTTGCGAGCCTGCTCGACCGCCTCGAGATCGCCTACCCGCCCTCGAGCACGGCCGAGACCGTAGACGAGGCCAAGTCCGTGGCACGTCGCGTGGGCTACCCGCTGCTCGTTCGCCCGAGCTACGTGCTCGGCGGCCGTGGCATGGGCATCGTCTACGATGACGACGACCTCGTGAGCTACATGGAGGAGGCCACCAAGGTCTCCCCTGACCACCCCGTCTACCTCGACGCCTTCCTCGAGGACGCCATCGAGCTCGACGTGGACGCCCTCTGCGACACCGAGGAGTGCTACGTGGGCGCGGTCCTCGAGCACATCGAGGAGTGTGGCATCCACTCCGGCGACTCCGCCTGCTGCTTCCCGCCCTTCTCGCTCTCCGACCGCCTGGTGGAGAAGGTCCGCGAGACCACGCGTCGCCTGGCGCTCTCCTGCCACATCCAGGGCCTCCTCAACGTGCAGTACGCCGTCCGCGACGAGCAGGTCTTCGTGATCGAGCTCAACCCGCGCGCCTCCCGCACCGTGCCCTTCTCGTCCAAGGCCACCGGCGTGCCGCTGGCCAAGTGCGCCGCGCGCATCATGAGCGGCGAGAAGATCCGTGACCTGGGCCTTCCCGAGGAGGCTCACGAGCGCGGCTACTACGCGGTCAAGGAGGCCGTCATGCCGTGGAGCCGCTTCCCGGGCGCCGACGTCACGCTCGGCCCCGAGATGAAGTCCACCGGCGAGGTCATGGGCCTCGACGTCACCTTCCCCAAGGCGTATGCCAAGACCCGCGAGGCCATCGAGTACGACGTGCCGCAGTCCGGCACCGTATTCATCTCGGTGTGCGACCGCGACAAGCGCTCCGTCGCCCCGGTCGCGCTGTCGCTGCTCAACCTTGGCTACGACCTGCTCGCCACGCGCGGAACCGCCAAGACGCTGCGCGCCGCGGGCATCCCGTGCGAGGTCGTGAAGCCCATCTCCGAGGGCTCGCCCAACATCCTCGATCTCATGGCGGAGGGGAAGATCTCCTTCCTCATCAACACGCCGAAGGGCCACAGCTCCCGCGGTGACGGCACTAAGATGCGCGGTGAGGCCGTGAGCCGCGGCATCGACATGGCAACCACCATGTCCGGCGCCGTGGCGCTGGTGCAGGCCATCGCTGCGCTGCGCCAGGGCTCCCTCGACGTCTACGCGCTCCAGGACCTGTAGGATACGAAGGGACAGTCCCTTCGTATCATTCGGGCCGTCGGGCTTCTCGCCCGGCGGCCCTTCTCGAAGAGGGGGAACGCATGAAGGTGGTCGACTGCCACACGCACACGTGCTTCTCGGACGGCACGGGTACGTTCGAGGAGAACGCGCGGGCCGCGGAGGCGGTCGGCTGCTCCCTGCTTGTCTGCACGGACCATCTCACGCTGCCGTCCTCGATGGACCCGGCAGGGGAGGCCCAGGTGGTCGAGGGCGACCTCCCTGCGCACCGCGCCGCATTCGAGGAGGCCCGCGCCGCCCACCCGGGCGTCGAGATGCTCTACGGCTTTGAGGCGGACTGGTATCCCGGTTGCGAGGATGACGTGCGGCGTTGGAGCGACGGAGCGCAGGTCCTCCTCGGCAGCGTGCACTGGCTGGGCGAGAAGGACGACGGCGCGTGGATCGATGATGTCAGCGACCTCACGATCTGGCTTAAGCTCGGTCCGGACGAGGTGTGGCGGCGCTACGTAGCCGCATGGTGTGCCGCCTGCGAGAGCCCGCTCGCCTTTGACGTGATGGCCCACCCTGACCTGCCCGCCCGCTTCTCTCATGAGGGGTTCGCGCCCTCGATCGACCTCGCGCCGCTCTGGGACGAGATGGTCGCCTGCGCGCGCGACACGGGCCGGCGCGTGGAGCTTTCCACGGCCGCGCTGCGAAAGGGGGTGGGGGACTACTATCCCTCGTGCGGGCTCCTGGAGCGGTTCTTTGCCGCGGGCGTGCCCATCACCGTGGGCTCCGACGCTCACAGGCCGCAAGACGTCGCGTACGACATCGAGGCGGCGTACGGGCACGCGTGGGACGTGGGCTACCGTGCTGTCGAAGTACCTCGTGCGGACGGCGGCTGGGCCTCCATGCCGCTATGATACGAAGGAACCGTCCCTTCCTATAGTTACGGGAGAGTCATGGCGCGCGTGCTGGTGATCGAGGACGATGCTGCTATCAACGATGTGGTGACCACGCGGCTCGCGCGCGACGGTCATGCGGTGACGCAGGCGTTCTCCGGCTCGGAGGCACGCCTGCTGCTCGGCGAGAATAATGCGGCGTTTGACATTGTTGTCTGTGACCTCATGCTGCCCGGGGCTACCGGAGAAGAGCTCGTTGGACTCATCCGTGCCCGAGACGCGAGCCTGCCCGTCGTGGTGATCTCTGCCCGCGCGACGGCTGCCGACAGGATAGGCCTTCTCGACTTGGGCGCGGACGACTACCTCGTAAAGCCCTTCGACCTCGACGAGCTGGCGGCGCGCGTCGCCGTGCAGCTGCGCCACCGGGGGATGGCGGCCGCCGCGAGCTCGAGTGTCCTGCGGTACCGTCAGTGGGCCCTGGACACGGAGGCCCGCACGCTCACTATCGATGGCACCTCCGAGGTCCCGCTCACCAAGATCGAGTTCAACATCCTCGAGGCGCTCGTTCGGCGTCCGAACCGCGTGTTCTCCAAGGCGGAGCTCTTCGAGCTGGCGTGGGGCGAGCCCTTTGCGGGTGACGACTCAACCGTTGCCGTGCACGTCTCCAACATCCGTGCCAAGCTGCGCGAGACCGGTACCGACGCCTACCTCAAGACCGTCTGGGGCATGGGCTTCAAGCTCGCGTAGCGATCGAACGCTCGTTGAGCGTGTCGGCTGCTGCAGAACTACCGCTCGCGATGAAAGCTCGTTGGTTCGTATGCAAAACCCGTGCTCGTGATGATTGATTTCCGTCCCGTGATGGAATGCGATTTCAATATCTATATTATCAACTGGGGTTTTCGAAGAGTTCCATTGTCGGGGATCATTTTGGGTCACGATTCCTTCATCACGAGCGGCTGTTTTGAGGGTCGTAAGCGACTTATTCATCACGAGTGGCCGTTTTGCAACGGCATCCTCAAGCTTTCTTTAGATTTGGTTCACGGTTTCTAAAGGTCTGCCCGTCATCATGGTGGGCAGCCTCTGGAAAGGAGCGGACGTGAACGTTATCGAGACGCACGGCCTCACCAAGCGCTACCGCCGCAAGCTGGCCGTTGACAACCTGGACATGACCGTCGCGGCAGGCGACATCTATGGTTTCGTGGGCAAGAATGGCTCTGGCAAGTCCACCACGATGAAGATGGTCTGCGGCCTGGCGCGTCCGACGGCGGGCGAGGTTGTCCTCTTCGGCGATTCTGAGAACGGTGGTGCGACTCCGCAGGGCTTCTCGCGCATCGGGGCGCTGATCGAGAACCCGGGCGTGCTCGCCAGCCTCACCGCGCGCGACAACCTCGTCGCCAAGGCGCTCGCGCTCGGCATGACGCATGCGGGCCAGGTAGCCAGTGACCTTCTCGAGCTTGTGGGCCTGGACCCGCTCGATCATCGCCGCGTGAAGGCCTACTCGCTCGGCATGAAGCAGCGCCTGGGTCTGGCGCTCGCTCTCGTGGGCAGTCCTGACCTGCTGCTCCTGGACGAGCCCTTCAACGGCCTCGACCCGGAGGCCACGCGCGCCATGCGTCTTGCGCTCGTGCGCCTCAACCACGAGCACGGCGTCACGATCATGATCTCAAGCCACGTGCTCGACCAGCTCGACCGCGTTGCCACGCGCTTTGGTGTCATATCAGACGGCCGTCTCACGGCCGAGTTCACCGACGACGAGCTCCACGAACGCTGCGGCAGCTCGGTGCGCCTGCGTCTGGCTGAGCCGGAGCGCGGCCTCGCCCTGCTCGAGCAGGCGCTCCCTCAGGTGACCTTCCGCGCGGAGCCCGATGGAGCGCTCGTGGTCGCGGGTGCCGAGCTCGAGGAAATCAGCGCCGCGTGCTTCCAGGCCGGCGTTGAGGTTCGCGAGCTCGTCCAGCAGGAGCGCGACATCGAGGAGTACTTCGTCGAGCTCATGGAGGCCGGCGAGAAGGACGGAGGCGGGCGATGACTGCCCTGCTCCGCTCGGACGCCTATCGCGTCCTGCACGGGCGCTGGATCTGGGTGGTCGTCGCCATCGTGACCTTCCTGACGCTCGCCCCGGCGCTGCTCATGCGTTGGACGCATATGGGGCCCGTGGCCTTCGATAACCTCACCGGTTCGGCGCTCAGCCTCGGCGGCTGCGAGATCCTCGTCTCCGTCATGGCAGCGATCGTGTGCTGCGATCGTACCGACCTCGGCTTTGGCCGCTCGCTGCTCTCCTCGCTCAGCCCGCGCGCCCGCAGGGTCTGGTTTGCCGAGAAGTGCATCTTCTCGGTGCTCCTTGCCGGGGTCACGCTGCTCTTTGCGCTCGCGCTCGGTCTTCTCGCCCTGCCGATCACCGGCGTGCCGATTCTTGCGCCCGAGCCTGCCTGGCAGGTCGCCGCCTGGTTTGGGTGCAACTGGCTCGTGGGCTCAACCTACGCAGCGCTCACCGTGCTCGTGGCGCACCTCACGCGCAACGAGACCGTGACCGTGGGCTTTGCAGTCCTGGCGTCCACGGGCATCCTCGAGGGCGGCATCGTCATCGGCGTCGACGCCCTGTGCCACCTCGCCGGCGGCCGCTTACTGGACTTCTCCTCGGCCGTCGCCCCGTGGCTGCCCGCGCAGGCCGTGAGCGCCATCGGGGAGAGTGCCGGTGCGCTCCTCGCGCCTGACAACGTCACGGGCCTGGCACCGGTCGTCCGCGCGCTCATTGTCTGCCTGCCGCTCACCGTGGCGGTCACTGTCGCCGACGCGCTGCTCGTCTCAAGGAGGGATGTCGCATGATGGCGCTGCTCAAGTCCGACCTGTACCGCACGCTGCGCTCCCGCTGGCCGTGGGTGGTGCTCGCTCTCGTTGCGCTGGCCACCCTTGGCTCTGCGGTCCTCACTATCTGGTGGCCGCTCGAGCCCGGCATCGTCTACGACGGACTCACCGGGCGTGCCGGCGCTCTGCGTCTCGCTGGGCGGGGATCCTCGATCGTGCTCGTGTCGACGATTGCTCCCTTTGTTGCCGCGCACCTCTCCTGTGCGGACTCCGATTCCGGCTTTGACCGCACGCTGCTTGCGTCCCTGCGCGGTCATGTTGCGTACTTTGCCGAGAAGTACCTGCTCACGGTGCTCATTTCTGGCATCATCCTGCTTGCCTACCTCGTGTTCAGCGGAATCGGCGTCCTTGTGACCATGCGCGCCGTAACCAACGTCGAACCGATCTGGCAGATTGCTGCCTGGGCGGGGGAGGGCTGGCTCGCGGCATGTGCCTATGCGCTCGTTGTGCTGCTGGCAGGACAGCTCTCGCGCAGTCGGGCAATTGCCTTTATCGTCGCGTTCCTGCTGCTCTCGGGTGCCGTGGAACAGGGGTTCTTTTCCTTCCTCCTGCTTGTGAGCAACGTGTTCGGCCTCGGGTGGGGCCCCGCGCTCGAGACCGCCCTCGCCTGGGCGCCCTTTGTCACCACCGCTGCGGTTGGTAACGGTGCGGTCGACATGCTCGCCGTGGACGCCACCGGCTTTGCCCCGGCCGCCCGCGCGCTCATCGTCTGCGTCCCGCTCTGCCTTGCGTGCGGCACGCTCGGTACCCTCGTGGGCGCAAGGCGTGACCTCGCGTGATGCACGAGGCGTTCCTCGAGCGGCTCTACCGCTGGCTGGAGCCGCTCGTGGACTGGCTGCTCGCAAGCTCTAGGATGGAATGGTGGGCCGGCGTCGTGGAGAGGTTTCACATGGCTGATGCGATCATGCTTGCGGCGATGCTGGCGCTGGGCCTCGCCCTGGGGGCGGTCTTCGTCATCGCCTGCTATGTCACCGAGCTTGGTCGCCAGACGCGCTTCCTGGTGGGTCGGGACCGTGCGAGCAACGCGCGCCTCACGACCGGGAGCCGCCTGCCGGGCATGGTCGGCATGGTCGACGCAATCAACGCCGAGATAGACGCCGCCGAGGCGGGGCGCGTGGAGGCTCTGCGCGCTGCGGACGAGTTCTCGCGCGGCCTCTCCGCACTCAGTCATGACGTGCGGACGCCGCTTGCCGGCGCGCGAGGCTACCTGCAGCTGGCTCGAGAGGAGACTGATCCGGTAGGTAGGGACGCCCAGCTCACCGCCGCGGACGCGCGCCTTGCCGCGATGTCGGGACTGCTTGACGAGCTCTTCTCCTATGCCCGCGCCGCAGATCCGGACACCCCGTTCGAACTGGTTCCCGTTTCCCTACGCCCGCTGCTCGAGCAGGTGCTTCTCGGCCACTATCCGGAGTTCGAGGCGCGCGGATGGGAGCCTGCGCTGGAGTGCGACGACGTCAGGGTTGAGGCGGACGCCGAGGCTCTCATGCGTATCGTCGAGAACCTCGTTGCCAACGCGCTGCGTCACGGAAGCGGCCCGCTTTCGGTGACGGCTCGTCCGGCGGGCGAGAAGGGCCGCCTCGCCGTAGGGTTCGCCAACTCCGTGGCCGACCCCGGCGCCCTCGACCCCGATCGCCTCTTCGAGCGCTTCTACCAGGCCGATTCCTCGCGTTCGACGGCGGGGTCCGGCCTCGGGCTCTCCGTCGCCGCCAAGCTCGCAGAGGCCCAGGGCATGACGCTCTCTGCCCGCCTTGCGGGCGACGCGCTTGTCGTCACGCTCGTTATGAGCATCGTCTGAAGGGAGACCTAATGATCGTCACGACTACCAACTCCGTCGAGGGCTACCAGATCACGGACTATCTTGGTATCGTCACCGGCGAGGCCGTGAGCGGCATCAACATGTTCCGCGACCTCGGCGCCGGCATTCGCAACGTCTTTGGCGGGCGTTCGGCCGGCTATGAGGAGGAGCTCCAGCAGGCGAGAAACGAGGTGCTCGCCGAGATGCAGCAGCGCGCAGAGGCGCTCGGGGCGGATGCCGTCGTAGGTGCGTCCATCGGCTACGAGACCTTCGAGGGCATGATCATGACCTGCTGCTCCGGCACAGCGGTGCGACTGAGGCGCGCGTGACGCCGGACAATCGACTGCCCAAGTTGCCTCGATCCTTCTCGCCTGCGTGAAATATCTGCCGAGACGCGGGTAACCTGTAGAAGTTTGGTACACTCATAAGGCTGTGCGAACTGCGGGCGTGGTGGAACTGGTAGACACGCTGGATTTAGGTTCCAGTGGGGGAGACCCCGTGAAGGTTCGAGTCCTTTCGCCCGCACCAGCGAGAAGGAAGTGGCGGGAGCCCCGCCATCAGAGACACTGGAGGAACGTTGAAGATCACCGTCACCGCTGCTGAGAAGCCGATCGACGACAAGCTGACCGCCGAGGTCACCGTCGCGGCTGCCGATGTCGACAAGGCTATTGCCAAGACCTACAAGGACATCGCCAAGAAGTACAACTTCCAGGGCTTCCGCCGTGGCCACGCGCCGCGCCCGGTGATCGACGGCATCATCGGCCGCGAGGCCGTGCTCGCCCAGGCCACCAACGACCTCCTCAACGCGGCCGAGCCGCTCATGCTCGAGGAGCTCGACGTCACGCCTGTCGGCCGCGTGAGCTTTGGTCCCGAGGACGCCGACCCCGAGCTCGCCAAGCAGGGTGACGACTACGTGGTCACCGCCACCATCGGCGTCCGCCCGGCCTGCGAGCTCGAGAGCTACGACGCCCCGACGATCAACATGCCGCCCGAGGAGGCCACCGAGGCCGAGATCGACTGGCAGATCAACCAGCTCCTCAGCTACCAGGTCACCTACGAGGACATCGACGAGGACCGCGCCGTCGAGCCCGGTGACGTCGTCTCCGTCGACGTCGAGAACGTCGAGGGCGCCGGCCACCTCGCCGGCACCAACCGCATGTTCGCCCTCGACGGCCAGCAGGTGCCCGACCAGCTCCAGGAGGGCATCGTCGGCATGAAGAAGGGCGACGAGAAGGCCATCGAGTGGACCCGCACCCACGAGCACGAGGGCGAGGAGCACTCCCACACCTTCTCCGTCAAGGTGAAGCTCAACGCCATCAAGAAGGCCGTCACCCCCGAGCTCGACGACGAGGTTGCCAAGAAGTACGGCTACGACGACGTCGCCTCCTTCCGTGACGCCGTCAAGGAGGAGATCGAGGGCGACAAGAAGACGACCCTGCCCAACCTCAAGGAGGACCGTCTCGTCGAGGCTCTCGGCAAGCTCCTCAAGCTCGAGACCGTGCCCGAGGCCTACCAGAACGAGATCTTCAACGAGCTCGCCTCCGAGTTCCTCGCCCGTCTCCAGAACCAGGGCGTCTCGCTCGACATGTACCTGCGCGCCCGCGGCGTGAAGTCCGACGACTTCATCACCGACCTGCGCGTCCAGGCGGAGGAGCGCGCCCGTCAGTCTCTCGCGCTCGACTCCCTCGCCGCCAAGCTCGGCGTTGAGGTCAGCGAGGACGAGGTCCGCGAGGAGTTCGAGAACGCTGGCGTCGAGGACGTCGACGCTGCCATCGAGCAGTGGAGAAGCGAGGGCCGTCTGCCCGCCATCCGCGACTCCATCCGTCGCACCAAGGCTCTCAACTGGCTCGTCGAGAACGCCAACGTCAACATCGTCGACGAGGTCGCCGAGCGCGCCGCCGAGGGCGAGAAGTCCGAGGACGCCGAGTAGCCCCGTCCACGTCTTGGAAACGCCCCGGGCGGCCACACGCCCGGGGCTTTCGCATACGAAACGGAGAGCACATGCACCAGCCAACCAACATCCCGCTCATCCCCTACGTCGTCGAGCAGACCCCGCGCGGCGAGCGCAGCTACGACATCTACTCCCGCCTGCTCAACGACCGCATCGTGTTTCTCGGTGAGGAGGTCACGCGTGACTCTGCGAACCTCGTGATCGCCCAGCTCCTGCACCTCGAGAGCCAGGACCCTGACAAGGACATCGCCCTCTACATCGACTCCCCGGGCGGCGACGTCTACGCCGGCCTGGGCATCATCGACACGATGAACTTCATCAAGCCCGACGTCTCCACCATCTGCGTGGGCATGGCCGCCTCCATGGGCGCCGCCATTCTCGCCTGTGGTGCCAAGGGCAAGCGCCTGGCGCTCCCCAACTCGATGGTCCTCATCCACCAGCCGAGCTCGGGCGTCCAGGGCCAGCAGACCGACATCCAGATCGTCGCCGACGAGACCCGTTGGATTCGCCAGCGCCTGAACGAGATCCTCGCCGAGGCGACCGGTCAGCCCATCGAGAAGATCAACGCCGACACCGAGCGCGACAACTACATGCGCGCTGCCGAGGCCTGCGAGTACGGCCTCGTCGACAGGGTCATCACCTCCCGTACCGAGCAGAGCCAGGAGTAGCGCATGCCCACTAACGACACCGACTCGTTCGGCAGCGAGATGTGCTGCTCGTTCTGCGGGAAGACCCGCAGCCAGGTGAGCAAGCTCATCGCCGGCCCCGGGGGCGTCTACATCTGCGACGAGTGCGTCCACGCGTGCTCCGACATGATCGACGGCGCCGACCTTGCGGAGCTCGCGGGGGAGGACGCGGCGTCCGCCGACGACGGGCTGCCCATCAAGAACCTTCCCACGCCGCACGAGATCTACGACGAGCTCTCCCAGTACGTCATGGGACAGGAGCAGGCCAAGCGCGCCATGAGCGTGGCCGTCTACAACCACTATCGTCGCATTCTCTCCGGCAACGACGAGGTCGCGGAGGGCGAGGAGGACGTGGAGATCGCCAAGAGCAACATCTTGCTCCTGGGCCCCACGGGGACGGGTAAGACGCTGCTCGCTCAGACGCTCGCGCGCTTCCTCGAGGTCCCCTTCGCCATCGCCGACGCCACCACCCTTACCGAGGCAGGTTACGTGGGCGAGGACGTGGAGAACATCCTCCTCAAGCTCATCACCGCCGCCGACGGCAACGTCGAGCGCGCGCAGGTGGGCATCGTCTACGTCGACGAGATCGACAAGATCGCCCGCAAGGCGGAGAACCTTTCCATCACGCGCGACGTCTCCGGCGAGGGCGTGCAGCAGGCCCTGCTCAAGATTCTCGAGGGCACCGAGGCGAGCGTGCCCCCGCAGGGCGGCCGCAAGCACCCCCAGCAGGAGCTCATTCGCATAGACACCACGAACATCCTCTTCATCTGCGGCGGCGCGTTCGTCGGCCTGGACAAGATCGTGGCCGACCGCATCGGCAAGAAGGGCATCGGCTTTGCCGCCGAGGTCGGGCACAACGCCGAGAAGGACGAGGACTACCTGATGGAGCAGGTCATGCCCCAGGACCTGCACAAGTTTGGCATGATCCCCGAGTTCCTCGGACGCATCCCGGTCATCACCGCCACGCGCGAGCTCACCGAGGAGGACCTCGTGAGCATTCTCACGCAGCCTAGGAACGCCCTCGTCAAGCAGTACCGCCGCATGTTTGAGCTCGAGGGCGTGGAGCTCGTCTTTGAGGACGACGCGCTCACCGAGATCGCGCACCAGGCGATCGCTCGCGGCACGGGCGCGCGCGGTCTGCGCGCCATCTGCGAGGCCACGTTGCAGGACACGATGTTCGACCTGCCGAGCGACCTGGACATCACCAAGGTCGTCGTCACCAAGGAGAGCGTCGGCGGCGGGGCGTCCCCGCGCCTCGTCACGACGGCGCACGGCAAGCACCGCGTTGCCTAGGCCTCCGCGATAGAGACCTCTCGGGCGTCACCCTCCGGGGTGGCGCCCCTTTCTTTAGAGGTTGGAGCCCCCGAGACCCATGTAGGTGCGGATGACGGCCGCGCGCCTGCGCGACCCGGCGGGGCAGATCTTGTCAAAGGCGGGCATGATGCCCTTGTAGATGGCAATGACCTGCAGGCGCTTGGCAAGCCCGGCCGCGGAGGCGCGGGACTCCTCGAGCTGTCCGCGGATCTCGTCGAGATAGGGGGAGCGCATGGCGTAGTGCCAGAAGAGGTCGGCACGGTCGGCGTCCGGGTAGAGCCAGGGGCGGTTGTCCGGACCGGCGAAGTGGATGATCGCGGGGTTGGCGGCGGCCTCCTCGTACTCGGCGCGGACCTCGGCGGGCGCGTTGGCGATGATGTGAGTGCGACGAAGGTGCTGCCAGTCCATCAGGTAGTTCCAGCGCATGTGCACGCGCACGTAGTTGCCGTCCACGACCTTGTTGAGGACGTCCTGGTCGAGCCAGCGCCACATGCGCTGCGTGGAGAGTTCGAGAAACTCCTCCGGGGTGATGGTCGCGCGCAGCTCGGCGAGGTTCATGAGGAGCACGCCCGCCTGGAAGTAGTCGTGCGGGTCGCTCATGCCGAGCTCGTTCTTGAGGTAGGGGCCCACTGTCGTGTCGTAGCCGTCGATCTGGCCGATCGTGTCTGCGTCACGCGTCGCGGCAAGGGGATAGCCTGTCACGTCGACGTCGAAGAGCTTTGCGACGTCGTCGTCGACGATGAGGTCGGAGTCAAGGTAGATGGCCTTGTTGACGTTGGGGAGCAGCTGCGGCGCGAGGAGCCGGAAGTAGGTCTCGGGCCGGAAGTGCCCATGGTGGGGGAGCTCGATGTCGCCGAGCGCGGCGTCAACGTCCAGGAAGCCGATGCCGACGTTGTCCGCCTTGGTCTGGCGCGTGAGGGTGATCATGCTCGTCGGCGAGATGTTGCGCGTGAGCACGACGATGTCGTAGCGCCTCGACGCGCTGGCGTTGTCCACGATCGACTGGATGGCGACGGAGAGGTAGGGGACGAAGTTCTCGCTGCAGGCAAAGACGATGACGACGTCGTCGAGCGGCAGATCGAGGTCTCCCGACGTGCTGGCGAGCATCGTCGAGGAGAGCGGGTTTCTGACGTGGGTGGTCTTGCGCAGCGGCTTCATGTGACCTCGGTTCGTGCGCCTTCAGGGCCTCATAAACTCTACCATGCGCGGCCCCGGCCCTCAAACGTCGAGAAGGGCGGCGGCGTTGATTGCGAAGAGTCTGCGCACTTCCTCGGGGCTCGCGTCACGTACGGCCGCAACCGACGTCACGACCCGATTGAGCGAGGCGAGAACGGCGGATGCCCCGCCGGGTGCGTTTGGCGACTCGGGGAGGTCCGTCTCGGAGAGCAGGCGCTCGGCCGGCAGGATGCGCGCGTACTCCCTGCCGCGGCGCGTCCCGAGCGCGCGCTCGCCCAATGAGAACGAGCACCCCAGCTCCACCGCGCGCCAGAGCTCCTCAGAGCTTCCGGAGAACCAGTGCAGGACGCAGCGACAGCTCGTGGCGGCGCCCGTGCGCTCCAGCACGTCGAGCACCGCGCCGGCGGACCTCACGGCGTGGATGGAGAGCACCTTTGGTGCGGCGGCGTTGATCGTCTGGGCACAGGCGGCGCAGATGCGCTCAAAGGCGGCGAGCTGTGCGTCCCAGGTGCTCACGTGGCGAGCGGAGGCGTCGAGCCCGATCTCACCGACGAAGCGCGTCTCCGGAAGCAGGTCGAGAAGGGAGTCGGCGTCCGCGGCGTCACGGACCCACCAGGGGTGCAGGCCCGCTCCCAGCCGGACGTACTTCTCGGCTTGGAACAGCCCTGCGACGTCTTGGTACTCCCGTGGGGTCACGGTGACGGCAAACAGCCCCGCTCCGCCCGCCGCCGCGTCACGCGCCGTCCGGACGGGGTCTTCGAACCATCCGAGGTGGCAATGCATGTCCCAGGAAGAATAGTGCACGGTCCCTCCGACCCGCTGTGGTATGTTCGCTGCGTAGAGTATAGGGGAGGGGTGGATATGTTCTGTCCCAAGTGCGGCGCTCAGATTCCTGGTGACGCGAGGTTCTGCGGTTCGTGCGGGGCTCAGCTCCGTGCCGTGGAGACGGTTGCCCCACCTCGGCCCGCTCGCCCTGCGCGCCGCCGCCGTGTCGCACCTCTCGCCATTGCCCTCGGTGTGCTCGTGGTCGTTGCGGCGGCTGGTGCCGTTGCGTGGTTTTCCCTCTTTGCGCCCTACGACATAGACGAGAAGAACTTCCCCGACCCCGCCCTGCGCGCCGCGGTCGCGGCCACCTACGACTCCGACGGGGACGGGAGGCTCTCGCGCGACGAGGGTCGCGCCGTCACGAACATGAGCCTCTCGGGCTGCGCGCAGCTCTCGGGGCTGGGCCGCTTCTTCCCCAACGTGACGTCCCTCACGGTCACGGGCGGCTCCCTCACGGCGCTCGACACGAGCGACTTGACCGAGCTCATCGAGCTCGACGTGAGCACCGAGCCGCTTTCCTCGCTTGACGTCGGCGGCAACCGCGCGCTCACGAGCCTGTCCGTCCCCGACGATGCGCAGGTGAGCGGCCTCGACGCGGCGGGGCTGCGCGAGGTCTGGCTGACCTCGGACATCGTCGAGACGGCCCATGGCGACACGGTCACCTATCACAGCGAGCGTGACGCTGCCGGTCGCGTTGTCTCCTGGACCTACCAGTACGACACGAGCCACGCCGTCTCTGGAAGCTACACCTATGACGAGCAGGGGCGCGTGACGTCGCTCGCCCTCGAGAACTCGCAGTCGGGCATCACCGAGGAGAGCTACGTCTATGATGAGGCCGGTCGCCTCACTACGATCGTCTCGAGCGGCGCGTACTCGACGGAGACGGAGAGCTACGCCTACGACGACGCCGGCCGCATCTCCCGGATCTCCACTGAGAACGCCTATCGGACCTCCTCCACGTATTCCGTCACGGACTACCTCTACGACGACGCGGGACGCCTCGTGACGGTGACCACGGCCAACGACGCCGGAGGGATGTCCACGAGCTACTGGACCACCTACTCCTACGACGACGCCGGGCGGCTCGTGCGCGAGGAGTTCTGGACCCGCTCCTCATCCGGTGAGGAGGAGCTCTCCTACGCGACGATGTTCACCTACGACGACGCGGGGAACATGGTGCAAACCTCCTATGAGGGCACCTACATTGACTTTTTGATCCCCCAAAGCTTTGTCTACGACGACCAGGGGCGCGTGGTCTCCGCCTCGACCGGGGCACCCGCCGGGGAGATCGGGGGAGGCTCCTATACGGCCATCTACGCCTACGACGACGCGGGCCGCCTGATCGGCGCAGAGTCGGTCTCCACCTACAACGGGAGGGAGAGCGTCGACTCGTATCAGGCGAGCTACACCCGCCGCTTCATTGCGCAGGACGCCGCTGAGCCTGCTGCGGGCTTTAGCCTCATCGTGTACCAGGGGCTTGTCGGCAGTGACACGCTCCCCCTCGTGGGCATCACGCGTCCGGCGACCGGGGTGGTCCCCGGCGTCGAGCTGCCGCCCTACAACGAGGACGTCTATCGCGGGTACTAGCCCCCTGCGCGCCGACCCCGCGTCCCTCTCGCCCGGCACTCTGCGTTGCGCGCGTGCTATCCTGTTGGACTGATACGCACGCGACCGGGAGAGGATGCCCCGTGGAAGAGATGCCCAAGAACTACGACCCCCAGACCGCCGAGCCCGAGCTCATCGAGCGCTGGATGAGCGCCGGTTGCTACCAGCGCTCCAAGGGAGTGGGGGACTGCACCGTCGTCATCCCGCCACCCAACGTGACGGGCATCCTGCACATGGGCCACGCGATGGACGACTCCATCCAGGACACCTACGTGCGCTACGCTCGCATGCGCGGGCGCTCCACGCGCTGGATCCTGGGCACCGACCACGCGGGCATCGCCACGCAGACCAAGGTGGACAAGAAGCTCAAGAGCGAGGGCGTGAGCCGCCTCGAGATTGGCCGCGAGAAGTTCCTCGACGCCTGCTGGGACTGGACGCGCGAGTACGGCGGCACGATCGTCTCCCAGATCAAGCGCATGGGCTGCTCGATCGACTTCTCCGACGAGAAGTTCACGATGAGCCCCGAGTTCAGCCGAGCCGTGCGCAAGGTCTTCTGCGACTGGTACCACGACGGCCTCATCTATCGCGGCAAGCGCATCGTCAACTGGTGCCCGAGCTGCTGCACCGCCATCTCTGACGACGAGGCTGAGTACCAGGACGAGAAGGGCCACCTCTGGTACCTCCAGTACCCGCTCGTGGAGCCCGTCGACGGCATCGACCACATCACGGTGGCCACCACGCGTCCCGAGACCATGCTCGGCGACACGGGCGTTGCCGTCTCCCCGCAGGACCCCGAGAAGGCCAAGCTCGTAGGCAAGATGGTGCGCCTGCCCATCGTGGACCGAGAGATCCCGATCTTCTCCGACTGGCACGTCGACGCCGGCTTTGGCACGGGCTTCGTCAAGGTCACGCCCGCGCACGACCCCAACGACTACGCGATGGGCCAGGCCCACGACCTCGAGCAGATCAACATCTTCGACGAGCACGCCGTCGTGGTGGACGGCTACGGCGAGTTCACCGGCATGAACCGCGACCAGTGCCGCGAGGCTGTGGTCACGTGGTTCGAAGAGCACGGCCTCCTCGAGAGGGTCGAGGAGCTCGACCACTCCGTCATGCACTGCTACCGCTGCAACACCGCGCTCGAGCCCTGGCTCTCCGAGCAGTGGTTCGTCGCCGTTGACAAGCTCAAGGAGCGTGCCACGCAGGTCGTGCGCGACGGCGAGGTCAAGTTCCATCCCGAGCGCTGGACCCAGACCTACCTTACCTGGATGGACAACCTCAAGGACTGGTGCATCAGCCGCCAGCTCTGGTGGGGCCACCGCATCCCGGTCTTCTACTGCGAGGACTGCGGCTGGGAGGATGCCCTCATGGAGGACACGGACGTCTGTCCCAAGTGCGGCGGGCACCACGTCCACCAGGACGAGGACGTGCTCGACACGTGGTTCTCGAGCCAGCTGTGGACCTTCGCCACGCAGGGCTGGCCTGACGACACCTCCGAGCTCGCCGAGCACCACCCCACCAAGGTCCTCGTGACCGCGCGTGACATCATCGCCCTGTGGGTGGCGCGCATGATCATGAGCTCGCTCTACTTCACCGACGAGGTGCCCTTCCACGACGTCTACATCTACGCCACGATCCTGGCCAAGGACGGCAGCCGCATGTCCAAGTCCAAGGGCAACGGCGTGGACCCGATGGAGCTCATGGAGAAGTACGGCGCGGACGCCATGCGCTACAACCTCCTCACGCTCATCACCAACAACCAGGACGTCAAGTTCGACGCCAACATCGACAAGAAGACCCACAAGCTCATCGACAGCCCGCGCACCGAGCAGGCCCGCGGCTTCGTGACCAAGATCTGGAACGCGAGCCGCTTCGTCCAGATGAACCTCGAGGGCTACGAGCCGGGCGCGCCGGCCGCCGTGACGCCGGAGGACGCGTGGATGCTGTCGCGCCTGGCGCGCGCCGTCGCGCACGCCACCGAGCAGCTGGAGACCTACGCCTTCGGCGACTACGCCCGCGAGATCCAGAGCTTCTTCTGGGGCGACGTCTGCGACTGGTACATCGAGCTCTGCAAGAGCCGCCTGCTCGACGGCGCGCCCGAGGAGCGCCTGCAGGTCCAGCGCAACCTCGTCTTTGTGCTCGATACCTGCATGAGGCTGCTGCACCCGGTCATGCCGTTCGTGACCGAGAGCGTCTGGGACGCCCTGCCCGCGTCCGGCCTCGACGACCACTCCGCCGAGTTCCTCATGGTGGCCACCTGGCCGGAGCCCGAGCGCTTCGCCGAGTTCGCGAACGAGCGTGCCGAGAAGGACTTCGAGCTCGCCAAGCGCGTCATCTCCTGCGTGCGCTCCACGCGTGCCCGCTATCGACTCTCGCCGCGCGCCGAGCTCGACGTGTGCGTGCGCTGTGGCGACGAGGACGCGGCGGTTCTCGCCGGCCAGGAGGGCTTCGTGAGCTCCGTGGGCCACGTGGGTGCGTTTGTCGCCGCCGCCGACGCCCGGAAGCCCGAGGGCTGCGTCTCCGTGGCCGACGGCTCGCTCGAGATCTTCGTCCACGTGGGCGACCTCGTCGACCTCGCCGCCGAGTCCGCGCGCCTTTCCAAGGAGCTCGCCAAGGCCGAGAAGGACCTCGCCGGCGTGGAGCGCACGCTCGCCAACGAGGGCTTCGTCGCCAAGGCGGCTCCTGCCGTCATCGAGAAGAAGCGCGCCCAGGCCGCTGAGCTCACGGCCACGATCGAGCAGCTCAAGGCTCAGATCGCGGACTTCGCGTAGGCTCTCACGTACCTGACGGCCCGCCGGTACTTCTCGCCAGCTCATTGGGCTTCGCCCAAAAGTCGCTGGCCGAGAAGTGCCGGCGGGCCTTTCTGTTTCGATTCTCGCGATGGGGGAGAACGTGAACTCACTGGAGAACCAGGCCGAATCGTACATGGACGTGAATGCGCGGATTGTGGATTCGTGGGTGGCTGATGGATGGGAGTGGGGGAAGCCCATCTCGCACGAGCGCTACCTGGTGGCGCTGGGCGGCGACTGGTCGATGGTGCTCACGCCGACGCGGGAGGTGCCGCGCGATTGGTTCTTCGAGGAGATGCGCGGAAAGCGTGTGCTTGGCCTTGCCTCGGGCGGTGGCCAGCAGATGCCGATCTTTGCTGCCATGGGCTGCGAGTGCACGATGCTCGACTACTCCGAGGCGCAGATTGCGTCCGAGGTCATGGTTGCCGAGCGCGAGGGCTATGAGATCCGCGCCGTGCACGCGGACATGACGCGCCCGCTGCCGTTCGAGGACGAATCGTTCGACCTCATCTTCCATCCGGTCTCCAACTGCTACGTCGAGGAGGTGCTCCCCATCTGGCGCGAGTGCTTCCGCGTCCTGGCAACGGGCGGGCGGCTGCTCGCCGGGTTGGACAACGGCTTCAACTACGTCGTGGACGACGAGGAGGAGCGCGTCGTGCGCGGCCTGCCGTTCAACCCGCTCCGCGACCCCTCGCTCATTCCCGAGAAGGACCTCCCGGAGTGGGGCGTCCAGTTCTCGCACACCCTCGACGAGCAGGTCCGTGGGCAGATTCAGGCGGGCTTTCGCCTGCTTGACCTCTATGAGGACACCAACGGCGAGGGCCGTCTCCACGAGCTGGGCATCCCCACGTTCTGGGCCACATGCGCGGAAAAGCCGGCGTGACCCTGAGAATCAACGGAACCTTGAACTCAAGCGGATGCTGAGAGAAGCGTATCATCTCGTCATCGTTTGATCGCGGCGAGGGGGCTGACATGTCCGATACGGCGCTCGAGGTACGCGACCTCTGTTTTGGTTACGGTGACGTTCCGGTGTGGGAGGGCGTGTCCTTCTCGTTGGCGCCGGGTCAGGTGTCGTTTCTGACTGGTCCTAATGGGGCGGGTAAGTCGACGCTCTTCCGTTGTCTGGCGGGATGGCTCGAGCCTGATGAGGGTGAGGTCCTTCTCGGTGGGGCGCCCTTCACCGGACGCACGAGGCTTGCTCCCGGCACGCTCACGTTTGTGCCGGACGTGCCAAGCTTCTACGACGACCTTACGGCGATGGAACACGTGGAGTTCGTGCTTGCTGCTAACAGGGCGGACTCCGCGCGCCCCCGCGCAGGGCGTCTGCTCGAGCGTTTTGGCCTCATCGGATATGAGCGTTTGCTGCCCTCGGCATACTCGCGCGGGATGCGGGAGAAGCTCGCACTGGTACTCGCGCTCGCCCTGCGACCGCGCGTGCTGTTGCTTGACGAGCCGCATGGTCCGCTCGACCGCGTGGCTTCGCTCGCACTCTCCGAGGAGCTTGCCGCCGCAGCACGCGAGGGGACGGCCGTGCTCCTGAGCTGCCACCATGATGTTCCTGGGCTCACGCCTGGCCTCTCTCTCGAGCTCGCAGATGGCGCGCTTCATATCGTCGAGGACTGACATGTGCGGCAACGTGGGGCTTCTCGCCCGTCTGGAACTGCGCCATGCACGAAGCGACCTGCGCTTCCTGCTGTTTGCGGCAGGGGCGGACATCGACGAGGACCGGGGCTTCCTCGAGCGGACGTATCAGCTCTATCTCGCGGTGCTCTTCGCCTTCGCCCTCGTGCTCTCCTGGGCGCAGGTGATAGATCTTGTCGAGGGCATACACGACGCGCTTGGCGCTCTTGCGGGCAGCGTTGCCTTTGCCCTTCTTGCTTACCTGCCGGCGGTTCTGCTCGTCTGTCGGGCGATTGCTGGACTGCAGGAGACCCCGTTGCGCCTGACCCTTCCTGACATCTCCTGGCTCGCGCGTGAGGTTCGTCCGGAAGAGATTCTCGCCGTACGCCTCGTTCGAATTGTCGCGCTCTGGTTGTTCGCCGGTGCGCTTGGGGGCCATGTGCTCGGCGTTCTTGCCGGAGCATACGAACCCCTCGCATGGGCGGCCTTTTTCGCCGTCCTCACGCTGACGACTCGACTTGCCGCCCTCGCTTGCGCGCTGGTGAGAAGTGCCGCACGACGCAGAATCCGACTGTCCGTTACGATTGCTGCCGGTATTGCCGCGGTCCTTCTTGCCGTCCTTATGGCGCTGGTGACTCCGACGCTCGCCTTCCTGATGGGACTGCTGTTTGTGCCCCTGGCGCTAGTCGCCGACGTGCTGTTCGTTGCGTTTTCCCTCGTGCTCGCTGCGCATGCGAATATGGCCTTCGTTGTCGATGACAATGAGCTCTATGCCGCGCGCAAGTCGCTTAGCTTTCTGGCGTTCGTCAACGCGGGTACCTACAAGGAGGCATGCCGACGTCGTCGCTTCGCGCGTCGTCGGAAGGCTAGGAGGACCTGGCGCTTTGCACGGGGAGGCGCGGCGCATGTCTCGCATGCTCTCCTGAGCCTCGTGCGCCGTCCTTCCCTGCTGCTTGGTGCCCTCACGTGGGGCGGCGCGATTGTTCCGATCGGCGCCCTGCTCATCGCGGAGGGGTCCAATGTTGGCGTGCTCCTCGTCTGGCTCCTCTCTGTGGCGCTCGCCCTGCGCGAGCCCCTACCGCTCGCACACGTGTTTCGCGAGGACTGCACCAACCGACTCGTTCGCCCTCTTCTTCCGCAGGGTGCGCTAAGCCTGCTCCTGCTCGACTCGCTTCCGTTGCTCGTGGCTTCGCTGGTGTCGTCCGCGTTGGTGCTTGCCGCTTTGACTGATGTGCTCGGGACAAATATGGTTCCCTCGGTTCTCCTTGCGTGGGCGATGCTGCTGACGCTCGTATTCGCTGCTGCTTTCGACGATCCCCAGCGTGTGCGATCCGTCGGGTCCTTCCAGCTCACCGCCTTTGCGTGTGGCGTGCTCTGCGTTTTTGTCGTTGGGCTCGTCGGAGTGCTCGGCGTGATACCCGCGCTCGTCTGCGCCGTTGTGACAGACGCTCTTCTCGCTTGGTCTCTGCGATAAGTCCCCGTGCGAGGTTTGGGTTCGTGCTTGTGGCCAAAGTCGGTTGTCCGCCTTTATATGCGCAGGTAGTAGCTTAGTCTAAACTTTGATTTTTTTGAGAGAGGTCATCGGTGAACCCAAACCGAAAATCGGTTTGGGTTCACCGAGGTGAAGTCGTGGCGTGGTGGTAGCGCAAACAAGCAGCTCAGGGACTTGCGGCAATCAGGTCTAGTCGAGCTGGGCCAAGATAACGAACCCAAACCTCGAGAAGGGACCCTACGCCCAGCCAAGAAGGTCGCGGATCACGCGGCTGGCGAGCATCTGGCCCATGATGGGCGGCAGGTAGCTCATCGTCCCGAGAAGCGAGCCCTCGCGCAACCACTGCTCGTCGGAGATGGCCTCCATGCGCACGGGCTCCTCGTCCGAGAAGAGCACCCGGAGCCCGCGGATGCCGCGGCGCCGGCACTCCTTGCGCATGACGCGCGCGAGCGGGCAGTTGACAGTGTCCTCGATGCGAGCGAAGCGCAGGCGGCACGGGTCGAGCTTGTTGGCGCCGCCCATCGCGGAGAGCTCGGGGATGCCGCACTCCTGGCACCACTGCGCCAGACGCAGCTTCTGGCCCACGGTGTCGATGGCGTCGACCACATAGTCGAGGTGTCCGAGCTCGTCCATCTGCTGGGGGAGCGCGTCCTTGTCCAGGAACGCGGTCACGGCGGTTACGTTCGCCTCGGGATTGATGTCGAGCACCATGGCGCGCATGACCTCGGCCTTGGGGCGGCCAATCGTGCTCTGGAACGCAAGCGCCTGGCGGTTGATGTTGCTCGGCGCCACCACGTCACGGTCGAGCAGCACGAGGTGGCCCACTCCTCCGCGGGCGAGTGCCTCCGCGCAGCTTGAGCCTACGCCGCCGAGCCCGATCACGGCAACGCGGGCCTCCGAGAGCCGCGCCAGACCCTCGTCGCCGATGACCAGGCGCAGTCTGTCCGTTGCCGTCTCTGCCACGTGCGCTCCGTTTCTTCCGGCCTGTTCCTCGCTCTACGTTACCGGTTTGCGACGCTTCCGCCAAACGTGACGTCCCTCGATTACACTGCGGCCAACAAGAGCGAGGGGGATTCCATGCACAGAGAGTTCCTGATGGGCAACGAGGCCATGGCGGTGGGCGCGCTCGTTGCGGGCGTGAATGTTGTGGCTGGCTATCCGGGCACACCGTCGACCGAGGTGCTGGAGACCGTGGCAAAGCGTCGCGGCGAGGGCGTCTACGTTGAGTGGTCCGTCAACGAGAAGGCCGCACTCGAGGTGGCGGCCGGTGCCGCCTATGCCGGCGCCCGCACGCTCGTGACCATGAAGCAGGTGGGTCTGAACGTCGCCTCCGACCCGCTCATGAGCCTCTCCTACATTGGCGTCAAGGGCGGCATGGTGGTGCTCGTGGCGGACGACCCCGGCCCCATCTCGTCACAGACCGAGCAGGACACGCGCACCTTCGCCGCCTACGCCAAGCTGCCCGTCCTCGACCCGTCGACCCCGAGCGAGGCCTACGCAATGATGGGGGAGGCGTTCGAGCTCTCCGAGGAGCTGGGATGCCCCGTGATCGTTCGCCCGACCACGCGCGTGGACCACGGCTACGAAGACGTCGAGGTCGCCGATCCCGAGGATTGGCGCGTCAACGAGCCCGAGGGCTTCGTACGCGATCCGTCCCGCTGGGTCATCTTCCCGGCTCTCTCCGTACGCGCCCACGCTGCCATCGAGAAGCGCGATGCGGTGCTCGCCAAGCGCCTCTCCGGCTACGCGAGAAACGCCGTGACGCAGACGGCGGGACCTGACGCCCGCCCGCGCCTTGGCATCGCAACGCACGGTATCAGCGCCACCTACGTCGCCGAGAACCTCAGCGAGAAGGACGATGTTCGCGTCCTACGCATCGCGACTCCGTACCCGTTCCCGGAGGACCTTGCCGCCGAGTTCCTCGACGGCCTCGACGAGGTCCTCTGCGTCGAGGAGCTCGACCCCGTGATCGAGCGCGCCCTCATCGCCACCTGCGCCCGTCGCGGCCTCAACGTGCGCATCTGCGGCAAGCTCACCGGCGACATCCAGCCGTCAGGTGAGAACACTGTCGAATCAGTTGGCGCGGCACTTGATCGTTTCCTCGGCAGGGGAGAGGCCTGCGAGCTTGCGCCGGGGGGTTCATCTCCGCGCGCAGTTTCGCAGGCCGAAGGCCGAGAATGTTTGAGCACGGAGAAGAACCCCCCGGCGCCCCCCACGCTCCCCATCCGCCCTCCCGTCCTCTGCGCCGGCTGTCCGCACCGTGCGAGCTTCTACGCCGTCAAATGTGCGATGAAGGGACGCAAGACGCTCTTCTGCGGCGACATCGGCTGCTACACGCTCGGCAACGCCAAGCCGCTCGACATGGTGGATACCTGCCTGTGCATGGGCGCGGGCATCAACATCGCGCAGGGCGTTACGCACGTCGAGCCGGACACCGCGGCCTTTGCCTTCGTGGGCGACTCCACGTTCTTCGCCTCGGGCATCACCGGCATGGTCAACGCCTTCTACAACCAGGCAAACATGACGCTCGTCGTGCTCGACAACTCGACCACGGCCATGACCGGTCACCAGCCGCACCCGGGCACCGGTCGCACGATGATGGGCCAGGTCGTGGAGAAGGTCTCGATCGAGCGCGTCCTTCGCGCCATCGGCCTTACGGTCGTGGAGACCGTGGACCCGCTCGATCACGAACTCGCCGTCGAGACCGTCCGCCGCGTCGCCGACGAGCCGGGTGTCAAGGCGATCATCTTCCGGAGTCCGTGCGTGGTTCTCGCCAGACCCAAGGCGAGAAGCACGGTGGATGCCGAGAAGTGCGTTGGCTGCCAGCGCTGCGTTCGAGAGCTGGGGTGCCCCGCCCTTGTGCCGGACGCCGCGACCGGCAAGGTCCGCATCGATGCGGCCCAGTGCACAGGGTGCACGCTCTGCGAGCAGATCTGTCCCACGCGTGCCATCTCGGGAGGTGAGCGCCTGTGAGCACCAATGTCATCCTCGCTGGCGTGGGCGGCCAGGGTGCCGTCCTCGCATCAAAGCTTCTGGCGCGTGCCGCGATGGGGCGCGGCCTCCCCGTCAAGACCGCCGAGACCATCGGCATGGCGCAGCGCGGCGGCTCCGTGTTCAGCCACGTGCGCATGGGGGAGGGCGCCCATGCCCCGCTCATCGGCCGTGGCCGGGCGGACGCAATCGTGGCCTTCGAGCCAGCTGAGGCGGTTCGTCAGCTCTCGTTCCTGCGCCCCGGCGGCATGGTCGTCACGAGCGACGCACCAGTCGTTCCCGTCTCGGCTGCCACGGGTGGTCCCGCCTACGACCTGTCGGCAATCATGTCCTACCTGCGCGAGCGCGTGGGGGAGGGCAACCTCGTTGTCGTTGACGCCGCGGTGGCGACGGATGCGCTCGGTACCGCGAAGGCGCTGAACGTCGTTTTGCTCGGTGCTGCCGCCCGCGCCGGCGCGCTCGGCCCCGTCACTGTGGACGACCTCGCCTCCGCCGTGCGCGCCCTCGTCAAACCCGCCTTCGCCGACCTCGACCTCGCCGCCCTCAACCTCTAGGAGTCACTCATGCACATCAGCGAGTTCCAGCTCAAACTCGTCAACAATCAGGTCCAGCGCCTCGTGGCGTCGGGCAACTACTTTGGTCGGTGCCTCCAGGAGGCCGGGGTCACCGAGGTCCTCACCGAGGAGGACTTCCTTGCGCTGCCCTTTTCCGAGAAGGAAGACCTGCGCAACTGCTATCCGCTCGGCGCCTCCGCCGTCGACGAGCGAGAAATCGTGCGCATCCACTCGAGCTCGGGCACCACGGGCACCCCGGTCATCATCCCCTATACCGCCAAGGACATCGACGACTGGGCGGAGCAGTTCAAGCGTTGCTACGAGCTCGCCGGCATCACCTCCGAGGATCGCATCCAGATCACCCCGGGCTACGGTCTCTGGACTGCGGGCATAGGATTTCAGGCTGGCGCCGAGAAGCTCGGCGCGATGGTCGTTCCCATGGGTCCCGGCAACACCGAGAAGCAGCTGCAGTTCATGGTGGACCTCCAGTCCACCGTCATCGGTGCCACGTCGAGCTACGCGCTCCTGCTCGCGGAGGAGATCGAGAAGCGCGGCATGGGGGACAGCATCGCCCTGCGCAAGGGCGTAATCGGCTCCGAGCGCTGGGGCAAGAAGATGCGCGACCGGGTGAAGGCGGGTCTCGGCATCGACATCTACGACATCTATGGTCTCACGGAGGTCTATGGCCCCGGCATTGGCATCTCCTGTGACGCAGAGGACGGCATGCACTACTGGGACGACTACATCTACATCGAGATCGTCGACCCGGAAACGGGGGAGCCGCTCCCGGACGGGGAGTGGGGCGAGATCGTCATCACGACGCTCGTCAAGGAGGGCGCGCCGCTCATCCGCTTCCGCACGCACGACCTCAGTCGCATCATCCCCGGCGAATGCCCCTGCGGCAGCCCCTTCCCGCGCATCGATGCGCTCCAGGGTCGCTCGGACGACATGGTCAAGATCCACGGCGTCAACGTCTTCCCGCGCCAGATCGAGGAGATCCTCCAGACGTTTCCGGCGCTCTCGAGCGAGTACCAGATTCGCCTCTCGCACCTCGAGGGCCGCGACACCATGCGCATCTATGTGGAGACGGACGGCACCCAGGACTTCCTCGACACGGCTGACGCCGTCGCGCACGAGGTCAAGCGCCGCATTGGCTTCACTCCGCTCGTCAAGGTCGTCGAGCTTGGCGTGCTTCCGAGGAGCGAGAAGAAGACCCGTCGGGTGTTCGACGAGAGGTATGAGTAGTTAAGAACCTCTTCCTAAAAGTGAGGTTGTCGCGCGCGCCGTTCACGTGACCCATACGACCGGTGGGCGATGAATGGCGCCCCACCTGGCTGGGGCGCCGCAACACGGTGTTAACGTACTCACAAGACATGGGCGCGCAATGTCGCGCGTCCGGGGAAACGGGGAAAGGATTACTACCATGGATCTGACTCGTCGCAACTTCGTGAAGGTGTGCGGCCTCGGTCTTGCGGGCGCGGGTACCGTCGCGCTCGTCGGCTGCGGTGGCGACACCGAGCAGCCCGCTGACGACTCCGCCGAGACCGGTGGCGACACCGGCGAGGTTGCCAACAACCAGAAGCCGGTCATCTTCTTCAACCGTCAGCCGTCCAACTCCACCACGGGCGAGCTCGACATGACCACCCTCAGCTTCAACGAGAACACCTACTACGTCGGCTTTGACGCCACGCAGGGCGGCGACCTCCAGGGCGAGATGGTCCTCAACTACATCAAGGCCCACGCCGCCGAGCTCGACCGCAACGGCGACGGCATCATCGGCTACGTCCTCGCCGTCGGTGACATCGGCCACAACGACTCCATCGCCCGTACCCGCGGCACCCGCAAGGCCCTCGGCACGGCGGTCGAGAAGGACGGCAACATCGTCTCCGACCCCGTCGGCACCAACACTGACGGCAGCTCCGACCTCGTCGTCGACGGCAAGGTCACCGCTGATGACGGCAAGGAGTACATCATCCGCGAGCTCGCCTCGCAGGAGATGAAGAACCAGTCCGGCGCCACCTGGGACGCCGCCACCGCCGGCAATGCCCTCCAGTCCTGGTCCTCCTCCTTCGGCGACCAGATCGACGTCGTCGTCTCCAACAACGACGGCATGGGCATGTCGATGTTCAACGCCTGGTCCAAGGACAACAACGTCCCGACCTTCGGCTACGACGCCAACTCCGACGCCGTCGCTGCCATCGCCGAGGGCTATGCGGGCACCATCTCCCAGAACCCCGCCGTCCAGGCCTACCTCACCCTGCGCCTGCTCCGCAACGTCTTTGACGGTGTCGACATCAACACCGGCATCGCCACCGAGGACGACGCGGGCAACGTCATCGCCGAGGAGGACTACGTCTACAACGAGGATCAGCGCTCCTACTACGCGATGAACCTCGCCGTCACCGCTGACAACTACCAGGACTTCACCGACGCTACCACCCTCTACGCCACCGCGCAGAGCCAGCTCGACGAGTCCGCGAGCCCGAACAAGAAGGTCTGGCTCGACATCTACAACGCGGCCGACAACTTCCTGTCCTCCACCTATCAGCCGCTGCTCGAGAAGTACGACGACCTGCTCAACCTCACGGTCGAGTACATCGGCGGCGACGGCCAGACCGAGGCCAACATCACCAACCGTCTCGGCAACCCGAGCGAGTACGACGGCTTCGCGATCAACATGGTGAAGACCGACAACGGCGCCTCCTACACCTCGCTTCTCGCGTAGGTAGGCTCATGAGGTCTTTCCGCTGACACGGAACCAAAGGAGGGAGGAGGTCATGCTCCTCCCTCCTTGTGCGTCTGACGGCTTTGGGTTAGCGGTGTTTCTCTGGAGGCGCCGATGGGCGCCACGACAGATGTAAGGGGTGAAACATATTGGCTGACAAGCAAGACGACATCATCCTGTCGATCCAGGGCATGAGCAAGTCGTTCGGACGCAACCGAGTCCTGAACCACATCAACCTCAACGTCCGGCGCGGCACCGTCATGGGTCTCATGGGTGAGAACGGCGCAGGCAAGTCGACGATGATGAACTGCCTGTTCGGCACCTATCAGAAGGACGAGGGGACCATCAGGCTCAACGGCAAGGAGGTCGCCTTCTCCGGACCCAAGGATGCCCTTGAGAACGGCATCGCGATGGTGCACCAGGAGCTCAACCAGTGCCTCGACCGCAACGTCAAGGACAACCTGTTCCTCGGTCGCTACCCGACGAACGCTCTCGGCGTCATCGATGAGGGCCGCATGCGCAAGGAGGCCGCCGACCTCTTCCGCAAGCTCGGCCTCACGGTCAACCTCAACACGCCGATGCGCAACATGTCGGTCTCGCAGCGCCAGATGTGCGAGATTGCGAAGGCCATCTCCTACAACGCCCAGGTCATCGTTCTGGACGAGCCCACCTCCTCGCTCATGACGCAGGAGGTCGAGAAGCTCTTCGCGATGATGCGCATGCTCAAGGAGCAGGGCATCTCGCTGATTTACATTTCCCACAAGATGGACGAGATCTTCGAGATCTGCGACGATGTCTCGGTCCTGCGCGACGGCGAGCTGGTCATGACCAAGCGCATCGAGGACACGAACATGAACGAGCTGATCGCCGCTATGGTCGGCCGCTCGCTCGACAACCGCTTCCCGCCCGTGGACAACACGCCCGGGGATCCCATCCTCTCCATCCAGCACCTCTCGACGAAGTACGCCCCCAACCTCACCGACATCACGTTCGACGTGCGCAAGGGCGAGATCTTCGGCCTCTACGGACTTGTCGGCGCCGGCCGCACGGAGCTGCTCGAGACGATCTTCGGCATCCGTACGCGTGCGTCCGGTCGCGTCTACTTCCGCGACAAGCTCATGAACTTCAGCAACGCACAGGAGGCTATGGACTACGGCTTTGCCCTCATCACCGAGGAGCGCAAGGCAAACGGCCTCTTCCTCAAGGGCGACCTGACGTTCAACACCACGATCGCCAACCTGGGCCACTACAAGTCCGGCCTCGCCCTCTCCAAGCCCAAGATGGTCAACGCCACCAACGACGAGATCAAGACCATGCACACCAAGTGCATGGGTCCTGACGATCTGATCTCCTCGCTCTCCGGCGGCAACCAGCAGAAGGTCATCTTCGGCAAGTGGCTCGAGCGCGCCCCTCAGGTCTTCCTGATGGACGAGCCGACCCGCGGCATCGACGTCGGTGCCAAGTATGAGATCTACGAGCTCATCATCAAGATGGCAAAGGAGGGGAAGACCATCATCGTGGTCTCCTCCGAGATGCCCGAGATTCTCGGCATCACCAACCGCATCGGTGTCATGTCCAACGGCAGGCTCTCCGGAATCGTCAACACCAAGGAGACGAACCAGGAAGAGCTCCTGCGCCTCAGCGCCAAGTATCTGTAAGGGGGATAACCTATGGCAAACGCAATTCTCACACCCGAGGAGGAGCTGGCCCTGCGCAAGCCGATCGACGACCACGTCGGCGCCATCCAGGCAAAGATCGACGCGCTGCGCGTTGACGGCACCGACAAGGTCATCGCCCTCGAGGGCTCGATCGACGACGCCAAGCGCGACAAGATCCTCACCAAGGACGAGCGCGATCGCGCCATCGCTTCCTATCAGAAGGACCTCGCCAAGGCCAAGTCCGTCGAGAGCCAGAACAAGTCCCAGGTCGACGCCCTCATCAAGGAGGCCGTTGACTACCTCTCCGCGCACTACGACAAGGACTATCTCGACGCGGTGAAGCAGAGCTGCGCCGCCGAGCGCGTCGTGGCCAAGCAGGACTACGACAAGCACCTCGCCCGGCTCGAGAAGGAGCACCAGGACAACCTGGCCAAGATTACCGACAGCGCCGAGATCAAGGACGAGAACTACGTCTACAAGAACCGTCGCTTTGACGCGAAGATCGAGTACGAGAAGGACCTCCAGCGCATCAAGGACCGCGGTCACGAGGCCTTCACCCACCGCTATCACCTGATCGACATGCTCCGCATGTCCAAGTTCACCTTCGCGGAGAACCAGGCGCAGCGCTGGGAGAACTACCAGTACACCTTCGACCGTCGCCAGTTCCTGCTGCGCAACGGCCTGTACATCGCGATCCTCGCCGTCTTCATCGGCCTGTGCATCGCGGCGCCCATCGTCAAGGGCACGCAGCTGCTCACCGTCAACAACGTGCTCAACATCCTGCAGCAGGCCTCTCCGCGCATGTTCCTCGCGCTCGGCGTTGCGGGTCTGATCCTTCAGACGGGCACCGACCTCTCGATCGGCCGCATGGTCGGCATGGGCATGACCGCCTCGACGATCATCATGCACCAGGGCATCAACACCGGTACGGTCTTCGGCGTGCAGTTTGACTTCACGACCGTCCCCGTCGTCGGCCGCATCATCCTCGCCCTTGTCGTCTGCATCGTGCTCTGCACCTTCTTTGCGACGATCGCCGGCTTCTTCACGGCCAAGTTCAAGATGCACTGGTTCATCTCCACGATGGCCAACATGCTGATCATCTTCGGCCTGCTCACCTACGCGACCAAGGGTGTCTCGTTCGGCTCCATCGAGCCCACGATCCCCAACATGATCATCCCGAAGTTCAACGGCTTCCCGACGATCATCCTGTGGGCCGTCGCTGCCATCGCCATCGTCTGGTTCATCTGGAACAAGACCACGTTCGGCAAGAACATGTACGCCGTCGGTGGCAACCAGGAGGCTGCTGCTGTCTCCGGCATCAACGTCTTCTGGGTCATGCTCGGCACGTTCATGCTCGCCGGCGTCCTCTACGGCTTTGGCTCCTGGCTCGAGTGCATGCGTATGACCGGTTCCGGCTCCGCCGCCTACGGCCAGGGCTGGGAGACCGACGCCATCGCGGCCTGCGTGGTCGGCGGCGTCTCCTTCACCGGCGGCATCGGCAAGATCTCGGGCGTCACGATCGGCGTGCTCATCTTCACCGCGCTGACCTACTCGCTCACGATCCTCGGCGTCGACACGAACCTCCAGTTCGTCTTCTCCGGCATCATCATCCTGCTGGCCGTCACGCTCGACTGCCTGAAGTACATTCAGAAGAAGTGACGCCTCTCGTCTGAGATGCTCCCCCAAGCCCGCCCGAGTCCCTCGCTCGGGCGGGTTCTTTTTTGGCTCGCGGACTTCCATCTCCATGCAGACTGTCGGCTTTGACGGCCTGCGGGACAGATTTCATGGCTGTGGACGGTAAAAGGCGACAGTTTGCTCTGGTGAGGCGATTTGTTTTCCGCTAATCACCACGCTTGTCGGTAGCGCTTTCCCGGGTCAGACGAAAAGGGCCCCGCGTACGGGGCCCTCCACGGGAACAAGATGTCGTATGACCTAGATCGTCGAGAAGCGGTACACGATGGTCTGGTCGTACGGACGACCGGGCTCGCAGACGGGCTGGTCCCACTCGGCATGATGCGGGAAGTCCGGGTAGAACTCCGGCTCGAAGGCGACTCCGTCGCGCGGGTGGTAGCTGGCCCCGTCCTTCACGCCCTCGGCGTCGTCGCACCAGTTTCCGGTGTAGAGGTGCGCGCCCGGCATGGTGATGAGGATGTCGAGCGCACGGCCGCTCTCGGGGTCCTCGAGGCGCATCGCGTGCCGGGGCTCGGCGCCCGGCTCGTAGCCGCGCACGCAGAAGCAGTGGTCGTAGCCACGTGCGCGACGCAGCTGCTCGAAGTCGGCGTCGATGTCCGTGTCGAGCGCCTTGGGCGTCCGGAAGTCGAAGGGCGTGTCGTCGACCGCCTCGGCGAATCCCTCGGAGACGGAGTCCTCTCTCAGGGGGAGGTACGTATCGGCATCGATGACAGCCGTCTGCCCAAGGACGCTCCCCGCGGCGTGTCCGGCGAGGTTCACGTAGGTGTGGCTCGTCATGTTGACGACGGTCCTCGCGTCAGTCGTGCACCCGAAACGCAGCGTGAGCTCGGCGACGCCCCCCTCGGGCTCGGCGAGCGTGTAGCTGGCAGTGAACGTGCGGTTTCCGGGCAGGCCGAGCTCTCCGTCAGAGAGCGAGCAGCTCAGGACGAGGGTGTTGGTGGGCTCGTCGTAGCTCGCGTCCCACAGACGCTTGTGAAGACCGTGCGCAAGGTCGGAGTGGAGGTTGTTCTCCTTGTTGGCCCCGTCGTTGCCGAGCAGGTGGTAGATGGTTCCGTCAATGGGGACCTCGGCTCGGTCGGTCCGGTTGGCCATGGGTCCGATGACGCCTCCATAGCACGAGCCGTTCACTCCGGCGTATCCCTTGACGTCCGCGAAGCCGAGGATGACGTCGGCGAAGGTGCCGTCGCGATCGGGCACCTCCATGCCGAGAAGCGTCGCGCCAAAGTCAGAGACGGTCGCACGCGCGTGCGCGGTGGAGAGCGTGTAGGCGTGCGCCTCGGCGCCGTCGGGCGTGCTACCGAACGAAGTGACCTCAAGCATGAGCGCTCCCTTCTCTCGCAGACGGGCCGGACGCTGCCGCTCACCGCCTGCGCGTGAACGAACCATATCCTGATGTTAACGTACACATATGCTGCGTTGCGGATGATGCCCATTTTTTCGCCGTTGGTGTCCAAACGGCTTGCGAGCGGTCGGGAGGTGCGAAGATGCCAGGACCTGACGTCACCGTTCCCGACTCACGGCCGGTCTCGATGGCAGAGGTCGCCCGCCGTGCCGGCGTCTCCCAGCAGACGGTCTCGCGCGTCGTCAACGGGCACTCCAACGTGAGCGAGGCGACGCGGGAGCGCGTTCTCGCCGCTATCCACGAGCTCGGCTTTCGCCCGAACTTCGCCGGCAAGTCGCTTCGGAGCGGCAGATACAACTCGCTCGGCCTGTGCCTCTACAACGTCGACCAGTTCGGCAACCTCGCCACGGTGAAGGGCATCCTCTCTGCGGCGGGGGAGGTGGGCTATGCCGTGACGACGCTCGAGATGGACGACCGCGTTCCGCTCTCGCTTGCCGAGGCGACAAGAAGGATGATGGCCCTTCCCATCGACGCCCTGATCATCAGCATGAGCATCAAGGCGAGCGACTTCGAGCGGTTCCGGCCCCAGCCGGGCCTCTCCACCGTGCTCCTCTCCATGTACGAGCACCCGCTCTGCACGACCGTCGACTCGGATCAGTACGCGTGCTCGCATCTCGTCATGGACCATCTCTTCTCCCACGGTCATCGGGAGATTCGCTTTGTGAGCGGCCCCACCTACTCGGTCGACTCCGTCTTCCGCGAGAAGGGCTGGCGAGACGAGCTCTCGGCGCGCGGACTCTACATCAGCGAGCCGCTGCGGGGCGACTGGACGGCCGGCAGCGGATACGAGCTGGGCAGGCAGATAGCGCGCGACGAAAGGGTGACCGCGGTCTACGTTGCCAACGACCAGATGGCGGTCGGAGTATGGATGGCGCTCGTGGAGGCGGGGAGGCGCGTCCCCGAGGACGTGAGCGTCGTCGGCGTGGACGACTCCCTCGAGCGCTCGATTCCCAACGTGCGCCTCACTACGGTGAGCTTCGATCTCTTCGCCCGCGGTCGCGTCGCCGTCGAGCACGCCCTGTTGGGGTCTGCGCCGGGCTATCGCCCCGCCTCCATCAGGATCGCTCCGACCCTCGTCGTGCGTGACAGCGTGGCCGACGCGCGCTGAGGCGCTGTGGGCGCGTTTGTCCCCGCAGCGCTATAGTAGAGGTTCCTACCGCGCCGTTCGAGGGGAAGCGACTATGGCGGATTACAAGTCTGACATCGAGATCGCCCAGGAAGCGGAGATGCTTCCGATCTCTGAGGTTGCCAAGAGGGCGGGCCTCACCGAGGAGATGATCGAGCCCTATGGTCGCACCAAGGCCAAGGTCGACATTCACTCGCTCTCTGACGTCCCTCAGCGGGGCAAGCTCGTGCTCGTGACGGCCATCAACCCCACGCCGGCGGGCGAGGGCAAGACCACCACCTCGATCGGCCTCGCCGACGCCATGAACCAACTCGGTCACCAGACCATGCTCGCGCTGCGCGAGCCTTCGCTCGGCCCGGTCTTCGGCGTCAAGGGCGGGGCGGCCGGCGGCGGCTACGCGCAGGTCGTCCCCATGGAGGACATCAACCTCCACTTCACCGGCGACTTCCATGCCATCGGCGCCGCCAACAACCTCTGCGCCGCAATGCTCGACAACCACATCAAGCAGGGTAACGCCCTCGGCATCGACCCGCGCCGCGTCGTGTGGAAGCGCTGCGTCGACATGAACGACCGTCAGCTTCGCAACGTCGTGGACGGCCTCGGCGGCATCGCCGACGGCATGCCGCGCCAGGACGGCTTCGACATCACCGTGGCCTCCGAGGTCATGGCGGTCTTCTGCCTCGCGACCGACCTCATGGACCTGAAGGCGCGCCTCGCCCGCATGGTCGTCGCCTACACCTATGACCGCAAGCCCGTGACCGTTGCCGACATCCACGCCGAGGGTGCCATGACGGCCCTGCTCAAGGACGCCATCAAGCCCAACCTCGTCCAGACGCTCGAGGGCAACCCCGCCTTCGTGCACGGCGGCCCCTTCGCCAACATCGCCCACGGCTGCAACTCCGTCGAGGCCACGACCACGGCGCTCAAGCTCGCCGACTATGTCGTCACCGAGGCGGGCTTCGGCGCGGACCTCGGCGCCGAGAAGTTCCTCGACATCAAGTGCCGCTACGCCGGCATCCGTCCGAGCGCCGTGGTTCTTGTCGCCACCGTGCGCGCGCTCAAGTACAACGGCGGCGTCGCCAAGGCGGACCTCGGGGCCGAGAACCTCGAGGCGCTCGAGGCGGGCATGCCCAACCTGCTGCAGCACGTCTCCAACATTCGTGACGTCTGGGGACTCCCCGTCGTCGTCGCTATCAACGCCTTCCCCACGGACACCCCCGCCGAGCTCGCGCTCGTTGAGCGCAAGTGCAACGAGCTCGGCGTTAACGTCGCCCTCTCCGAGGTTTGGGCCAAGGGCGGCGAGGGCGGCCGCACGCTCGCCGAGGAGGTCGTGCGCCTCTGCGACCAGCCGAGCGACTTCCGCTTTGCCTACGACGTCGAGTGCTCGATCGAGGACAAGCTGAACGCCATTGCGACGAGGGTCTACCACGCCGATGGCGTCGACTTCACGAGCGCGGCCGCCAAGCAGCTGAAGCAGCTCGAGGAGCAGGGCTTTGGCAGCCTGCCCATCTGCGTGGCAAAGACGCAGTACTCCTTTACTGACGATCAGACAAAGCTGGGCGCGCCGCGCGACTTCCGCATCACGGTGCGCAACCTCAAGGTGTCTGCGGGCGCCGGCTTCATCGTCGCGCTCACGGGCGACATCATGACGATGCCGGGCCTCCCCAAGGTGCCCGCCGCCGAGAAGATCGATGTCACACCGGACGGCAAGATCGTCGGCCTGTTCTAGGCCGCTCGAGGAGGTTTCCGTGAACGAGAGGCTGACGGAGCTGAGCTGCGAGGAGTTTGTCGATCGGCTTGCGTCGGAGGAGGGCGTCCCCGGAGGTGGCGGTGCGGCCGCACTTGTGGGTTCCCTGGCTGCGGCGCTCTGCTCGATGGCGGGGGCACTTACCGTGGGCAAGCCTCGTTACGCTGCGGTGGAGCCCGAGGTGACCGCGATCCTGGAGGACGCGGAGGACGTGAGGTTTCGTCTGCTCGAGCTCGTCGACGACGATGCCGCTGGCTTCTCGCCGCTGCTGGATGCCTACGCGCTGCCCAAGGACGATCCGAGGCGTGCCGCGGCCGTCGAGTCGGCGACCCGGGGTGCCTGCATGGCTCCCCTGGCGATGATGGGGGAGTGCTGCCGGGCTATCGTCCTACTCGAGGAGATGGCCGGCAGGTGCTCCCGCCTGCTCGCCTCCGACGTTGCCTGCGGGGCGCTGCTTGCCTCTGCCGCCCTGCAGGCCGCCAGTGTCAACGTGTTCGTCAACACCGCGTCCCTACCGTCCGATGAAACGACCTCGAGCATTGAGCTTGCCTGCTCCGAGATGCTCGACGAGTTTGTGCCGCGCTCCCGCGCCCTTGCGCGGCGGCTCGCGGAGAGGTCGGTTCGCTGATGGCGCTTCTGCTGCGGGGTGCCCCCGTCGCCAACGAGCTCTCGGAGGCGGCGTCCGTCCGTGCGGCGGCGCTCGGCTCACGTGGCGTCACGCCGACGCTTGCAATCGTGCGCGTTGGCGAGCGCGCCGATGACCTCGCCTACGAGCGCGGCGCACTTAAGCGCTGCGAGCGTGTCGGTGTGTCGGTGAGAAGGCTCGTGTTTCCCGAGGACGTGCGCCAGGAAGTTCTTCTCGACGCACTTGAGCGGACAAGCGCCGATGACTCGGTCCATGGGTGCCTGGTCTTTCGCCCGCTCCCGGACCACCTCGACGAGGAGGCGGTCTGCGCGGCGATTGATCCGGCGAAGGACGTCGACGGCGTGACCGAGGGTTCCCTGTACGGCGTCTTTGCTGGTCGGGAGCAGGGGTTCCCGCCGTGCACGGCACGGGCGGTCCTCGCCCTTCTCGACCATTACGGGTATGCTCTTGAGGGCGCGCGCGTGGCCGTCGTCGGACGCTCGCTCGTCATTGGGCGCCCCGTCGCGCTGATGCTCCTTGCGAGAAACGCGACCGTCACGCTGTGCCACACGCGCACCGTCGACCTCGATGCCGAGATCAGACGTGCCGACATCGTGGTTGCTGCGGCCGGACGCCCGGGAGTCGTGGGGAAGGGCTCTCTGCGCACGGGCCAGGTTGTCGTTGACGTGGGCATCAACTGGGACGATGTCAGTTCCTCGCTGGTGGGGGACGTCGACTTTGGCGTCGCGGAGGGAATCGTCGACGCCATCACGCCCGTTCCGGGAGGAGTTGGATCTGTGACCACGGCGGTTCTCGCGCTGCAGGTGGTCGAGGCCGCCGAAAGGAGCTGCCGATGAGGGTTACCGAGAAGCCGTCCTCGTCCTACAGCGGGGCGATGACGCCGGCGTCGATGGAGCTCAAGAACGAGCGCGTCGCCGAGACGAAGGCAGGGACCGACGTCGTGAGCGCGCTTGTGCTCTCCGTCCTGGCTGGTGTCTTCATCTCCATGGGCGCGACGTTCATGCTTGTCGTCAAGTCGGATGCCTCGCTGCCCTTTGCGGCGACCCAGCTTCTGGGGGGCTTCTCCTTCGCCCTTGGCCTCTTTCTGATTCTCGCCGCCGGCGCCGAGCTCTTCACGGGGAACTGCCTCATGGTGATGGGTCCGCTCGCGGGCAGGTTCTCCTGGGGGAGGCTGCTGGCGAGCTGGTTCGTGGTGCTTCTTGGCAACCTGTTGGGAAGCATCCTCGCCGCCGCGCTGGTGCTTGCGGCGGACGTCGCCTCGGCCAACGGTGGCGCGCTCGGCGAGGCCGCGATAGCGGTTGCGGAGGGTAAGGTCGCGCTCGGGTGGGGCGTCGCGTTCTTTCGCGCCGTTCTGTGCAACCTGCTCGTCTGTCTTGCGGTCTGGGTGGGCCACTCCGCCAACTCGGTCACCGACAAGTTCTTCTCGGCGCTCCTTCCCGTCATGGCCTTCATGGCGGCGGGCTTCGAGCACTGCGTCGCCAACATGTTCTTCCTGCCGTACGCTCTCATGCTCCAGGCAACGGGGATGATCTCCGGGACGGTCGACCTCCCCGGTGTGCTGCACAACCTGAGCGCGGCGACGCTGGGCAACCTCGTGGGCGGCGTCGTGCTCGTCGGAGTTTCGTACTGGTTCGTCTACGGGCGCTCGCGCGCTGAGAGGGGGAAGCGTGACTGACGGCAGCCGCGGCCCCATGGCGGGAGCCAATAACCAGGGGTTTCGTCCCATCGACAAGCCGCGCGTCGAGGCGGCAATCCGCGAGCTGCTGCTTGCGGTCGGTGAGGATCCGGACCGCGAGGGGCTTCTCGGCACGCCCGACCGCGTCGCTCGTGCCTGCGAGGAGATCCTCGGCGGGATGCAGGAGGATCCCGGCGTCCACCTGAGGAAGCAGTTCCACGAGCCCGGCAACCAGGAGATGGTGATCGTCAAGGACATCCCGTTTTCGTCGCTGTGTGAACACCACATCCTGCCCTTCACCGGCCGGGCCCACGTGTGCTACATCCCGCGTGACGGGCGCATCACGGGGCTCTCCAAGATCGCGCGGTGCGTGAGCGGCTACGCCCGGCGCCTGCAGGTCCAGGAGCGCCTCACCTCGCAGATTGCCGATGCCATGGTTAGGGAGCTCGACCCGCTTGGCGTGCTCGTGGTCCTCGAGGCCGAGCACACCTGCATGACCATGCGCGGCATCCGCGCGGCCGGCGCGCTCACCACGACCTCCGCCGTCCGCGGGTGCCTGCGCGACCTCAAGACCCGCGAGGAGGCCCTGCGCCTGCTCGGGCTGTAGGCACTTTCCGCGAGCGTCCGAGCGGGGAACATCCGGCGCTCAGACAGCTTGCCGAGAAGGACGCTCGGCAAGAACTCGCGGCAGGGCATGCCCACAGACCCCGCCGAAAGAGTGACAAGGGAGATAGTTGTGTATCAGCTGCCGTTCGATGTGCCGGAGATGACGTATGCGGGGGCGCTCGCGCATGTGCGCGGGGCGCTCCGGTTTGGCATCTGCCCGCTGCTGGAGACCGTGGAGGACATGCTGACGGAGCTCGGCGATCCCGACCTCGCGTTCGAGTGTGTGCAGATCGCCGGGACCAACGGAAAGACGTCCACGGCGCGCTACACCGCTGCCATCCTGGCGGGCGAGGGGCTCGACGTCGCCCTCTACACCTCGCCGGAGCTCGTGAGCTATACGGAGCGCATGGAGGTCGCCGGGCGCCCCGTCTCAGAGGAGGCGTTTGCCCACGGAGTCTCCGCCGCCAAGGTCGCCGGCGAGCGCGTGAACGCCCGACGTGTCGCTGCGGGGGAGCGACCCTACGACATCACCGAGTTCGACACGCTTACCGTGGCCGCGATGGTCGAATTTGCGGAGGCTGGCGTCGACGTCGCGGTGCTCGAATGCGGCATGGGCGGCCGCTGGGACGCAACCTCGGCCGCAAAGTCCATCCGCTCGGTTGCCGTGACCGGCATCGGCCTCGACCACATGCACGTTCTGGGAAACACGCTCGAGGAGATCGCGGGCGAGAAGGCCGCCATCATCAAGTCCGGCCGTACCTGCGTGCTCGGCGCGGGTACCGCGGAGCCGAAGAGCGTCGACGAGGTGTTCCGTGCCCGGTGCGCCGAGGTGAGCGTGACGCCCGTGAGGCCTAGCTTTGAGGTCACCAAGCGCCCGCATCGTCTGGGCGCGCCGCTCGAGCTCGATGTGGCCACGCCGCGCACGACCTATGCCGAGCTTGCGGCGCTCAAGCCCGCCTATCAGGCTCAGAACATCGCCTGTGCCGTCGCGCTTTGCGAGGAGTACCTCGGACGCGCGCTCGATCCCGACGCGCTCTTCACGTCCGTCGTGCAGTGCCCCACGCCGGGGCGCTTCCAGCTGCTGCGGCCCGAGCCGCCCGTGCTGATCGACGCCTGTCACAACCCTCAGTCCGTCGAGGCGTTTCTCTCGGCGCTCGAGGACGTCGCGCCGGAGCGTGACGAGCGGCCCGTCCTTCTCGCCGCGGTCCTCGCGGACAAGGACGTGGCCGGGATAGTCGATCTTCTCGCCATCGCCTTCCCTCGCGTCGCGGTTACGCAGACGTCGAGCCCGCGTGCCCTTCCTGCCGCCGAGCTCGCCGACTGCTTCGCCGACGCGGGCGCCGAGGTGGTCGGGACGTATCCGACGGTTGAGTCCGCGGCGTCGGCATTGTGTGGAGAATCGTACGTTGCATGCGGCTCCATCACCCTTGCAGGGGAGTTGGCCGGCCTTTTCCGGTAGCTTTTGCTACAATTCGGGTTGTATGTGGCGGCGCCGTGACGCGCCCGAAGTCCTAAGGAGTCCCCGACATGCAAGAACTTCTCGACCAGCTCATCACTCCCGAGGTCCGCATGGTCCTCTATCTGATGGTCGTGTGCGTCGTCATGCTCTACATTCTCTCCATCGTCTACGTCATTCGCGACGCGCAGCGTCGCGGTGCCGAGCCCTGGTGGATGTGGGCCATCATCTCGGTCATCCCGATCGTGGGCCTGCTCGCCTACGTCATCCTGCGTCCCAGCTCCTACCTCATCGACCGTGAGGAGCAGGACCTGGACATCGCCCTGCGCGAGCACCAGCTCTCTCACTACGGCATCTGCCCCAAGTGCGGCGCCCCGATCGACCGCGACTTCGTGGTCTGCCCGATCTGCAACACGCAGGTCCGCAACGTCTGCCCCACCTGCCATCGCCCGCTCAACGCGGACTGGAAGGTGTGCCCCTACTGCCGTACGCGCATCCAGCAGTAGGCGCCCCGCGTTTCTTTGCCCTTGGAGGGACCCGTCTCGTGCGGGTCCCTTTTTTGGCCCGATTTGAGGTTTGGGTTCACTGTTTCCCTTTCTCTGAAGTACGGCTCCATAACGCCGCAGGAAAAAGGCATCGTGAAGATATTGGCTCTGGACTGATGAACCCAAACCGTTTTCTGGTTTGGGTTCACAGATACGTCGAAGGAGTCCTGCGGTCGCACAAAAGCCCAGTTGAGCTTCTCGTATGAGGCTCATTTCCCGTGACCGGTGAACCCAAACCTCTGTGCGACGGTGGTTCATCGGGATAATCGCGAGCTCCCCGCGCATACCGCGGGCCCACTTGTGGTAAACCTAGTGTGTAACCAAGACGAAGGGCTCCGATGTTCCGCATCGCCTCACAGAGCGCTCGAACGCAGACTATCTAGGCGTCTGTCCATCCCGGCCGGCAGGCCCCGGGCAGGCGCCGCATATCGCTCGACACCGCGCCTTGCGGTGTGCGGGCGTTTTTCATGTTCGCAGACCATCCAGAGAGAGGTTTCCCATGAAGGTCCTATATAACGACGGTCACATCGACGAGTGCCCGGCAGACGAGGTTACCCACGTCGTTCGCCACAGCGCTGCGCACATCATGGCTCAGGCCGTCAAGCGCCTCTATCCCGAGGCCGACTTCGCCTACGGCCCCGCCACGGACAACGGGTTCTACTACGACATCGACCTCCCCGAGGGCCAGAAGATCTCCGAGGAGGACTTCCCGGCCATCGAGGCGGAGATGAAGAGGATCGTGAAGGAGAACCTCAAGTTCACCGTCTTCGAGCTCCCGCGCGCCGAGGCCATCGCCCTCATGGAGGAGCGTGGCGAGAAGTACAAGGTCGAGCACATCGGAGACCTTGCCGAGGACGCCCGCATCACCTTCTACCAGCAGGGCGAGTACATCGACATGTGCGTGGGCCCGCACCTCACTTATACCAAGGCGCTCAAGGCCTTCAAGCTCACGGGCGTCTCCGGCGCCTACTGGAAGGGCGACAAGGACAACAAGATGCTCATCCGCGTCAACGGCACCGCCTTCGCCACGAAGGAGGAGCTCGACGAGCACCTGCGCCTGCTCGAGGAGGCCAAGAAGCGCGACCACCGCAAGATCGGCCGCGAGATGGACATCTTCATGATGCGCGACGAGGCCCCCGGCTTCCCGTTCTTCCTGCCCAA
>DBQY01000008.1:86279-88379 GCA_002305805.1 Atopobium sp. UBA1382 | reverse complement strand
GACGCTTGGCCGCGCCCTCGGCGCCCGTGCCCGGCTGCTGGCCGCCCTGCTCCTGCGAGCCACCCTGCTGCGTCGCACGCCTCTTGCGAGAGGGCTGCATGCCGCCGCCCTTGGGCTGCGCGGCCTGACCGCCCTTGTCGCCCGGGCGGCGCGTCCGCTTTGCCGGCTGCTGACCACCCTGGGTGGAAGCGGCCTCGCCCTCGGTCGCCTGGTGATGGCGGCGACGGCGCGAGGTCGGCTGCGTCGCTGACGCAGGCTCGGCTGCGGGCGCACCCCCGTCGCCGGGACGGCGCTTGCGGCGACGGCGCGAGGCGGCCGGCGCGCCCTCGTCGGACGACGCGGCGGGAGCACCGGCGCCGGCGCTCTTCTCGCTCGCCGGAGCGCCGTTCGAGGGACGACGGTGCTTGCGCTTGGGCTCGACGAAGATGTCCGAGGCGTCGACCTCGGGTTCCGCGAGCACGCCGTTCTTGCGATCGAGCTCGGCAAGGGCCATCTGGACGTCCGGGGACTCCAGCTTGTCCAGAACCTCGCGCGCCACGGTGTCCGGGCGGCACGGGCAGCCCAGCTCCTCGGACTTCTTGTGGGCAGCCTCGGAGGCCGTCATGTCCGCGAGCGCCACGCGGATCTGCTTTCCGCTCTCCAGGCGCAGGCAGAGCTGCTCCTTGGGCGTGTCGTACTCGACGATCTTGGCCTTGCCGAGCGGCGTGTCGATCACGGCGTTGCGCTTGGGGGCACGACTCTTGAAGTCGCGGTAGGCCTCGAACTCATAGCGCAGGCAGCACATGAGACGACCGCACGCGCCGGAGATCTTGGTGGAGTTGAGCGGGAGGTCCTGCTCCTTGGCCATGCGGATGGAAACCGGGTCGAAGCCCGTGGCAAAGCGACGGCAGCAGAGCTCCTGGCCGCAGTGGCCGTAGCCACCCACGATGGCGGCCTCCTCGCGGACACCAATCTGGCGCATGTCGATGCGCACGTGGAACTCGCGCGAGAGGTCGCGCACGAGCTGACGGAAATCCACGCGCTCCTCGGCGGCGAAGTAGCAGACAGCCTTCTCGCCGTCGAAGAGGTACTCCACGCCCACCGGCTTCATGTCGAGACCAGACTCCGTCACATGGCGACGGAAGGCGGGCATGGCCTCCTCGCCGCGACGGGCGAGCTCGTCGGCGCGCTCAAGGTCCTTCTCGGTCGCAATGCGCACCACACCGCGTAGCTGCGCGTGGCCGATCGTGGCCGAGAGCTCCTCGGGCGCGACCTCGCGAGCGTCGGCGGTGGCCAGGCCGATCTCCTGGCCGCGCTCGGTGACGCAAATGACGTGGTCGCCTTCCTGGGCGCCGGTGCCCGCAGGGTCGAACCAAAGGTCACGGGCGGCATAGGTGAACTTCACCGGGATGACGGTGGGCATGCAAGAGCCTCCTTGATGGCAAGAAGCATGACCTCGAGGGTCAGCTGAGGCGAGACGTTGTGGGTGAGGTCGTCGGCCGCGCGGGCCACGGAATCGAGCGCGCGCATGACCGAGCGGGTTGTGACGTGGGCGGCGATCCGGTCCACCACGGCGGCGGCGTCCTCGTTGACGATGGCCTCACCCGTGCCCTCCGTGCGCACGAGCACGTCGCGCAGGAGGGACTCGGCCGCGGCCAGGGCCTCCATCATACCCGAACGCTCCCGCGCGGTGAGTTCGCGCTTGTTGGCGTCCGCTACCTGCTTGAGGGCACCGGCGGTGAGGAAGTCCTGGCTCTCGCGCAGGGCGTCCTCCTGCGCCTGCTTGAGGTCAGCGAGCGGCACGGAGACCGCGGTCACGAGCTGGCGCGCGGCGAGAAGGACGTCCCACGAGTCGTCGCGCTCGAGAGCGTCCAGGGTGTCTACGACAAGACGACGCACCTGGCGACGGCTCGTCGAGCTCAGGTACTCGACGGCGCGGCCGGGCGAGCCGGCGACGGCCAGGGCCACGCGGGCCTCGTCGGGTGTGGCGGGGCAGGAGCGCATGACGGCGCGCACGCCCGACGCAGTCGACCCGGCCCTGAACGGAACCTGCTGGCAGCGTGAGACGATCGTGGGCAGCATGGCGTCAACGACCCGACCGCAGAGAATGAACATCGTATT
>DBQY01000008.1:383-86262 GCA_002305805.1 Atopobium sp. UBA1382 | reverse complement strand
CGCTCGAGCACGTAGACCTTCACCTGGGAGCGAATGGGCGCGAGTCCCGCATCCTCGATGAGCTCACGGACCTGCGAGACGAGGTAGCCCGTCGCGCTTCCCGGCGCGAGCCAGCGGACGTCCGGATGGGTGCGGTGTGCCACGCGGCGACATTCGTCACAGGTTCCGTCGCCACCGTTCGGGCAGACCACGCACTTCGCGAGCGCCTCCGCCGCCTCATGCTTGCCGGAACCCGGGGGGCCCACGAAGAGGTACGCATGGGAGAGCCGGTCGTCGGCGAGCGCGGTGGTGAGAAAGTCGCGAACCCGGGGCTGGTCGACCAGGGCGCCCAGGGCGGCAGGGGCGTTCGGGGCACTCATAGCCGGTCCCCGATTTCCTCAAGCAGACGAGCAGTGACCTCGTCCTTCTCGCCCAGGGCGTCCACCACGCGAACACGGGACGGCTCCTCCGCCGCAAGACGCAGGTACGCCGCGCGCACGCGCTCCTGGAAGGCAAGCCCCTCGGCCTCCATGCGGTCCGCGCCGCCCGACGTGGCGCGCGCGTAGCCCACCGAGGCGTCAAGGTCGAGCACCAGCGTGAGGTCCGGGGCGCACCCGCAGCTACCGAGCTGGTTTGCCCGACGCACGAGTGCATCGTCGAGCCCGCGGCCGCCCGCCTGGTAGGCGTAGGTCGAGTCGTAGTAGCGGTCGCACAGCACCACTGCGCCACGATCGAGGGCGGGCTCGATGACCTGACGCGTGAGCTGGGCTCGACTGGCCTCGTAGAGCAGGAGCTCGCACTCAGCGACCATCTCGTCATTGGCGGGATCCAGAAGCAGCGCACGAATCTTCTCGGAGATGGGGGTGCCACCGGGCTCGCGCAAGCGCACGACCTCGTGACCGCGTGCCACGAGCGCTTTCTCGAGCAGCTCGGCCTGCGTCGACTTGCCGCAGCCGTCCGCCCCCTCGAGCGTGATGAAGACCCCGCGCGCCATGCGTCCTCCCTCTGGTTTCGTAACCATTCCATGGTAGCGTCTCGCCTGCCGCCCCGCGAGAAAACCACGGCGCCGGACCCGCTCAGGAGGTTTGGGTTCGCAAGTCATGCGCCGCTGTGGATACCGATTTGCATAGTCGCAGTTCATAGAGTCAGCATCGTTTCTGTGCCCCAGATACGCCGCGATTTCTGAACCCAAACCGTTTTATGGTTTGGGTTCGTCCGTCTGACGACGGTCGACATTTGCCCAGATAGGCCTTCGCGATACCCCTAATGTGCGAGAAACGCGAACCCAAACCTCCATTCCGTCACTCAGAGACGGAGCCGGCGTCGAGCTTGCAGACGCGTCGATCGTAGGTGAGCAGGCCGTTGGTCTCCTCCTCTACGTCGGAAAGCTGCGTGTACACATATCCGGCCAGCCCCTCCGCCTCCAGCTCGCCCACGCGGTCGAGCAGGGCACGCACTTCGGCGGCATACTCGGCGGAGCCCGCAACCTGCTCGTAGCCATACGACGTTCCCAGACTCACATGCCCCGAGACCGACCAGCTCACGCCACCGAACTCGGAGATCATGAACGCACGCCGGGAACGGGCGTGATCGGGCCAGACCTCGAGCGGCCTGAAGTAGTTGTGTACGCTGAAGAAGTCGCCGCATCCCTGGTCGTACCAGCCACTCGTGGCGTCAATCGGCCTCGTGGGGTCGAGCGCGCGCACCCTCGCGGTGGCGGCGCGGGCATCGAACTGTCCCCAGCCCTCGTTGAAGAGGGTCCACCCGATGACACAGGGATATCCCGAGAGCAGGCGTACCGTCCCCTCGCAGGTCTCGCGCCACTCACGGCGATACGCCTCGTCGCGAGAGGAGAGCTGTCCCGCCGCGCGCGGGCCCTCGTCCGCATGGCGCGTCCAGCTCGCGCGGAGCAGCGTAGGCAGATAGCTCGTGTGGAGTGCGTCGTAGGAGCCGCCGCCCGAGGGCATGTCCTGCCAGACGAGCATGCCCAGCCGGTCGCAGAGCGCATAGAAGCGAGGCTGCTCCACTTTGAGGTGCATGCGCAGCAGGTTGAAGCCAAGTTCGCGCACAGAGCGGATGTCAAACTCGAGCGCCTCCTCCGCAGGTGGCGTCATGAGGCCGTCCGGCCAGTAGCCCTGGTCGAGCACGCCACGCAGGAAGACGGGCGCGCCGTTCAGGTGGACGCGCGGCACACCCTGCCCGTCGGGACGAACCTCGACCGTGCGAAAGGCACAGTAGCTGCGCACGCGGTCCGCATCGAAGGAGAGCTCCAGGTCGTAGAGGTGCGGGTCGCCCGGACTCCAGAGCCGTGGTCGCTCGACGGCCAGCATGAGCTCCACGTCCTTCTCTCCCCGCACGAAGGCGGCGGCACGGGACACCTCCCGACCGTCGTCCACAAGGCGCGCGACAAGCTCGCCCGCACCCTTGACACGGACGAGAAGGGCCACACGCCCCTCGTCCGGACGGGCGTCCACGCGCAGCTCCACCACATGCGACGCCGGCACGACCTCGAGCCAGGCATCGCGCCAGATGCCGCTCTGGGCCGTATACCATATGCCGCCGCGGGCGCGGCGCTGCTTTCCGCGCAGCTGCGCCCCGGCGTCGGACGGGTCGAAGACGCAGACGGTGAGCTCGTTCTTCTCGCCCGGGCGCACCGCATCCGTAACGTCAGCCGAGAAGGGCAGGTAGGCCCCCGTGTGCTCGGTGACGCGCACCCCGTTGACGTAGACGCCGCATGCCCAGTCGACGGCATCAAGATGCAGGACCAGGCGCTCGCCCGGGTCAAGGGCTGGCGGGTCGAGCTCGCGGCGATACCACAGCAGCTCGTCCGGCCGGAGCTGGCGGCCAACGCCGGAAAGCGGCGCCTCGGGCGAGAAGGGCACGCGGATGGCTTGCCATCCGTCCTCGGGCGGCACGGCGGTGCGCCATGAGGATGCGGCGTCGGACGTGGGAACGAACGCGCACTCCCACGTACCGTTCAGCGAGAACCAACGCTCGCGCGCAAGAAGCGGCCGTGGGTGGGAGGCGGGAGCATCGTCCTTCTCGCCCGCCATGATCTTCTCGCCCCACGTCGTCCAGAGCGTCGACAGCTTCACGTCCGCGGGCGGTTTGGGCTTGCTCGCGAGCACGCGCCTCAGGTCCAGCATCGCGTTCCCCTCCAAACGGTGACACCCTGATTGTCCCACGGTCTGCCCATTTAGCGTTGTGGGCAACACCCTTGATGCAAAACCCGCGCAAGGGCGGCGGCGCATCAAAGATGTTGCCCAAAACATGGAAGCCAGCGCTGGGGTAGCGCGGGACAGTCCGCAGGTGGGCGAGAAGGACGCGGACTAGGACTTCTTCCTGGTCCCGCGGGAGCCTCCCGTGCGTCGTCCGCCGCGACGCGGGGCCGCGGCCTTCTTCTCGCGCCCGGGGCAGTCCATGTTGGGGCAGAGCTTCCACGGACCACGGGCCGTGGTCACCACGACGAGCGGCGCACCGCAGTCCGGGCACGTCTCCCCCGTCGCCTCGAGCGCACCACGCGCGGGCAGCGGATAGCTCGTCCCGCAGTCGTCGTAGTTGGTGCAGCGGATGAAGCGCTTGCCGCTCTTCTCGGACTTGTGCGCCACCAGGCGTCCCTCGCGTCCCGCCTCGGCGCACGCGGGGCACGCTCCAACGTCGACGTCGGGCTCGCGGTTGGTGGGGCATGCCGGGTTGATGCACGTCTCGTACGCTCGACTGCGGAACGGCTGCACCTTCACACGCGGGGCGCCGCACTCCGGGCACACGGCCGCCTCGCCCTCGAGCGCGGAGATCTTGCCCTGGGGCAGCGGGTAGGTGACGTCGCACTCCGGCCAGCCCATGCAGCCGGCAAAGCTGCCGCGGGTCTTGGCAGAGGTCTTGACCACGAGGTCCTTGCCGCACTTGGGGCAGACACCGATCTTGGCATCCGCGGTCACGGCATCGGCGATGGCCTCGGAGAGGTCGTCGGTGTGCTCGACCAGGGCGTCCATGAGGCCGGCGAGAAGCGCGCGGGAGTGGTTGACCACCTGCTCCTGCGTCTCGGCGCCGTCGGCGACGTGGGTCATGTCCTGCTCGAGCTCGGCCGTCATGTCCGGCGAGGTGATGCGCGGGGCGTAGGTGGTGAGGGCGTCGATGATCGCCATGCCGAGCTGGCTCGGCTCGATCGGGTCGTTCTTGAAGTAGCGGCGCTCGTAGAGGGTGTCGATGATGCTCGCGCGCGTGGACTTGGTGCCCAGGCCGCGCTTCTCCATCTCCTGGATGAGCTTGCCCTGGCTGTAGCGTGCGGGCGGCTCGGTCTGCTTGGCGAGAAGCTCCATGTCGCTGACGGAGACCACGTCGCCCTCGGCGAGCGCGGGGAGCTGGTCGTCCTTCTTGAGGCCGTACGGGTAGGCCGCGCGGAAGCCGGGGGACGCGAGCACGGAGCCGCTCACGGTGAACGGCTCGCCGGCAACGTCGATCGTGACCTTGGTGCCCTCAATCGTGGCGGGCCCCATGAGCGTGGCCAGGAAGCGCCGCGCGATGAGGTTGTAGAGCTTCCACTCCGCCGGCTGCAGCTTGTCCGGAGACGCCGGGGCCGTGGGGTAAATCGGCGGGTGGTCGGTGGTCTCCTGCTTGCCGCGGGTGGCGGTGAGCTTGTCCTGCTTCAGAAGCTCGTGGCACACTGAGCCGTAGGCCGGCACCGTGGAGAGCATGCGCACGCACTCGCGCAGGTCGAGCGACTTGGGGTAGACCGTATTGTCGACGCGCGGGTACGAGATGAGGCCGTCCATGTAGAGGCTCTCGGCCAGGCGCATCGTGCGGGCGGGGCTGATGCCCTCGGCGGCGGCCGCGGCCTGCAGGCTCGTGGTGTTGAACGGCGCGGGCGGGCGCTGGGTGCGGCTCTTGCGCTCCACGGCGGTAACGGTGCCCTCGGTGGCGTCCGTCACGTGACCATACGCCGTCTCGGCCGCAGCCTGGTCCCAGAAGCGGGCCGTGGCGTGCGTGATGCGGAAGGGGCCGGCGGCGTCGCCGTCCTTCGCGGCCTGACCCTGGATGACCCAGTAGTCCTCGGGCCTGAAGGCGAGGCGCTCGCGCTCGCGCTCCACGACGAGCGCCAGCGTCGGCGTCTGCACTCGGCCGGCCGAGCGCACGGTGCCCAGGCCGCTCCAGCGCGCGGCGGTGAGGTAGCGCGTGAGCACCGCGCCCCAGATGAGGTCGATGTACTGGCGGGATTCGCCGGCGTCGGCGAGATCCTGGTCCAGCTCGACGAGGTTGGCGAAGGCGTGGTCGATCTCTGCGCGCGTGAACGCGGAGTAGCGTGCGCGTGAGACGGGAACGTCCGGCGCGACCTCGCGAATCTGGCGCAGCGCGTCAGAGCCGATGAGCTCGCCCTCGCGGTCGAAGTCCGTGCCGATGATCACGGAGTCGGCCTTCTTGGCGAGGTTCTTGAGGGCGCGGATGATCTCCTTCTCGGCGGGGAGCTTCTCAATGGGCGCCCACACCAGGTACGGGAGGCTTGCGATCTTCCAGCCCTTGAGGTCAACGCCGTTTGTCATGAACGGCTTGCGCTTGGACTTGTAGGGCGGTCGGGCCAGACCGTCGGGAACGTCCGCCGCGAGCAGCTCGCCGTCCGCGGTGAGGCCCTGCCAACCATTCTTGTCATCGAAGGTCAGCTGGACCGGGAAGTCCACCTTGAGGATGTGACCGCGAAGACCGATGGTCACGCAGTCCTCGCCATCCCAGGTGAAGCGGTAGACCGGCGTGTTGTAGACCTTGTCGGCCTTGGGCTTCCCGGAGGTGGAGAGCAGGCGCGCGATCTGGCCTGCGGCGTCGTTCTTCTCGGTGACGATGAGCCTCACTGCGTCACCGTCCTAGAGCTTCTCGAGATCGCGGTTCTCGTAGTCCTCGCGGGACCACTTGAGGGCCTCCTTGCCGTCGCGCGCAACGATGATGAAGCGCGCCACGGCGAGCGCGGCCTCGTAGAGGAAGATGAGGACCGCGAACATGAGGACCATCGTGACGGGAGAGGCGTCGGGCGTCACGACGGCAGAGAGCACCATGAAGCCCACGTAGACGATGCGCCATTGCGAGCGGAACGTCTTGTAGGGCACGAGGTGCAGGATCGACAGGTAGAAGATCACGAGCGGCAGCTGGAACGCGATGCCAAAGCCGATCTCCAGCAGCATGTAGATGTCGAGGTAGTCGCTCGCCTCGGGCATCAGGCTGCCGATCTCGAGGGACTGCTCGAGCAGCCAGCCAAAGGCAGCGGGCTGGATGATGAAGAAGCAGAAGATCATGCCCAGGAAGAAGAGCAGAACCATCGCCCCCACCGTGGGGACGACCCAGCGGCGCTCCTTGGGCTTGAGCGCCGGGAGGAAGAATGCCATGGCCTCCCAGATGATGATCGGGCAGCAGACGATGACGGAGAAGAACACCGCCACCTTGAAGCGGATCGTGAAGCCACCGAGCACCGTCGTGACGACGAGCTCGGAGCCGTTCATGGCCTCCTCGATCTGGCCGATCATGAGCTCGATCAGCGCGGGCGTGGCAAAGTAGATGACGAGCGCGCACACGACGACGGCCACCACGATGATCGTGAGGCGGCGGCGCAGCTCGCCGAGGTGGTCCATGATGGGCATGCGTGCGGGACCGATCGGCATGGCTTAGGCCTCCTTCTCGTTCGTCGCGGCATCGTCACCGGAGCCGAGGTCTCCCTNNAGGGAGACCTCGGCTCCGGTGACGGGATTCGCCTGGCGAGAAGGACGGGCCATCGCATACAGGTCGGCGGCGGTGGGCTTTTTGGGCTGGGGGTTGTCGGCGCTCTCGGATGCCGGCTGCGCCGAGGCGTCCTCGGCGGCAGCGGTATCGACGTCGTCGGAGTCGTCCGACTCGGTCTTCTCGGCCTCCTGTGCGGCGGCCTCGCGGGCCTTCTTCTCCTCGGCGAGGCGCTTCTTGCGCTCGGCGAAGGTCTCGGTCCGCTTGGTGCGCGGCGCCTCCTCGCCCTCGGGAAGGTCGAGGTCCTCGTCCTCCTCGAGCTCGGCGGCGCGGTTGCGGGTGGGCTTCTTGGGCGTGTCGCTCAGAGCCTCGGCAGCCGGGTCCATGATGTTGGTCTGCACGACCTCGGTAAAGCCCTCCTGCGCGTTCTTAAACTGGCGCAGGGCGCGGCCGAGCGTGCGCCCCATGCCCGGCAACTTGTCCGGACCAAAGACCAGAAACGCGAAGAGCACGATGAGGACGAGCTCTCCCTCTCCAATGCCAAACACGGAATCAATCCCCCGTTCGTCGTACGTCGGCCCGCACGGCCCTTAAGCCTCGCGGATGTTGAGGTCAGCCTGCACTCCGAGAAGGCCCAGGACGCGCTCCACGTTGCGCTGCGGTCGGGCCACGACGAACGTGGCGCCAGCCTCGGAGACGCGGTGTGCGGCGCCGACAAGGACGCCGATGCCCGTGGAGTCGATGTAGGGAACCCCGGCGAGGTCGACGACGAGCTCGCCCGTGACGCCCTCCGAAATCTGGGCATCGATCGCCGCACGAAGCTCGTCCGCGCAGGAGACGTCGACCTCTCCCGTAACGTCCAGACGGCGGTTCTCGCCGTCGACGGCTGCTGTGATCTCAAGACTCATGGTCTCTCCTTTCTCGCAGGCGTGCTACTCGCCCGCCTCCGGGGAATCGTCGGTCGTGTCGGCGTCGCCTTCAGCGACCGCATCGTCGTCCTCCGAGCCCGTGAGCGAGTCGATGCGCGCCTGCGCGGTCTCGCCCACCCCCTGCTCGTCGTCCGGATCGAGCTCGACGGCCTTCTGATAGGCGGCGAGAGCCTCGTCGCTCAGGCCCTGAGCCTCGCGGAGCAGGCCGAGGTCGTACCAGGCGAGCGCGTACTCCGGATCGTCGGTCGTGACGGCCTCGAGGTCGGCGGTCGCCGTCTCGACGTCCCCGAGATAGTACTCGCACATGGCGCGTTCGGTACGTGCGTCGGAGGCGTTGTCGAGCTCGAGGTAGCGATCGTAGTAGCCGAGCGCGCGCTCGACGAGCTCGGTGCCATGGCTCTGCTCGTCGTCCGTGGCGGCGAGCATCAGGACGGAGGTTCCCCACGACGAGCATGCGCGGGCGGTCGCGAGCAGCGTCTCGGTGTTCTCGGGGTCCCCCTCGAGCTTGGACTCGAGGTCGGCCACGTAATCGGTGTACTGGGAGTCGATATAGTCGACGTTGTACTCGACGCTCTGGTTCTGGGTGCTCTGGAAGACCGACGCCAGCGCACCGGCCAGCGTGGACAGGGCAAAGACCACGATGAACAGGACGATGACGACCTTCTGGAAGGCGGAGAGCTCGCCCGGCTTCCGCCCGCGCTTCTTGCCCTTGGCGGCCGCGGGCTTTGCCTGCGCGCCGTCCTTCTCGCTGTTCTGTGCCAAACGCCACTTCGCCATTTGCGCGTGATCCCCCTGAACCGACCCGGCGCCCGATGCGCCCACAAAAGCTAAGAGTATGCCACGGTGCGACGCGCCCGGCCAGGCACGGCCGCACCGCGGCGATAATAACAGAAGTTCCCCAGAGGCAACTGAGGGAGGCCTACGCCCTCTCGGAGCGCGCGAGTCGCGCTGAGACGAGCTTGACCGCCACGACGAAGACGTCGAGCGCCTGGCCGAGCTCCTCGAGGCTCGGGTAGGTGGGCGCGATGCGGATGTTGGTGTCCTCCGGGTCGCGACCGTAGGGCCAGGGCGCGCCGGCCGGAGTGAGCGTGACGCCCAGCTCCTTGGCAAGGCTCACGATCTCCTTGGCCGAGCCCTTCGGGCCCTCGAAGGAGACGAAGTAGCCACCCCTGGGCTTGGTCCACGTGGCGCAGCCCAGCTCGCCGAGGCCGGAGCTGAGCTTCTCCTCCACGAGCGCAAAGCGCGGCGCCACGAGCGCGGCGTGCTTCTTCATGTGCTCGGAGACGCCTGCGGCGTTCTTCAGGAACTTCACGTGCGCAAGCTGGGAGATCTTCTCCGGGGAGACGCGCATCGCCGAGAAGGCACGGCGCAGCTCGGCCATGTCGGCCGGGGACGCCGTGACCCAGGCCATGCCGGAGCTGGGGAAGGTCACCTTTGCCGTAGAGGCGAACTCGTAGACGAGGTTCTTCTCCTCACCCTGCTCGGCGAGGGCGTCGAAGATGTTCAGGAGCTGGTCGCCCTCGCCCTCGAAGGTGTGGACTGCGTAGGCGTTGTCCCAGAAGATGCGGAAGTCCGGCGCGGCAGGACTCAGCGCGGCGAAGGCGCGCACCACGTCGTCGGAGTAGGTCACGCCGGTGGGATTGGCGTACTTGGGCACGCACCAGATGCCCTTGACCGTCGCGTCCTTCTCAACGTACTCGCGGACCACGTCCATGTCCGGGCCGTCCTCGCGCATGGGGACGGGCACGTTCTGGATGCCAAAGCTCTCCGTCACGGTGAAGTGGCGGTCGTAGCCGGGCGCCGGGCAGAGGAACTTGACAACGCCCTGCTTGCACCAGGGCTCGTTGCCGTCGATACCGTGGACGTAGCCGTGCTCCACGCAGTCGTACATGAGGTTGAGGCTCGAGGAGCCCATGACGGAGACGTTTGCCGCGTCCACGCCAAGGAGCTCCGCCGCGAGGGCGCGGGCCGAGGGCAGGCCGTCAGGCGCACCGTAGTTGTCTGCATCGACGCCCTGGTCGGAGAGGTCGGAGTCAGAGGTGAGCAGGTCGAGCATGGGCTTGGAGAGCGCAGTCTGCTCGGGGCTCGGCTTGCCGCGGGCCATGTCGAGCTTGAGGTTCAGGGCACGCAGGTCGTCGGCCTGGGCCTCGAGCTCCGCGATGGCGGCATCGAGCTGGGCGTCGGTCATGTTCTGGTAGGCGTTGGGCATGAGTCCTCCTCTTGGTTGGTCCCGTCTGAGTATAGAGGCAAACGGGGTCGATGCTGCTACCATGTTCCAGACGAAAACGAACGCTTACAGGGAGGCGGTGGCGAGATGGACGTGCGCTCGGGGGATTACGGCGAGCTGCAGCGACTGGTTGACTCCCTCTTTGTTCCAGGCATATCGTCCGCTGCCACCGTGAGCCGTCTCGACGTCGAGCTGCGCGCGGAGATCCTGGACCTCTGCGCGGACCTCATGGAGGTCGTGGCGTCGCTGCCACCACGCACCTACACCCGCCAGCGACTCTGCGATCAGCTCAACTCCTGCCTCGTGGCCCGCGGCTGGGGCACCGTCTACGGCACCGTGGAGTAGGCGGCGGGGCCCCTCTCGGCCGGCGCGGCGGGGCGCCTCAGCGCGCGCGTGCGGGGGCGAGAAGGGCGGCGAGCGCCAGGAGGGTGCCGCCGAGCAGCATCCCGGCCAGGAGCGGCAGGGCGGCGGGGCTCAGGCCGGCGCCGTACTGCGCGTATAGCAGCTGGTCAAACGTCCCGGAAAGGCCGAGCCCCTGCACGAGGACAGCGAGCGCGGCGCTGGGGAGCGGGGAGTTGAGCAACGCGTGGGCGAGCATCCCGGGCACGGCCGAGCCCAGGCGCGCGGCGAGCCTGCCAAGCGCCAGGCCAAACGCCGTGGTCAGGGCAATCTGGAACGGCGAGAAGTGCGTCAGGCCAAACGCCGCCGCCTGCAGGACGTTGGCGAGGGCAAACGGAGCGCCGGCCAGGGAGAGGCCCGTGAGCCAGGCGCCCCGGTACCAGCCCTCCTCCAGGATCGGCGCGCACTCGCAGCCGGAGACGAGCCCGGCGAGGGCGCTGCTCGCCGTGGCCTCCTGCCCGGAGGCGGACGCCCTCCCCGATTCCAGGAGGCCGGGCGCGCGCTTGGCAGATCCAGAGAAGCGCCTGGTAGCAGAGCCAGAGACCGACGCCCAGGCACAGCGCGCGCACGAACGGGCGCCAGCCGAGGCCGCGCAGGCGCAGCGGGCCGGCCGCGCGGCCCGTCTCGTCTTGCCCTGCTCGCATCCGGGTGAGCGCGCGCAGGTACAGCGCCAAGGGGACGCCCAGCACGACGCACGTCGCAAGAACGTAGAGCCAGGGCGCAAGCTCCGATCCAGGCGGGGTGCGCAGGGCGGGGGCCGAGAGCAGGGCGGTACGGACGAGCTCCAGGGCCCAGCGTCCCAGCCACGCCACGACGGGCGGCAGCGCCGCGAGAAACGCGAGCCGCCCCCAGCGCACGGCCGCGCGCTCGACGCCTTGAGACATGCCCCCCTTCCGCCGGATTGCGTGATGGGGACCGATTATAGGAGGGGGCCCGCGGCCGACCCCGCTCTTCTCGGTGCGCGAAACCGTCGGGAAACCTCGTTCCGGAGCTGGGCTTGCGCCGGGTCGGGAATCGTCGTGCTGCCTCGTTTGGGAGCTTTTCCGGGTTAGGGAATCGCGCGCCCCCGCTCTTCTCGGCGCTTGGGCGGGGACGAGCGCGAATTCCCGACCCGGCAGGGCGGCCCGGCGGGCCTAATCGTTGCCGAAGCGGCCGCCCGTCGTGGGGTACCCGTAGATCGAGCCGTCCTTGATGTCCATCTCGTCCTCCCACGGCAGCTTGTAGCGACCGGCGGCGAGGTCCTTGATGTAGGTGAGGCCAGCGTCCGGCTCGCCGCCCGGGACGGCGACGTAGCCGCGGTGGCCGAGGTTGTAGATGTTGTTCTCGAGGCCCCAGGAGAGGCGCGCGTTGTCCGCGAGCTGCGGGTAGATCTCCGCCGTGACGATCTCCCACGGGTTTCTCTGCCCCTGGACGAGCGTCGTGCCGTCGAAGTTGCACACCTGGCCCTCGCCGAAGTAGTAGAACGTCCCGTCATAGCCGGCCAGGTTCACCGAGACCGTGTACATGAGGTTGTGCCACGCGTTGGAGCGGTTGGTGAGGATCCACTGGTCGTTGACCTGCGTGGAGTAGCCGGAGATGCGGATGTAGACGTTGCACCCCTTGTAGGCGGCCTCGCGCGCGAGCTCGGGGATCATGCCGTCGTGGCAGATGCAGACGGCCAGCTTGGAGCCGCCGGGGCCCTCGCAGACCGGCATGCCCAGGTCGCCGGGGTACCACGGCTCGATGGGGTTCCACGGGAAGAGCTTGCGGTATTTGAGAACGATGTTCCCCGCGGGGTCGATGATAATCGCGGTGTTGTAGGGGTTCTTCGTGGGGTCGGGGTTGCGCTCCATGATGGAGAAGACGCCGTAGACGCCGGCCTCCTGGCACGCGCGCGAGAAGGCCTCGGTCTCGGGACCGGGGATGTCACAGAGGAACTCGTCGGTGAGCCACTTGGCGGTGTTCAGCCCTTGCGTGCTGTACTCGGGGAAGACGATCAGCTCAACGCCGGGATAGCCGGCCTTGGTCGCATTGAGCGTGCGCACGATGCTCTCGACCTGGCGGTCAATGTCGGCGCGGCTGTTCACCACCGGCGCGGGGAACTGAATCGCCGCCACCAGAAAGCCCATCCTCGGCTTGCCCATGCTTCCGATGCTGCCCATGTCGTGCTCCTCTCCCTGTGGGTACCGAACACGACCTATGGTAGGTGAGTAGTGTTACGCACACTATATGTTGTGGTTACATCCGGGAGACGGCCCCATTTCGACGGCAGGCGGCGCCGAGCCTGAACCTCCGGTTGGCGCCCTTCGACCGACGCGGCTGCGCCCCGGTTCTTCTCGCCCAGCGGTCGGCGTAGCCCGCTTTCATTTGTGCACGAGTTAGACAATATGCAATGTGTTCGATAGCAGATGCCAACTGGGAAAACTCCGGCTCTGCCGCCGCAAAAGCGCCCCGTTTCGTCCGACGCGGAGAATAACTCGTGCACAACGTGAATCGAGGCGGCGCGGGCGAAAAACGGCGGCGCCCGGACTCCCCGGACGCCGCCGCGTCAGTCAGTGCTGTAACCTGCCGGCTACTCGTCCTCGGCCAGGGCCTCGGCGATCTCGTCGGTCATGTTCATGGTGTGGTAGACGTTCTGGACGTCCTCCAGCTCGTCGAGACGGTCAACGAGACGCTGAACCTTCTTGGCGTCGGCCACGGAGACGTCGGTCGGCGTGGTGGGGACCATGGTGAGCTCGGAGCCCTTGACCTCGATGCCCTGGGCCTCGAGACCCTTCTGGACGTCCTGCATCTTGTCGTAGGCGGTCCAGACGATCCACTCCTCGCCGGCGTCCTCGTAGTCCTCGCCACCGGCCTCAGCCACGGCCATCATGAACTCGTCCTCGTCGACGGCGTTCTCCTTGTCGGCGACCTTCTTGTCCTCGGACTTGATGACCTTCTCCACGGCGATGGAGCCCTTGCGCTCGAACTGGAACGCGACGGAGCCGGAGGTGCCGAGCGAGCCGCCGGAGTGAGAGAAGGCGGAGCGCACGTCAGCCGCGGTGCGGTTCTTGTTGTCGGTCAGGCAGTCAACGTAGACGGCAACGCCGGCGGGACCGTAGCCCTCGTAGGTAATCTCGGCGTAGTTGGCGGCGTCAGCGCCAGAGCCAAAGGCCTTGTCAATGGCGGCCTTGATCTTGGCGTTGGGCATGGAGACCATGCGCGCACGGGCCACGGCGGCGGCGAGCGTCGCGTTGTTGTCCGGGTTGGGATCGCCGCCGAGCTTGGCCGCAACGGTGATGTTGCGAGAGAGCTTGGAGAAGAGCGACGAGCGCTTGGCGTCGATAGCGGCCTTCTTGTGCTTGGTGGTTGCCCACTTAGAGTGTCCGGACATGCACATCTCCTTCGTTGATTCATGGCATGAAACGTGCCTACGATAGCGAAGAGCGGCCGAAATGTAAAGAGGTCCGCACGCGGGTCACTCGGAGCTGGATCGGCGCGCAAGACGGGTCACGAAAACCAAAACGAGCCCTCGTGCAACATGAGGGGCATTTGGAAACCAAAACGGGCGCTCGTGCAACACACTTTCCGTCCAAAGCTAGTAACTGATTCGAATGTTAATTTGCCTACCTGCGCAGACATGGGTCCGAGCGAGGCGGATTCGAGTTTGGGGCTCGAATTCATGTTGCACGAGCGCCCGTTTTGGTTTTCGCGCGGCGGTTTTGTTGCACGAGCGGCCGTTTTGGAACGCCGTAGCGACTCAGAGCCCGTACTTGGCCACGACGCGGCGGATGGCGCGGCCCCACGGCAGCCAAATCGCAGCGAGGAACGCAACCGTTGCCACGCCGTGCGTCACGTCGAGCGGGATGCTGGCCGCGCAGGCGACGAGCGCGGACTCCCAGGTGAGCGGTTGGACGTAGCCGAGGACGTGGTAGCCGTTCAGGATGAGGCCATAGACCAGGCCGGACGCAAAGCCCCAGACGTAGAGCACGGGCATTCGCTCAAGTAGACCACGCTCGCCCAGAACGCCGCTGACGTAGCCGACGAGGCCCCACGCGTACATCTGCCAGGGCGTCCAGGGTCCCTGTCCAAAGAAGACGTTGGAGGCCAACGCCGCAAGGGCGCCCACCACAAAGCCACTGCGCCTACCGAGGGCCGCACCCGCAAGAATCGCGATTGCCGAGACGGGCTTGACGTCCGGCAGCGGGGCAAAGAGCACGCGCCCCGCCGCGGCAACGGCCGCGAGCACGGCGGTGGGCATGAGCTGACGCAGGGCGGGTCGGGACGCCTCGAAGCTCGCGAAGAGCAGCCCCAGGGCGAGAAGCGCCACGACAAGCGTGAGGCCCGCGCTGGCGCGCATGCCCGCCAGCGCGAACGCGACCATCGCGACGGGCACTGCCACCAGCGCTGGAATCTCCAGCGACGCCAGCGCCCGGGCCCGCGATGTTTGTCTCTCCCCCATCATGGGTACCAGTTTGCCATAGGCCCGCGACCGAGGAGGCACCATGCTGTACATCGGCAACTTCAGCTACAACGACGACACCGACAGCAAGGACAATTACTGCCTCATGCCCATCGTCGTGGAGGCGGATGACGCCGATGCGGCGATGGAGAAGTTCGCGGCGCACCTCCATGAGGTCCGCAAGTCCTCCGACCTGCTCGACGGCGCGCACGAGATCTACCTCGACTCGCTCACCGAGCTCGAGGCTGCCCCCTCCGACCCCGTCATCTGTCAGTGGCAGAAAATCGTGCCGGCAATGGACGGTCTATGCTCGATCACGAGCGCGCTGCCCGTGGTAGACGAGGACGATGACGTCGCCAGCGCCTACGCCTGGGGCGACGAGGAGGACGAGCACGAGCACGTCGACGAGCTTGACGAGCTTGACGAGGACGAGCTCGCCGAGCAGGAGCCGTTCCTGCTGTTCGAGTAGAGCCAGGAGCTGCGCAGGAAGTCGCCGGCAGGCTCGGTCACGGTCACCTCGCCGTCGAAGACGAGGGAGGCCGTGTTCGCCACGGCACTCACGAAGGCGGCGTCGTGCGTGGCGAGAAGGACCGTGGCGCCCGCGTCCGCTGCCGCGCGGACACGCGCCGCCACCGCCTCGCGGGACGGGCGGTCGAGCCCCTTGGTCGGCTCGTCGAGCAGCAGCAGGAGCGGGCGAACGAGCAGCAGCTTCTCGAGCGCCAGCAGCTGTTGCTGGCCGCCGGAGAGGTCGTAGGGGTGGCGGTCCGGGCAGTCGGCGAGATGCAGGCGCTCGAGCGCAGCGTCGACCTCTGCGGACCCGTAGCGTCCCGATGACGCCGACCACTCCATGAGCTCCCCGCGCACCGTCTCGCACGCGAGCACCGCACGCGGGTCCTGCGGAAGCAGCGCCTGGTCGCCTGCGCGCGAGTTTCCCGCCCGTCCGCGCTGGGGGCGCAGCACGCCGGCCGCCACCTGCAGAAGCGTTGACTTGCCGCAGCCGTTGGCGCCGAGCAGTGCGCGGACCTCGCCGGACGCCACCACAAGGTCGCAGCCGTGCAGCACCCAGCCCGCATCGCGGTCATAGCGGAACCACACGTCGTCCAGGGAGAGCGCGGTGCGCACGTCCTTCTCGCCCTTGGAGCTCGATCGTTGGCGCCGTGGTGCCGGAATCGGAGCTTGCGCGGCCTCGTTCCGGTCCTCTGGGACCAACGAGTCGCCAGGCCACCGCAGATTCCCGAGCGCCATCTCCCGCACACGGCCGTCCTCCAGCGCAAAGGCGCACGTGGCATAGTCGAGCATCGGCTCCGGCGTGTGCGTGGCCACCACGACCGTCATGCCCAGCTCACGGTTGGCTCGGAACAGAAGGGCGAGAAACGCCTGCTCGGCGATAGGGTCAAGCATGCTCGTCGGCTCGTCGAGCAGAAGCGCGCGGGGGCGCATGGCCAGCACGGACGCCAGCGCGAGGACCTGCCGGCGCCCGCCGGAGAGCTCGGCGACAGGGTCGCGAAACCACGGCCCCATGCCCAGGAACGTGGCGGTCTCGGCCACGCGGCGGCGCATCTCGGCCTCGCTCACGCCAAGGTTCTCCAGGCCGAAGGCCATCTCGTGCCAGACCGTGTCGAAGACCATCTGCGCGTCCGGGCTCTGGAAGACGTAGCCCACGGCCCGCGCGGAGGAGACGGCATCGAGCCCGCGAACGTCCTCGCCAAAGGAACGGACCACGCCCGAGAGCTCCCCCACGGGTGCGATCTCCGGCTTGGCCAGGCGCAGAAGCGTCGACTTGCCTGACCCCGTGGCACCAACGAGCAGCGCAAACGCCCCCTCGGGCACGTCGAGGCAGGCGTCGAGAAGGGCGGGCGCGCCGACGCCGGCATACGAGAAAGACACGTGGTCGAAGGAGAGCGCGCTCATCCGAGCCTCCTCTCTCGTAGTCGCACGAGAAGCTCCGCCGCGGCGGGCAGGGCGGCGAGAAGCGCGGGCGGCACGTAGGCCCACCACGGGCCGAGGCCGGTCATCCGCGGGTAGAAGCGCCAGTCGGCGCAGAGGAGCCAGGCGCAGGCGGCGGCCAGGGCGAGAAGCGCCGCGATTCCGCAGAGCGCCGCCACGTCGCGCGAGCGCAGGCGCTCCGGCCGGTAGCACGTGCGCGGCCGACCCGACTCCCAGCCGCGGGCGCGCATGGAGTCCGCGCGCTCGAGCGACTCCTCGAGAGACCAGGAGAGCAGCAGCGACGACGTTCGCATGAGGGCGTCGCGCGCGGAAGGCCGCGCCCCGGCGGCGGTGCAGGCCGCGAGCGACGCGCGCGCGTCGCCCGAGCGGCGGAGGAGCTGGGGAACGAGCTGGGCGACCATACCCGCGAGCAGCGGTAGCGCCCGGGCGCGCCGCGGGGCGAGCGCGAGGAGCCGGTCCTGCGAGAGCACCGCCGCGGCACCCTCGAACCACAGGACCACGGCCACCAGGAGCGCGCCCATCGTGGCGCCGTAGGCAAGGCTCTCCAGGTAGACGCTGCGCGGCCCCAGCTTGAGCAGCAGCGTGGACCCGGACGCCGAGAAGAGCGGGTTGGCCAGGCACGCCAGGGCCAGCAGCGGCAGCTGCCAGGCGAGCCCGCGCACTGTGGCGGCGACACCCCGCGCGAGCAGCGAGAAGGCCAGTGCGCCCGCGAGCGAGACCGCCACGAGCGCGGGCTGGACCGCCAGCATGGAGAGCGCGACCACCCCGGCGAACAGCGTCGCCGGGACGGTCGCGTGACAGGCGTCAAAGGCTATGGGACGGGCGGCCGCCACGTGCTTCTCGCCGGCTACTCGGTGAACTCGGTCACGTAGGTCCAGGCCACCACGTCGCCGTCCTCGAGCTCGTACTGGGAGCAGCCGACCTCGGCCATCTCGCCGTTGACCTCGAACATCCAGCCGCTCATGTCGCCGAAGTCCCCTCCGGCGAGGCCGTCGATGCCCTGCACGTACATGCCGTAGTCCGAGTCGCTCGCGTTGACGTCGGCACCGGTGGCGACGAGGGCGTCGTAGACCGTGGCGCCCTCGGACAGCTCCACGCTGGCGGTGGTCGTCTCGCCCTCGCCAGCCGTGGCGTCGATCTCCACGGTAACGGCGATGGCGGCCTGCTGCTCCTGGGCAGCGTCGGTGCCGGAGCCGGCGGCGCCGTCCGTTGCGGGCGCAGTGCCGCACGCAGCCAGGCCCACGGCCAGCACGAGCGCCGCAAAGGCGGCACCAAGGCGCGTGAGCAGGATCTTCTCGGCAGTTCCGTTCTTGTACTTCTGAGACATCGTGCCTCGCTCTCTGCCCCCAGGGGGCATCGGGAGGGCAAGGCAGGACAGGCGGCGCGCGCGGCCGCCAACCTATGAACACAGTCTTGTGCTGTTCCGGAGTCAAACCGGAATCCTTTTTTCATCTACTAGGCGTAGCAGCTCTTCGAACCGTGCCCTCTATGCTGTTGGAGACCTCAGTGTAGCAGGTCCGCAGGGCTCGGTCGGCCCGCTCGCACCCGCCGCTCGCGAACGCCGGGTCTAGCCTTCCTGAATCTGGGTAAACAAGGCTCATTTACGCCCTCGACCGAATCGAGCCCGCATGCCCAGCGCAACCCGCACGTCGCGCCTCACGGCCCTCGTCCTCGCCCTTCTCGCCCTCGTCATCTCCGTCCTCGCGCTCGCCCCCGCACCCGCGCACGCCACCGACATCCTCAAGCTCACCGACCCGAGCACCTCGCAGGGCTGGGTCGACCTCTTCGGAGACGGCTCGGGGGCCCTCTCCTACTCGACCGGCCAGTCCGGGCGCATCTGGGCCGACAAGTCCGTCTACGGCAGCTCCGAGGACGCGCGCGCCGCAGGGCTGCCCGTATCCCTCGAGGACGAGGAGCACGGCTTCATCGTTGGCCTCTCCGCCCTCTCCAGCGCCACCTCCTTCCGTCACGAGGGAGGGCCCGCCCATGACGTCGTACTCGTAGTCCCGCTCAACCGCTTACTCGTGGACAGGACCTATGACGGGCGCGCACAGGCCGCCCATCTCGCCGACGCCCTCAACGCCGCGATCGCTCGCCTCATGGCCGAGAACGACGACGGCTCGACGCCCACCCGCGTGAGCGTGATAGGCTACAGCTCCGACGTGACGACGCTCATGCCCCTCTCGTCATACGAGCCCGACGACCAGGGACGCTACGTCTCCTTCGTCCCGGCGACGTCCTCCTCCCCCGCCGAGCTCAGGGTGGTGGCGCATGCCTCCGACCCGGGGGTCGAGACCCGGGACGGCTCCTTCGGTGCGGGCCTCTACCTGCAGCGCGCGGCATACGTTGCGGGCGAGTCGCTCGTGGCCGCCGCCGATGACGCGGGCACGACGGGGAGAGCGCCCGTGATGCTGCTCGTGTCACTCGAGGCGCCGTCGATGGCGAGCGTCCGTGTTGACGAACCGCCCGCCTACACGGGCGACCCGACGGGATTCCTCGGACCGCTGCCAAACTCCCGCGAGACCGGGTACGGGACCGACGCGCCGCTCGCGACGATGCTCACCGTGCGCCTCGAGGCGCAGCGCGTGAGTAGCGCCTGGGAGGCCGCCGGTGCCAGCAGCGACCTCGAGCTCTACACCACAGGGCTCGACACCACGGACATGGCTGCCTACCTGATCGAGACCGCGGACGAGCAGGGGGCAACGACACTCGAGGACACGGTCGCAGGCCAGCAGGTCGACCTGGCGAAGAACCTGCGCGAGGCAGCCCGCGCCTACGGCGAGGCGGCGGCCGCGGGCAGGGAGAGCGTGTCGCTCGAACTCGTGGGGTCGAGCGGGTCGGGCCTCGCGAGCGAGACCGTGGAGCTGACCGTCGTGGACGGCCTCGTCTCCGCAGGCGACGGCTACGCGCTCAGCTCCGTCGACGAGTACCTCTCCGCCCGTAGCGCACGCGCGCTCTCCTGGGCGCTCGACACCGTGGTCGACCGCATGCTCGACGTCGAGTACGACGCCCCGACCTCGGGCGGGGAGGGGTCGGAGCTGCCCGGCGGAAGCCGCGTGAGCGTGCGCGACCGCGTGGGTGCCGGCATGCTCGTGGGTCGCGTGGACGGGATCGTGTACGGTGACGAGCTGCTCGACGGCTCGCTCGCCGCCCAGGCGGTCCAGATCAGCCTCTCGGACCCCTTCGACGTGGAGGCCACGCACGAGTTCGCCTACCTCGTGAGCGCCGTCAACGCCCGCTACCACCTCGGCGGCGACGCATACGGCCTCTTCTACGACGCCCTTTCCGACCGCCAGATCTACTACGACGGCGAGACGTCCTTCTCCAACCGCGCCTCATGGTACGTCGACGGCAACCACGGCATGGTCGCAGGCGATGGCCTCCCCTACCGCTTCGCCCGAACCGACGAGGTGGACGCCATCGCCAACGGCACCTGGGAGCAGGCGGACGCAGGCGTTCGCTCGCGCGTCGAGGCGGCGCGCTCCGCCGGCGCCACGGCGGTGTGCGAGACCTACTTCTACATAGGCAACCTGGAGAACCAGTACACGGGCGGGGACGCGGCGCTCTATGACTTCGTGGTCATGGTCGAGACCGACCTCGCCACCGGACGGCAGACGCTCCTGCTCTCGGCACCCGTCGAGGCCGTGCCCGCGCGGCGCGCGAGCGTGACCGTGCACAAGGACGGGACGGCGACAATGGCACTCGAGGACGGCGGGGACGCACAGCCGGTGCGCCTCGTCTACGAGGTTCGGCCCACGACCCCCGTCGAAGCGCTCCTCAAGCGCATCGAGGCGGGCGGTACCGTGAGCGACGAGGAGCTCGCGCAGGCCGCGGGCGCTGACGTCGCCCAGACGGCATCGGGCGGTCGCCTGCTCTACGCAAGCGACTTCGACGGCTCCGGCGCGTCGGCCGAGGCCGGTGCGAGCGGCTCGGCATGGGTCGCGCCGGGCAACTCCTACTACTCCTTCGCGCACGACGCGCCGCTCTTCTCGCTCAAGGACGGCCAGACCGCTCCCGCGACGGGCCTCCCCACGGCGGACCAGCTCACGCCCCTCACGGCCGAACCCGTCGCCGGGGGCACCTACTACTATGCCAAGACGGTCTACGACGCCACCCTCACCGCGCCGGGCGAGGAGGTGCCCGCGACGCAGCGCACCGTCTTCCTCCCCTACGTTTCCCCGAGCGAGCAGGACCAGGAGGGGCGTCTCGCCCAGGGGGCAGACGGCTAGTGGCTCGCACTCGCCGGCACACCCAAGTACCTCGTCCCGGTCCAGCTCGGCTCGCACGAGAAGAGCGCGAACGTCACCGGCAGCGCCCCGTACGCCGAGCGCCTGGGCATCGAGCAGACCCGCGACGACGGAATCCACCTGCAGGCTCTTCTGGGAAACAACGGCCTTCTCGTCCTGCCCCCGCAGACGGGCAGCGCGGAGCTCGTGGTGGAGAAGAGCCTCGACGGCGGGAGGCACGAGCTCACGGACTCCGAGCGCGCGCAGACGTTCGCGTTCGACGTCTCGCTCTCCCGTACGGGCGGCGCCCCGCTCGACGCCCCCGTCCTGCTGACGGGACCGTCCGGTGAGGCCGAGCTCGTCACGCCCGAGAACGGCCACGTCACCCTCTCGCTGGCCGACGGGCAGTCCGCACGAATCTCAGGGATCCCGGCGGGGACGTCCTTCTCGGTGAGCGAGCACCCCGTGCCCGGCTTCACGCCTACGGTAACGGTCGAGCCGACGGACGGCGGGTCATCCTCCGGCGACGACGCGGCGACGGGCACGCTCGCGATCGGAACCACCACGGCACGCTTCACCAACACGAAGCAGGTGGGCGAGCTCGTCGTCAGCAAGGCCGTGGCGGGAAACGCGGCGGACCAGGCGCGGGCCTTCCCCTTTGACGTGACGCTCGAGCGTGTGGGAGGACTCCCTGAGAGCCTGCCCTACGAGCTCAGGGACGCGGGCGGGGCGACGCTGGCGCGCGGCACGGCGACAGTCGGCGAGGACGGCTCCGTCGCGCTCGAGGAGGGGCGCGAGGTGGCGCTCGTCGGCGGGCAGGAGCTCGTGCTGCTCGACGTTCCGCTGGCCACCTCCTATGACGTGAGCGAGACGGACGAGGGAGACTACGAGGTCGACGCGTCCGGCGCCGAGGGCACCATCGAAAGCGACGGGCAGACGGCACGGGCGTCGTTCACCAACAGCCGCATGGCCTATGGGAGCCTCTCCGTGGAGAAGCACGTGGTCGGTGGCGACCCCGGGCGCGCGTTCGAGTTCACGGTGACGCTCGCCGACGGTGAGGGCGGCAGCCCCCTCTCGGGTGAGGTCTCCTACGACGTCGACAGGACCGAGGGGACGGCAAGCCTCGACGCGGACGGCTCGTTCACGGTCTCTCTCGCCGACGGGCAGAGGCTCACCCTCGAGAGGCTGCCCCAAGGCACTGCCTTCGAGGTGCGCGAGAGGGACTACACGGCCGAGGGTTACCTCACGGTCGCCTCGGGCGAGCGGGGCGTGATCGGCGTCGAGCCGGCCAGGGCCTCCTTCACCAACGTGAGCATTTCTGGCTCCCTTGGCATCGCCAAGGTGGTCGCCGGCAACGCGGCGGACCCTGAGGCGACGTTCGACTTCACCGTGCAGCTGAGCGGGCTCCCGGGAGCAGGGTCGTACGACATGACGCGCTACCGCGGCGACGGCACGGCAGCAGAGAGCGGGACCGTCGTCTTTGACGCGGGCGGCACGGCAACCGTCGACGACCTGCACGGCGGCGAGGGGGTCCTTATCGAGGGCCTGCCCGAGGGACTTGGGTACACCGTCACCGAGCAGGGGGCAGCGGGCTACGTGACCTATGCGGGCAGCGCCGAGGGCATCGCCCAGGGCGTCGAGTCCACGTCCTGCACGGGCACCATAGCCGGCAACGGCGCCGCGAGCGCGGCCTACTTCCTCAACGTCCTCGACCTCCACGGCTCGCTCGAGGTCGTGAGCCGAGTCAGCGGGGCCGCGGCCGAGAACGAGGCCGCGGCCGGCAGGTCCTTCTCGTATGCCGTCGAGGCGGCGACGCAGAACGGCTCGCCCGTGACGGGAGAGCTCGCCTACGAGCTCGATGACGGCACGACGGGGACGGCCACGTTCGTGAACGGGCGCGCCGTCATTGACGTGCCCGCTAGCGGGAGCCTAACCTTCGGGAACTTCCCGGCGGGACGCGTCCGCGTGACGCAGGCGGACGCCTCCGCGCAGGGCTACGTCACCACGCCGTTGCTCTCCCAGGACGGCGTGGTCGGCCAGGACGAGCGCACCACGCTGACCTTCATCAACGAGAAGGACTATGTTGCGACCGCGTGGACGCCTGGCGCCACCTCGACGCTCGTGGGCCGCGCGCAGGCCACCGGCGAGTTCGCCTACCAGCTTGCCAGCGAAGACGAGATCGTGGCGAGCGCCGCAAGCGTGGCGTCGCCCGACGGCATGGCGTCGGCGCTCCCCTTCCCCGAGCTGACGCTTGACCGACCGGGAACACATAAGTTCCTGCTGAGCCAGGCGGTCCCCGCGAACCCGGAGACGGGCGTGAGCTACGACCGTAGCAGCTTCGTGCTGGAGGTGGACGTCACGGCCGACGCGCTCGGGAGGCTCTCCGTGAGCGAGACGCGGGTGTCGCTGCTCGGTGACGACGGGACGTCCGAGCCCGTCCCCGCGGCGGCGTTCGTCAACCACTACGAGACCCGACGGGCGGTCGTCCCCCTCACGGCACGCAAGACGCTCGTCGGCGGGACGCTCGCCGAGGGGCAATTCTCGTTCCGCGCGCAGGAGGTCGACGGTAACGGAGAGCCCGTTGGGAACGCGCTTGTGGCGCGCAACCAGGACAACGGGACCGTGAGCTTTGGGGAAATCGTGCTTGACGTGCCCTCCGGCGGTAGCCTGACGCGCACCTTCCTCGTAACCGAGGACGTTCCTGAGCAGGGCGAGGACGGCGTCGAGTACGACGAGCGCACCTACCGCCTCACCGTGACGGCGCGCGACGACGGGGCGGGCGACGGGGTGGAGGCCTCAATCGTCACCGATGTCCTCGGCGAGGACGGCTGGGCGCCCTGTGACGAGGCTCTCTTCGAGAACCGCGTGAGCGGCGGCGGTACGACCGACCCGGAGGACCCGGACGAGCCGACCGACCCCGACAAGCCTGCTGAGCCCTCGGACCCCGGTAGCCCGGAGGACGACTCCTCGCAGCAGGGCCAGGGAAGCCCCCAGGCGACCCCGGACACCTCGGACGCGTCCGTGGGCCCTGACGTCCTTATCGCCCTCGCGCTTCTCGGCGTCGCCGTGGCCGTCGTCGCTTACGTCCTGCGCCGGAGGTCGTGAGAGGAGCACCAAGATGGCCGTGACACCCTTTGACGAGCGCGTCGCCGCGCTCGACGCCGACGCGCTCACCGAGCTCATGCGCAGCCGCCACTCCGTGCGCGCCTTCACCGACCGCCCGATCGAGGGCGCGGTGCGCGAGGCCCTGGAGGCCCAGATCACCGCCGAGAACGAGCGTGCGGGCCTCAGCATGCAGCTCTGCCTCGACGCCCCGGGCGCCTTCGACGGCAGGCTCGCCCACTACGGGAGCTTCCGCAACGTGAGGAACCACCTCGCCCTCGTGGGACCGGCCGGGCCCGGCCTGGACGAGGCCGTGGGCTACGCCGGCGAGAGGGTAGTGCTGCTGGCGCGCGCCCTGGGCGTGGACTCCTGCTGGGTGGCGCTCACCTACGACCGCAGGAGGAGCCCCGCTCGCGTGGGCACGGGCGAGAGATACGCGCTTGCCATCGCCCTCGGCTACGGCGAGGGGCCCGGAGCCAAGCACCCGGTCAAGCCAGCCGAGAAGCTCTGCCGCGTGATCGGAGAGCCTCCCGCGTGGTTCTCCGCCGGCGTCGAGGCCGCCCGGCTCGCACCGACCGCCCTGAACCAGCAGCGCTTCCGCTTCGAGCTGCTCGAGGACGGCCGCACGGTGCGTGCCCGCGCGCTGCCGACGATCTCCTGCGGGAAGGTCGACCTGGGCATCGCAAGGCTCCACTTTGAATTGGGCGCCAAAGCCGTCAGCGCCGACTGGGCGTTCGAGGCGTAGCGGGGACGCCGAGACGACCTGATTGGCCCATCAAGAACCGCACGGCCAATAGGTGCCTATGCCCTATTTCGCTTAGTGGGACTCGCCCACGAGCTTGAGGCCCACCACGCAGCCGACGAGCCCCGCGAGCAGCGCGACCTTCGCCCACGAGAAGGGCTCCGCCCCGGTGGCGATGCCGTAGCCCACCGTCACCGCCGCTCCGATCCCCACCCAGACGGCGTAGGCGGTCCCGATGGGGATGGTGCGCACGGCGTGGCTGAGGCCGAGCATGCTCGCTGCGAGCGCGGCGATGAAGACGATCGTGGGCAGGGGCCTCGTGAAGCCCTCCGCGCGGTCGAGCGCCAGCGCCCACACGGCCTCGAGCATCCCGGAACACACGAGCACGACCCAGTTCATGAAAGCCTCCTTCGGTAGATGCGCCGTCTTTTCGCTCCTGGTACGGCTGCCCCTCGTCAGGGACCCCCATGGGTCGTCCGGCAGTGTAGCACACGGGGCCACGCCCCCCCTTGTCCCATCTGTGGATTCGGTTGGGAGTCGGAGGTCGGTCACATCTTGGACCGGTCCTCGTCAGGAATACTGGATGTGGTATCCCCGATCCGGAAAGGACCGTCGTGCTCCTCAGCCTCATCATCATCGTCGTCGGGTTCGTCCTGCTCATCTTCGGCGCCAACTTCCTCGTGGACGGCGCCTGCAGCATCGCCGCGCGCCTCGGCGTCCCCGAGCGCGTGGCCGGCCTCACCATCGTCGCCATTGGAACGTCGCTGCCTGAGCTCGTGGTCAGCGTCACCTCCGCCGTGGGCGGGCACGCCGACATGGCCTTCGGCAACGTCGTGGGCAGCTGCCTGGCAAACCTGCTGCTCATCCTGGGTCTCTCCGCCGTCATCGCCCCCGTCGCGCTCTCGCGCGGCACCATCCGCTTCGAGATCCCGGTGAGCGTGGCGGCATGTGGTCTGCTCGCACTCCTCGCTAACACGGACGGCGAGGTCACGCTGCTCGAGGGCGTCGTCCTTCTCGCCGCGTTTCTCGGCTTCGTCGCCAGGACCGTCGTGGTAGGGCTCAGCGAGGGAGCGTCCGAGAAGAACGACGCGCCGGATGACCCCGACACCGGCATCGTGTCCTCCAACACCTTCCGCGACCTGCTTCTCATTGCGGGCGGCATCGCGATGCTCAAGTTCGGCGCCGACTTCGTGGTGGACAACTCGGTGGAGATCGCGGGCGCGCTCGGCATCTCCGAGCGCATCATCGGCATCACCGTGGTGGCGCTCGGCACCTGCCTGCCGGAGCTCGTCACGAGCGTGGTGGCGGCCTTCCGCGGAAACTCCGACATCGCCGTCGGCAACGTCGTGGGGTCCAACATCTCCAACCTGCTGCTCGTCATCGGCGGGCCGGCCCTTTTTGCCAACATACCCTATGACACAGCATACAACGTCGACCTCGCGCTGCTCGCGCTCTTCTCGGCCGTACTCGTGGGCTTTGCCTACGTGGGGCGCCGCCACGAGATGAGCCGCGTGAACGGCGTGATCTTCGTGGTGCTCTACGCCGCCTACATCGCCACGTCGGTGATGCGCTAGGCAAGCATCACGGGCAGTAGCGCAGCAGGAACAGACCCACGGCGGCGAGCGACAGCCAGAAGCGCCACATGGGCAGGAACGTACGATAGAGGGGATCGTCGGGCAGGGCGTCCTCGGGGTCGCGCCGCTCGCGGACGCGCTCGCCCACGACCCTGCGCGCGCTCTGAAGCCCCTCCGCCATGGCACACCCCTTTCCCTGCGCTTTCCCTGCGGAAATCGTACCCGCAACGGGTACCCGGGGCGAGTCAAAACCCTTTGACACGCGCCTGGCCGCAAAATCCAGAAGGGCGCGCCCGGCCCAGCGAGTGCAACGGGCGGGCGAAAAGGGAGCTTACGCCGTGAGGACGATCGTGGCGCCGAGGGCGATGTAGACGAGGCCGGAGACCACGGAGGTCACGCGCCCCGCGCGCGGGCTGCGCGTGAGCAGGCGCGAGAAGGGCGACGCAATGACCACGATCACCACGGTCCAGAGCGTGGACAGCGCCACGTAGGTGAGGCCGAGCGCCAGGAACGGCACGGGGCCGAAGGGGTTGGGCGTGGCCACGAACTGCGGCAGCAGCGCCAGGAAAAACAGGATGATCTTGGGGTTGAGCACGTTGGTCAGCACGCCCTGGGCAAACACGCGCAGGTTCGAGCCGGCCGATGCTCCCTCGTCCTTCTCGCCCACCGAGAAGGACGAGCCGCCGGAGAGGATGCTCCGCACGCCCATCACCGCAAGATACGCCGCGCCCGCCACCTTGATCGCACCGAAGGCGACCGGCGAGGCGGCGAGCACGAGCGACAGCCCCGCCGCAACGAGAATCGTGTGCACCACCAGGCTGGCGTTGATGCCGAGTGCGCTGGCCAGGCCCTCGCGGCGGCCGCCGGAGACGGTGCGCGTGAGGATGTAGACGGTGTCGATGCCCGGCGTGAGGCACAGCGCCGCCGCGGACGCAACGAAGCCGCCATAGCCGACGATGCCCAGCACGGCACCCTGCCCCGACGCCTAGAGGACCTTGGAGAGGAAGCTCTGGGTGCGCGGGTTCTTGGGCGAGCCAAAGACCTCTGCCGGAGTGCCCTGCTCCTGGATGACGCCCTCGTCGACGAAGCACACGCGGTCGGCAACCTCGCGCGCGAAGCCCATCTCGTGCGTGACGATCACCATGGTCATGCCCTGCTCGGCGAGCTCGCGCATGACGTCAAGGACCTCGCCGACCATCTCGGGGTCGAGGGCGGAGGTAGGCTCGTCGAAGAGCATGATGTCCGGGTTCATGGCCAGGGCGCGGGCGATGGCCACGCGCTGCTGCTGGCCGCCGGAGAGCGAGCGCGGCATGGCGTCGGCCTTCTCGGAGAGGCCCACGCGCGCGAGCAGGCGCTCGGCGGTGGCGGAGGCCTCCTCCTTGCTCATGAGCTTGAGCTCCACCGGCGCGTACATGATGTTCTCGCGCACGCTGTAGTGCGGGAAGAGGTTGAACTGCTGGAACACCATGCCCACGTGCTGGCGAATCTTGTCGACGTTGGCCTTGGGGCCGGTGATGGAGTTGCCGTCGATCACGATCTCGCCCGAGGTGGCCTCCTCGAGGCGGTTGATGCAGCGCAGGAACGTGGACTTGCCGGAGCCGGACGGGCCGATCACGCAGACGACCTCGCCGGCGTGGATGTCAATGTCGATGCCGCGCAGGACGTGGTTCTCACCGAAGTCCTTGGTGAGGCCCTCGACGTGAATCTTGACCTCGCTGGTCTGCTTCTTGCTTGCCATTACTTGCGCATCCTTTTCTCGAGCTGGGACGAGACGATCATGAGCACGCTGGTGATCACGAGGAAGATGATGGCCACCCAGGTGTAGGTGGCGAACGAGTCCATCGTGCGGCCGACGTAGACCTTTGCCTGGTTCATGATCTCAGGCAGGCCGAGCGCGTACATGATGGTGGAGTCCTTGAGCGTGATGATGCACTGGTTCACGAGGCTCGGCAGGCAGATGCGGACGGCCTGGGGAAGGACGATCTTGAGCATGGTCTTGCCGTGGCTCACGCCCAAGGAGCGAGACGCCTCGGTCTGGCCCTTGGGCACGGACTGGATGGCGCCGCGGAAGATCTCCGCGGAGTAGGCGCCGGCGTTGAGGATCAGCGTGAGGATGCTCGCAGTGATGATGTCCAGGCGAAAGTCCGGAGCGATGGTGGCCTGCATGAGCTGCGGCACGGCGAAGTAGAGGTAGAAGCCCTGGACGAGCATCGGCGTGCCGCGGATGATCCAGATGTAGAACTTGGCGATGCCGCGCAGCACGCGGAACTTGGAGAGGTTCATGAGGCAGGTGACGATGCCGAGCGGCATGGCCACGACGAGCGAGACCACGGTCACGTAGACCGTCATCTGCAGGCCCTGCCACAGCAGCGGCCACGCCGCCACGAGAGTGTCAATCAGAGATGCGTCCATGGGGTCCCTTACTACCATCAGGGGGCTGCGCGGCATCCGTGCCGCGCAGCCCCAGTCTTCCTAGCTCTTGCAACAGAGCTCTACGCCTCGAGGTACTTGGCGACGATCTCGTCGTACTCGCCGCTCTCCCGAATGTTGGCGAGGCCCGCGTTGAACATCTCGATGAGCTCGGGGTTCTCGCCCTTCATGACGGCGAAGCCGTACGGGGTTGCATACTCCTCCTCATCGGTGCCGATGATCGTGAGGCCGTTGCCCTGCGCCACGCCGTAGGCCATGACGGGGTAGTCCTCGAAGCACGCGGCTGTGTTCCCGGTGAGGACGTCCTGGTACATCATGTCGGACGTGTCGAAGTAGGTGATCGTGAAGCCGTACTCCTCTGCGATGGACTCGGCCCAGCTGGCGCTCTGGGTGCCGGTCTTGCAGGCCACCGTCATGCCGTTCAGGTTCTCGAGGCTCGAGACCTCGCCGCCCTCGGCGGCAGCCGCGCAGACGTAGGAGTCGTAGTAGGGGTCGGAGAAGTCGTACTTCTCCAGGCGCTCCTCGGTGATGGACATACCGGCGATCACGGCGTCGGCCTGGTTGGACTCGAGCGCGGCCACGGCGGCGTCAAAGCCGAGGGAGTTGAGCTCGTAGGTGAAGCCCTGGTCGGCGGCGATGGCGGCGAGGATGTCGACGTCGATGCCCACGAACTCGTTGGCGTCGTTGGTGAACTCGAACGGAGCGAAGGTGGTGTCGGTGGCGACGATGTAGGTCTTGTCCGAGGTGTCGTCGGACGCGGCGTTGGCGTCGTCGCCGGATTCGGCGTCGTTGTTGCCGCCGCAGGCGGCGAGGCCGAGGACGGAGACGGCACCGCCGGCGATGCCGAGGAACGTACGACGAGAGACGGAAGCGGACATAGCAACTCCTCCTTAAGTGGTAACGCGCACAAAAACGTCAGGGAGCCCCGCCTTCCGGGCAGGACCGCACCTGTACTGTAGCTGAGCGTTATTTCGGTTCCTTTAACACTTTGCGGCAAGCCGCAGCACGATGGGCGGATTTACATAATTTCTCTGGGCGAGAAGGACGGCGCCGCAGGCGGCCCTACCCGCGGGCAAACTCCGCCTCAAGTTCGCGAATCCGCTGGTAGAGCCAGTGGTTCGTAGGCACGAGGATGCCGTGCGCCTCCGCCAGGCGGATGATGGTGCCGGAGAACTCCTCCACCTCGGTGGGCTTGCGGTTGATCCGGTCCTGGGCCATGGACGGCATGCCGGCCGGGTCGAGGGAAGCCACGAGGCCAGCCATCTGCGCGAGGTCCTTCTCGGTGACGTCCACCCCCTCGGCGCGCGCGACGGTCAGGGCCTCGCGCATGGCGGCCACGAAGCAGCGGTTCTGCTCGCTTTCCGGCTCGCTCGCCGTGCCGTACGTGCCGCCGAAGGCCATGCAGGTCTGGTTGATCCCGACGTTGAGCATGAGCTTCACCCACATGCGGCGGCGGATGTCGGCCTCGACCACGTGCGGGATGCCGGCACGCTCGTAGAGATCGGCGACGTCCTCCACCACGCCCGTGCCCGTCCCCGGGGCGGCGCCGAAGCGGATCTCACCGGGGTGGGCATAGGTCATCTCACCGCCGACAAAGACGGCGTCCATGCCCTGCGCGACGGAGAGCACGGTGCGCCCCCAGCCAAAGCGCTCGGCCACGCGCTCCTCGCTCGTGACGCCATTGAGCAGGGAGACGATGCGGGTTTCCGGCCCGACGAGCCCCTCCATGGTGTCGAGCGCCTGACCGAGCCCAGTGGCCTTGGTGGTGAGGATCACCAGGTCGACGGGCACAGCCTCACTCGCGGGCACGGTGGGCACGCGGAGCGGCGCGCCGTTCACGAGCGGGGTCTCGCCGGCGTGCCGGGCAAAGCGCTCGTCGTCCATCACGAACTCGACGGCCCCCGACCCGAGGTTCTTCTCGGCGATGGAGCCGTAGAGCATCCCCACCGCGCCGCGACCGACGATCGCCACGCTCTCGATTGCCATGTGCGCCTCCCTGCCGCCGCGAGCGTTCTTCTCGCCGAGATTGTAGCGCGAGGGGGACGCTCGGACGCTAGTGGGACTCCCCCACGAGCTTGAGGCCCACCACACAGCCGACGAGCCCCGCAAGCAGTGCGACCTTTGCCCACGAGAAGGGCTCCGCCCCGGTGGCGATGCCGTAGCCCACCGTCACCGCCGCGCCGATCCCGACCCACACGGCGTACGCGGTCCCGATGGGGATGGTGCGCACGGCGTGGCTGAGGCCGAGCATGCTCGCTGCGAGCGCGGCGATGAAGACGATCGTGGGCAGGGGCCTCGTGAAGCCCTCCGCGCGGTCGAGCGCCAGCGCCCACACGGCCTCGAGCATCCCGGAACACACGAGCACGACCCAGTCCATGAAAGCCTCCCTCGGTAGATGCGCCGTCTTTGCGTTCCTGGTACGGCTGCCCTCGTCAGGGGCCCGGTGGGCCACAGGGCAGTGTAGCACGCCGCGCGCACGGAGGTTGCGCCAGCATGGCGGCCCCTGCTGGGCGAGCGCGCGTAGGTGCGCATCTGCAGATTCGCTCGGGAGTCGGACGCCGACCGCATCTTGGGGAGATTCCCCTCAGGAATACTGGATGTGGTATCCCCGACCCGAAAGGATCGTCGTGCTTCTCAGCCTTCTCGCAATTGTCGTCGGCTTTGGCCTGCTCGTGGGCGCCGCCACGAGATGAGCCGCGTGAACGGCGTGATCTTCGTGGTGCTCTACGCCGCCTACATCGCGGCGTCCGTGCTGAGGTAGCGGGCGCCGAGGGACGTGAGGCGCATCGCCGTCACAGGGAGCCCGGACGGCGTGGGCGACGGAAGCGCCCGCCCGCAAGGCTCCCGCGGGCAGTCACGTCGCGCTACGCGCCCATGGCCGAATATGGTGGAAGGACTATAGTCCCGCGACCCCCCTGCAAGGACCGTTGCCGGCGAGCGCGCAAAGGGTTGCCCTCAGGCGTCCCGGCGGCTCCCGACGTGGCGCTCGACGAGCGCCCTGACCTCCTCGAGCTCCCCCGGGGCGAGCTCGCCGCCGTCCACGAGCACCAGCTTGTTGTCCCCACGCCTGAGGTAGAGGTAGTCCCCCATGGTCCCCCACTCCGTGAAGGAGGGCCAGTAGCTCACGCCGTGACCGACCTGCGAGTCGACGGTCACGCCATCCTCGTCGAAGGAGTAGCGAACCTCCCCCGAGCGGAAGGCGTTGTCGACGAGCGTCTCCGCGCGCCTGAGCACGAAGCGCTGAAACGCCCGTGCCCGCGCGCCGAGCACGATCGCCGCGGCCCCGAGGACGAGGTAGGCGACGCCGAGGACGTCCGACCCCGAGCCGAGAAACAGCGCTCCGAGCGCGACGAGCAGCGCGCCCAGAACGACGAGGACGGGCCCGCCGATGCGACGCCGGCGCACGTTGCCGGGGCTCTCCAGCGCAACTTCGATCGCCACGGCACGCCGCTCGTCGTTCAGGTCCATCTGATAGGAGACCATAGACACCCCCTGACTCGGATGGTCTTAGTATAGCCCGCGGGCCCTACGCCCCTCGCCTACCGACCGGATCGGGGCCTGACCGGTACCCAGACCTCGCTGTATGCCGTGCCGTCGTCGCGCACGCGGCTGAAGGAGAACATGTGGAAGGCGCCAAGCTCGTAGGGTGCCGTCGCGAGCCACGTGCCGTAGACGTCTGCCGTTGTCTGCTGCATGGCCTCGGGGAAGGGCCCATCGCTCGGGAAGACCGCCCACATTCCGGCCGGCGCCTCAAGCGTCGCGAGACCCGCGCCCACCTCATCTGCCGGACGCGTGGTGGGCACGCCGATGAGGTGCGTGAGCTCGCCCTCCTCGCGCTGGAAGTTGGTGTCCGAGTCCCACGAGACGTTCACCACCTCACGCGGGTCGAGGTCCATGAGGCGGCGCATCTCGACGCGCTGCGCCTCGGTGATGCTCCCGGCGAGCCGCGCGATCGATGGGTTCTCGCCCTCGAACTGCATGGGCACCCGCGCCGTCACGCCGGCGAACCTGAACGCAGGCTTGTCCACGATTCGGCACTCCACGAAACCTCCCTCGCCCCGCACGTCATCTCCCCATGGTAGCGCAGCGACCCGGGCCGCAGGCTCTTCTTGCATGCGGCGCACTTCGCTCCCGCGCCGCACTTCTCGCCCAGGCTCTTCTCGCCGACGCCGCGGGAACCACGCGCCAGACCATCACCTCCATCGAGGTGGGCAGGCACACGGCATCGCTGCCGTTCGCCCACAAGATCGCCCGGTACTTCGGGCTCGCCATCGAGGGGGTCTTTGATCTTTCCGAGATAGACGAGGGGATGTAATCAGCATGAGCAAGCTTGACACCCTACGCCGCGGCCTCCGCCTCGTTCTCGGGGAGGTCGATGCGCTCGATCCTGAAGACCACCGGGCGCGTGCCGTCGTTGCAGCATGCGATCATCACGCGCTCGTCGTTGGTCCAGCCGTGCATGATGGAGCCGCCCTGCAGCGCCGTGTAGATGTAGCGGCTCACGCAGTCCCACGCCTCGGCGCACGGGAAGGCCGGGTCGAGGTCGCGCCCGAAGTGCCAGAAGTCGTCGCGTCCGTCCTCGCGCGAGAACAGGAACTCCTGCCCCACCTCGAAGCACGGGCACGGCCCGCTCGCCGGGTCGGCCAGGTAGCGCTCCTGCAGGTCGGGGAAGCACTTCTTGTCCAGGACCGTCACCTTGCACTGATGCCTCATGGGGCCTCCTGACCGTTGTCTGATGTGAGAGGTATACCCGCCGTGCCGGCGGGCGAGCCGCCTCGCCCGCGCAACAGAGCGTTGCTTGGACCGGGGCCTCCGCGCGGCGATACTGGTGGCACGGACCAATCCGAAGGGAGGCCCACATGGCCATCAAGGACGTGCTGCCCCGCCTGCGCCGCGAGCGCAGGCTCACGCAGGAGGAGCTGGCGCGCAGGCTCTACATCACCCGGCAGGCGGTGAGCCGCTGGGAGCGCGGAGAGACCTCGCCGGGAATCGACATGACCAAGCTCATCGCGCGCGAGCTGGGCGTCCCCGTGACCGAGCTGCTGGAGATGCCCGAGCACTACTGCCAGAGCTGCGGCATGATGTTCACCGGCCCCGACCAGCTCGGGCACGACGCGGACGGCGCCGAGAACCCCGACTTCTGCCGCTGGTGCTACGACGGCGGCGCCTACACCTACGAGACCACGATGGACGAGATGATCGAGGATTGCGCGCCGCGCATGGCCGAGGCGATGGGTTGGACCGTGGACGAGAGCGCGTCGCTTCTGGGCGCGGTGCTGCCCACCCTCGAGCGCTGGCGCGACGCGTAGGACGGACGGGGCGAGAAGGACGTCGGGTCGGCTACGCGCCGGCGAAGTAGGGACACGCGCCCGCGAGGCACGCGCCGTTGCGGCCGGAGACCGCGCAGCGCGGGGCGCAGGCAGCGTGTGCGAGCTTCACGCCGAGCAGGCGCTCGAACCACGGGACCGCACCGCGCACGGCGAGGCGGGCGTCGCGCTTGCAGCAGCGCGGGGCGCCCGCCTCGGCGATCGCCCGTAGCAGGTCGGAGACCATGAGCTGGCACTCGCTCCAGCCCTCGGGCTTAAGCGGGGCGTTCTCCAGCAGGATCGCGAGCGCCATGCCGCACGACGCCGCGGCGCCGCACACGCCCCAGCGCGCGCACGCCGCGCCGGGCACCGCCCCCGAGCGCGCCCGGAGCTCTGCGAGCTGCGCGGGCAGGTCCCCCTCCCCGCGCGCGTTGCGGACGCAGGTGACGAGCGCCGCCCCCACCAGATAGTGGTGCACGGGCCCGAAGGCGTCGCACTCCGGCGCCGCCATGAGCTCCTCGAGAAGGTCAACGGGGCTCAGCGCGTCGCTCTTCTCGCAGATTCTTGTCGCCCAGGCGTATGCGTCCTGCTGGTCGTTCATTGCGTCTCCATCATATTGATAACCATCGATATATGACAGAGTGTATACTAATCATCGACGTTTATCAATCTGTTGGGCATGCGAGCGCGAAGGGGGCCACCATGGGCGTCACGTTGGGGGAAGAAGGCGCATGCGACGGGCTCTCTGCAGACGTGCTCAAGGCGCTCGCGGACGAGAGGCGCCTCGCCGTCCTGCGCATGCTCTCCCAGGCCGACGAGCTCTGCGCCTGCAGGCTGCTCGAGCGCCTCGACATCAGCCAGCCCACGCTCTCCCACCACATGGCGCTGCTCGTCTCCGCCGGCCTCGTCAGCGCGGAGCGCCGAGGGCGCTGGACGCACTACCGGCTCCGCCGCAAGCGCGTGGCGCAGCTCGCATCCGCGCTCGGCGGGCTCTGCGGCGCAGGGACGGCAGGGCCGGACGAGACCGAGCCCGCCGCCACGCGCAAGACCCTCTACCTCGTCGGCGGCCCGATGGGCGTCGGCAAGTCGACCGTCTGCCGCGAGCTCAGCCGCATGCTGCCGCACTCGGTCCTTCTCGACGGGGACTGGTGCTGGCAGGCGGACCCCTTCCAAGTGACGCCCGAGACAAAGGCGCTGGTGCTCGACAACGTCTGCCACCTGCTCGGCAACTTCCTGCGCTGCAACGCCTACGAGAACGTTGTCTTTGGCTGGGTGATGCACGAGCGAGCGATCGTCGAGGAGATTCTCGCGCGACTTCCGATAGCCGAGTGCGGGGCGCGGGTGCGCTGGGCGTCGCTCGTGACGAGCGAGGAGGAGCTGCGCGGACGCATCGAGCAGGACGTGAACGCCGGGCTGCGCGACGCGGGCGCCGTGGAGCGCGCCCTCGCCTACCTGCCCCTCTACCGGGAGCTCGGCTCCGAGCTCGTGGACACCACCGGGCGCTCGCCCCACGAGGTGGCAGAGCTCGTCGCGGGCCGTCGCGAGCGCTTCCGACGGCTCACGCAGGCCATCGAGGCGGACGCGGCAGCCGAGCCGGCGTGGGACCCCACTGTCTCCGACCGGGACCTTCTCAATGCGGAGCGGGTAAGCCGCTTTGACTAGGGTCGTTCTCGACACCAACATCGTCCTCGACTACCTGAGCACCACGAGGCCTCGTCATCTCGATGCCGTCATCTGCTGGAGTGCCTCTTATCGTCAGAGGACACCGCAGCGGTCATTCCCGCCGGCAGCGTCGAGGACACCCCGCGGCGCCGCCCCGCGCGCTACACTGGGCGCACGCCCACGCCGCGCGAAGGAGGCACCATGCCGCGCACGCCCATCGCAAAGATGTCGCTTGCCAAGGTCTACCCGCTGCTCGTCCAGAAGGCCGAGCGCAAGGATCGTACGCGCGAAGAGGTGGACGAGGTGACCTGCTGGCTCACCGGATACGACGTCGCCGGCCTCGAGCGCCAGATTGCGGCGGGCGTCGACTACGAGACGTTCTTCTCGGAGGCGCCCGCGCTGAACCCCAACCGCGCGCTCATCACCGGCAAGGTCTGCGGCGTGGACGTTGCCGCCATCGCCGACCCCGTGGAGCAGAACGCCCGCTACCTCGACAAGCTCGTCGACGAGCTCGCCCGCGGACGCTCCATGGAGAAGATCCTGCGCTCGTAGCCGCCGCATGCGTTTTCGTAGGTAGACGCCAACTCGCCCAACGGTCGATTGACGCGCCGGCGCCCGCGGACCAGCATCGTGGCCACGTTCCGACCACATGGAGGAGACCACATGACAGACAGCCCGGAGCCGCGCGAGCCGAAGGCCCCGCAGCTCGACGCCACCACCCTCGGCGCCTTTGTCGCCCGCATCCGCGCCGAGCGCGGCCTCACGCAGCGACAGCTCGCCGAGCGCCTCTACGTGAGCGACAAGACTGTGAGCAAGTGGGAGCGCGGCCTCAGCCTGCCGAGCGTCCCGTTGCTCATGCCGCTCGCCGGGGCACTCGGCCTCTCCATCTCCGAGCTCATGGCCTGCGAGGAGGCTCCGCACGAGGAGCGCCTGGGGCGCGCCGAGGCCGACCGCCTCATCGCTGCCTCGCTCGACCTCTCGGGCGCGGCGCTCACCGGGCAGCAGCGGGCGCTGCGGTGCGCCGCCTTTGCGGCGACGGTCGCCGTCTGGGGCGCGCTCACGGCGCGCGTGGTCTTCTCGCGCAATCTTGACCAGCTCCTCTCGGGCCTCGCCGACCCGGCCGTCGCCGGAGGCCTCCTCATGCTCGTGGCGCTGGCGTGGTTCTCGTTCTTCTGCCATGAGACCCTGCCCGGATACTACGACGAGAACCACATCTCCTTCATGGCACAGGGCCCCTTCCGCATGAACCTCGGCTGTTCGTAAGTTGCATGCCCGCGCGGACGGCGACATTCTCGCGCAGCACGACGTAGCCCTGGCGCTCGAAAAACGGACGCGCCGTGATGGACGCGAAGGTCTGGACCGCATGTGCGCCCCGGTCCCGCGCATCGCGCTCGAGCGCCCCCGCGAGCAGACGCGCCACGCCTCGTCCCTGATGGTCCCTGCGCACGAAGAGCATGTCGAGAAGGTCCGCGCCCTCGAGGCTGCCAAAGCCCACGAGGGCGCTGCCGTCCCAGGCGCCGAGCGCGCCCTGCCTGAGCAGGCGCTCGGCCAAGCGGCGCGCTGGGCCCGCCCCGCTCGGGGCCCACGCGTCCAGCTGCTCGGACGTGTAGTCGCGCGCGTTGACCGCGTGTACCGTCTCGCGGAAGAGCTCCGCCGCCGCGGCCGCGTCGCGCGAGGAGAGCGGCGCGAGCCTAAGCGCGGGACCGACGTTCTTCTCGCACATAAAGCCCCCTCCTGCCGGCTACGCCAGGTAGAACTCGAGCGCGGCGGCCAGGAACTCCGTCGCGCCCTCGCCCGCCGCCGTGTCGTAGTAGGCGCGGAAGCGATCGTCTGCGAGATACATCTGCGCGAGGCGACGGTGCGCCTCGCGCGAGTAGCGCCCCTCGCCCCAGTGCAGGGCGATCCAGCGCGCGTGCATCCGCGCGAGCTCGTAGGCCGGCTCGCCCGTCGGGTCACCTGTCTCCATGGCGACACGCAGTTGCTTCTTGATTGCCTGTTCGAGCCGGTCCTTCTCGTCCCACTCGTCCTGGGAGAGTGATGCCAGCCGGTCGTTCGCCGCGTCCACCGCGTCGTCTCCGTAGCGCTCGCGCGCCTCGCGGCCGTACGTGCGCTCGTTCTCCTCAATCGCCCGGCGCTTGAGCGCCTCGAAGGCGTCGTGCTTGCCCATGTCCTCGATCCCTTTCGCCACAGCAGCGCTCCCAGTCACGTCAGAGAATAGCGCGCCTCCCGCATCTCGAAACCGACTTGCCCTATCTTAAACCTGTCGTATACTAGGTTTTGACGACCACGGGAGGAAGCATGGGACGACCGTCCGGGCCAACGCGCGACACCAAGCGCCTCATCTGCGAGCGCGCCCTCGAGGTGTTTGCCGAGAAGGGCTACGCCGCGACGACGATGCGCGACGTCGCGACCGCGGTGGGCATGCGCGACGCCTCCCTCTACAGCCACTACCCCAGCAAGCAGGCCATCTTCGACGCCGCGGTGGAACACCAGCTCGATCGCCTCACGCAGGCGCTGCACTCCCGACGCGCCCTCGCCCACCCCGCCGACAACGCGAGCGCCTACCTCGCGGACGGCCCCGCGCTCACCAAGGTGGTTCTCGCCAGCTACGAGCCCCTCTTCGCGGACGCCGGCATCGTGCGTCTGCGCCACGTTCTCGAGGGCGCACGCCGCGCGTACCCCCGTTGCGACGAGCTGTATCGCACCGTGTTCATCGAGCGCCCGCTCGAGCTGCAGCGCGTGATCTTCTCGCGCCTCGTCGAGGCGGATATCTTCTCCCCCTGCGACGTCGACCTCGCGACCCGGCAGTTCCACGGACCCGTGTTCCTGGCCCTCTGCGAGGACGCGCCCTGGCCGGAGGCGCGCCGCCTCATCGAGCGCCACCTCGAGGCGTTTCTCGCCCAGCACCGAGCGAAGGAGTGAGCATGAGCACCGCCATCGTCTACTGCTCGCAGACCGGGTTCACCGAGAGGTACGCGCGCTGGCTCGCAGAGGAGCTCGGGACCAGGGCGGTCCCGTTTGCCGAGCGCACCTCGCCCTCCGTGGCAAGCGCAAAGACGCTCGTCTTTCTCAGCTGGTTCCACGCCGGAGGCCTCAAGGGAGCGCGCTGGCTGCGCGAGGTCATGGACGGGCGCCCCGAGCGCCGCTACGTGGTGGTGGGCGTGGGTGCCTACCCCATGCCGAGCGAGGAGTGGCCCAAGAGCGAGACGGACGCCGCCTTCGAGCACGCGTTCCCGCAGGACCGCTACCCTCGCCTCGCGCACTTCTACTGCCAGGGCGGCTTTGACTTCGACCGCCTGTGCGCCCTCGACAGGCTGGCCATGCGCGCGTTCTTCCGCATGCAGGCAAAGGAGGCCAGGACCGACCCGCGCGTCGCCTTCGCGCTCAACGCCATGCGCGAGGGCTTCGACGGGACGCGGCGCGAGTACCTGCAGCCGGTGCTCGAGCACCTGCACTCGATGAAGTAGCGATCTCGAAAGCGCCCAGGCTCCCTGAGGTAACTTGTCAACAGTAAAAGCTAATCGCAGCCTCATTGGACCAGAAGAACACGCGATAGCCGCCTATGAGGAACAGGCTAGGCAACCTTCACACCCCCGCTGGCCGCATAACGATAGATGAGATGGGCGTTATTGCTCAGAAAAGCCTCGAACTCCGCAAGCTCATCCGTGCTGAAATGCCCTTCCCACTCAGTCCATGTGTACGAGGGAAGCTCACAGCGCGCCGAATCAAATCCGTCCTTCGTCGGGCGCTCAAAATGAACGAACACCTTATCGATGCCCTTATCGCGAATAAGCTCCGAGTGGACAACCTCTATGTCGTCGCCCATGGTCAAGTACGGATACATCATCATGGACACCCCCGATCGGATGTTGCCGTCTTCACTTAGTCTACCCCGAACGCCCATCACCCATGTACGCCTCCAAAGTCGACGACCCCATCAGGCATCGGGCGAGAGCCTCATGTAGAGCAGCGGATAGGGGCGCCCGTCCTCGTCCGTGGGCGTGCGGAGAAGGACGACGAACCCCATGCGTTCGTAGAAGCCAACGGCATGGCGGTTCTGCTCGTTCACCGAGACCTCGCGCGCGCCGAGGAGCTCCGTCGCCCGCTCCATGAGCAGCCGCCCCACACCGCGCCCTCGCTCCTCGGGGTCCACGAACAGCATCTCCACGAAGCCCCCGCCCATGCCGAGAAACCCGATAGGAACGCCCGACCGGCGCGCCACGAGGAGGCGCGGCACCCCCTCGATGGCGCCGGGCACCACGGGACGCATCCTCCCCACCTCGCCGGGCAGCAGGAAGTCGTGCGTCGCGCGGACCGAGCGCTCCCAGACGTCGACGAGCGCGCGCACGAGGGACGCGGTGCGCTCAGCGGCCTCGGCAACGACCAATCCTTCGCGTTCCAGGGCGAGAAGGGCGCGCTTGCGCCAGACGCCACCCGCGTAACCGGTGAGCTCGCCGTGCGCACCGAGCACGCGATGGCAGCCCACGATGACGGAGACCGGGTTGCGCCCCACCGCCGAGCCGACGGCACGCGCCGAGGCGGGCCGTCCGAGCCGCTCGCCCACGCGCGCCGCAAGCGCGCCGTACGTGGCGGTCTGGCCGAACCCCACGAAGCGCAGCTCGTCCCAGACGGCGCGCTGGAACGGCGTGCCGGAGAGCATCGTCGCGGGCGGCTCGCCGGGGTCGTCGCCTCGGAAGTACGCGTCGAGCCAGGAGCGCGCCTCCAGGAACGCGGGCAAATCGGGGCGCTCGCCCGCATCCGGGGAGAGCCCCGCCGCGAAGCGGCACTGCCCCTCGAACCACAGGCCCGTGAGCGCAACACCGTCGCTCGCCAGCAGGAACTCCCCCAACGGGGTGCGATAGACGGACGTGTGCCTCACGACAGCTCACCAAGCCCCGCCCGATAGCGCAGCTCCCCCATCAGCGCGTCGTTGTCGGTCACGGAGACCGCGGCATCGCCGTCCTGCGGCGCCTCGATGAAGACGCCGTCCAGCTCGGCGGCGCACAGGTGCCCCGTGAACTGGTCGCATCCTCCCGTGAGGGGCTGGACGTCGCGCACCCGTGCGTATGGGATCACCACGTGGCTCCAACCGAAGAAGATCTCGAGTCGATCGGCGTAGAGCTCCACGCGGTTGCGCACGACGATCGGAAACAGGAAGATTTCCCCGGCGACGAGCGCCAGTATCGGGACGAAGGCGGGCAGCGTCGTCTGCAGCGCCAGGATGGCAGCACCTGCGGCGATGACGGCGCAGAGCGCCCGGTACCACACGGCCACCCTCCCGCGAAAGACCAGCTCAGGCCGCTCGCCCCTCCTGCCCCGCCCGCTCATTCCGCCCCTCTCGGCAGCAGCTCGTCCAGCGTGTGCGGGCGAACGCCCACGAGCGGATGCGGCACGTACGGCTCCTCGAGGTAGATGCGCTCCTCCTCCGTGAGCTCCACGTCAAGGGCGCGAGCCACGTCGCCCACGAGCTCCGGACGCGAGCAGCCCACGATCGGCGACTCCACGCCGCGCGACCACAACCACGCCACCGCGACCGCCGCCATCGGCACGCCGTGCCCCTCTGCGAGCTCCGCGACTCGCGCCACGACCTTCTCGTCCTGCTCGCGCATGGGGTCGAACTTCTTCTTCGAGATCTCGTCCGTCTCGCTGCGGCGCGTGGGCGCGTCCCACGTGGGCCGCGTGAGCCTCCCCGCCGCGAGCGAGCTGTACGGCGTGAGCGCCATGCCAAACTGACGGCACACGGGGATCATCTCATGCTCGTCCTCGCGGTAGAGCAGGTTGTACTGGCTCTGCATGGTCGAGAAGGGCGTCCAGCCGTTGGCGAGCGCCACGTCCTGCATGGTGTGGAGCTGGTAGGCGTACATCGCGCTCGCCCCCAGCGCGCGCACCTTGCCCGCGCGCACGAGCTCGTCGAGCGCCTCGAGCGTCTCCTCGACGGGCGTCGCCGCGTCAAAGCGGTGGATGACGTAGAGGTCGAGGTAGTCGGTCCGCAGACGGCGCAGCGTGCCCTCGATCTCGCGCATGATCGCCGCACGCGAGAGGCCGCCCTCGTTGTAGAAGACCTTGCTCGCCAGCACCGTACGGTCGCGCGGGATGCCCAGCTCGCGCAGGGCCCGCCCGATGAACTCCTCGCTCGTGCCGTCCGCGTAGCAGTTGGCAGTGTCAATGAAGTTGACGCCGGCATCCGTCGCCGCCGCGATCACGGCACGCGTCTCGTCATAGCCCACGGTCCACGGGCGCGGCGCGGTGGGCACGCCAAAGCCCATGCCGCCCAGGCAGATCAGCGAGACCGTGAGGCCCGAGCCTCCCAGCCTGACGTAGCGCATGTCCGCCATGTCCCACCGTCCTTCTCGCCCGTCGCGTCTTACTCATTCTATTCCGATGAGCACGCGCAATACGCGATTGACGACGTTTTACGGCACCAAAACGTTGGAAGTCGCGTACTGGCACAAGTCAATACGCGATTGACGACGTTTTACGGCGCCAAAAACGTTGGAAGTCGCGTACTGAGCCGGCGGGCTAGCGGCGCGCAAGGCGCGGGCGCCAGCCCTTGAGCGCCATGAGGCCGAGAAACGCGGCGAGCACCACCACGGAGAGCGCGAACAGCGCCACCGGGAAGAGCCAGAAGCCCACCCGCTCCGCGACCAGGCCAAAGAGCGGCGGCAGCGTGAGCGACCCCACGTACGAGGCTGCCATCTGCACGCCGATCACGGCCTGCGAGAGGTCGCGGCCAAAGAGGCGCGGCGTGAGGTGCAGCATGTTGGGGTAGAGCGGGCTGTTGCCAAAGCCCACGAGGAAGAGGCCCACCGGCGCCGCAGCAAGCGGCAGCGGGGCGAGAAGAACGAGCACGGCCACGAAGGTGACCGCCTGCCCCAGGCCCACGAGCTGCTTGCTCGAGAGCCGGTTGGCGAGCACGCCGGAGAGGAAGCGTCCCGCCGTCACGCCCACGTAGTAGACCGTCACCATGCCTGCGGCGGCGCCGGCCGCCATGCCGCGCGCGCTCACGAGGTAGCTCGCGCACCAGGTGTTGCAGATGCCCTCGATGGCCACCGAGGCCATGAAGACGAGACAGGCCAGGCGGATGTCGCGACGCCGGACGAGCTCGAGCGGGCCCGCCGCGCGGGCCTCGGGCTCGCCGTCCTGCTCCCCCGGCGAGGACTCGTGGCCCACGCGGGACCAGAGCGGCAGGATCGCGATCGTTGCCGCCATGATCGCCGCCTGGACGGCAGCCGCCTCGAGGTAGCCGTCGCGCCAGGTGCCGCCCGTGAGCGCGATCGACATGAGGAAGGGGCTCACCGTGATGCCGACGCCATAGGCGCAGTGGAGGAAGTTCATGTGCGTCGCGCGATAGTGCAGGGCCACGTAGTTGTTGAGCGCCGTGTCGATGGCGCCCGCGCCGAGACCGAGGGGAATCGCAAGCAGACAGAGCCACGGGAAGCTCGGCGCCACGGCAAAGCCGACGAGCGCCGCCGCGGTGAGCGCCGTGGAGACGGCCGTCACGCGCCCGGTGCCAAAGCGGCTGATGACCGCGGCCGACGAGAGGCTCGAGACGATGGTCCCACAGCACGTGACCATCGTGACCGCGCTTCCCCACGAGACGGGAATGCCCAGGTCAACATGCATGGCCGGCCACGCCGCACCAAAGAGCGAGTCCGGGACGCCCAGGCCGACGAAGGCCACGTAGATAACGACGAGAAGAACCACTGCCATGCTGAGACGAGCCTCCGTTCGAGCGTGTGTATGGAAACGTTTCCATCACATGATAGCGCCCGAGCGGCGGCGGCACCACCCCACCTTGTGAAAACGTCACTCAACCGCGAGGAACACCTATGGAGACTCGCCCGGGATTCCCTCACAATGTGCCCGGCACCGCATACGAGAAGAACGGACAACATGAATCTCATCAGGCACTTCCTTGCCGGCTACACCGAGAGCTTCATCCTGGCGCTCGTACTCTGGCCGATGGCATCGCTCGCGCTCACGCTGCCGATCCTCGCCTGGCTCTACCACCGTGACGGGCGCCTGCGCTTCGGGTCGGCCGTCTCGACGTACCTCGCCGTGCTCTACGTGCTTGGCCTGGGCTGCTTCACGCTGTACCCGCTGCCGAGCGGGGAGCGCGGCCTCGGCATCACCTACGGCGTCCCCTGGCAGCTCGACCCGCTCGCGTTCGTGGGGGACTTCGCCCGCGAGGGCGTGAGCACGCTGCCGCAGATCGCCTTCAACGTGGTGCTCTTCATGCCGCTCGGCTTCATCGCGGGACGCCTGCTGCGCTGGGGGTTCTGGCGCTCCCTTGTCGTGGAACTCCTGGCGTCGCTCCTCATCGAGACGGCGCAGGGAACGGGGCTCTTCGGCATCTACCCGTACGCCTACCGCACCGCGGACGTGGACGACCTGATCTACAACACGTCGGGCGCGGCGCTGGGCTGGCTCGGCGCGGCGGCGCTCGCCCGGGTGCTGCCGCCGGGGGCGCTCGCCGAGGAGGGCGAGGTCACGCACGAGCCGGGCTTCATCCGCCGCTGCGTGGCGCTCTGGCTGGACACGCTGCTCGTGGGGCTGGCCTCCACCGTGGTCTCGGGCATCGTCATCCTCGTGCTGCACAACGTGCCCGGCGGTGAGTCCTGGGTCAACGGGCCGTGGGCACTCTCGGCGGGGTGCGTCGCGTTCGCCCTCGTGGAGCTGGCGTGGCCCGCGCTGCACGGAGGCTCCACCCCCGGCGGGGCGTTCGTGCGCATGAGCTGCGAGACCCGCGAGCGCACGGGGGCGCGGCGCGCGGCGTTCTACCTCGCGCGCCTGGCGGTCCTCGGCGGGGCCTACCTCTTCCTCCCGCTGGCGTGGCTCGTGCTCGCCCTCTTCTACCTCGGCGCCCGCCAGATGCCGTACGACCTCATCTAGCGCGGCGCGGGGCGGCCGCGCGGGCCGCTATCGCGCGGGGCCTCCCTCGGCCAGGTCCCTGAGCGCCCCTCCGGCGACGCGATACACCGTCCAGTCGCTCATGGGCTCCGCACCCATCGAGAGGTAGAAGTCGATGCTCGGGCGGTTCCAGTCGAGACACCACCACTCGAGGCGCCCGCACCCTCGCTCGAGAGCGATCTGGGCGAGCCTGCTCAGCAGGGCCCTGCCATAGCCCCTCCCGCGCCACTCCGGCCGGACGTACAGGTCCTCCAGGTAGACGCCCGACCGCCCGAGGAAGGTCGAGAAGTTGTGGAAGTACAGGGCAAAGCCGACCTCGACGTCTCCGTCGAGCGCGAAGACCACCTCGGCCCCGTGACGGTCGAAGAGCCAGGTCTCCAGCGTGGCCTCGTCCGCCACGACCTCGTCGAGCATCCCCTCGTACTCGGCAAGCTCGCGTATGAACGCCAGGATCAGCGGAACGTCGGCGCGCACGGCGCCCCTGAAGCCAACCTGTTCCCCCAAGGTCATCACCTCACTCCTAGTTCGAGAAGAACGCGGCGTCGGCGGGACGGTACGGTCGCAGGCGCGCCGCGTCCGCGACCGTGTGCGCCGCCGCAGGGACGTCCCGCCACTTGACCGTGTGGCCAGCGCCGTGGCTGCAGAAGACGGAGTCTGGCGTGTTGGGCAGGTCGGCCTCGGGGTCGTAGGCCGCCGCGGCGACGATCTCGTCGGCGTCGTGGCACGCCCGGTAGCCGGCAAGCTCGAGCGAGAGGCGTCCGCGGCCGCCCGTGTAGCGCGCGACCTCGAGCGCGTACTCCCCCACCTCGGAGGCAGGGACCTCGCCCGTTATGCTCGCCACGTCACCCAATGCCGTCGGGGCGTCAAACTCCGCCCCCATGCGCGTGAGGTCGGCGAGCGCCCTCCCCACGCGCTCGGCCGGGACCACCAGGCGAAGGCGGTACCACGGCTCCAGGAGCCGGCACTCCCCGCGCTCGCGCGCGCCCATGAGAGCCTGGCGCACGGCGCGGTAGGTCGCCTGACGGAAGTCGCCGCCCTCGGTGTGCTTGGCGTGCGCGCGGCCCGCGAGCAGCGTGATGCGCACGTCCGTGAGCGGCGCGCCCGTAAGCACGCCCAGATGGTCTCGCTCCATCGCATTGGTGAGGATGAGGCGCTGCCAGTTGAGGTCGAGGTCGTCCACGGGGCAGCGCGTGCCAAACTCCACGCCGGAGCCGCGCGGAAGCGGCTCCACCAGAAGGCGGACCTCGGCGTAGTGGCGCAGCGGCTCAAAGTGGCCCACACCCTCGACGGGCGCGCTCACGGTCTCCTTGTAGAGGATGCCGCCCGGGCCAAACGTCACCGCAAAGCCGTAGCGCCCGCGCAGGAGCTCGGCGATCACGTCCTGCTGGACCTCGCCCATGAGCTGGACGTGCGCCTCCTGCAGCTGCTCCTGCCAGGTGACGCCGAGCACCGGGTCCTCGTCGGCAAGCTCACGCAGCGCGCGCACCAGGGCAGAGGCGTCCGCGCCCGGCTCGGGGATCACCCGGTAGGACAGGACGGGGGCGAGCAGCGGGCGCGCTCCCTCCGGCTCCGCGCCGAGGGCGCTGCCGGGCACCACGTGGCTGAGCCCGGTGACGGCGCAGATGCGACCGGCCGGGACCTCCGCCACGGTCTCGAAGCTCGCGCCCTGGTAGAGACGCACCTCGTTGATCTTCTCCGCCCACGGCTCGCCGCGACGGCCCATGCCCGTGACCCGCGTCTTCGCGCGCAGCGTGCCGCCCGTGACCTTCACCCAGGCGAGCCGCTCGCCACGCGTCCCGCGGCTCACGCGGTAGACGCGCGCCGCAAACGCGCCCGGCCAGGAGCGCTCGGCGAGAAGCGCGCACATGCCGTCGAGCAGCTCTCGCACGCCATCGTCGCGCAGCGCCGCACCAAAGAACACCGGGAAGACGGCGCGCCCCGCCACCAGGCGCCGCAGCGTGCCCGCCGCGAGCGCGCCCGTCTCCAGGTACTCCTCAAGCGCCGCCTCGTCCGTCGAGGCGGCGTCCTCAGACGCGCCCGAATCGCCCGCAAGCAGCGCGGACGCGTCCACGCAGCCCGGCGAGAGCCGCGACGCCAGCTCGGCGAGAAGCCCTTCTCGCCCCGGGTTCTCGAGGTCGCACTTGTTCACAAAGACGAGGGTGGGCACCTCATGGCGGGAGAGCAGGTCCCAGAGCGTCTCGGTATGGCCCTGCACGCCGTCGTTTGCGCCCACCACCAGGATCGCGTAGTCGAGGGCGGCGAGCGTGCGCTCGGCCTCCGCGGAGAAGTCCACGTGGCCAGGTGCGTCCAGGAGCATGATGTAGGCATCCGCCCAGTCGAGCGACGCGCTTGCCGAGAAGATCGTGATGCCGCGCTCGCGCTCCATGGCGTCGGTGTCCAGATGGGAGCTGCCAGCGTCCACGCGACCGGGGCTGCGGATGGCCCCCGCCGTGGCGAGCATCGACTCCGCGAGCGTGGTCTTGCCCGCGTCGACGTGCGCCAGCAAGCCCACGACCGCCTGTCTCATGCGCGGCAACCTCCGGATTCTCTAGACAACTGCCAGGAAAATCATACGGCATGGATGCGCAAAGTCAGTTTTAGGCAGTTTTTTCTGGATGCCCCGAGTAGGACGCGGGACCGCACCAGAGAAATCGCAGCTAGAAAGCCTGTGCAAAACCAGGCTACTTTAGATGGGCCCCTCAAACTGCCTAAAACTGACTTGGTCTATCACGGCGACAAAACTTGACGTCATTTTGCCGCAGCGGGATACTGGCGGCGTCGGCCGAGCGGGGAATGGACCCCGCAGCGCGGGTGGCGCCGCCATCGGACCGACAGGGAGCAGGAGAGTCGTGCGCATTTGCTAGACATTCTCAGCTAAGAAACCCCTGATGGCGAGAAGAATGCCCGCTTGGCATCTCGCCAGAGAAGAGATGTCTATGCAGCTTGTGCTCTCCGGCGTGTGCTACGCCTACCCTGCGGCCCGCGAGGCCGTTCTCGACAATGTCACCATCACCTTCCCCACCGGATGGACCGCGCTTCTGGGCGACAACGGCTGCGGCAAGACCACGCTCGCCAAGATCGCGTGCGGCCTCATCGAGCCCGACGCCGGATCCGTCACGCATGACCTCGTCTGCGCCTACGTGGCCCAGGACGCCGACAAGCCGCCCGAGGGGCTCGCCGACTTCGCGCTGGACTACGACCGCGAGGCCCGGAGGCTCCGCGAGGCCTTCCGCATAGAGGACGACATGCCCTGGCGCTTTGGCGAGCTCTCCTTCGGTGAGCGCAAGAAGCTGCAGGTGGCGGTTGCCCTCTGGGGTCGTCCCGACGTGCTCGTGGCAGACGAGCCGACCAACCACCTCGATGCGGACGCTCGCGAGCAGCTGGGCGCGGCGCTCGCGCGCTTCCGCGGCATCGGAATCCTCGTGAGCCACGACCGCGACCTCGTGGACCTTCTCGCCACGCGCTGCGCGTCCTTTGAGCCCGGAGGCATCGTCGTGCGACCGGGCGGCTACAGCGCGGCGCACGGCCAGGCGGAGCTCGAGCGCGCGACGGCCGTCGCGGAGCGCGCGAGCGCCAGGCGCGAGCTGGCCCGCCTCTCCGCCGAGAAGGACGCTCGGGCCCACGAGGCGGTGCGCGCCGACGCGCGGCGCAGCAAGCGCGGCCTGGACCCGCGCGACCGCGACGCGCGCGGCAGGATCGACCTCGCCATCTTCACCGGCAAGGACGGCCAGGCCGGGCGCCTCTTCTCGCAGATGGACGCTCGGGTGGCCGCCGCGCAGGAGCGCCTGGCCGCTGCGCGCGTGGCCAGGCGCTACGACGGCGACCTCTGGGTGGACGCCGAGCCCTCGCGCCGCCGCACCGTGCTACATGTGCCGCCTGCGACCATACCCTGCGGCCCGGAGGGCACGCTCCGGATTCCCGAGCTCTGGGTGGGCAGCCGCGACCACGTGAGCGTCGTCGGGCCCAACGGCGCCGGCAAGTCCACGCTCCTCGCGCATCTGCGGGTCCTTCTCGCCCAGGCGGCAGACGCCGGGCAGGGTGTGGAGGTGCTGGACATCCCGCAGGAGCTGCCGGCGGAGGCCCGCGAGGCCATGGTGGGGCGCGTGGCCGCGCTGACCCCCGCCGACCGCGGGCGTGTGCTCTCCACGGTGGCGCAGCTCAACTCGGACCCGGACCGCATCCTCGAGGGCGGCCGCACGAGCCCCGGCGAGCTGCGCAAGCTCATGCTTGCCGAGGGCATCCTGCGTCACCCCGCGCTCATCGTCATGGACGAGCCCACCAACCACCTTGACCTGCACTCCACCGAGGCGCTCGAGCGCGCGCTCGCCTCCTATCCCGGCGCGCTCGTGCTGGTGAGCCACGACCGGAGGTTCCTCGAGGCCTGCACCACGCGCACCTGGGAGGTCTCGGGCGGCCTCGTGCGGGAGGCGTGAGCGCCTAGCGGACGGCGCCCTTCCAGAGCAGGAAGCTGTAGAGCGCGACGAGCGCGACTCCGCCGAGAAGGGCGAGCAGCACGACCAGCGTGAACTCGGGCGCCATGGAGGCGAGAAGGGCCGAGGCGACCGTGACCACGCCCATGCCCACGAAGACCGGGCCCGCGAAGCGATGCGTGCGACGCCAGTTCTCCGGGTCCGCGAGCGTCCAGGGCAGGCGCACGCCGAAGGTGTAGTTGGGCTCGATGCGCGGCATGACGATGCCGAGCCCCACGAACAGGAGGCCCAAGAAGCCAAAGACGATGATGTTGACGAACGAGCCACCCGCAGTCGGGAGGACGCCGAGCGCCGAGAGCGGCGTAATCCACGCCACGATGACCATGAACACCGAGAAGGCGGCCGAGAAGCCCTCGTAGACGCCCTTGAAGCGATTGAAGCTCACGCCACGCGGGTCGAGGTGAGGGACCGCGAAGAGCAGCGCCAGCATCAGGATCGGCATGAGCGCGCCCATGAGGATCGTGGAGCCCTTGCTGTCCCAGCCGTCGGCCGTGCCGTCCACGCCCCAGTGGGTGGGCACCGTCTCCGGCATCGCCGGCAGCGCCCAGAAGACGTAGGCCGCTGCGCTCGCCAGGCACAGGGCGAGAAGCACAATCCACAGGACCTTGTCGCGCGTCGTGTAGTCCAAGCCAGCCATGTCAGCCTCCCCAGACTGATGTGATGCGCGATGTTATACCCCCCCCCGCGGGCGCTTATCAGCCTCGCCGTTTGCCGCCCTTGTGGCGCCGCTCGCCAAAGCTCAGCCAGCCGTGATGCCAGAAGAACGCAACCTCGACGGCCACGATCACCGCGCACACCACGATCACCGCGGCATAGCCCCACGGCACGTCGAAGAGCGCCATGTGCGGGAAGTTCATGCCGTACCAACCGGTGACGAAGGTGAGCGGCATCACGATCGTGGTCACCACCGTGAGCCACTGCATGACGTTATTCTGTCGCACGTCGATGGACTCCTGGTAGAGACTGTGCACCTGCAGGCTGTAGTCCTGCAGCGACTCCAGACGCGCGGCGAGCCGGCCCAGCAGGCGCGCGAGCGAGCGGAGCCTCGCTCGGTCCGCCGACGCCACGAGGCCAGAGTCGTCCTCGGCAAGCTCTGCGGCAAGGTCGGACATGCCCTGGTAGAACGTGTCGAGCCCGAGCATGCGCCGCGAGTCCGCCATCATCCTGCGCCTGTCCGGTCGCTCACGGCCCTCTAGGACCTGCTGCTCCACCAGCTCGAAGTCCTCGCGCATGCGGGAGAGGCGCGCCGGGTGGTCGCGCAGCAGCTCGCGAAGCAGCGCACAGAGCGCCCCGGCAGACCCCTCGACACGCGCCCTGTCCTCCACGGCACGACCGAGCGCCGTGGCGCAAACGTCCCCATCGTCAATGAGCGCCAGCTCGCCGGGGGTAAGGATGAAGCCGAACCGACGTTGCCCGCTCGGCGTGACCACAAGGCCCGCCGCCCCGGTAGAGGTGCGCTCCAGAAAGGGCATCGCGGCGTGCTCAAGCTGGTCGAGAACCTCACGCTGCGTGTGGGAGAGCGATCGCGCCCGCTCCTCCCCCGGGCGCAGGAGGACGGCAACGTGGACGCCGTCCTTCTCGCCCGTCGCGAGATGCCCGTTTGCGATGTGCCAAGCCCGTGCCATGGTATGCCTCCGCCCGCCAACGCCGATGCGACCTCGTTGAAGGTTCTACCCGTTGTCCTATGAGACAATAGCCATGTTGGACCGCCGGCCTAAGGAGGCAGCATGGACCTTGTGATGGAGCGCGACCGCATTCAGTACCTGGACGACAGCTGGAACGTTCTGGCCGAGGTGACCTTCCCCGTGGTGGAGCCCGGCGTCGTGGAGATCAACCATACCTTCGTGGACGAGAGCCTGCGCGGACAGGGCGTCGCGGGTCAGCTCATGGGCCGCGCCGTGGCGAGCATCGCCGCAAGCGGCTACTATGCGCGCCCCACGTGCTCCTATGCCGTCAGCTGGTTCGAGAAGCACCCGGAGCACGCAGCGCTTCTCGCCTAGCCACGGCCCGTGTCGCCCCTCGGCAGCCAGCGGCAACGCAGAATCAGGTTGAGTCCGTCCGTCAGGGCGGGCAGCCGCACGCGCGAGGGGCGCGGGGACGCGCCCTACGCCGGGTAGTCCTCGTCGGCGACGGGCTCGAGCCACTCGTTGGTGCAGCCCTCGCCCGGCGCCTCGAAGGCGATGTGGCTGAACCAGGAGTCGCGCGCGGCGCCGTGCCAGTGCTTCACGTCCGCGGGGATCACCACGACGGTGCCCGGCGCGAGCTCCTGGGGGTCCTTGCCCCACTCCTGGTACCAGCCGCGCCCGTCCGTGCAGAGGAGGATCTGTCCGCCGCCCCTGTCGGCGTGGTGGACGTGCCAGTTGTTGCGGCAGCCCGGCTCGAAGGTGACGTTGGCGAGGCCCACGCCGCACTCCGCGGCGCTCGTGAGCGGGTTGAGGTAGGAGTTGCCGATGAAGTACTGCGCAAACGCCTCGTTGGGCGCACCCTTGCCGAACATGGGGGCGAAGTCCGCAGAGGCCCCGTCGTCAGCCTGGTCCTCATAGACCTTGAGCGCCACGCGGAAGGCCGCCCAGGCATTGGGCCAGCCGGCGTAGAATGCCTCGTGCGTGAGGATCTCCGCCATCTCGTCGCGCGTGACGCCGTTCTTGCGCGCCGTGGCCATGTGGAACTCAAACGAGCTGTCCACCATGCCCTTGGCCACAAGCGTGACCACGGTCACGATCGAGCGCATCTTGAGGCTGAGCCTGTCCTCGCGGCTCCAAACCTCGCCAAAGAGCACATCATCGTTGAGCTCTGCGAACTTGGGGGCGAACTCGCCCAGCTGGTCGCGTCCCGCCGTCTGCTTCACTGCCATTTTTTCTCCCTCCTCGCCCCGGGGCCTTCCTCCCCGGCGCCTTCCTTACTTTGCGTTGGGGTCCGTCGTGCCGGCGAGGGGCTTCTCGCCGGGGCGACCCAGCGGCCCCACGAGCTCGTGGGCCACGTAGGGCTCCTCGAGATAGGCCAGCTCCTCGGCAGAGAGCTCCACATCGAGCGCGGCCACGGCGTCGTCCACGCGCTCGGGGCGCGAGCAGCCCACGATCGGCGCCTCCACCCCGCGCGCCCAGTGCCACGCGAGCGCGACGCGCGACATCGGCACCTCGTGCCGCTCGGCGACCTCGGCCACGCGCGTCACGATCTTCATGTCATTGTCGCGCGCGGCGTCGTACTTGTTCACCATCACCTGGTCGGTGCGGCTGCGCACGGAGTCGGAGTCCCACGTGGGGCGACAGAGGTAGCCCGAGGCGAGCGGGCTGTAGGGCGTGAGCGCCATGTCGTACTGGCGGCAGACGGGAATCATCTCGCGCTCGTCCTCGCGGTAGAGCAGGTTGTAGTGGCACTGCATGGACGTGAACTTGGTCCAGCCGTTCTTCTCGGCCGCGACCTGCATGTTGTGGAGCTGGTAGGCGTACATCGCGCTCGCGCCGATCGCGCGCACCTTGCCGGCGCGCACGAGGCGGTCGAGCGCCTCCATGGTCTCCTCGATCGGCGTGTCGTAGTCAAAGCGGTGGATGATGTAGAGGTCGAGGTAGTCCGTGCCAAGGCGGCGCAGCGTGCCCTCGATCTCGCGCTCGATGGCGGCGGCCGAGAGGCGTCCCTCGTTGAAGTAGACCTTGCTCGCCAGCACCACCTTGTCGCGCGCCACGCCGAGCTCATGCAGGGCGGCGCCGATGTACTCCTCACTCGTTCCGTCCGCGTAGCAGTTAGCCGTGTCGATGAAGTTCACGCCCTGCTCGAGCGCGCGGGCGATGACAGCACGGGACTCGTCGGGGTCGATGGTCCACTGGTGGTGGTCCGGCGTGGGGACGCCGAAGCTCATGCCGCCCAGGCAGATGCGGCTGACCTCGATGCCGGAGTGGCCGAGTTTCGTGTACTTCATGTCTTCCTCCCTAGTTCGTCTCCGGGATGACCCGGCGTTCGTCCGTCTCGATGAGGGCGTCGATCCGGCCTTCGAGCGCGCGCAGCGGCTCGAGCGGGCCCTCGACGCGCCCGATGGTGAGCTGGCCGCCGTAGCGCATGGAGTTTCTCTCGTCGTCAAAGAAGATCGCGAGCCAACCGCCCGCCGGGTTGTAGTTGAGGTCCCCGTCCGTCCAGCCCCGGTGCACGAGCGCGGGGTCGGCGGGAAGCGAGAAGGGCAGTGCGCCGCAGCACCCCACGGTCGAGACGCACATGCGCAGGGTCAGGGGAAGGTGCTCTGCAAGCGCACGGGCTGCGGGGGTGTCGTTGAGCAGGGCGCGCACGGTGACGTCGCCCAGGCGCACGACGATTCCCCTCCCCACGGATGCCTCCCCTCGTCGGGTCTCGATTGCCTGACCTCAGTGTGGCCCCGAGCGCAAAAGAATACAATTGATTATACTCTATATCGCAGTATGAGTTTTCCTTATATATTGCGAGCCGCTCGGGAGGAACCGTGGAGCTTAGGTCCCTGCGCTACTACCTGGCCGTCTGCGAGTGGGGCACCATGTCGCGCGCCGCCGAGGAGCTGCACGTCACGCAGCCGGCGCTCTCGCGCCAGATCGCCGCACTCGAGCGCGAGCTTGGATGCGAGCTGCTCGAGCGCCACAGCCGCAGCGTGCGACCCACCGAGAAGGGTCTCTACCTGCGCAGACGCGCACAGGAGATCGTGAGCCTGGCAGACCAGACCTCGGCGGACTTCTCGCACGGCGACGACATCGTGGCCGGCGACATCCACATCGGGGCGGGCGAGAGCGCGAGCATGCGCCTCATCGCCCGGCACGTGAGCGCCTTCCGCCAGCGCTACCCGGACGTTCGATTCCACCTGCACAGCGCCGTGGCGACCGACCTGATGGAGCGGCTGGAGCACGGCCTCGACGACCTTGCCGTACTCATGTCGTATCCCGACGACGAGCGCCACGCGCACCTGAGGCTGCCGCTCAGCGACGCATGGGGCGTCGTCATGCGCGCGGATGACCCGCTCGTCGATCGCGAGGTGATTTCGCCCGCCGACCTCGCCGAGGGCCCGCTCGTCATGCCGGAGCGATCGTGGACGGGAGAGCGCCTCACGGGGCCCCTCGCGACATGGTTCGGGAACGACGGCGAGGGCATCGAGGTCGCGGCGACCTACAACCTCTCCTTCAACGCCGCGCTGCTCGTGCAGGAGGGCATGGGCCGCATGCTCACCCTCGAGGGGCTCACGCCTGCCGGGCCGGGCAGCGGCCTCGTCTTCCGCCTGCTCTACCCTCCCGCGGTCTCCATCATCGACGTGGTCTGGAAGCGCGCCGCGACGCCCTCGCGCGCGATGAGCCTGTTCCTGGAGAGCCTGCGACAGTAGGCCCGCGCGGGAGGGGCGGGACCCCGCTCCGCCCGGCCGGTATGACGCCGAGTGTGCACATGTAGCGAAAAACAGGTCCCCACGGACTTGTTTTTCTCCGCATGTGCACACTCGGCAAACGTAAGGCCCGTCATGGCGGCGGCGCGCACGAGGGGCGCCGCCGCCACAGCGCCTAGCGGCGAACGACCGAGATGCGCCTGCCCACGTGCGCCCCGTCAGTGCGCTCGGCCTCGTCGACCATGGCGATGGCGTAGTCGGCGTAGCTGATCTCGGAGACGCCGTCCTCGCTCAGCGTGAGCTCCTCGCCGCCGAGGATGTAGGCACCGGTGCGCGGTCCCTCGGCCTGGAAGTCGCCCGCCGGGGAGACGAAGGTCCAGCGCACGTCGTCACGCTCGCGCAGCTCCTCGAGGGCCCTTCCCTGCGCCTCGGCCAGGGGCCTGAACTCGGCCGGGAAGTCCGCGCCGTCCTTCACCTGCACGGTGTGCTCGGGGTTGACGTACAGGCTGCCGGCGCCACCCACCACGAGCAGGCGCGCTTCGGTGCCGGACAGCGCGTCGCAGAGGTGCCTGAGCGAGGTGGAGTGCTGCGGCAGGGTCTCGGGCGTCCAGGCGCCAAAGGCGTCGATGACCACGTCGAAGCCGGCGAGGTCGGCGGCGGTGAGGTCGAAGAGGTCCTTCTGGATGACGCTCGGGGCCGCGCTTCGGTTCTCGCCGCGCACGACGGCAGTGACGTCGTGGCCGCGCCCCACAGCCTCGCGAACGATGAGCTGGCCTGCCTTGCCGTTGGCGCATACGACTGCGATCTTCATGGTGCTTCTCCTCCTTCTGGCGCGTCCGTCGAAACGCACCGCTCTCGTTTGTTGTAATCACTATGATTACAACTCTTGACGGCACAGATTGAACATCGCCTGAGTTGTAATGTCAATAGTTACAGCAAATACGGTCCGTCTCCACGGTTCCTCCATGTTGTAACTGATATATTTACAACGATATACGACAGAGCGAGAAGGGGCTCCATGCAGATCTCGACACGCTTCACCATCGCCGCGCACGCGCTCCTGTGCGTGGCGCACTTCTCCCCCGAGCGCAAGGTCACCTCGGGCTTCATCGCAGAGAGCGTGGGCGTGAACCCCGTGGTCATACGCCGCACGCTCGGGCAGCTCAAGGAGGCCGGACTCGTGCGCGTGGAGTCGGGCGTCGGCGGGACCACGCTCGCACGCCCGGCCGAGAAGATCACGCTGCTGGACGTATTTCGCGCGGTGGGAAGTGTGGGGGGATCGCTCTTTGACTTCCACTCCACGCCCAACCCCGCGTGCCCCGTGGGACGCAACGTCCATGCGGTGCTCGACACCGAGCTCAGCGCGGCTCAGGCGGCGCTCGAGGAGCGCCTCGAGCAGACCTCGCTCGCAGATCTTGACGCTCGGCTCGAAGGACTCGTCAAGGCTGGATAGTGCGACAAGGGCCGAGACGACACCTCCGCCGCCCGGCCCCTCTCGCCCGCGTCACATGCCGAAGTACGCGGCGATCTCGCGCATGCGCGCGGACTGCGTCACGCCGAAGGGACAGCGAGAGTCGCAGTGGCCGCACCCCACGCACTCCCCCGCATGGCGCTCGAGGTTGCGGTAGTGCTCCGCCGCAAGCTCGTCGCCGACGCGGGCGAGGTCGTAGTACTTGTTGACCAGGCCCACCTGGATGCCAACCGGGCAGGGCTGGCAGTGGTTGCAGTACACGCAGCGCGCCTCGCGCGACTGCGGGGCCATGCTCGCGAGCTCGGAGTAGTCGCGCTCCTCGAGCGTGGCGTCGAGGTAGCCGAGCAGGTCTCGCAGGTCGTCGAGCCCGTGGACGCCCGGCAGCACCGTCACCACGCCCGGTTTGTCGAGCGCATACTGGATGCACTGGGTGCGCGTGAGCGCCCGCCCGAAGGGCGACTGGGCCGCGTCGAGCAGCTGGCCGCCGGCAAACGGCTTCATCACGCTCACGCCTATCCCGGCGCGCTCGAACTCGCGCAGCAGCTCCATGCGGTCCGCCGCCTCGCCCTTGCCGTACTCGGACTCGTCGGTGTAGTCGTACATGGGGTTCAGACTGAACATCGCCAGGTCGAAGGCGCCCATGGCGATGAGCCGCCGCGCGATGTGCGGACTGTGCGTGGAGAACGCCAGGTGGCGGATCGTGCCGTCGACGTGGCGGGCCTGGGCGTAGTCCCAGATGCCCCCGTTCATCACGCGGTCGAGGTCGGCGTCCTCGTCGATGCAGTGGATGAAGCCGAAGTCGGCGTAGTCGGTGCCGATGGCTGTCAGGCGCTGCTCGAACTCTGCGATGGCAGGCTTGGCGTCGGTGGTCCAGCCGTAGGCGCCGCTCCCGTAGAGCGCCCCGATGTGCACCTGAACGTGCACGTCGGCGCGGTGGCGGCGCAGCGCGCGTCCCATCGCCGCAAGCGGGCGCGACTCGCTGGGGATGAAGTCGAAGTGGTTGACCCCCGCGTCCACCGCCTCGTCGATGGTGCGCTCGACCTCGGCGTCGCTCGCGTTGTGAAGCCCCGCCGACCCCAGTCCGATCACGCTGATCTTCTCGCCACCATGAGGCAGCGCCCGATATTCCATGTTGTCCTCTCCCCCTCGTCTCCATAGGCCCCGCGGGGCCATCGCCACGTCAGAGCGACGCGCCCAGCTCAAACGCCTCGCGCAGGTGCCGCGAGGCGCGTGTCATGCCCGGCGTGCCGCACGCACGCCCGCATGTGCCACGTCGACGCGCTCCACCTCGTGGCCCGCCCGCCGCGCCCCCCCGCGAGAACTCCTCCGCGAGCAAGGCCGTGGACCCGTCCCGGTTGGGACTCCCCTGCAGTATCAGGATTCTCATCGGCAACCTCCGTGCTACCGAGCGACGGACGCGGCCCAGGCGCCGAGCGCGCCCTCGCCCATGCCGTTCACGAGCTTGGCGGACAGCAGCACGCCGGCCGTGGGACACGCCGAGCGCAGCCTGCGGTCCGACCCGCCCGCACCCGAGCCTCCCGAGGTCGCGAACGGCACCACGGTCTTACCCGAGAAGTCGTACTGCCCCAGGAACGTGTCCACGATCGCCGGCTCGTGCCCCCACCAGATGGGGTAGCCCACAAAGACCGTGTCGTAGGCGTCCATGTTGTCCACGCGGCCCTCCACCGCCGGACGCGCGGAGGGGTCCCTATCCTCAAGCGAGCTGCGGCTGCGCCGGTTGCGCCAGTCGAGGTCGGCCGTCGTGTAGGGCTCCTCGGGCACGATCTCAAAGAGGTCGGCGCCAGCCGCCTGCGCGAGCGCCCTCGCCGCGCGCGCCGTGACCCCGCTCGCAGAGAAGTACGCGACGAGCCTCTTTCTGCTTCCGACTTCGGTCATGTCATTATCCTTCCTCGTTTTCGGGACGAAAGGGACCTTGCCACCCGGACCCTACGCCAGGCCCAGGCCGTCCACCCAGGCCGCGGCGTCGTCGATCGCGCCCGCCGAGAAGCGCTCGCCGTCCCGCCAGTCGCCGCCGCCGGCGAGCTCCGCCAAGGCCGCGCCGCTGTCCCCGATGCCCGAAGACGCACTCGTGCAGAACGGCACCACGATCTTGCCCGCGAAGTCGTTGCCCTCCGCGAAGGTGCGCAGCGGCCAGGCCGCCTCGCCCCACCAGATGGGGTAGCCGAGAAAAACGGTCTGGTAGTCGCCCCACCCGTCGGGCGTGACCTGCGCGAGCTCGGGCCGCGCGTCGGCGCGCTCGGTGCTCGTGCGGCTGGAGGAGTCGTTGTAGTCCAGGTCGGCGTCGGTGTAGGGCTCGGCAGCCTCGATGGCAAAGGCGTCCGCCCCGAGGCGCTCGGCGACAGCGCTCGCAATCTCCTCGGTGTTGCCGGTGGCGGAGAAGTACGCCACGAGCACGGCGCCGTCCCCGGCAGGAACGCCCCCGACAGCAGTGTCCTCAACGGGCACCGTCTGGTCGGGCGTCACGGCGTCGTCGACGTCATCGCCACGCGCCCCGGAGCACCCCGCGAGCATCGTCACCGCCGCCATCGCGGCGGCATGGAGCAGGTTCCTTCTCGTCAGCATGTTCTTTTCCCCTCTCCTCAGGAGGCGTCCTGATGTCCCTACAGCTCCACAAGCTCGTAGCTCTGTGATCCCAGCCCGATGGCCTCGGCGTGCTCGAGCGTGTGCGCGCCGTTGCGGCTCTCCATGCGCTCCACGAGCGAGGCGCCGTCGTCGGCCGCGTAGACCAGGTCCACGCAGGCGCGGTCGAGCGCAACCGGGTCGAGCGACGCCAGGATGCCGATGTCGGCCATGTCGGGCTCTGCCGGGTGCGAGTCGCAGTCGCAGTCCACCGAGAGCCGGTTCATCACGTTGACGTAGGCCATGTTGCCGCCCACGCCGCCAAAATGGTCAGACACCGCCTTGGCCGCCTCGGCCATGGACTCGAGGAAGTCGTCCTGCGCGGGGCTGCCCCAGCCCGTGGTCGACGCACCGGCGCTGTGGATGAGCATCTTGCCCTCGCGCGATGCGATGCCGATGGAGCAGTTCTTGACGGCGCCGCCGAAGCCGCCCATCGCGTGGCCCTTGAAGTGCGCGAGGCTGAGAACGTAGTCGTAGTCCGCAAGGTGCGCACCCACGAGGTCCTCGGTGAGATGGGCCCCGCCCGTGACGGGTAGGCTCATCGAGCCGTCCGCGTCCATGATGTCGACGTCGGCAATCGCGGTGAAGCCGTGGTCGACCGCAGCGCGCAGGTGGCTCTCGGTGGAGCCGCGCTGTCCGCCGTAGGCCGTGTTGCACTCCACTATCGTGCCGCCCACCTCGTGGACCAGGTCGGCGATCAGGCCCGGCGAGAGGAAGTTGTGCCCGCCCGGCTCGCCGGTCGAGAGCTTGACGGCCACGTTGCCGGAGGGCGTCGCGCCGAGCGCGTGCCAGACGGAGAGAAGCCCCTCGGCGCTGATGTCGCGCGTGAAGTAGACCGTGGACGCACTCGTCGCGGAACCGGCAGAGGAGACCTCGATCGCGCCGCTGAGCCCGGCGATCGCATCCATGCCGTCCACTGCTCGTCCCAGCTCGTAGAGCGCGCCATTGGGCGAGAAGGACCCGTAGAACATCACCACGTCGCCCCACGGGGCATAGTACGCGAGCGTCCCCGCCTCGCCCGTCTCGGCGAGCGGCGCATCCGTCACGTCGAGCTCCTCGGGCGGGTAGAAGACCTTCTCGTTGTCCGAGAAGTCCTCGACCTCCAGCGCCAGCGGCAGCTGGGCGAGCAGCCCCTCGGACGCCGCGCTGTCGTTGAGCTCATAGGTGACCACCGCTTCCCCGCAGGCCACGGTTATGGTTCTCTCGCCGGCCATGGCATCCTCCTCCATTGGGGCGCCAACCGGGGCGCCCGTCGTCGGCGCGGCGTCATCCTCCCCGCCCGTGCAGCCGCCCAGGAGCGCGCCGGCTCCCAGCGCGGCCGCCACGAAGAGGAAGTTGCGACGACTCATCATGCCCGTGCCTCCCTTGCAAAGTCCGCGCACGGCCCGATGACGTCGCCGGTGCGCAGGTAGCTGTAGGTGGGGAACTCAAAGAGGACCGGCTTCACGCGCGCGTAGTCGATCTTGCCCGCCTCGGTGAGGTCGTCCTCGTCCACGTAGGTGCCGTCGATCGTGCAGACGAAGGTCTCGAAGCCCGGCGTCACGTAGGTGTCCGCCACCGTGCACGCCACCGAGACCGGCGCCTCGCTGATGACGGGCGCCCCGTTCTCGGCCGCCTCCCACGCGAAGAGGTCCGCCTTGCTCCGCTTGGCGCCAGTAACGGCACCCGCCACCGCCACCTGCGGAAGCATGGGCTCGCTCGCCAGGTTCACCGAGAGGCGGCCGGTCCTCTTGATGCAGTCGTTGATGAAGTGCGCCGACGTCAGGCTCACCGTCACGCGGTCGTGGCCGATGATGCCCACGTGCGCCACGAGCGTCCAGGTGGGGTCGTCGCCGTTCATGGCGCCGACCACGGTGACCGGCATGGGGTAGAGCGCGAGCGCGCTGCCGATGTTCTTGCGCATGATGGCCCCTTTTCACGAGAAGCGACACGAAGGTGATACGAAGGGACTGTCCCTTCGTATCACTACAGGCTGGCGCGGAAGACCTCGATGACCTCGTCGCGGGAGAGCGGGTGGTAGCCGCCCTGCATGATGAGCGTGGAGTCCGCCAGTCCCTCGAGCATGGACTCGTCGGCGCCGAGCTCGGAGATGCTCATCACGCAGCCGATCTCGCGCATCCAGGCCTCCATCGCGTCGAGGCCCGCGGCAGCGAGCTCCTCGGCGCTCCTGCCCTCCGGCGAGATCCCCCACACGCTCGTGGCGAAGCGCGCGAACTTCTCGACGCCGTAGGACATAACCAGGCGGTAGTACGGCAGCGCCACGGCCGAGAGCGTCATGCCGTGCGTGGCGTCGGTGTGGGCGCCCACGGCCTGGCCGAGCATGTGGACCTCCCAGTCCGTGGACTTGCCCTGCGCGATGAGGGTGTTGAGCGCCCAGGTGGCGCACCACATGATGTTGGAGCGCGCCTCGTAGTCCTCCGGGTTCTCGACGGCGATGCGGCTCGCATGGACGAGGCTGCGCATGAGTCCCTCTGCCAGATAGTCGCTCGTGTTGTCGTCGGTGCCCGAGAAGTACTGCTCGGTGATGTGGTTCATGATGTCGAAGATGCCCGCGACCATCTGGTAGCGCGGCAGCGTGTAGGTGAACTCGGGGTTGAGCACGGCGAAGCGCGGGAAGACGCGGGGGTCGGCGAAGACGTGGCCGACCTTCATCTTGGCCTCGTGGTTGGTGATGACCGACCCGCAGTTCATCTCCGAGCCGGTGCCCACCATCGTGAGCACCGAGCCGACGGGGATGACGTCGAGGTCGGCCGCCGGCTCGTCGAAGTCCACCCAGTACATCTGCCAGGGGTCCACGCCCTCGGGCAGGTTAGCCGAGACGGCCACGGCCTTGGCGTAGTCGATGCACGACCCGCCGCCCACTGCCAAGATGAGGTCCACGTGGTTCTCTCGCGCGATGCGCGCACCCTCGTAGAGCTTCTCGACCGTGGGGTTGGGCATGACGCCCGCGTCCTCCACCACGTTCTTGCCCGCCGCGGCAAGCGCCGCCACGGCCTGGTCGTAGATCCCGTTCCGCTTGATGGAACCGCCGCCGTAGACGAGCTGGACGGTCGGGCCGTAGCCCTCGAGTTCCGCGGCGAGGGCCCCCATGGCGTCCTGGCCGAAGATGAGCTTGGTCGGGTTGTGGTAGGTGAAGTTGCCGAGCATGCGATCTCCCTTCCTCGTTGGCTGGCCCCATTCTAAGTAACGTAACGTCACTTGTAAAGATTTAAGTGACGTTATTTCGCTTATTTTCGATTTAGCTGAGGTATACTTTGCGCAGCAGTCATACGGAGGGGTCATGGCCGAGTTCATCAGGGCGAGGAGCCCGGAGCAGAAGGAGCAGCGTCTCGACGAGATCAAGGGCGCCGTCCGCCGCCAGTTCGCGGAGCGCCCCTATCACGAGATCACGCTCACCACGATCGCCGAGGAGCTCGGCTGGTCGCGCGCCAACCTCTACAAGTACGTGACCACCAAGGAGGAGATCTTCCTCCTGCTCACGTCAGACGAATGCGACGCCTACTTCGAGGCGCTTCTCGCCGCCCTGCCCGAGGGACGCGAGCTCTCCCCTGCCGGGACCGCCGATGCCTGGGCGAAGGTCGCGGACGCCCACCAGGAGTACTTCCGCCTGGGCGATCTGCTCACCACCATCGTTGAGACCAACGTCACCGTCGAGCGCCTCATGGACTTCAAGCGCGGCTACTACGCGCACGTCGACGAGATGCGCGAGCACCTCCCGCAGGTCATCGGCATCGAACCCGAGCATGTGGAGCCGCTCCTGCTGGCCGTCTACTACCACGCCACGGGCCTCGTCAGCTCCTGCTGGAGCAACCCGCTCATCGCCGAGGCGCTGAGGCGCCTAGAGATCGAGCGCCCCGAGACGGACTTCCGCGCGGAGATGCGCGATTTTATCGCCATGTGCCTCGAGCGCTACGCCCGCTAGTCTCTCGCGCGCCGCCTGCGCGTCCGTCTCAGCAGATTGCCAAAGCAAGCCGCCAGCACCTGCTGGAATAGCGTCCCGATGACCACGGGAAACATCACCTCGCCCGGGAAGTACTCCCCGGCGATCACGGCTCCCGCGGAGATGTTGCGCATCCCCACGAGATAGGTCATCGAGGCCGTCTGGTCGTACGGCCTGCGCATGACTCGCGCGACGAGAAGCCCAATCGCATAGCCCCCAGCCGAGAACGCGCAGATGAACGCCGCCACGGCAACGAGCGTTGGGGTGAGATTGCGCACGTAGGGTGCCACGCCCGTCGAGTTGGTCAGGATCACCAGCACGAGCGCGATCTTTGCGGCGGGCGCGATGACCGGCGAGAGCTCGCGTGCGGCGCGCCCGTGTGTGAGGTCATTGGCCGCCGTGCCCGCAAGCGCCGGGAGCGCGATTGAGACAATCATCTCCCCCATCATCCGCGCGGCGTCCACCTCGATCGTCTGGCCGAGAAGGGCGTGCAGCGTAAGCGGTATCGTGAACGGGGCGGCAACCGTGGACACGAGGATGCTCGCGAGCGAGAGCGCGGGGTCGCCGCCGAGCATGTTGGTCCACATGGCGCAAACGACCGCGATGGGCACGCTGTACTCCAGCACGACACCGCAGACGAGGTTGGGGTTCGTTCCAAAGAGCGCCGTCGCCAGCGCGCACGCCGCGCAGGGCATGACGACCGAGGCCAGCGCGAGCGAGACGAGCATGGGGGCCGGGTGACGCACCGTGCGCGCAAGGTTGCCGAACGTGTTGGAGAGCGAACTCTGGAACGTCATGAACGCAAAGAGCGGGATGACCAGCGGGCGCATGGCTCCTATCTGCGGAAACAACACGCCGAGGAGCACGCACGCCGGCGAGACAAACGCCATGTGGCTCCCTATGAAGCCACCGAGCCGCTTCCACGCGTCCATGCCGACAAGAACCTCCCCTCGTACGTCCCGCGCACATGGTAGTTCTCGCCCGCAGCGGCGCGCCCAGCCGTAACGCACGCGCAAACTGTCGCTTTCGACGCATTAGGACGGGCGTTTGGGCCTGACAAGCGGCAATAAACGACAGTTTGCGACGGGGCGAAGGGTGAAAATGCCCCCAAGCTAGTAGGAATTGTTGCGAAGCCACGTTTTTCTCGCCCCGAGGCCTTGCCTTTAATTCCCCACTCATTAGTATGAATTAGGCGAAACAAGGCGCGGGCGCGCGAGCCCGCGAGGAGAAAGGCAGACATCATGGCCACCCAGCTGCTCACCGTGAGCGACCTCTCGGCGGGAACCGAGGACAAGCCCATCCTGCACGGCATCGACCTGGCCGTGGGCGCCGGCGAGTGCCACGTCCTCATGGGCCCCAACGGCGCCGGCAAATCCACACTCGGCCACGTCATCATGGGCGACCCCGCCTACCGCGTGACCGGAGGCCGCATCGAGTTCGATGGCGCGGACGTCACCGAGCTCTCCGCCGACAAGCGCTCGCTCGCTGGCATCTTCCTCTCCTACCAGGCGCCCGTCGAGGTACCCGGCGTGCCGCTCTACAGCTTCCTGCGCTCGATCTGCCAGATGCGTCCGGAGCTCAAGACCACCGCACGAAAGTTCCGCGAGCGCGTGGGTGCCATCGCCGACCAGCTGGAGCTCGACCAGGGCTTCCTCATGCGCGAGCTCAACGTGGGCTTCTCCGGCGGCGAGAAGAAGAAGATCGAGATGTTGCAGCTGCTGCTGCTCCAGCCCAAGCTGGCCATCCTCGACGAGACCGACTCCGGCCTGGACGTGGACGCGCTGGGCATCGTCTCCCGCGGCATCCAGGCGTACCGCGAGCAGGTGGGCGGCGCCCTCATCGTGATCACGCACAACACGCGCATCCTCGAGCGCCTCGAGGTGGACCGCACACACGTCATGGTCCACGGCCGCATGGTGGCCGAGGGCCCGGCGGAGCTCATCGCGGACATCGACAAGAACGGCTTCGAGCGCTTTGAGAAGTGCGAGGACTGCGGCGGCTGTCCCATGGTCGGTGATGCCGAGTGAGCGACGAGCGCAAGCGCACGCAGGTCGCCGACGTCGATCGCTCCCTCTACGACTTCACCAAGTCCGAGGAGGGCTACGAGCGCTATGACGACGGCCTGACGCCGGAGATCGTCCGCGCGATCTCCGCGAAGAAGGACGAGCCGGAGTGGATGCTCGAGATGCGCCTGCGCGCGCTCGACCTCTACCACGCCCGCCCGATGGCGCCCAACTGGGGCCCGAGCATCGAAGGCCTGGACCTGGACCACATCTCCACGTACGTCTCGCCCAAGACCAAGCAGGCCAAGAGCTGGGACGACGTGCCCGAGGACATCAAGGACACCTTCGAGCGCCTGGGCATCCCCGAGGCCGAGCGCGAGAGCCTCGCCGGCGTGGGCGCCCAGTACGACTCGGAGATCGTCTACCACAACATGCGCGAGGAGGTAGCCGAGCAGGGCGTCATCTACACCACGATCGAGGACGCCCTCCACGACCCGAAGTGGGAGCCGGTGGTGCACGAGTACTTCGGCACGCTAATCCCGCCCACCGACCACAAGTTCGCCGCGCTGCACTACGCCGTTTGGTCGGGCGGCTCCTTCGTCTACGTGCCCGCCGGCGTGACGCTGCCCTACCCGCTGCAGAGCTACTTCCGCCTCAACGCCGCGGGCGCGGGCCAGTTCGAGCACACGCTCATCATCGTGGAGCCCGGCGCCGACCTGCACTTCATCGAGGGCTGCTCCGCACCCAAGTACTACGAGGCCAACCTCCACGCCGGTGCCGTGGAGCTCTTCGTGAAGGACGGCGCGCGCCTGCGCTACTCCACGATCGAGAACTGGTCCAAGAACATGTACAACCTCAACACCAAGCGTGCCACCATCGGCGCCGACGCCAAGATGGAGTGGGTCTCCGGCTCCTTTGGCAGCCACGTGAGCTACCTCTACCCCACCACCATCATGGCGGGCGACCGCGGCACCTGCGAGTTCACCGGCATCACGTTCGCCGGCGCCACGCAGGACCTGGACACCGGCTGCAAGGTGATCATGAACGGCGCGGACACGACGGCGTCCGTCTCCACGAAGTCCATCTCCAAGGACGGCGGCGTGAACACGTTCCGCAGCTCCGTGGTGATCGGACGCCACGCGGACCGCGCGCGCTGCAGCGTGAGCTGCCAGAGCCTCATGCTCGACGACATCTCCCGCTCCGACACCATCCCCGCGATGGACGTGCGCAACGCCACCGCGCAGGTGGGCCACGAGGCCACTATCGGCCGCATCTCGGACGACACGGTGCTCTACCTCATGAGCCGCGGCTGCTCCGAGGCCGAGGCGCGCACGCTCGTGGTCAACGGCTTTGCCAACCCCGTCTCCAAGGAGCTCCCGATGGAGTACGCCGTAGAGATGAACAACCTCATCAAGCTCGAGATGGAAGGGGCGATCGGATGATGGCCGAGAAGGACCTGGCGCCCGAGCTCACCCTCGAGCGCGTCAACGTTGCCCCCGCGCAGACGTGGAATCGTCTGCGCACGAACGACATCACGCTCACGGTGCCCGCGCGCGGCCGCAAGGGCGACGTGTACTTCTCGCTGCCGCGCCTCTTTGAGGGCGTGGAGTGCGGCATGGGTCGCGAGGTCACCGACTGGGTGGAGTCCCAAGCGGCCGACGCCCGCTACATTGAGATCCCGCGTGGCGAGAAGCGCGAGGAGCCGATCGTGGTTGCCGTGGGCGCAGGAGAGGTCGCCGACACCGGCGTGATGGTGCGCGCCGGAGCCGAGGCCACCATCGTCGTGGCCGCGGGCGCGGGGGAGAAGAACGGCGAGGCCGGCACGTCCGCGTCTCTCGTGCGCATCATCGCCGAGGCCGACGCGCGCGTCCACCTGCACGAGTACGTAGGCGTGGGCGCCGCCCAGCAGCACCTCGAGAGCGTGGGCATCTCCGCGTCGCGCGACGCCCGCGTGGACGTGCACCAGTACCTGCTCGGCGGCGGGACCGTCGCGCTGGGCTTTGCCTGCGACCTCGCCGGCGAGCGTGCGCGCGTGGACCTGGGCTGCCGCTATCACGCCGGGGGCACAGAGATCCTGGACATCAACGAGATCGTGCGTCAGCGCGGCCGCAACACGCGCTCAGAGCTCGCCTACAACGGCGTGCTCGAGGACGCCGCGCGCAAGGGCCTGCGCACCACGATCGACCTTGTCCACGGCGCCAAGGGCGCGCAGGGCAACGAGGCCGAGACCGTGCTCGTACTGGGCGACGACGTGGTCAACAAGACGCTGCCCACGATCCTCTGCGACGAGGACGACGTCGCCGGCAACCACGGCGCCACGATCGGCTCCGTGAGCCCCGAGCAGCTGGCGTTTCTCGCCAGCCGCGGCCTATCCCGCACCGACGCCGAGCAGCTCTTCGTGCGCGCCCTCTATGAGGACGCCCTCATGCACGCCCCCTGCCCCGAGGCCCGCGCCGTCGTGGAAAACGATACGAAGGGACAGTCCCTTTGTATCATCGAGGAGGCGTGATGGACATCCGGCAGAACCCATACCGCGCGGACTTCCCGCTGCTGACCGGACACCCCGAGATCGCGTTTCTCGACAGCGCGGCCACTGCGCAGCGCCCCGCCTGCGCGCTCGACGCCCAACGCAACTTCTACGAGACCATGAACGCCAACCCGCTGCGCGGCCTCTACAGCCTCTCTGTAGCGGCCACCGCGGCCACCGCCGACGTGCGCGCGCAGGTCGCCGCTCTCATCGGTGCGCCCGACGCGCGCGACGTGGTCTTCACGCGCAACACGAGCGAGAGCCTGAACCTCGTGGCCAAGTCCTTCTCGCCCTGCGTCCTGGGCCCCGGCGACGAGGTGGCCATCACCATCATGGAGCACCACTCCAACCTCATCCCATGGCAGGAGGCCTGCCGCGCGGCCGGCGCGCGCCTCGTCTACCTCTATCCCGAGAAGGACGGCACGCTCACGGAGGCGGAGATTGCCGAGAAGATCGGACCGCGCACCAAGATCGTCTCTGCCGCGCATGTCTCCAACGTCATGGGCTGTGAGCTGCCCGTTCGCAAGCTGGCGGACGCCGCGCACGCTGTGGGCGCCGTGATGGTCGTGGACGCCGCGCAGTCCGTGCCCCACCTGCGCGTGAACGTGGACGAGCTGGGCGCGGACTTCCTCGCGTTCTCCGGGCACAAGGCACTCGGCCCGATGGGCGTGGGCGTGCTCTGGGGTCGCCACGACCTCCTCGAGGCGATGCCGCCGATGCTCACTGGCGGCGAGATGATCGACTCCGTGCGCGAGCAGGACGCCACGTGGGCGCCCGTGCCCGAGAAGTTCGAGGCCGGCACGCAGGACGCCGCCGGCATCTACGCCACCGGCGCCGCGCTCGCCTACCTCACGGAGACCGTGGGCATCGACGCCGTGGCCGAGCGCGAGGCGGCGCTCGTTGCCTACGCGTTCGAGCGCCTGGCGGAGCTGGACTTCATCGATCTTATCGGCCCGGAGGAGGCCGCCCGCCACCACGGCGTCATCAGCTTCAACGTGCGCGGCGTCCACCCGCACGACGTGGCGAGCATCCTCGACGCCTCCGGCGTGTGCATCCGCGCCGGGCACCACTGCGCGCAGCCGCTGCTCGCGTGGCTTGGCGTGGAGAACCTCGCCTGCTGCCGCGCGAGCCTCGCGTTCTACAACGACGCCGCCGACGTGGACCGCCTCGTCGACGGCCTGAGCCAGGTCTGGGGGATCTTCCATGGCAGTAACTGACCTCTACAACGCGGCCTTCATGGACCACGTCTCGCACCCCGACTACAAGTACCAGCTCGAGGATGCCGACTGCAGCCACGAGGGCGTGAACCCCTCCTGCGGCGACGAGCTCACGTTCTCCGTGCGCTTTGCCGACGACGGTACCATCGAGGAGGCGGCATTCACCGGCCACGGCTGCGCCATCTCCCAGGCGAGCGCTGACATCATGAGCGACCTCATGATCGACAAGACGCCCGAGGAGGCGCGCGAGCTTTGTGCCCTGTTCATGCGCATGGTCCGCGGCGAGGAGACCGATGAGGCAGCGCTCGAGGCGCTGGAGGACGGCGTGCTGCTGCGCGACATCGCGCACATGCCGGCACGCGTGAAGTGCGCCGAGCTGGCGTGGCGCACGCTCGACGAGATGCTCGAGGCGCGGGAGTAGCCATGGCCGGCATGTTCTCGACCAAGGGAATGTACGCGCTGCGTGCGATGGCGGATCTCGCCGCGCACGACGGCTGGGTCTCGCTCGGCGACGTGGCGCGCCGCCAGCACATCTCGCGCAAGTACCTGGAGCAGGTCATCTCTCTCATGCACAAGGCCGGCTACGTGGAGAGCCAGCGCGGCAAGGGCGGCGGCTACAAGCTCACACGCAAGCCGGAGGACTACACCCTCGGCGAGCTCCTGCGCGCCGCGGAGGGCTCTCTCGCGCCCGTGAGCTGTCTCGACTGCACCAACGAAGAGATCTGCCCGCAGGTGGGCACCTGCCCCACCGTGGGCGTCTGGCGCGACCTCGGCCGTGTGACGGCGAGCTACCTGGACAGCAAGACGCTTGCGGACCTCATCCGGCCCGACGACTCCGACCCCTGCACCGCAAAGCCCATGTAGCTCAGGCGAGAAGATCCTGCGACGCACGTCCTTCTCGGCTCTGTAAAAAACGCCCGGCCCCGCGCGCTGCGGGACCGGGCGTCGGCGTACCTATGCGGCTGGCGCGACCTTCTCGCTTACGCCCAGCCCTTGCCCTCGGAGCCAAACTCGACGATGAGCTCCTTGGTGCGATCGACGATGGCGTCGCGGCCGGGCTTGAGGAGCTTGCGCGGGTCGTAGCCCTTGCCCTGCTGGTCCTTGCCGGCCTCGATGTACTTGCGGGTGGCCTCGGCGAAGACGACCTGGAGATCGGTGTTGACGTTGATCTTGGAGACGCCGAGGGAGATGGCCTTCTTGATCTGGTCGACGGGGATGCCGGTGCCGCCGTGGAGGACGAGCGGCAGGTCGCCGACCTTCTCCTTGATAGCGGAGAGCGCGTCGAAGGAGAGGCCCTGCCAGTTGTCGGGGTAGATGCCGTGGATGTTGCCGATGCCGCAGGCGAGGAAGTCAACGCCCAGGTCGGCGATGGCCTTGCACTGATCGGGGTCGGCAATCTCGCCCATGCCGGCGACGCCGTCCTCGACGCCACCGATGCCGCCGACCTCGGCCTCGACGGAGATGCCCTTGGCGTGGGCGGCCTTGACGACCTCGGCGGTGCGCTGGAGGTTGAGGTCGAAGGTCTCCTCGTGGGAGCCGTCGTACATGACGGAGGTGAAGCCGGCCTCGATGCACTTGAAGACGTCCTCATAGGTGCCGTGATCGAGGTGCAGGGCAACCGGCACGGTGATGTTCTTGTCCTCGACGAGCTGCTTCACCATGTCGGCGACAATCTTGTAGCTGATCTGCCACTTGGCGGCGCCGGAGGTGCACTGGATGATGACCGGGGACTGCAGCTCCTCGGCGGCGTCGAGAATCGAGGACGCCCACTCGAGGTTGTTGGTGTTGAACGCGCCGACGGCGTAGTGGCCCTTGGCGGCGGCCTGCAGCATGGCAGTGGCGTTGACGAGCATGTTGACCTCCATACGTTGTTGAAAAACACGTTGGGCAGAACTTCGTCTATTTTACCCCCAGAGCAGTGGATATGACGCCTGAGCGACGCGCTTTTTCTGCCGGCCTGTAAGGTCTTCGTGTCCTTTTCTGCTGCGGTGCACGTCAGAGGGCTCATCGGGTACGTTTGGTCTATGAAATCGTTCACGGAAGGAGCCCCATGACCGAGAAAAGCGAGCGCGCCGGAGGGATTCTCGGAGACTTCTCCGTCTCTCAGTTGCTCGCGACGGCGCTCGCCGCGGCAACGTCCTTCGCCCTCTCGACGCAGATTGGCGTCGCCGGGTCGATCATCGGTGCCGTCGTGGGCGCCGTTGCCTCCGCCGTGGCGACGCAGGTCTATCGCAACATCCTCGCCTCGTCCGCCGAGAAGCTCCGTGCGATCGGCGGCGCTGACGAGACGCGCGCCGTCGGCTCCGTATCCGGCCGCGCGGTCGTCGAGGAGGTCGCGGCCTCGGGCACCCCCATCGCACCACCCGAGGTGCGCGACGCCGCGCGCGAGCGCGAGCAGCGGCGCATCCGTCGCCGCGTGGCGCTGCTCGCCGCCGCCGCGGGAGTCGTCGCCGTGCTCGCCTACGCACTCGTGGTGAACCTCGCGACCCAGGGGTCCGGCATCGGCACCAGGCCGCAGGTCATCGCGCCGGTCGCCGAGGAACGGGAGGAGCCGCCCGCGGCATCGGAGCCCGCGGACACGCAGCCAACGGAGCCGGATTCAGATTCTGAGCCCGGGGCCACGACCGACGACGGCGACGCGTCGCAGGACGATTCGGCGGGCGACAGCTCCACCCCCGAGCAGACCGACCCCTCCGACGACGGCTCCGCGCCCACGACCGACCCGGAGTCGCCCACGGACTCGGGCACGAACGACACGACGGGGTCCTCGGAAGGCGCCGGTACCGACGCGGCCCCGCCAGGCTCCTCCGACTCTTCCGGCACCCCTCCGGCGTCGGATGCAGGAGCCCCAGAAGGCACGACGTCGGGCGCACAATAGCGCCGTGCAACGGGGCACAAAAAGTGTTGTGTACTTTTTTGCCGACCGACCAAGTATGAGCCAACCGCCCGGTCGCAAACCCGCAGGTAATCAATTGATAGTCTTCGGGTGGTACTTCTCGCCCCCGCAAAAAAGTACCCAACCTTTTCGCCGTGCGGAACTCGAAGGCCCTTGGCCACCCAAGCGGGTAGAATCTTCTGCGGTACATCGATTGAGAAGGGAGTCACATGGAGCGTCCCAACGCCTGGAAGGACTACACCCCCGAGCAGCTCGACGATCTGCACTACCTCTGCGAGGGCTACAAGGCCTTCATCTCCGACAACAAGACCGAGCGCGAGTGCTGCACCGCGAGTGTTGCCATGGCCGAGGAGGCCGGCTATGTGAGCCTGCAGAGCCGCATCGAGGCCGGCGAGCCCCTCAAGCCCGGCGACAAGGTCTACGCCGTCAACCGCGGCAAGAGCCTCATGCTGCTGCACCTGGGCACCGAGCCGCTCGAGCGCGGCGTCAACATCCTCGGCGCCCACATCGACTCCCCGCGCCTGGACGTCAAGCAGGACCCCGTTGAGGAGAAGAACGAGATCGTCACGCTGGACACGCACTACTACGGCGGCGTCAAGAAGTACCAGTGGGTCACGATCCCGCTGGCCATCCACGGCGTCGTGGCCAAGAAGGACGGCAGCGTCGTGAACGTGGTGATCGGCGAGGACGAGGACGACCCCGTCTTCTGCATCTCCGACCTGCTCATCCACCTGTCCAGCCAGCAGATGACCAAGAAGGCCTCCGAGGTCATCGAGGGCGAGATGCTGGACGTGCTGGTGGGCAACCGCCCCGTCGTGATCGAGGAGGGCGCGGAGAAGGACGAGGACGCGGAGAAGTCCCCGGTCAAGGCCGGCGTCCTGGCCATCCTGCGCGAGCAGCTGGGCATCGAGGAGGAGGACCTGCTCTCCGCCGAGCTGGAGGTCGTGCCCGCCGGCGCGGCCCGCGACCTGGGCCTGGACCGCTCGATGATCCTGGGCTACGGCCAGGACGACCGCTCCTGCGCCTACACGAGCCTCGTGGCGCAGCTCGACGCCCAGACGCCCACGCGCACGGCCGTGTGCCTGCTCGTGGACAAGGAGGAGATCGGCTCTGTGGGTGCCACCGGCATGACCAGCCACTTCTTTGAGGACACGATGGCCGAGGTTCTGGAGCTTTCCGGTCAGAGCGAGCCGCTCGCGCTGCGTCGCTGCCTCGCGGCCTCCAACATGCTCTCGAGCGACGTCTCAGCCGGCTTTGACCCCACGTTCGCGAGCGTCTTCGAGCCGAAGAACTCCGCGTACCTGGGCCACGGCCTCACGTTCAACAAGTACACCGGCAGCCGCGGCAAGTCCGGCTCCAACGACGCGGACGCCGAGTACGTGGCCACCATCCGCCGCGTGATGGACGAGGGCGGGGTGCACTTCCAGACCGCCGAGCTCGGCAAGGTCGACGCGGGCGGCGGCGGCACGATCGCCTACATCCTGGCCACCTACGGCATGAACGTGATCGACTGCGGCGTGCCCGTGCTCTCCATGCACGCGCCGTGGGAGGCCACGAGCAAGGCCGACATCTACGAGGCCTATCGCGGCTACCGCGAGTTCCTCAAGCTCGCGTAGACGCCCGTTCGATGGCATGAAGGCCGCCCCGAGCAAAGGGGCGGCCTTTTTATTGCCGCACGCGAGCCGAGGTCCTTCTCGGCAGGCTTTCTCTCAGGTTTTGGGGCAAAGAATCGATATCAGAGACCGATAGGCTTCAAGTTCTTATGAAAAAACACGCGCCTTTTGCCAAAACCGTACAAAAGGGCGAGAAAAACGCCAACTCGAGGGCGCGTACATAAAACGTTTGCCCCAAAACTTAAGGACGGTCCTCGAATACGGCTGCCTCGAAGACTCGTACGTGTCTCCGGCGCAAGACCTAGCAATTTCTGGCAGCGACACGTCCTCAGCCGAGAAGGGTCATGACCTCACGCTTGGCGGCGAGGTACTCGTCGGTGAGCTCGAAGCTCTCGCTTGCCACGCGGTCCACGGTCACGATGCCCGCCACATGGCTAGGCTCGCCGGCCGCCGGCGCACCCGCGAGCACGTAAATCCGGCTCGCCATGGAGACTGCCTCGTCCACGTCGTGCGTGATCACGAGCGCAGACAACCCGAGCTCCGCTGCCACGCCCACGAACCAGCGGCGCACATCCGTGCGCGTGAGCGCATCAAGTGCCGAGAAGGGCTCATCGAGCAGCGTCACGTCCGCGCCCATGAGGTAGGTGCGCAGGAAGGCCGCGCGCTGCCGCATGCCACCGGAGAGCTCGCTCGGCCACTTGAGCTCGCAGCCCGCGAGGCCAAAGCGCTCGAAGAGCGGGGCAGCCTTGGCGCGCGCCTCGGCCTTCTTCATGCCCGTGAGCACGAGCGGCAGGCACACGTTGTCGATGATGCGACGGCTCGGCAGCAGCAGGTCCTTCTGGAGCATGTAACTCACGCGCCCCGGGCGCCCGGTCACGTCCTCCCCGTGCAGGAGGACGCGACCGGAAAGGGGCGTGGTAAGGCCGGCGAGCGCATGCAGGATCGTGGTCTTGCCGCATCCGGAGCGACCAACGAGGCAGCAGACCTCCCCGGGCGCGACGTCGACGGTGACGTCTGCCACGACGATGTGCTCCCCGTCCCAGGAGAGCGTGAGCCCCTCGGCCGAGAGCGCCGGAGCCTGCACGTTCTTCTCGCCAGCTGTCATGCGCTACTCCAGGTAAGTAAGGTCGTAGCCGGCGTTGACGTCAATCTGGTTCTCCAGCAGCTGGTTGTCGTTCAGCCAGCCGTAGAACGCGGCCCAGCGGTCGAGGTCGATGACGCCCCAGGCATCGGCCTCGGCGACGTACTGGTCGGCAAGGTAGGTCTGGCTCTGGTGCACGAGCGCGGAGTCGAGCTCGGGCACCTGGGCGCAGAGGATGTCCGCGGCGGAGTCGGGGTTCTCGACGGCGTACTCGTAGCCCTTCTTGACCGCGCGCAGGAAGGCCTTCACCGTATCCGGGTTCTCCTTCGCCCAGTCGTCATTGGCGGCGATGACCGGCGTGTAGTAGTCAAAGACCGGGTCGACCGAGATGAAGCTGAAGTAGTTGACGTCCACGTCCTGCACGATCGCGTTCTGGACGGCCCATGCCTCGTAGACCCACACGGTGTCGTACATGTTGGCGCGCAGGCCCGCCACGTCGTCGTCGGTCTCGTACGGGACGAGCTCGACGTTGTCCCAGTTGCCACCATCTGCCTCCACGCACTGGCGCACGGTGGCCTGTTCGACGGGCATGTTCCAGGTGGCGTAGGTGTGACCCTCCATGGCTGCCGGGTGCGTGATGCCATCCTCGGCGCGGCTCATGATGCCGGAGGTGTTGTGCTGGATGACGGCAGCCACGGCGGAGTAGGGCATGGGCTGGTCGGAGGCCAGGTTGTTGGCGATGTAGTCCTGGTAGGAGATGCCCAGGTTGGCGCCGCCGGCGCCAATCAGCGCGTCCGCGCCGTCCTCGGGCGGCTGGACGATCTCCACCTCAAGGCCCTCGTCGGCAAAGTAGCCCTGGTCGAGGGCCACGTAGAGGCCGGTGTGGTTGGTGTTGGGCGTGTAGTCCAACACAAAGGAGACCTTGGTCTTCTCGCCTCCCTCGGCGTCTCCCGCGGAGGGCTGCCCGGGGGTTCCGGCGCCCCCGCACGCGGCGAGCGCGGTCGTGGCGGCAGCGCCGCCGGCAACGGCGATGAACTGGCGTCGGTTAAGGTTCTTATCGGTCATTGTGCTTCCCTTCTGCCCTCTTCCAGGGCACAAATACGCGCTGGGCGAGTTCGACGAGCTTCATGAGGCCCAGCGACAGGGCCGTGATGACGATGATCGACGCAAAGAGCCGATCGTAGGAGAAGGACTTGCGCACGCGCGTCATGTAGACGCCCAGGCCCACGTTGCCGCCGAGCCACTCGGCGATGACGGCGCCGACGATGGCGTAGGTCGCAGAGATGCGCAGGCCGGAGAAGAACTGGTCGACCGCGGCGGGCAGCTTGGCGTACCAAAAGATCTGCCAGCGCGACGCGTTCATCGTGCGCATGAGGTCGATGGCGTCGGGGTCAACCGAGCGAAAGCCCGAGACGAGTGAGACCGTGATCGGGAAGAACGTGGAGAGGATCACGAGCACGATCTTGGGCAGGGCGCCGTAGCCGAGCCACAGCACCAAAAGCGGCGCGATGGCTACGGTGGGGATGGTCTGCGAGACGGTCATGAGCGGCTCGAAGGCCAGGTAGAACGTCTCGAATCGGTCCATCAGCACCGCAAAGACAAAGCCGAGCGCCACACCCAGCGCAAGGCCTGCCGCAGCCTCCCCCAGCGTGACCACGCAGTGCCCGGCGATGAGCGGCGCGTCCTCAACGAGGGCGGCCACCACCTGCACCGGCGTGGGCAGCAGGAAGTTGGGGACGAAGCCGAGGTCGACGACAAGCTGCCAGACCACCAGCAGCGCGGCGAGCGCCGCGAGCGGCACCCCTATGCGGCGGGCTTTGCTCGGGGCGGACACGCTAGGCCGCCTCGACGCTCTTCTCGGCGAACTCCGGGTCGCCGGGGTGATACTTGCCGATCTTGCGGTCCGTGGACATGACGTCACCATCGGGGCGGTAGTTAATCTTGGCGTAGCACATCATGTGCTTGCACCCCGCCTTGGCGCCCACGAGCTGGCAGTTCTTGAGGATCTCCATGCAGGTCTCGTAGTCGCCCTCGATTGCCGTCTCAAAGGGGCCAACAAAGTAGTCGACGCCCGTAGAGTCGATGTAGGCGATGACGGCATCCACCGCGTCGCACGTGGCGTCGTCGTTGGTGGCGTCCATGGGCAGGAACTGAATCGCAATCGAGCAGTTCACGCGCCCTCCCTTCCGGGTGCGCAAGGCACCCTGTCTCCCGTAGGTGCCTCCGCAGCGCGCGAAGCTCTTCCCTACGCCGGCATTACCCGGATCAGGTTCCTGGGTCAGGGCCGCGATCCTGGGCCCAATCTCAGCCGGCGTGCGCCAGCCCCCCGTTGTCGGTGACAGTGTAGCACGCGCGCGGGCGAGGGCCCGTGGTTCTTCTCGCCGCGTTGTCGGAAACTGCGCCGAGCTCCCGCTCTACCGTTGACCAAAGCGGGAACTCGCCGAGTTTTCTAATCTAGACACCGAGAAAAGCGGGAGCTCGAGAGGATTCCTGACGAGCGACCGGCGAGAAGGATGGGGGGCCCGTGACGGGACGAACGCATCTCGCAGTTGGTTCGGCGGCCGCGATGCTGGCGGCAGGCCCCGTCGTGGGCCTCACCGGTCTCGCAATCGCAGCTGCCGGCGGCGCGGTCGGCGCGGTGCTGCCCGACCTCGACGTGCGCGACACGGCGCACCCGTGGCGCGAGAGACTCACCCGTGCCGGCGCCGCGGCGCTGCTCGTCGGGGCACTGGTCTTTGACGCCGTGGGCGGGGCCTTCCTCGCGCGGGAGGCAGCGGCCCGCGGGGCAGGGACGCTCCTGGTCGGGGCGATTGGCCTCGCCGCCCTCGCGTGCGCGGCGCGGCTCTCGGCGCACCGCTCCTTCTCGCACTCGCTTCTGGCGCTAGCCGGATTTGCCGCCGCGACGCACCTGATCTGCCCGCCGCTCGCGCCGTACGTGGCGCTCGGCTTTGCCACGCATCTCGTGCTCGACGCGCTCACCTACCGCGGCCTGCGCCTCTTCTGGCCGCTCGCCCACGGCTTCAGCGCCCGCCTCTGCAAGACGGGCGGTGTCGCGGACGCGTGCTGCCTCGTCGGCGCGCTGCTGGCGATTGGCGTCGCAGTCTGGAGGACGCTTCCTTAGGGCTCGGGCTCCGAGCGGACGCCGAGCTCGCGACAGAGGATCTCCGCCGCGGCGCCGGCGGCGAGCGCGCAATGGTCCTGGCACTGGGACACGCGCTCCTCGCCCCACCAGTCCATGCCACGCGTGAGCACGCGGCAGCAGGTCACGTGCCTGGCGGTGCCGTCACGGAAGGCGTCGTGCAGCTCTGCCGCGAGCGGCTTGGCGCGCTCCTTGGTGCCCACCATGAGGCCGAGAAACGCCACGGCACCGGCGAGCGCGCCGCAGATGCAGCCCGAGCCGCCCACACCCGCGCCCATGCCGGCACCGACGCTCACGATGGAGCGCGGCAGGTCGGGCTCGAAGGCGTCGTAGAGCGCCGCGATCACGGACTCGCCGCAGTTCATGTGGTTTGGTCCCGGCTGGTTGTTGGCGCGTGCGTCGGCGCGCACGGCCTCGATGCTCACACTGTCTCGCAAGGTCCCCCCTCAGGTCGATTTCTCGCCCATTCTATCAGCGACGACGGCCGGGGCGCGCGCTACGATAGGGCCACCCAGACGAGAGGACCCTCATGAAGATCTTCGCGTACGCCCTGCGCCCCTACGACGAGCTCCCCTGCCTCGACTCCCTAAGCCGCGAGCTGGGCTTTGAGTACGATTGGACGGAGGAGTACCCCACGCTCGACAACGCATTGCTTGCCGCCGGCGCGGACGGCGTCTGCATCATCACCAACCCCATGTCGCGCGAGCTCCTCGCGGCCTATCGCGAGCTCGGAGTCGGCGGGCTCGCCACCCGTTCGATCGGTTACGACCACATCGACCTCGCCGCTGCCCGCGAGCTGGGCATTCGGGTCGGGCACGCCGCCTACCCTCCTGACGGGGTAGCGGATTACGCGGTCATGCTCATGCTTATGGCGCTGCGCCGGATCAAGCTCGTCATGCGCGGGGCGCAGGCGCAAGACTTCACGCTCGCCGGCAAGATCGGTCACTCGCTTGGCACCTGCACGGTCGGCGTCGTGGGAACCGGCGCCATCGGAACGGCCGTGATACGCAGGCTCCGGGGCTTCGGCTGCCGCGTGCTCGCCTATGACGTGGCCGAGAAGGACGAGCTCTCCGGGCTCGCCTCGTACGTGAGCCTGCCCGAGCTGCTCGCCGCGTCAGACGTGGTCACGCTCCACGCGCCCGGCCTTCCCGAGAACCATCACATGATCGGTGCCGAGGAACTCGCGCTCATGAAGCCCGGGGCCGTGCTCGTGAACACCGCGCGCGGCAGCCTTGTGGACACCGCGGCGCTCGTCTCTGCGCTCGAGTCGGGGCGGCTGGGCGGCGCGGCGGTCGACACCATCGAGCACGAGGAGAACCTCTGCTATCTGGACCGCAGCCGAGACGCCCTCCCCAACCGGGACCGTGCGATCCTGTCCGCGCTTCCCAACGTGATCGTCACGCCGCACATGGCGTTCTACACCGAGGAGGACGTCGAGGGCATGGTGCGCAGCAACGTGGAGGCCCTTCTCGCCTTCGCGTGCGGCGAGTCCTCCCCGTACGAGATGATCTAGCGAGCGGGTAGCGAGGAGCTACTCCTCTTCGTCCTCGGGCTCCTCCTTCTTGGGGCGCCTCGAGCGCTGCTCGATCTCTTCCTCGGTGAGCACGTCCTCGATGCGCAGGTTCACACCCGCGACCTCGAGGCCCGTCATACCGGTGACCTTCTTCACCACGGCGCGCTTGACGTCCTCGAAGACCTGCGGAGCGTAGGCACCGTACTCGATGAGCACGGAGATGTTCACGCGCACGGCGCTCTCGGGGGTGACCTCCACGGTCACGCCGGCCGTGGAGTCGCTCGCGCCAAAGGCGTCCTGCACGCGGTTGAACCAGTTGCCCTTCATGCCCACCACGCCCGGAACCTCGCGCATGGCGATGGCAACGATCTTCTCGATGACGCCGTTGGAGAAGGTGAGCGAGTCCTCGGAGTCCACGTCCTCGTCATCGGCGACGGCCTCGATGTCCGTGCTCTCCTCCGTGGTGGCGGCAAGCATCGTGGGCTCCTCGGTCGCGAGAGCCGTGGTGCTCTTCTCGACGTCGTCCGTCAGCGTCTTTGCGTCTTCCGTCTTGCTCATCGTCTCTCTCCTCGCTGCCGGGGCTCGCGCCCGAGGGCCAATCGCAGTCGCTAGTTGTTAGAGAACAGTCGCCGGACCAGGTCCATAATCTTGGAGTCGCCGTCGAGCGCCTGACCGGCCGCCACGCCCACGATCACGAGCAGCACGATCACGAGCGCCTTGAACAGGCCGAGCACCAGGAACAGAATCGCCGCCACGAACCCGAGGACGCCGCCCCAGAAGGCGTGCTCATGCCCCGGGAACGTCCGGCGCACCCAGGCGAACAGGCGCGCGGAGCCGTCGCGGACGGCCTCGCCGACGGTGTAGGAGCCGTCGTCCGGCGCAGGGGCCTCGGGTCGTTCCTCCTTGCCCTCCAGCTCGATCTTGGGGCGCGGGGTCTTCTCGTCCGCCATCGCTTACGCCTCCTTCTCCGCGTCGCGCGCGGGACCCATCGAAACGGTGATCTCGCTCGTCGTGTCCTCGGGGGCAGGCGCCGGCGCGGCGTCGCGCTCGGCGGCGGCCTCGTCCTCGCCCTGCTCGGCGAGCGTGACGGCCTCGGGCTCCACGAACTCCAGGCTCACGTTCTCCACGGTGTCCCCGCACACGGCGGCAAGGCCCTCCACCAGCTCCTCGTGCAGCTCGGCGCCCTTGGCCACCACGTCGACGGTCTTGCGCGGCAGCACGCGCACGTGCACGCGCACGTGTCCGCGCGGCTTGGCGTCGACGCGCACGCGGTCGGCGAGGCAGGTGCCGTCCGCCTCCACGATGTGGGACGCCTGGGCGGCGATCGCGTCGCGCGTGACGGAGATGACGCCGCCGTCGACGGTCGCAACCTCCACGGTGCGAACGCGGCGGCCGCCAAAGATGGCGCGAACGAGGAACACGAGCAGACCCAGTCCGCTCACGACCATGCAGATGAGCACGGCGAGCGCGTAGGGCTCGAGGTAGAGCAGGGCCGTCGCCGCGTCCATCCAGGGCCCGTACCACGTGAGCGCGAGGGCCGCGATCACAAAGAGGTCCGCGAGCACGAAGATGACCGTGCAGAGGCGTTTGAGTCCGCGCATGTGAGCCTCCAATCAGGCGGCGTCCCTATGGCGCCTTCCCCTAGGATACCCCAAGCGGCGGACAGACCTACCGAGGGCGTCGCCCTTCTCGCCCGCGGCGGATGAACAACCGCCCAAAGAGCATGCCGAGAAGGGCAGAGGCCACCGAGCCCAGCAGGATCGCGCACTTGGCCGCGATGGCGTCAGCGGGATCGGCGAAGGCGAGGCCGGTGATGAGGATGGACATCGTAAAGCCCACGCCGCCCATGAGGCCGACGGTGATGACCTGGGCCCAATCCATGCCGCGCGGCAGGCGCGCGAAGCCAAGGCGCACGAGCAGCACGGTCACGAGGATGATGCCCACCGGCTTGCCCACCACGGCGCCGAGGAAAACGCCGTGCGCGACGGGGCTCGTGAGCACGGAGGCCATGTTCGCGCCCACGAGGTGCAGCTCGGCGTTGACAAAGGCGAAGAGCGGCAGCACGCCGAAGTTGACGAAGACGGAGACGTAGCGCTCCATTCGCTGGAGCGGCGGCGTCACGTGGTGCATGACGCGCTCGACTCGCCAGGCCCCGTCAGTGAAGTCGTGCTGACCAAGGACGTGATGGTCGTCATCATAGGTGTCGTCGAGGTCGCGGGCGCGCGCGGAGAGCCAGCCGCCGAGGTCGCCGAGGCGCACGTCCGAGCGACCCGGGAGCGCAAACGCGAGGATGACGCCGGCGAGCGTGGCATGGATGCCCGAGTTGAACATGCAGGCCCACAGCACGAGGCCGACGGCAACGTAGGGGCCAACGGAGTAGATCCGGGCACGGTTGAGCGCGGCGAGCACGGCGACCAGGGCAGCCGACGCCAGGCACCACGCGAGGTCGGGCGCCTGTCCGTAGAAGAGTGCGATCACCACAATGGCGAGGATGTCGTCGGCGATGGCGAGCGTCTGGAAGAAGACCTTGGTCTCCGGGGAGACACGGTCCCCCAGAAGCGACACAACACCGAGCGCGAAGGCGATGTCAGTCGCGATGGGGACGGCCCATCCGCGCGACTCCCCGCCGGCTAGGACGTTCACCACGAGGTAGATGAGGGCGGGCACGCAGACGCCGCCCACCGCGGCAAGCATCGGCAGGGCCGCCTGCCGGGGGCGGCGCAACTGGCCGATGGTCATCTCGTACTTGAGCTCAATCCCCACGAGCAGGAAGAAGATAGCCATGAGGAAGTCGTTGACGAACTGCTCCACGGTGAGCGCCACCGAGAGCCTGCCCACGCCCACGGAGAGCGGCAGCTTGAGCACGTACTCGACCCCCTCGTAGAGCGGGGAGTTTGCCACCACGAGGGCGAGAAGGGCGGCGAACACCATGACCGCCGCGGCAAGGGTGCTGCTCGAGGTGAGGCGACCCAGCGAGCTGCGTCGCTCGAGGCGGCGCACCACGGCAGGCTCGTCGAAGATTGACCCGGGGCGCGTCACCTCTGGTCGCCGCCCTCGGCGAGAAGAAGCGTCTGCTCGACGTAAACCCTCGTGGCGAGCGACGCCACGGATGCCTCTATCAGGCGTTCGAGCTCGGGGTCGAGGTTTCTCTCGGCCGCGACGCGCAGACCGAGGTCCGGCTCGCGCAGCGCCTCGACGCCCTCGGCGCCGGCGAAGCACGCCGCAAGCGAGCGCTCGAGCAGGCCGCACGCCTCGTCGTAGAGCCGGGCGAGGTCGGCGCCCGAGGCATAGATGCGCTCCATGAGCTGCTTGACCTGCGCGATGGAGAAGACGCGCTTGAACGCGCAGACAAAGAGCAGCGACGCAAGGTGCCGACGGGTATAGCGCTTCTTGCGCGGCGCCGGGATGACGCCCTGCTTGACGTAGTTGTTGACCATCGAGCCCGTCACGATGGTGTCGCCGGGGACCTGCATGAACTCGAGCTCCTGGGTCACGAGCGTGAGCACCTGGTCGAGATAGAGCTCGATGCGCGGCATCTCGTCGATCCGAGTGATGTGCAACGCTCGCATACGCTCGACGAGCGCACGGCGCGCGGCGGCGTCCACGTGTGTGACTGCGACGACCTTGTCCTTCTCGCCCATGTGCCACTCCTGTGCAGTTACCGAAAAACCGACAATCTAGTATTGAATACCACGTTGCGGGGCGATACGCTCCCATCATAGCGAACGCCCGGCTCGACACGTCTTGGGGGAACCATGAACGACCAGCGAATCGCCATCATCACAGACTCCGGAACGGACACGCCGGCGGACTTTGTTGCTGCTCACGACGTGCGCGTCATCCCGCTGCGCATCAACTACTCCGACGGCTCGAGCTACGAGAACGGCGTCGACATCACCACGGAGGACGTCGTGCGGCGCTTTGACGAGGAGATTCCCACCACGTCGCTGCCCTCCCCCATGAAGATTCAACAGACCTTCGAGCAGGCCAAGCGCGACGGCTACGAAGGCGCCGTGGTGGTTACCATCTCCTCCGGCCTCTCTGCCACCTACGAGACGGTGAGCATGGTCGCGCGGCAGATGGAGGACTTCCCCGTCGTCACGGTGGACACCAAGAGCATCGGCATCGCCGCCGGTATGGTCGTCATGGAGGCAGCGCGCCAGGTCGAGGGCGGCATGCCGCTCGAGCGCCTGGGCAGCGTGCTCACCGCCGTGAGCGAGCGCGTGCGCGTGTACTTCTCGGTGCAGAAGCTCGACTTCCTGCGCAAGGGCGGCCGCATCAGCGAGGCCGTCTACCGCGTGGGCTCCATGCTCAACATCAAGCCGGTTCTCACCTGCGACGAGCGCGAGGGCAAGTACGTGATCGAGAAGAAGCCGCGTGGCTGGCAGAAGGCCCTGAAGACCCAGGTCGATCTCATCGCCGAGCAGGCGGAGCGCTGGAACCAGGTGCGCGTGGCCGTGTGCACCTTCGACCCGAGCCTGCGCGACGAGCTCGAGGCGCGCCTGCGCGAGCGTGTGGACAACGCCATCGAGTTCATCAGCTGCGGCATCTCTGCCGATCTGCTCGTGCACACGGGACCCACGCTCGTCGGCATGGCAGTCATGGGCATGTGACGAACCCGTAGGCCGGACCTTCTCGCCCCTCCGGCCGTCTTGTCACTGCGGCCATTGCATCGAAGATACTTACAGCGCGGCGACCATGTGGGCGACGATCTGGGCGCAGTGGTGGGCGGCTGCCTGCTCGAACTGGGCGTAGGTGACGGTCTGACCCTCGGCACCGGGCTTGTCCGAGATGGCGCGCACCACGGCGAAGGGGACGCCGTTCAAGGTCGCCACCTGGGCGATCGCGGCACCCTCCATCTCGCAGCACACGGCCCCGAACAGAGAGACGATGCGCCTGCGGTCCTCCTCGGCGGAGATGAACTGGTCGCCTGAGGCCACGCGGCCGGCGACGGCATGAACGTCGGACGCCACCTCGGCGGCCGTTGCGAGCGCGACCTCGCGCATGCGCTCATCGGCGACGAACTCCACGCGGTCGCGGCCGGGAATCAGGCCGGGCGCGTAGCCGAGCGGAGCCACGGAGAAGTCGTGCTGGACGCAGTCGGTGGCCGCGACGAGGTCTCCGACGTCGAGACCCTCCGGGTCGAGCGAGCCGGCGATGCCGGTGTTAATCAGATGCGTGACGTGGAAACGATCGATGAGCGCCTGCGCACAGACGCCGGCGTTCACCTTGCCGATGCCGCACTTGACGACCACAACGTCCTTCTCGCCGAGCCGCCCCTCGTAGAAGTCCATGCCCAGGGCCGAGGTGACCTCCTGGTCGAAGAGACGCTCGCGCAGGAGCTCGACCTCGACGTCCATCGCGCCGATGATTCCGATCTTCATCTTGTCCCCTACTCCTGTGGATAAACGAGGTGCGCCTCGTCGATGTCTGTCAGCGTATTCTCTAGGTAGCGGCGCGCCCACCAGCGGGCCTGCGCGAGATCCGCGTCATGCCAGTTGCCGCACTCCTCGGGGCGCGCGCCCGGGATCTCACCCTCGAAGTCGCGGACGAACTCAAAGGTCTTCCGCACGAGCGGCGCCACCTCGTCGGAGGAGTACTCGCCAAAGAGGATGAGGTAGAAGCCCGTACGGCAGCCCATGGGGCCGAAGTAGACCACGCGGTCGCGCCATGCGGGCTCGTTGCGCAGGTAGGTGGCGCCCAGGTGCTCGATGGCGTGGACGGCCGCGGTGTCCATAACCGGCTCGCGGTTGGGGGCGGTGAGGCGCAGGTCAAACGTGGTGACCACGGCACCCGTGACGGGGTCGGCGTCCACGCGGCTCACGTAGACCCCCGGTTCGAGCGTGAGATGGTTGACGGTGAAGCTGGTGATCTTGTCCATGGGACTCCCTGCGACGCGGTTCTTCTCGCCCCAGTGTACCCCACGAACCCAAACCCCCAGACGGTTTGGGTTCGCGCTTGCGCTCCAGTACGGGTTCCGGCCAACATAATCCCAGTTGAGCGGATTTACGATCGCTCGAGGGCGGAAAACGTGAACCCAAACCTCGTGAGGGAGGGGCGGGAGCGCGCAACTTTGGGTCGCCCTTTGCAGAAAAACTTGGGACAAACTACCCGCAGACCCGTGTTCAAGGCAGAGACGAGAGGAGCATGACGTGCCGCAACGGGTAGTGAGGGATGACGCGTTCCTGCGCGCGGCGATGCGCGACCACGGGGCGAGCGTACTGAGGCTGGCGCTCTCGCAGACCGGGTCCCGCGCCGACGCCGAGGACGTCTACCAGGAGGTCTTCGTGGCACTGGCCTGCTGCGACAAGGGCTTCGCGAACGCCGAGCACCTACGCGCCTGGCTGCTGCGCACCACGCTCAACCGCTGTCGGGACCTCGCGCGGTCGTGGTGGAGACGGCACATGCAATCGTTCGACGCGCTGGGTGTCGAGGTGGCGCAAGGCGAGCAGGACGATGCACCCTGGACCGACAACCAGCTCTGGGATGCCGTGCAGCGGCTCCCCGAGCGCTACCGCGCAGTCGTCCACCTGCGCTACGTGGAGCAGCTGCCCGCAGACGCCATCGCCGCGGCGTGCGGAATCTTGGAGTCTGCGGTGCGCACACGCCTCTCGCGCGCCATGCGAAAGCTGAGGGTCTACCTAGGAGGTATGTCATGAGCGAAAAGGGCCATATGGAGAGGCGACTGAGCGAGCTGTTTGGCGACGTGCGCCCGAGCGCCAAGCTCGACGACACCGTACTGGGTCGCGTACACGAACTGCGGGCACGAGAGGCCGAACCTGCGCACCACACCCTTGTCACCCGCCGCGCTGCGCTCGTCGGGGTTGCAGGCTGCGCTGTCACGGCCGGGCTTGCGCTGGGACTGCCAGTGCTCCTGGACACAGCGGGAAACGATACCGGGACCACCTTTGGCCTGGTAATCGCGCAGGCGGTTGAAACCGGCGAGACCGTTGCCGTAGAGGCGACGCCCGACGGCCTCATGCCGCGGGACGGCACGTATGGCAGCTACCTCAAGCTCTCCCTCAATCTCAGCGCAAGCGGCGAGGGCCTCGAGTCCGTGACGTACCGCGTAACGGACAGTCCCGTCGTCAGGATCGACCGACCGAGCGTTCACGAACCGCTCTACGAGTACCCCGTGGTCTCGCTCCATACCGAAGAGGAGGGGGACGTCGATTCGATCGCCGTCGACTGCTCGCCCGGCGCGGACAACGAAGCAGCCTACCTCACGATCAACAACGAGGACGCCTATTGGGCGGCGGACGAGACGCTGACGCTGCTCAGGACGTGGCTCGACCTCGAGAGCTCGTGGATACCCGGAAACGACGAGTACGAGCGGCGCGAGGGCGAGACAGACGAGCAGCACCTCAGGCGTATCGAGGAGCTTGACGAGCAGGCAGAGCGCGACCGCATGGCACTGCAGCCCCAGGTCGACGCAGCCCACGAGGCGTACCTCGAGAGCTTCCGCACGCACGCA
>DBQY01000008.1:0-345 GCA_002305805.1 Atopobium sp. UBA1382 | reverse complement strand
ACGGCCTTCTTTGCGGATGGCGGTACGCAGACGCGACACTACCGCATCACGCTGGTGGATGGCTATGATCAGGTAGTCTCCGAGCGCTTCGACGCGCTGCTTGCAATCGACGACGACTTCTCGCAGTGTCTGGAGGAGGAGCTCCCCTGGCACGAGTACCCCACGCCCACCGCAGGGCAGATTGCAGCGGACCCGCGCCTCTCGGAGCCAATCTTTCAGATCGAGGACGTGACGGAGGGGTAGGGCAGCTGCCCTCCCCTCACGGCAGCGACTCCAGAAATCCCGGCCCTTGTCCGGAGACCTTCTAAGAATTTGCTCCTTGGGGGTGCGGACGAAAAGTTGGAC
>DBQY01000017.1 GCA_002305805.1 Atopobium sp. UBA1382 | reverse complement strand
GGCCCCTTTTTCGTGCGCGTACAGTCCAACACGACAGTTCTTTCATCTGGCTGTCACCTATCTTTCACATAGCCACCTTCACAAAATTAAAACCCTACCGAAAAGACACAAAGTAAGACTTTAAAACTGATAGCGTAAGTTTGGCTCGAGCCCGGTAGGTATTCATTGAACGTGAGGGGAGCTTTTCATGGGCTCACGACATTTGACCGCTGCGGAGCCGGAGGGCTCCCTTGATCGATCTGTAAGAGAGAGCTGGCGCTTTGCTCCCACAGACCGCGTTTGCTCCATGCTGTTCGGCCCGGATGGTCCCATGGGCTTTAGGATGGTTGCCATCTGCTCCGAGCCAGGGATGGATGAGCGGGTCATAGTAACGGACGTTCTTTCACATGCCGCCCGACTGGGTTCTCGCGTGACCAGGCGCGACTTCTCTGGTTGCACCCCTGAGACCGCGAGCCGCTCGCTGGCGAGACTCGCGCGCAAGCTGTCTTCCTCTGAGGAGTTGTACGTCGTAGCAATCGAGCAGATTCCCCCTTCCGACGAGGTGTTTGTCGCCAAACAGGCGCGTGCGCTCAAGCGTATGTGGGATTCAGGCGCCTCGATCCTCTTTACCCTGCTCCCTGAGGCCGGCCAGCTTGTTGAGGCATTGCCCGAATGTGTGAGAGTCGGCGCCTCATCTCTGCTCCTGCGCTGTCTGCGAGAAGGGCCGGGCGAGGGGGTCGATCATGGGATGCTCAGGCTGACGAGAGGGATACCCTCCCTCGTTCGCGCTTTTGATGACGTCCCCGCCTCATCGACCTTGGGGACGCCCCCGGAGGCGTACTACGATTCTCTTGGCGATCTGCTCGAACAGTCGCTGAGACCCACGTTGTCTGACGAGGAGCGTCGAACGAGGCTCTGCATGCTTTTGCTCGGGCATGGGCGTATAGATGAGCTGAGAGAGGTCCTCGGACAGGTACACACGGACTTACTTGAATTCATTCGAGAGAACGCCCCGCTCTTCGGACTCTCTACTGACCTCTCGGTTTTCTCGTGCCTGTCGTCGGTTGCTCCCGGGGCGCTGGCTGCTTGTCTCAGGCACGTCACTTCAGCGAGCGCGCTGTTCCCAGAGGTCGCAATTGCATGTCTTACCCTGCTCATCGCTCGCGGGGAGCTAACGCGTGCTTCGGCGCTCGCATCGCTGCCCGAGTGCGAGGATGCCCTGTCCGAGGTTGTCTCGCACGCAGCGGAGTTCATTGATGTTGGGGAGGTCGGGCTCGTTCGCCATGCGCTGGAGCGAGAGGACGTCCCGGCGGATTCTGGCCTGCGGGTCCTCCGCTCACTTGTGGGGGCGCTCGATACGCGAGGGGTCCGCGGTCTGCTCGCTCGCGGTAAAGCCGAGCTGTCCTCTGGCTCTACGAGCCTTCTTGTCGATGTTCGCCAGGCGCTGTGGGGAAGGCTTCCCGGAACGCGAATGGACGCGACCCCCGAGGGGGAGCTGGAGCGCAGGCTCATGACGCACGCAGGCTTTTGCGCGCTTCTGATGCGCGGTGCATTCTCGGCATCGATGAGCCTGCTTGCTGGCATTCCCAGCGAGAATCACGAACTATGCCTGTCCAACGCGCTCCTCGCCATTGATCGCGAGGTGACGCGCCATTTCGTTGGTTGTGCCCCGTCCGGTCGGGGGGACGAGGCGCAGTGCGCGGTAGAGTTTCTGACTCATCGCCCGCTGAGAGGTCTTTCTGGCTACGTGCACCTGCTCGAGATTGTGGAGGTGCTGCTGGATGACCGAGTGGAGCCGTCCGAGCTCGAGGCGGCCGCCTCGCGCCTTGAGCACTCCGGCGACGCGCTCGTGCAGGTGCTGGCGCTCATAGCCGGGGCCATCGCCGACCTGAGGAGGGGTGCGTCGGCACGAGCCTTGGTGCGTGCGACGCTGGCCGTGACGGTGTCGGAGCGCTTTGACACGGACTATCTCTGTCGTGTCTCCCATCTCCTCGTCGACGTCTCAGGCTCCCTAGCGGGTAACAGGTTGCCCCCGAGGGTGTTGGGAGCGGAACGCGATGACCTGTCGGAGGTGTGCGCGCTCGTGTGGGAGACGTTGCTCTCCGAGGATGACCCGATGCTTGCGTCACCGCTCAGAGAAGAGGCCCCGAGGGACGCACTGTGGCTTCTGAGGGTTCTCTGCACGGGTCTGGGTGATCTCTCGAGCGGGCTCGTCGAGCGTATGCCACAGAGCTGGAGAATGGCGGCGTCGGCAACGGGAGGATCGTGGCCCCCACAGGCGCGCCCTCACGCCGCAAGGGTGCGCTCGTCCAACCCCCGCCGTTCGCGCAAGCCGGTGAAAATCACGCTGCTCGGAGGATTCTCCCTGAGCGTACGTGGGCAGGACGTTCCGGAGTGGAAGCTTGAGCGGCGGAGCGTGAAGCCAATGCTGGAGTACCTCGTGCTTCGCGGGGGAGGCGTGAAGAGGTTCCAGGTTGTCGAGCAAATCTGGCCCGATTGCGACTACGTTCAGGGATTCAATCGGGCGTACCAGACGACGAGCGCCCTCAGGTCACTCATTGGAGACGCCGGCGACGACCGGCTGAACCTCATCGTCGCAAACCGCATGAGCGGCGAGATAGCGGTAGATATGAGCATCGTCGACTGCGACGTCACAGAATTTAGGGAGATGGCGCGCGAGGCTGTGGACAGCGAGGACGCCGTGAGGTCGCTCGAGTGCGCGCGGGCCGCCGAGCGGCTCTACGGAGGGGACCTGTACGTGCCGCCCTCGGATGCCACGGGCTTCATCGAGGCGACCAGGATGGAGCTCAGGGGCCTCTATGCCGACGCGATGGTGGAGGGGAGCGCCGCGGCCCTCGCCCTCGGGCACGACCGTACGGCGGTGCGCCTCGCCGAGAACGCGGTCACCATGGACAACATGAGGAAGGATGCCGTCACGGCACTGGTGAGGGCGCTCAAGGCCTGTGGGCGCGACGCCGAGGCGAGCAGGCAAAGGAGGGCGTTCGAGGACAGGACCGTATGAGCCCCTCCGCGCATCGCGCTGTGGTGGGTGCGCTTTTGGTGAGACCTGGGCGCCCAGCGTCACGGTGCGTCCTCCAATGAGTAAAGTATCGAAGCGAATGACTATGCGCGCGTCGCACGATATAAGGGAGACTCATGGCCAACTTCCTCTCCAAGATCCTTTCCGTGGGTGCCGATCGCGAGCTCAAGGAGCTCGAGCGCATCACCGCCCGCGTCAACGACCTCGAGCCGCGCTTCCAGGCCATGGACGACGAGGAGCTCCGAGGCACCACGGCACTTCTCCGCGAGCACTACGCCAATGGCGAGACGCTGGACGACCTGCTTCCCGAGGCGTTCGCCGCGGTGCGCGAGGCGTCTGTGCGCACCATTGGGCTGCGTCACTTCGACGTACAGATAATCGGCGGCATCGCGCTCCACCGGGGCACCATCGCCGAGATGAAGACTGGCGAGGGCAAGACGCTCGTCTCGACGCTCGCGGGCTATCTCAACGCCATTCCCGGCAAGGGCGTCCACATCGTCACGGTCAACGACTACCTGGCGCGCCGAGACAGCGAGTGGATGGGCTCCATCTATCGCTTCCTCGGAATGTCCGTGGGCCTCATTCAGAACGGCATGCGCCTCAACATGAAGAAGCCCGCCTACGAGGCCGACGTGACCTACGGCACCAACTCCGAGTTCGGCTTTGACTATCTGCGAGACAACATGGTCACGCGCGCGGGAATGCGCGTCCAGCGCGGGCACCATTATGCCATCGTCGACGAGGCAGACTCGATTCTCATCGACGAGGCGCGCACGCCGCTCATCATCTCCGGCGCCGGCACCAAGTCTGCGAGCACCTATAAGGACTTCGCCCGCGCCGTCCGCGGTCTCGTGCCCGACGTAGACTTCGAGATGGACGAGGCCAAGCACACAATTGCGACCACTGATGAGGGCCTCAAGAAGGTCGAGCGGGCGCTGGGGGTCGACGACATCTACGGCGACCCGTCCGGCCAGCTCGTGAACCACCTCCAGCAGGCGCTCAAGGCTGAGTACATGTTCCATCGCGATCAGCAGTACGTGGTCGTGGACGGCGAGGTCAAGATCGTCGACGAGTTCACCGGTCGCATCATGGAGGGCAGGCGCTACTCCGAGGGCCTGCACCAGGCCATCGAGGCCAAGGAAGGCGTGTATGTCCGCGAGGAGAACCAGACGCTCGCCACGATCACCCTCCAGAACTACTTCCTCATGTACGACAAGCTCTCCGGCATGACGGGAACGGCCATGACGGAGGACGCCGAGTTCCGCGAGGTCTATCACATTCCGGTCCAGGTCATTCCGCCCAACAAGCCCGTGGCTCGCGTTGACCATGACGACCTGGTCTACCGCACGATCGACGCCAAGTTCAAGGCCGTTGCCGATGACGTCGCCGAGCGACACGCCAACGGCCAGCCGTGCCTGGTGGGCACGGTCTCCATCGAGAACTCCGAGCGCCTCTCCCGCATCCTCGACAAGCGCGGAATCAAGCACAACGTGCTCAACGCGAAGTACCATGAGCGCGAGGCGCAGATCGTGGCCCAGGCGGGTCGCGAGGGTGCCGTCACCATCGCGACGAACATGGCCGGCCGAGGCACGGACATCCTGCTCGGAGGCAATGCGGAAGAGCTCGCCGAGGAGGAGGTGCTCGGGAGAGACTTTGGCATCGAGCAGGAGACGGTGCGTCGCATCCTCGCGGCTGGGAACCCCTCCAAGCTCAAGGTCGAGGGGCTCGCGCGCCAGGGCATCGAGGTGGAGGAGGACGTACTTCTCGCCATCGCGCAGGCGTACGAGAGCGAGCTGGCCACGGCCAAGGCACGCTGCGAGGTGGAGAAGAAGCACGTGATCGCCGCCGGCGGCCTGTGCGTCATCGGCACCGAGCGCCACGAGAGCCGCCGCATCGACAACCAGCTCCGCGGCCGCTCCGGCCGACAGGGGGACCCGGGCGAGACCCAGTTCTACCTTTCCCTCGAGGACGACCTCATGCGGCTCTTTGGCGGGGACAGGATGGAGCGCATCTCCGCCATGATGCAGCGATACGACATGCCCGACGATATGCCCATCCAGCACAAGCTAGTCACCAAGGCCGTCGAGAGCGCGCAGCGCAAGGTCGAGGAGGTCAACTTTGCGATGCGCAAGAACGTCCTCGACTACGACAACGTCATGAATACCCAGCGCCAGGTCATCTACGAGGAGCGCAACAAGATCCTCGACGGAAAGGACCTGATGGCCCGCGTGGGCGAGGTGACCTACGACACCGTTCAGCGTGAGGTTGTCGGCTATTGCCCCGAGGGCCGCGGCCACGACGAGTGGGACGTCCGCGGGCTGGACAAGTGGCTCGAGGAGCTCACCGGCCGCAAGGACCTTCCCGAGGTGGAGGACGATCAGGACGAGGGGGACGTCGTCGACGCCGTCAACGAGTACGTCAGGCGCTGCTTCGACGAGAAGGCCGAGCGGATCGGCGAGGCGCCGATGCATGCGCTCGCGTCCCAGGTCATGCTGCGCGTCATCGACACGCGCTGGATGGCGTACCTGCAGGAGATGGACTACCTCAAGACCGGCATCGGACTGCGCGGCTTTGGCCAGCGCGACCCGCTCGTCGAGTACAAGAGCGAGGCCTACGCTGCCTTCAGCGAGCTCGTGAACACGATGTACGAGGACTTCCTGCGCACGATCCTGCGCATCGAGATCGCCGTCCGCCCGTCTGCCGCGGCGCCCGCCCAGGCGGACGAGGAGCCGAGCGAGCTGCGCGGGGCCCACTACTCCGGGCCCTCCGAGGTCGACGGAGACCAGGGCACGCGTCGCGCGCCGGTTGCCGCGTCCGGTGCCCATGCGCCCACGCCGGTCCCCACGGCGAAGCCGCGCACCTATCGCAAGGCGGATGACCCCGACCCCTTCGTCGGGGTGGGGCGCAACGACCCCTGTCCCTGCGGCAGCGGCAAGAAGTTCAAGAACTGCCACGGCAGGAACAGATAGATGGCGGAGACCGTGCGGCCGGACCTCGAGGCGCTCTCGTCGCGTCTCTCCGAGGTCGAGGGCTACCTGCACATAGACGAGCGCCGCGGCGAGGTCGCCGACCTCGAGGCCAGAAGCGCCGCTCCCGGCTTCTGGGACAACGCTGACTCCGCCCGTGATCTCATGGCCCGTCTCGCCGCCGTGCGCGGTGACGTGGAGCGCATCGATGCCGCCCACGGAAAGCTCGAGGACGCCCGTGCGGCGCTCGAGCTTGCGGACGAGACCGGCGACGAGGACCTGCTCGCCGAGGCGTCCGGGATTGCCGGGGCCCTGGAGGAGGACCTCTCCGAGCTCGAGCTCTCGAGCTGGTTCACGGACGAGCTCGACCACGGCGACGCCATCGTGACGGTGACGCCGGGTCAGGGCGGGCTCGAGGCGCAGGACTGGTGCGAGATGCTCTTCCGCATGTACCAGCGCTACTGCGAGCGTCGCGGCTGGGGGGTCACCGTCAACGACGCCGAGCCGGGCGAGGCCATCGGCCTGAACCGCGCCACCTTCACCGTGAGCGGTCACAACGCCTACGGGATGCTGCGCGCCGAGCAGGGCGTCCATCGGCTCGTGCGCATCTCTCCCACCGATGCGAAGAAGCGCCGCCAGACCACCTTTGCCGGCGTCGAGGTGCTCCCGGTGCTGACCGATGACATCGAGGTCGAGATCGACCAGAACGACCTGCGCGTCGACGTCTATCACGCATCCGGCCACGGCGGCCAGGGGGTCAACACCACCGACTCCGCCGTGCGCATCACGCACCTTCCCACCGGCATCGTGGTCACCTGTCAGAACGAGCGCAGCCAGCTCCAGAACAAGGCGTTCGCGATGAGCGTCCTCAAGAGCCGCCTCTACGAGATGGAGCTCGCCCGTCGAGCCGAGGAACTCGACGAGCTGCGAGGTCCCAAGCATGACATCGGCTTTGGGAACCAGATCAGGAGCTACGTGCTCTACCCCTATCAGCTCGTGAAGGACCTGCGTACCGGCGTGGAGACGAGCAACGTCGACGCGGTGCTTCAGGACGGTGACCTCGATCGCTTTGTCGTTGGCTACCATCGGTGGGTCGTCGGCGGGGGAGAGACGGCATGAAGTCCATTTCCTGGAAGGTCGTCCTGCACGATGCCCTGCTCATCGTCGTGGGCTCCATCATCTTCGCGATCGGCGTCGACATCTTCGAGGTTCCCTACGGCCTCGCCGCCGGCGGTGTGACGGGCCTCGCCATGGTCTTCTCGGCCGTGGCCGAGACCTTTGGCGTCGCGCTGCCCGTCGGCCTGCAGACGATCGTGATAAACGCGCTGCTCATGATTCTCGTGGTCAAATCCGGGAGCCGCGGCTACATTGCCCGCACCGTGGCCGGCATCATCGCCTGCGGCTTCTTCACCGACGCGCTCGTTCCCCTCCTGCCCGTGGTGGGCGGCGAGCAGGACCTGCTGCTGTGCGCCCTCTGGGGCGGCGTGGTCACCGGCCTCGGGCTTGGCCTCGTCTTCAGGACGGGCGGCAACACCGGCGGCACCGACATCGTCGCGCAGGTCGTGGCGAGGAAGACGGCGCTCCCGGTCGGCACGTCCGTGATCATCGTGGATGGCATCGTCATCGCCCTCTCCGCCACGGTCTTCTCGGTCGAGCAGGCGCTCTATGCCGCGGTCGCGATGTTCATCTGCGGCAAGGTTATCGACGCGGTCGTGGACGGCCCCCGTGCCGCGCGCGCCGCCTACATCATCTCCGAGGAGCACGACGCCATCGCCCACGAGATCATGCACACGCTCGACCGCGGGTGCACGAAGCTCGAGGCGCGCGGGATGTGGAGCGGCACCGAGCGGCCCGTCCTCTTCTGCGTGCTCAGCCGTTCCGAAGCCGTCTGGCTCAAGCAGATCGTCGCCGAGTGCGACCCCAAGGCGATTGTGGTCATCTCCGAGGTACACGAGGTGTTCGGCGAGGGCTTCCGTCAGATTCGGGCCTAGCGCACGCCCTTCTCGACCGTTTGCCCGTCCCATCGTCGGTCTCGTCTTATGCCGGTCGGTTTCGTGCCACACTTGGTTTCAGTGACGCCCTGGCGTCGAGGCGTGAGACGGGGGAGGGACACATGCTGAGCGACCTTCTTGACGAGGGGCTGATTCGCCTCGGCGTCGAGGCCTCGGATTGGGAGGATGCCGTCAGGAAGGCGGCGCAGCCCCTGATCGACCTTGAGATGGTCACCAGGGGATACGTCGACGACATTGTGCGGGGCGTGAACGTGCTGGGGCCCTATATCGTCATCGCGCCGCGCGTGGCGCTGCCCCATGCGCGCCCCGAGAGCGGTGCGCTCAGGCCCGCGCTCGGCGTCGTGACGCTCGCGAGTCCGGTCCCCTTTGGCAGCGCCGAGAACGACCCGGTGAAGTTCCTCTTCCCGCTCTCCGCAACGGACAATGACGGCCATCTCGGTGCCCTGCAGGCGCTCGTCGAGATGCTGCGCACCCCGGGCTTTCTCGCACGGCTGGAGAAGGCGGGCAGCGCGGCTGAGGTCATGACGATCATCTGTGAGGCAGAGGGCTGAGTCGCCCCCCACATGTGACGAAAGTCTGTTGCCGTCCTCCACGTCTGCCGGTGGCGGGCTAAACCCTGCATGTCAGGGTCAAGAACCCGGGAAATGACGGTGTCGGATGGTATCTTCTCGGAAGGGTGCGCGTCCGCGCGCCCGTGGTTTGGCATGCGAGTAAAAGGGGGAAACATGAAGTTCTTTATCGACACCGCTGACCTGGACGAGATCCGCGAAGCCCTCTCCTGGGGCTGTCTCGCCGGCGTCACCACCAACCCGTCGCTCTATGCGCGCACCGGTGGCAAGCTCGCCGACTTCGAGGGCCACATGCTCAAGATCTGCGAGATGTGCGAGGGCCTGCCCGTCTCCGCCGAGTCCCAGGCCAAGACGACCGAGGACATGATCGCCGACGGTCGTCGCCTCTCCGCGCTCGCGCCGAACATCGTGGTCAAGCTCCCGATCTGCGCCGAGGCGCTCGCTGCCACGCACCAGCTCGCCTCCGAGGGCGTCCGCGTCAACATGACGCTGGTCTTCTCGGCCACCCAGGCGCTGCTCGCCGCCAACGCCGGCGCCCGCTACATCTCCCCGTTCGTCGGTCGCTTCGATGACATCGCCGAGGACGGCATCTCCCAGCTGGCCGACGTCGTGGCCTGTCTCGGCAACTACGACTGGTCCGGCAAGAACGTCGACGACCAGGTGGAGATCATCACCGCCTCCGTGCGCACGCCCAACCACGTGACGCAGGCGGCGCTCCTTGGTGCCGACATCGCCACCGTTCCCTTCGGCGCCCTCAAGAAGTGCCTCAAGCACCCGCTGACCGACCAGGGCATGGCTGCCTTCGACGCCGACTGGGCCAAGGTCGTCGCGGCTCAGTAGCATCCGGTCCCATAGCGCGGCGAGGGGCATCGCCTCTCGCCGCACGTCTTTAGAAAGGGAGGCACCCATGACTGACAACGAGCTCAGAAAGGTTGCCAACGAGATTCGCAAGGGCGTCGTGACGTCTACGCACGCCGCGAAGTCCGGCCACCCGGGCGGCTCGCTCTCCGCGGCGGACATCTTCGCCTACCTCTACTTCGAGGAGATGAACGTGGATCCGGCCGACCCGAAGAAGGCCGACCGCGACCGCTTCGTCCTCTCCAAGGGCCACTGCGCCCCCGGCCTCTACTCCGCCCTCGCGGAGCGCGGCTACTTCCCCAAGTCCGACCTCGAGACCCTCCGCCACATCGGCAGCCACCTGCAGGGCCACCCCAACATGAACGACACCCCGGGCGTGGACATGTCCAGCGGCTCGCTCGGCCAGGGCGTCTCGACCGCGGTGGGCATGGCGCTCGCGGCCCAGCACTGGGGCGACGACTATCGCACCTACTGCTTGCTCGGCGACGGCGAGATCGAGGAGGGCCAGGTCTGGGAGGCCGCGATGTTCGCCGGCAACCACGCCCTGGACAACCTCTGCCTGATCGTGGACCACAACGGCCTGCAGATCGACGGCACCATCGAGGAGGTCAACTCCGCGATGCCCATCGCCGACAAGTTCCGCGCGTTCAAGTTCCACGTCGTGGAGGTCGCCGACGGCAACGACATGGCACAGCTGCGCGCCGCCTTCGCCGAGGCCCGCGCCACGAAGGGGCAGCCCACGTGCATCGTCTGCGAGACGGTGAAGGGCAAGGGCGTCTCGTTCATGGAGAACCAGGTGGGCTGGCACGGCAAGGCCCCCAACGACGAGCAGTACGAGCAGGCCATGGCCGAGCTCGAGGCTGCGGGGAAGGAGCTCTAATGGCTGACGTCAAGAAGGTCGCAACGCGCCAGAGCTACGGCGAGGCGCTCGTCGAGCTGGGCGCCGAGCATGACGACTTCGTCGTCCTGGACGCGGACCTCGCCGCGGCGACCCAGACCGGCAAGTTCAAGGCTGCCTACCCCGACCGCTTCTTCGACGCGGGCATCGCCGAGTGCAACCTCATGGGCATCGCGGCGGGCGTCGCCTCCACCGGGCGCGTGGCGTTTGCGAGCACCTTTGCGATGTTCGCCGCCGGCCGTGCGTTCGAGCAGGTGCGCAACTCCATCGGCTACCCGCACCTCAACGTCAAGATCGGCGCCACGCATGCCGGCATCTCCGTGGGCGAGGACGGCGCCACCCATCAGTGCAACGAGGACATCGCCCTCATGCGCACCATCCCGGGCATGACCGTCGTCGTGCCGGCGGATGACGTCGAGGCCAAGGCCGCCGTCCGTGCTGCCTACGAGTACGAGGGCCCCGTCTACATGCGCTTCGGCCGCCTCGCCGTCCCGGTGTTCAACGACCCGGACGCCTACGAGTTCGAGCTCGGGAAGGGCGTCCTGCTGCGCGAGGGCACCGACGTGACGATTGTGGCCTGCGGCCTCATGGTCCAGGCCGCCCTCGAGGCCGCCGAGACGCTCGCCGAGAAGGGCGTCTCCGCCGAGGTGATCAACATCCACACGATCAAGCCGCTCGACGAGGAGCTCGTCCGCGCGAGTGCCGCGAAGACCGGCCGTGTGGTCACCGCCGAGGAGCACTCCGTAATCGGCGGTCTGGGTGACGCCGTGCTGGCGGCGCTCGCCGAGAACCCGGTCCCCGTGCGCAAGCTCGGCGTGAACGACGTGTTCGGCGAGTCCGGCCCCGCCGTCGACCTGCTTCACAAGTACGGCCTTGACGCCGAGGGCGTCGTGGCCGCTGTCGAGGCACTTCTCGCCTAGGGACGTCCCACAAACGATCCATGGAGGGGCGGCGGCCTACGGGTCGTCGCCCTTCTCGTGTGCATTGTGCGGCAAATTAGGTTGAGGGCTGGTCAGTTTGCTAGACTACTTGCGTATTTGTCAGACAGTTCGATTCTGAAGAAGGAGCTTCTGTGGCCAGTCACTTTCGCAGCGCTGAGCGACAGGGGTCGGAGGACGAGAGCCAGTCTCTGTCCGCCGTGCCCGAGGCGGCTCCGCAGGCAGAGAACCTGACGGCGGACGACACCGGTGCCTTCCTGGCAGCGGCCGACTCCCTGGCGGCATCCGCCCCCGCGGCGGAGACGCCCGAGGCGGTTCACGTCGTCACCGCCACGGAGACGGAGGACGCACCGTCCGATGCCCCCCAGGCCTCTGAGAACGTGTATTCGTCGCTCGCGAGCGACGATGCACCTGCGGTCTCGCGAACCGGTACCCCGACCGTGTCGTTCAAAAACGTCACACTCATCTACCCGGCCCAGCCCAACAAGCCCGCCCTCGACAACGTCAGCCTCGACATCTATCCCGGCGAGTTCGTGTTCGTCGTCGGTCACTCGGGCTCGGGCAAGTCGTCGCTCCTGCGTCTCATCACGCGCGAGCTCAAGGCGAGCTCCGGCCAGGTCATCGTGGCGGGGCAGGATCTCACCAAGATGCGCAACAAGAAGGTCCCGTACCTGCGTCGTCAGATCGGCACCGTCTACCAGGACTTCAAGCTCCTGCCGGACAAGACGGTCTACGAGAACGTCGCCTTTGCCCTCGAGTGCATAGGCAAGCCCCGTTCCGTCATCAAGGCACAGGTTCCCGAGGTGCTTCGACTCGTCGGCCTCTCCGAGAGGATGAAGTCCTTCCCGGACCAGCTCTCCGGCGGCGAGCAGCAGCGCGTCTCCGTTGCCCGAGCCATGGTCAACCGTCCTCCGCTGCTCGTCTGCGACGAGCCCACGGGTAACCTTGACCCCGCCATCTCGCTCGGCATCATGAAGCTGCTCGACCTCATCAACCGCAACGGCACGACGGTCATCATGGCGACGCACGACCGCGAGATGGTCGACTCCATGCGCCGTCGCGTCATCGCCCTCGAGGCCGGCCATGTCGTCCGCGACCAGGAGAGGGGAGGCTACGGATACTATGGTGCCCTCTAACTTTGGATACTCCCTCCGAGAGGCCGGCCACCACTTCCGCCGCAACTGGACGACGGTGCTCGGCGCCATCGTCACGATCTTCCTCTCGCTCTTCATCATCGGCCTCTTCGTGCTCGGGTCCGTCATGATCTCGAGCGTGGTCGGCGGTGTCGAGGACAGCGTCACGATCCAGGCCTACCTGTCCGACAGCGCCAGCGACGCTGCGGTCGAGGACTTCCAGTCCGAGATCTCGAGCTGGGATAACGTCGAGTCCGTGACCTACAAGTCGAAGGACGAGGCGCTCGAGGAGTACCGCACGTCCATGTCCAACCGCAACGCGAGTGACGCTGTCGCCGCCCTTGACGGCGAGAACCCGCTGCCGGCCTCCCTGGTCATCACCCTCACCGACCCCCAGGAGGTCGCGGACACGGCCGAGCGCATCATGAACGACGCCTCGTTCGCCGAGATCCGTGACACGGCCGATGATCCCGAGTCCTCCCCGTCGGACGACGTCGTCTACGGCCAGGGCACGGTCGATCGCCTCTTTGAGGTGACCAACTACATCCGCATCGGCGCGGTCGTCCTCGTGGCCATGCTGACCTTCGTGGCGTTCGTGTTCATCAACAACACGATTCGTCTCGCCATCACCGCGCGTCGCCGCGAGATCGCGATCATGCGTCTCGTGGGCGCCTCCAACAGCTTCATCCGTGGGCCGTTCGTGATGGAGGGCGTGCTCGAGGCGTTCATCGCTGCGCTTCTCGCCATCGCCGCCCTTGTGGGTGGTATGCGGGTGCTGATGCCCATGCTGCAGGACAACCTCTCCTTCCTGGCGTTCAACATTCCCAACGAGGTGCTCTACGCCACCTTTGCGGGTCTGCTCGTCATCGGCATCGTCATCGGCCTGTTTGGCTCGGCCATCGCCATGAGGCGCTACCTCAAGGTCTAGCCAGACCAATCGTGCTAACGCGTGTGGGAGCCCCCGGCGTTCCATGCGAGAGTGTTCGCGCTTGGCGCTCAGAACTCTCGCTAGGAACGCCGGGGGCTCCTTGCGTACGCCCGCCGGATCTCCATCTTCTTTGGGGGGTTGGGATAAGCTGAGAGGTGAGGGGGCGAGAAGGACGGAGGGCCATGAGCCGTAGCAGGCCGCATCGTGGCAACAGGAGGCGCGGGCGCAGCGGGGGACCGCGCGGCCGTGCGCGCACGCTCACGGGGACGCTCGTGATTTCTCGTCCGGGGGCGGGCTACGTCGAGACGTCCGAGGGGTCCTTCGATCTCGCGCGGCACGGCCAACGCGAGGCAATGAACGGGGACGAGGTCGAGGTTGCGCTTGTGGAGCAGCGCGGCATGCGACCGCGCGCCGTCGTTCGCTCCGTGACCTCGCGCGCCGTCGAGACCTTTCTCGGTCGTTTTGCGCCGGCGGGTCCGCTCGGTGCGGTCACGCCGCTTGACGCGCGCATCGGCCATGACTTCTTCGTGGTGCCCGAGGACCCGAGCCCCGAGCGACTGGGCGTTTCCGAGGGCGACGTCGTGATCGCGCGCATCACCGAGTACCCCACGCGCAAGAGCGCCGCCGTGGTGACGCTGGAGCGGCGCGTGGGATCTGCCGACGAGCTCGACCTCAACGTCGAGGCCGTCATCGCCTCCTTCGGTCTGCCCGGGGAGTTTCCGGCACCGGTGCTGGCCCAGGCGGAGCAGATCAGGGCGAACGTGGCGGACGAGCTCGCGACAAGTCCCTCTCGTCTCGATCTGCGCGACACGCTCTGCGTGACCGTCGACCCCGTCGACGCACGCGACTTCGACGACGCGGTGAGCGCCCGAAGACTCGCGGACGGCGGCTATGAGCTGGACGTGCACATCGCCGACGTCTCGCACTACGTTGGTGCGGATACCCCTATCGACAACGAGGCCAAGCGGCGGACGTGTTCCGCCTACCTCGTCGACCGCGTGATTCCGATGCTCCCGGAGCGCCTCTCCAACGACGTCTGCTCGCTGCGTCCGGGCGAGGACCGCCTTGCGATGAGCGTCCTCATGCGTCTCGACGAGCGCGGCAATGTGAGAGGCGCGCGTATGGCGAGAAGCGCGATCCGCTCTGCCGCGCGCCTCGACTACGACACGGTGGATGAGGTTCTTCTCGGCAACGCGACCGCGCCCACGGACGAGATTCGCGAGCTGCTGCACACTCTCGATACGATTCGTTCCCTCCGCGAGCACGTGCGGCGCGAGCGCGGCGCCGTTGACTTTGAGACCGTGGAGGCCCGCGTGGTGCTTGACGAGGCCGGTGCGCCCACGGGCGTCTCCGTGCGCCGACGGACCCGCGCAACGGGCCTCATCGAGGAGGCTATGCTGCTCGCCAACGAGTGCGTGGCAAAGCGGCTCGCCGAGCGCGAGGCGCCGGCGGCCTACCGCGTGCATGAGCGTCCGATTGAGGAGGACCTGCGTGCGACGGTCCAGCCTCTGCGCGAGCTCGGCCTGCTCGATGGCGAGACGACTTCGGGCCTGCTCGCCGGGGACCCCTTTGCCATCCAACGTGTCCTCGAGCGGGCTCAGGGGACCGACGGCGGACCGCTTGCGAGCGCGCTGCTGCTTCGTGCCCAGCGCCGCGCCGTCTACCTGCCCGTGAACGAGGGGCACTACGCCCTCGGCGCGGCGGCGTATTGCCACTTCACCTCCCCAATCCGCCGCTACCCGGACGTTCTTGTCCACAGGACCCTCGGGGCCCTCATTGACGGGCGAATCGACGGGCGCGAGATGCGCGAGCAGGAACGGGCACTCCCTCAGCTGTGCAGAACCTGCTCGGAGCAGGAGCGCGCCGCCGACGCGGCGAGCCGGGCCTCCCAGAAGGTCAAGATGGCGGAGCTGTTCTCGTCGCGGATCGGCGAGCGTCTCACGGGCGTGGTCTCGGGCTGCGAACGATTTGGCCTCTTCGTCACCTTGGACGACACCTACGCCGAGGGTCTCGTGCCGATACGGGCGCTGGGGGAGGAGTGGTTCACCTACGACGAGGCGCGCATGTGCCTTACGGGCGAGGAGTTCGGCGAGCGATGGGGCCTCGGTCGCCGCGTGTGCGTCGAGGTGACGGGCGTGAACGTTGCCCGCGGGCAGATCGACCTCGCGCTCGCGCACTGACCCTCGCCGAGTGAAAACCGCTCGGCCATAATGGGAAGACTAAGAGGTACGAGAAGAACGGCGGGAGGCCGATGGAGAGAACGGAACTGACAGAGGAGCTGGAGCGCGCCGAGGGACTGCTGCTCCAAGGTGAGGGAGAGCTGGCGATGCGCCTGCTCACTCGCCTGGCGGATGACGCCGAGGCGTACGTCGACGCAAACTGCCCGACCACAGGCGAGCTCCAGTGGTTCGCATTCCCCTCGCTCTTCGAGCGACTCGCCTATCGCCGCGTGGAGAGGGACCCGCGCGAGCTGCGTGACGTGGGCGAACCGCTGGGTCGTCTCTACGCCGATCTTGCGCTGGCGTGCGTCCGCACCGAGGACTATGACGCGGCCTCAGCGGCACTCAAAAGCGCGGTTCGCTGGAACCCCATGGACTGCGCGTCGCGACTCAACCTCGCCGACCTCTGCCGCATGGCGGGCGACGTCCAGGAGTACCTGGCACTCACCTACAGTGTGTTCGAGCGCGCGAGCGAGGCCTCGCACCTCGCCCGGGCGTTCGTGAACTTCTCCGGCTGGTTCCAGGCCGGCGAGAAGCCCCGCGTGGCCGCCGCCGCGCTGCGCGCCGCCCGCAACCTCGACGTCCGTGACGGCGTGCTCGCCGCCGCGCTCGACCAGGCTGCCGGGACCGACCATGATCCCGACCTCGTGACGGACGTCGAGGCCACCGAGCTTCTCGCCGCCGAGGGCCTTCCCGACGGCGCCAATGCCGAGATTGCCGTGTGCCTGCTCATGTGCGCGGGCGACGCCGCGGCCGCCGGCGCGCGCGACGTGGCCGCCAGCCTTACCCTGCGCGCCCGCGACCTCGTGGGCGAGCCGGCAGTCAAGGCGCTCCTCGAGCTCATCCACGAGACCGACGAGGAGGCAGCCGATGGCAAAGAGTAAGGTCGTGCGCCAGGCGGCAAAGGCCGCCCAGCAGAAGGGTCCCGGCAAGCGGACCATTGCGAAGAACCGCTCCGCCCACCATGAGTACTTCATCGAGGAGACCTTCGAGGCGGGCATCGAGCTCACGGGCACCGAGGTCAAGAGCCTGCGCGAGCGGGCATGTCAGATTACGGACGCATTCTGCCTCATCCGTGGGCGCGAGGCGTGGCTGCACGGCGTCCACATCCACCCGTACTCCAACGGTGGCGTGTGGAACGTGGACCCCGATCGTAAGCGGCGCCTCCTGCTGCATCGTCGCCAGATCGACTATCTGGACGGCAAGCTCCGGCAGAAGGGCCTGGCCCTCGTTCCGCTGGAGATTTATTTCGACGAACATAACCGCGTGAAGCTGGCCATCGGCCTTGCGCGTGGCAAGAAGCTCTACGACAAGCGCGACGACATGGCACGCCGTGACTCCGATCGCGAGATTGCCCGCGCCCTCAAGGAGCGCAGCCGCTAAATGATACGAAGGGACTGTCCCTTCGTATCATCGGAAAGGAGAGGGACATGGACGCGACCGCACTGTTCAAGTTCTCGTCGGGGCTCTACGTGGTCTCGGCGGACGACGGCGAGCGGGTGGGTGCCTGCATCGTCAACACGGGGCTGCAGGTGACATCCACCCCGCTCCAGGTCTCCGTCACCGTGAACAAGGAGAACTTCACCTGCGGCGCCATCGAGCGCGCCGGGCACTTCTCGCTTGCCGTGGTGGACGAGTCTGCCGACATGCTCTTCGTGGGACGCTTTGGCTTTCGCAGCTCGGCGACGGAGGACAAGTACGACGGCATCGCGAGCGCCGTCGCGGCGACCGGCGACCCCTATCCTGCCGAGCACGCCTGCTCCTTCGTGGCGTGCAACGTGGTCCAGACGCTCGACGTGGGCACGCACCTCACCTTCGTCGGCGAGGTCGTGGATGCGGGCAACCTCTCCGGCGTGGCGCCCATGACGTACGCGTACTACCATGGCACCCTCAAGGGAAAGACCCCGCCGAAGGCCTCTTCCTACGTTGGGGGTATAAGTTAGGTCAGGGCGGAAAACGCCCCTGGAAAACGAAAGGAGACACGCATGTCCGAGGAGAAGAAGTACACGTTCCGCTGCACCGTCTGCGGCTGGGAGGTCACCGTCGACACCCCCGAGCTGCCCGAGGACTTTGTCTGTGAGGTCTGCGGCGTCGGCCCCGACATGTTTGAGCTCGTCGAGGAGTAGCGCGGGGTCACAGGTGTGACCAACGGGGCGGCCTTTCGCAGGGGGCCGCCCCGTTTGTGTGCTCCGGACGCCCCCGTCACTGAGGTTTGGGTTCACGGTTTCGTCTCGCGCGCGGTGCTCTTTCGGAAAAGACCAGTTCAAGGCGTTGTAAGAACCTTTATGCAACGTCCGCGCGCCGACTGACGAACCCAAACCTCCCAAGGGCCTGCAGTTCAGGTGGCAATACGGTGTCATCCGAGCGCAAAACGGGTAGAATACCCCCACGGCCGCGCGAGCGGCCCATCGTACGTTGACAGCCGCATGGTGGCGGTCTTTCTCGCCATGCCCTGTAACCGGGGGTGACTGGTTTCGACAGGGTGGGCCTGAGATGGGCAGCAGGCCGTGGTCTCCTCGCCACGTTAAACAGGGGTACCGTCAAATTGAATTGACGACAACAACTCTTTTGAGCCTCAGCTGGCTCTCGCTGCTTAGTCTTAACTAACCAGCGCGTCAAACCGGGGATTGCTCCCGTTCCCGGGGCGGCGTCATTCTAGGGAGATGCGCGTGCGGACGTAGCCGGTATGCTGCACGCAAAGACCGAACCGGCTGGGGTGCCAAGCGCGGGTGACCAGGTGCGCGGCGTCCGAGACTCAATTGGTCACTGAGCCTGGAGACACCTGTCAGGGGTCTGCTTTGGACCGGAGTTCGATTCTCCGCACCTCCACCATGCACGCTTCGCGGCCGCCGGCCCCCACCGGGCCCGCGGCCGCTGTCTTTTTTTGTTGGGAGGCTCCATGCTGGACGAGAGGAATGGTGTCGCGGCGCCGGCGCTCGTGCTGGAGGGCGGCGGGTTCCGCGGGATGTTCACCGCTGGCGTGCTCGACGTGCTACAGGAGCGCGGAATCTACGGATTCTCGAGCATCTGGGGCGTCTCGGCCGGCGCGGTGAACGCGGCGAACTTCCGGTCGCGTCAGATCGGACGCACCATGCGCGACATCCTCGCCTTCCGTGATGACCGGCGGTTCATGTCACTGTGGTCGTTCGCCACGACTGGCGACATGGCGGGCGCGGACTTCATGTACGACGAGGTGCAGAACCGCCTGGACCCCTGCGATGTGGAGACGTTCAACGCGGGCGAGACGCCCCTGTGGGCTGTCGTCTCCGACGTGACGTTTGGCGCGCCGGCATACTTGCCCGTTCGCCGCTTCCCCGAGGACATCGACCGCGTGCGCGCCTCCGCCTCGCTGCCCACGGTATCGCGCATCGTGGAGCTCGACGGCCGCCGCTGCCTCGACGGCGGCACCACGGACTCGATTCCCTATGCGGCGGCGCTGGGTCTTCCGGGCGCCCCCGAGGTGCCGGGGCGGCCCGCGACCGATCGCGCGCTCGTGGTGCTCACGCAGGATCGCGGGTTCGTGCGCGAGCAGGCGGGGTCAGGCGAGCAGATCGCGCTGCGGTCGCACCGCTACGACCGCTACCCGTACTACCTCGAGGCTCTGCGCACACGCGCCGAGCGCTACAACAAACAGCGGGAGGGCCTCTGGGAGCTCGAGCGCGAGGGCCGCTGCCTGGTCGTCGCGCCCGAGGAGCCGGTTGTCGTGGGGTCGTCCACACGCGACGGTGAGACGCTGCTCTCGCTCTACGTAGCCGGGCGGCGCCAGGCGCTCGAGCGGATTGCGGAGATCGAGGCGTTTGTCGGCTAGGGGCTCTTCTCGCCCGGATGTCGGTCTAGGAATCGCGGCCTTTGTCACGGACTCCCTAAAAAACGCCGACCTTGTCCGCCTGAGATGGGACAAGGCCGGCGTTTCCTAGAAGTTGTGGCGACAAGGGCTGCAATTCCTAGAGCGCCTGCCGACAAGGACGGCGATTCCCGGAACAGCCTCGGGCAAGGGTGCGGTTTCTTAGAACCCCGGCCGACATGGAACCGGATTCCCTGAGCGGCATCCCGCCTTATGCCAGGCGCGTGACCTCCACGCGGTCGATGAGCCCATCGACGACGGAGCGCTCGGCGGCCTGCGTGCCGGACTCCATGACGCTGGCCGCCCCCGTTGCCATGGCGAGGCGTAGCGTGTCCTCGACGCCCAGGCCCTGAGCGTCGGCGTAGACGAAGGCGGCGACCACGGAGTCGCCGGCGCCCACGGTGGAGCCCACCGGCACCTTCACCGAGGAGGCGTGCCAGGTTTCCGTGGAGGTGGCGAGAAGGGCGCCCTCGCCGCCCATGGAGACCACGACGCGCTCCACACCCTTCTCGACTAGCTCGTGTGCCGCCGCCGCGATCTCCTCGACTGTGGTGAGCTCGCGTCCCACCAGCGCGGAGAGCTCGTGGTTGTTGGGCTTGGTGAAGAACGGCTTGCCCTTGAGACCGCCCTCGAGGGCGTCACCGTCGGCGTCGAGGTAGACGTGCGCGCCGGCGTGGCGCAGGGTGCGCGCCCACGCTCCGTAGGTGGAGCGGCTCACGCCGGAGGGAAGGCTGCCGGAGAGCACCACGTAGTCGCCCTCGCAGACCTCCTCGGCCAGCACGTCGAGCATCTCGGCGAGCATGGCGTCGGTCACCTCGGGGCCAGGCTCGTTAATGTCGGTGTGGGTGCCCCGCTCGGGGTCGATGACCTTGAGGTTGGTGCGGGTCTCGCCGTTGGCGGGGAAGGCCTTTACGCGGATGCCCGCCTGCTTGAGGGCGCCGGCGATCCAACTGCCCGTGTCGCCGGAGAGAATCGCCACGGCCTCGGAGGTGCCGCCGAGCTTGGCGATGACCTTGGAGACGTTGATGCCCTTGCCGCCGGCGTCGCGTCGCAGCTCGGTGATGCGGTTGACCGCGTCGAGGGTGAAGTTGGGGATGTGAACGGTCTTGTCGAGCGCGGGGTTGAGCGTGACGGTGTAGATCATCGGTTCCTCCTCGAACGCGTCGTCTGTGACTGGCACAATTCTAGACCGCGATCGCGCGGGCGGCCGCGTTCGTCGGCGGGCGCATCTGTGCACGTTGTGTGCGGAAAAATCACGGTCCGCGTACGGCGGCGTTGCGCTATACTCTTACAGCTTTTCCACAGAGCCCCGTAATCTCTGACAAAAAGCACGGCGGCTTGTCCAGAAGCCGTCATTCAGCAGGTACGTAGGAGGAGTCAAGTGAAGAAGTCGACTCAGTTCGCCAAGAACGGCGAAGTCGAGCGCAAGTGGGTGCTCATCGACGCCGAGGGCGCGACGCTCGGTCGTCTGGCCACCACCGCCGCCATGATTCTTCGTGGCAAGAACAAGCCGCAGTACACCCCCAACGCCGACACCGGTGACTTCGTCGTCGTCATCAACGCCGACAAGGTCATTCTCACCGGCGTGAAGGCCGATCACAAGCAGTACTGGCGCTACTCCGGCTATCTCGGTGGCCTCAAGCTCGAGAGCTTCCGCGAGGCCATGGAGAAGCACCCCGAGCGCATCGTCGAGCACGCCATCAAGGGTATGCTCCCCAAGACCACCCTCGGCCGCAAGCAGGGCACCAAGCTCAAGGTCTACGCCGGCCCCGAGCACCCGCACACGGCCCAGAACCCCGTCAAGATTGATTGGAGGGCCTAACCGATGGCTGAGAACACCGTAGTCTACACCGGTACCGGCCGCCGCAAGGAGGCTGTCGCCCGCGTCCGCCTGGTGCCCGGCACCGGCAAGGTCGTCGTGAACGGCCGCGACGCCAAGACCTACTTTGGCCGTCAGCAGCTCCTCGACAACGCGCTCGCCCCGCTGCGCCTCACCGAGACCGCCGAGCGCTTTGACGTCCTCGCCAACCTCGATGGTGGCGGCATCAACGGCCAGTCCGGCGCCCTGCGCCTCGGCATCGCCCGCGCCCTTCTCGACGCTGGCGAGTATCGTGAGGACCTCAAGAAGGCTGGCTTCCTCACCCGTGACGCCCGTGCCGTCGAGCGCAAGAAGTACGGCCTCAAGAAGGCCCGCAAGCGCCCGCAGTTCTCCAAGCGCTAAGCTTCTTCGCATTTTTGCGCCTTCGAGCCCGTCGAGTCCTTCTCGGCGGGCTCTTTTTTGCGCCCGCTTGGGAGGTTTGGGTTCACGGTCGGGGCAAAGCGGCTGTCACTTGTCGCAAAATCGCAGGTAGTTTTTCCGAGAGGCCTGTTTGGCGCGAACCGCGAACCCAAACCTCCCAAGGGAGAGTTTGATACCACCATGTGAAATTCCCCAAAAGCCGCCACCCCTCGAAGGGCGTGTGCCACAATGGGTGGGACCTAATTCTGATACCTCTTGAGAGGGGTTGCGATGAAGTACTTTGGCACCGACGGCTTTCGTGGCGAGGCAAACTGCGGCCTGACCGTGGACCACGCCTTCAAGATCGGTCGTTACGTGGGCTGGTACTACGGCGCTCGCCAGGAGCGCAAGGCACGCGTCGTGGTGGGCAAGGACACGCGCCGCTCGAGCTACATGTTCGAGAGCGCCCTCGTGGCCGGCCTCGTGGCCTCCGGCGCCGACGCCTACCTGCTGCACGTCATCCCCACGCCGGGCGTGGCGTACGAGACGGTGGACGGCAACTTCGACTGCGGCATCATGATCTCCGCGAGCCACAACCCCTACACCGACAACGGCATCAAGCTCGTTAACGGCGAGGGCTACAAGATGGACGAGGACGTCCTCGAGCTCATTGAGGCGTACATCGACGGGGAGGTCGACGTCCCGCTCGCCACCGGCGAGGCCATCGGCTGCACCGTCGACTACATGCAGGGGCGAAACCGCTACATCGCCCATCTCATCTCGAGCGCCAACTTCTCCCTCCAGGGCGTGAAGGTCGGCCTGGACTGCGCCAACGGCGCCGCCTCCTCGGTTGCCAAGCCGGTCTTCGACGCGCTCGGCGCGGACGTCCGCGTGATCAACAACGCCCCCAACGGCTTCAATATCAACGTCGACTGCGGCTCCACTCACATCGACCGCCTGCGCCGCCACGTGGTGGAGCAGGGCCTCGACGTAGGCTTCGCCTACGACGGCGACGCCGACCGCTGTCTCGCGGTGGACGAGCGCGGTAACGTTGTCGACGGCGACCTGATCCTCTACATCTGCGGCGTCTACCTCAACAAGCATGGCCGACTCACGGCCGGTACCGTGGTTCCCACCGTCATGAGCAACTACGGCCTGTTCAAGGCCCTCGACGAGGCGTGCCTCTCCTACGAGACCACCGCCGTGGGCGACAAGAACGTCTATGCCTGCATGCGCGAGAACGGCTACAGCCTGGGCGGCGAGCAGTCCGGCCACATCATCTTCGGCGATATCGAGTGCACCGGCGACGGCATCATGACCTCGCTGCGCGTCATGGAGGTCTATCGCGCCGAGCGCGAGAAGCTTTCGCAGCTCTGCGCCCCGGTGAAGCTCTATCCGCAGGAGCTCGTGAACGTCCGCGTGAAGGATAAGGACGCTGCGATGGGTGACGCCGCCGTGCTCGACTCCGTCAAGCGCGCCGAGGAGTTCCTCTCCGGCCAGGGTCGCGTTCTCGTGCGCGCCTCGGGAACCGAGCCGCTCGTGCGCGTGCTCGCCGAGGCACCGACCGACGAGCTCTGCAAGCAGGCGAACGCCATCGTGCTCGAGGCGCTCGAGGCTCATCGCGCGTAAGGGTGCGGTGACGCCGCGGGAGCCAGGACAAGATAGAGGCAGCCGCCTCTCTGAGGAGACCCCATGTGCGGAATCGTAGGTTACACCGGTAGGGACCAGGCCGTGGGCTATCTGCTCGAGGGCCTGCGCACGCTCGAGTACCGCGGCTATGACTCCGCGGGCGTCGAGGTGCTCGGGGCCGACGGCGCCCTGCACGGCGTCAAGTGCGCCGGGCGCGTCGCGACGCTCGCGGAGCGCTGCGAGACGGCCAACCTGGTCGGGACGACGGGAATCGCGCATACGCGCTGGGCGACCCATGGCGCCCCCACGGACCGCAACTCCCACCCGCACCGCGACTGCACGGGCCGCATCGCGATCGTGCACAACGGCATCATCGAGAACTTCCGCGAGCTGCGCGGCTACCTCAAGCGCAACGGCCACGAGCTCGTGAGCGAGACCGACTCCGAGGTCATCGCCCATCTCATCGAGGACGCTTGGGCGGGTCCCTCCAAGGGTAACCTCGTCGCCGCCGTGCGCAACGCCGTCCGTAGGCTTGAGGGCTCATGGGCGCTCGCGGTGGCCTGCGCCGACGCGCCCGGGGAGATCGTGTGCGCCCGTAACGGGTCGCCGCTCGTCGTGGCGTCGACGGATGGGGGTGCCTACGCCGCCTCTGACGTGACTCCGCTGGCGAGCGTCACCTCGCACGTCACGCAGCTCGAGAACGGTCAGATCGCGCGACTCGAGGCGACCGGTCGCGTCACGGTCTTCGACGCCGACGGCCAGCTGGTCGAGCATCCCACAACGCTCGACATCGATTGGGACGCCTCGGCGGCCACGCTCGGCGGGTACTCCGACTTCATGGCAAAGGAGATCGCAGAGCAGCCGGAGGCCATCGAGCGGCTGCTCGCGGGGCGCCTGGGCGAGAAGGGCGTCTTCCTGGACGAGCTCTCAATGACAAGTGAGGAGCTCGCGTCGATCGACCTGGTCTACCTGATTGCCTGCGGTACGTCCTATCACGTGAGCCTCATCGCTCGCACGCTGATCCAGACGTGGGCGAAGGTGCCCGTCATCTGTGACTACGCGTCGGAGTTCAACTACGAGCAGGACGTCATCGTGACGCCCAACACGCTCTGCGTCATCATCACGCAGTCCGGCGAGACGGCTGACACGCTCACCGCCGCTCGACGCATGAGGGGCATGGGGTGCAAGGTCTTCGCGATTACCAATGTGCTCGGGTCCACCGCCGCCCGCGAGTCCGACGGCGCACTCTACGTCCAAGCGGGTCCCGAGGTCTGCGTAGCGTCTACCAAGGCATACACGGCGCAGATGGTCGCGAGCGCGCTCCTTGCGCTGCGCCTCGCGCAGGCACGCGGCGAGATGGACCGTGCGGAGGTGGAGCGCCACTACAGCGACCTGTGCGCGATACCCGACCTCGTCCGCGAGGTCATCTCGCGGTCCTGGCAGGACAAGCGGGCCGCGGGCGTCTTCCGCCGCGCCCACTCGGCGCTCTTCCTCGGGCGCGGCGTCAATGCGACGACGGCTTACGAGGGCGCGCTCAAGCTCAAGGAGATCAGCTATCTCCACGCGGAGGCGTACCCTGCCGGCGAGATGAAGCACGGCCCGATCGCGCTGCTCGAGCCGGGCTTCCCGGTGGTGGCGATCGTTCCCGAGGACCGGGTGCACGACAAGACCGTCTCCAACATCCAGGAGGTCATCGCGCGCGGCGCTACCTGCGTGGCGGTGGCCACGGACGGTGACGAGGCCGTCGCGTCGCTCGTCGAGCACGTCCTGTGGATTCCGCCCATGACGGACGAGCTGCTTGTTCCTATCGTGGCCGTCGTCCATCTGCAGATGCTCGCCCGCTACGTGGCCCGGGCTCGTGGCTGCGACGTGGACAAGCCCCGCAACCTCGCTAAGTCCGTCACGGTGGAGTAACGATCATGGCAACGGCAGGCATCGGCGTCGATATGCTCGAGATTGACCGGATGGAGCGCGTGCTCGCCCGGCGCCCCAACTTCGCTCGGCGCGTCTTTACGGAGGAGGAGCGCGCCTATTGCGACAAGTGCGCCCGTCCCGCCGAGCACTACGCCGCGCGCTTTGCGGCGCGCGAAGCGGTGGTCAAGGCGCTCGGGACGGGGTTCTCCGACGGGGTGAGCTTCCGCGACGTCTCGGTCACGCGCGACGAATCGGGCAGGCCGCGCGCCCTGCTCACCGGTCGTGCCGCGGAGGTGGCTCGAGAGCGGGGGATTCGGGAGGTCGCCCTCTCCATCTCGCACACGCATGACGTCGCCGTTGCCAACGCAATCGCGGTAACCGACGCGGTGCGCCCCGCGCCGGACGCGCGTCGCGAGGCTCAGCGCGCGCTCGCGAGCTCGTTCAAAGAGGCCCGCTCCGTTCTCGACGAGCTGGAGCGCGTGCAGGAGGCCGAGCTCGACGAACTGGGCGCCGGCACGCCGTCCTCACCCGAACTGACTGTCGCTTCACAGGAGGAGTAGAGACGTATGCAGCCCGTGCTGAACATAGATGACGTCAAGCGCGTCGAGGTGGCCCTCACCCGCGAGGGGGTGAGCGTGGCCGAGCTCATGCATCGCGCCGGCCTCGCGGCGGCGCGTGAGGCGCTCGAGTTCGGTCAGGTGGGCAACGTCGTGGTGCTCGCCGGACTGGGCAACAACGGTGGCGACGGCTGGGTTGCCGCCGAGGCGCTGCGCGAGCGCGGCGTCGACGTGACGGTGGTGAGCCCCATCGACCCGGACGCCCTCTCGGGGGACCTCTCGCGCCAGGTGGCGCAGAGTGCCGTGCGCGCGGGCGTCTCCGTCCTCGTGGGTCCGTCACGCGACGAGCTCGAGGAGCTTCTCGCCCCTGCGGACGTGGTGCTCGACTGCATGCTCGGGACGGGCTTCCGCGGTGAGCCGCGCCCTCCCTTCGGCATCTGGATCGAGTGTGTGAACGCCTGCTCCGCCCACGTGCTCTCCGTTGACGTGCCGAGCGGTCTGTCCGCAGAGACCGGACGCGCCGCCGGCGCGTGCGTGGTCGCTGACATGACGGTGACCATGATCTCCCTCAAGCCCGGTCTTCTCGCCGATGACGGGCGCGACGCGAGCGGTGCGATCGTGGTGGCGCCGCTCGCGGAGCAGACGGAGCGTCTCGTGATCGACGAGGACCCGGTCGCCTGGCGCACCGATCTTGTTGATTACCTGGGCTCCATTGCCCCGCGCACGGCTGCCGTGGACAAGTTCTCGCGCGGCTCCGTCCTCGTTGTGGGTGGCTCGCGCCGCTACCCGGGCGCAGCCATCATGGCGGCCCGCGCCGCGGCGCGCATGGGCGCGGGGTACGTGACGCTAGCGACGCCCGCCTCGGCCGCTCCGGTCGCCCAGGCGCACCTGCTGGAAATCCCCGTCGTGCCGCTTACCGAGGACGAGGACGGCACGTTTACGGCCCAGGCGTGCGACGTGGTCCGCAAGCTGGCCGAGCGGTCCTCCGCCGTGCTCGTGGGCCCCGGGATGCGCGTGAGCGGCGGCTCGGCGGCGATCGTGTCCGCTCTGTTGGAATGCGACGTGCCGCTGGTCGTCGACGCCGACGGCCTCAACTGCCTGGCGCGCCTCACCGACGGCGACCTCCCCAAGTTTCCCGAGGCCATACGTCGCGACGCCCCGCTCGTGCTCACGCCGCATCGGGGGGAGCTCGGCCGACTCGTGGGTCGTCCGGGTGCATCCGCGCCCTCGTCGCTCATCGACCAGCTTGCTGCCGCGCGAGAGATTGTGTGGTCAGATGGTGGCTCGGAGCTCGTGGTCGTTGCCAAGGGCACGGCGACGGGCTGCGTGAGTGTCGAGAAGGCCGTCCTGCCCAAGCCCGGTCCGGCGGCGCTTGCCACGGCGGGCTCCGGAGACGTGCTTGCTGGTATGATGGCTTCGGCCCTTGCGCAGCGCGGTGGCGAGGACGAGGACCTTGCGCTCCTGGCCGCCTACGTCTGCGAGGTGCATGCCTACGCGGGGTCGCTCGCGGTCGAGCGCCTTGGCTCGCGCGCCGTCATGGCGGGCGACGTCATCGACGTGATCGGCATCGCGTCGGATGCCGTTGACGAGCACGTTGCCTACGGCGAGGGACCATTGGGAGAGTAGCGCGGTCTGTGCCGGAAGGGGGGCACCAACGTGGAGAGGGCCCAGGGTCCCGAGAGTCGCTGGTCGTGGGTCGAGGTCAACCTTGCGGCGCTGAGAAGGAACGTCACGGCCTTCAGGCGCCAGCTCGAGCGCGGCGTCCAGCTGATGTGCGTCGTCAAGGCCGATGCCTACGGGCATGGCGCGGTCCCCTGCATGCGGGTCATGCACGCCGCCGGTGCGAGCCAGTTCGCCGTGGCGACGGTCTCCGAGGGCGTCGCCCTGCGCGAGGCGGGCATCGAGTGGCCCATTCTCGTCCTCTCCGAGCCGCCCGTCGACTGCGTCCGCACGCTCGTCGAGCACGAGCTCATGCCGTCGGTGTACACGGCGGACTTTGCCCTCGCGCTCGGGGAGGCCGCCGCCTCCGCCGGGCGCGTCGCCCGCTACCACCTGGCGATCGACACGGGCATGACGCGCATCGGCGTGCGACGCTCCGACGTCGTGGAGCTGCGGCGCACGATCGACTTTCATCGCGGACTGGAGTGCGCGGGCACCTTCACGCACTTTGCCACCGCGGACGTCCCCGATGACTGGGACTTTGCCCTCCAGCTCAATCGCTTCCGGGAGGCCGTCGAGGCCCTGCGGGGGGCCGGTCTCGAGACGGGGCTCGTGCACTGCGACAACACGCCGGGCACGATCATGCACCCCGAGTGCCACTTTGACATGTGCCGCGTGGGCATTGGGCTCTACGGCCTGCACCCGGCGGAGATTACCCGTTCCTACCTCGACCTCGAGCCGGTCATGAGCGTGCGCGGCCGCGTGACGCGCGTCATCTATCCCAACGTAGGCGACGGTGTGGGCTATGGGCTCACCTGGCGCGTCCCGAAGCAGAACATCCAGGTCGCGACCGTCCCCATCGGCTATGCGGACGGCCTGGCGCGCGAGCTCTCCAACCAGATGGAGGTCATCGTTGACGGCATGCGCTGCCGTCAGGTCGGCAACATCTGCATGGACCAGTTCATGTTCGCCGTCGATGTGAACGGGGCCCGTTCTTATCGTCCCACGCGACCCGTGGAGTACGGTGACGTGGTCACCGTCCTGGGTGCCGACGATGACGAGCGCATCACCGCCGAGGAGATGGCGGCACTGAGAAACACCATCAACTATGAGGTGGTCTGCGACTTTGGAATGCGCCTTGAGAAGATCTACACCTAAGCGCGCGGGCGGCCGCACTGCCGCCGAGAGAAGGGGGCTCGACCTCATGTCCGTCATGCACATACCGGGGCACGAGCATCAGGGGCCTCGCGAGGTCTCGCTGCAGGAGATTCGCGACCTCATGGGCAACTGCCAGCTGTGCCCGCTCGGCGCCACGCGCACCAATCTCGTCTTTGGCGTTGGCAACCCGTACGCGCGCGTGATGTTCATCGGGGAGGGCCCCGGTCGCAACGAGGCCTGCAGGGCGAGCCCTTTGTGGGCGCCGCGGGTCACAAGCTGGACGCGCTTCTCAGCTGCGCGGGCCTCACGCGCGAGGAGATCTACATTGCCAACGTGGTCAAGTGCCGCCCGCCGTCAAACCGCAACCCCAAGCCTGAGGAGATCGAGGCCTGCGCGCCGTTTTTGCGCGAGCAGATCCGCTCCATCTGGCCGGACGTGATCGTATGTCTGGGCAACTTTGCGTCGCAGTTCGTGCTGCGCACGAGTGCGGGCGTGACATCGCTGCGCGGCAAGCTCTACCAGACGGGACACTTCACGGTGTGTCCGACGTTCCACCCGGCAGCGTGCATCTATCACTCCGACTGGCAGCCGCTGCTCGAGGACGACCTGCGCATGGTGGGCGCCTGGTTCACCGAGCATCCCGCGGGAGGCGAGGCGTAGATGGGCGAGAAAAGCTTTCGCACGAGCTCGCGCGAGGAGACAATCGCGCTGGGCGAGCGTCTGGGCCACGCCCTTGCCGCCGGGGACGTGCTGGTTCTGACGGGTGACCTCGGGGCTGGGAAGACCCAGCTCACCAAAGGGATTGCGGCGGGCATGGGCGTGACGGACGACGTCACGAGCCCCACGTTCACCATCGAGATGGTCTACGAGGGCGCCGAGATGCCGCTCTACCACTTCGACCTCTATCGCCTGGAAGACCCTGACCAGCTGGAGGACACAGGCATCTTTGACGTGCTCGGCGCCGACGGTGTCTGCTCTATCGAGTGGGGGGAGCAGTTTGCCAATGAGATCGGTGACGCGCGCGTGGACGTCTTCGTGACGCGCCTCGACGACGAGGCGGCGCCGGGCGAGGAGCCGCCGCGCGAGGTACGCCTGGTCGCCCACGACCCGCGGGGAGAGGCCCTTCTCGCCGCGCTATAGGGATGCGGGTCGAGGCCCTTCTCGCCGTTCGTCGTTCTCACGCGTTGCCAAACTGTCGCTTTTTGCGTGTCGCAGCCCGAATTTGGTGTCCGCGGGACGTAAAAAGCGACAGTTTGCGGAAAGTCACATTTTTCTTATTGAGACTTAGTCTCAATATGGTATCCTCGTATCAGACACGAGGAGGTGGGGCATGCCAGCGAGAAACACCGTGCAGCGACAGATCATCATCGACGCGCTGCGCACGCTTGCCAACCATCCCACCGCCGACGAGGTCTACGAGGCCGTTCACGCGGAGCATCCCGGCGTGGGGCGGGCGACCGTCTATCGTACGTTGGCAAGGCTCTCGGACGAGGGCGTCGTTGGCCGTGTGCGCATCAACAACGGGGCCGATCGATTTGACCACCAGACGTTTGCGCACTACCACGTTCGTTGCGTCTGCTGTGGGCGCGTGGACGACGTCATGGCGCCCGTCCTGCAGGGCATCGACGAGGCCGCTGCGGCGGTGTCGGAGTATCGGATCGTGGGTTACACGCTGCAGTTCGACGGCGTCTGTCCCGCGTGCCAGGCGGCCGAGAAGAACGACGAGGCATTAACGGCGTAAGCCGTGTGCATAGGAGAGGGGCGGGGCCGCGGCTCCGCCACCGACAAACAAGGAGGTTTCACGATGGACAAGTGGGTCTGCAAGGTCTGCGGTTACATCTACGAGGGCGCCGAGCCGCCGGCGGAGTGCCCGGTCTGCCACGCCCCGGCCAGCCAGTTCGAGAAGGTCGAGGGTGAGCTCAAGCTTGCTGCCGAGCACGAGTACGGCATCTACGGCAAGACCGTCAAGGACAACCCCGACATCTCCGATGAGGACAAGGCCTACATCCTCGAGCAGCTCAAGGCCAACTTCAACGGCGAGTGCTCCGAGGTCGGCATGTACCTCTGCATGGCGCGCATCGCTCACCGCGAGGGCTACCCCGAGATCGGCCTCTACTGGGAGAAGGCCGCCTACGAGGAGGCCGAGCACGCCTCCAAGTTCGCCGAGCTGCTCGGCGAGGAGCTCGAGCCCAACATGAAGGCCACCACGAAGGACAACCTCGCCTGGCGCGTCGACTGCGAGTTCGGCGCCACGCAGGGCAAGGTTGAGCTCGCCACCTGCGCCAAGAAGAACAACCTCGACGCCATCCACGACACCGTCCACGAGATGGCGCGCGACGAGGCCCGTCACGGCAAGGCTCTCAAGGGCCTGCTCGAGCGTTACTTCGGCTAATGGCTGGCCGGCCTAGGAAGAAGGCCGCCGGATCGAAGAAGGTCAAGCCCTCGGGGCCCGTGCCGTGCGCGGTGCTCTGGGGGCTTGACCCCTCTTCCGAGAAGGGCGCGGCGGTCCGGGCGGTGCTGAAGGAGATGGGCGTGGTTGCGCGCACGGCGCTGCCCGAGAGGCTGGGCGACCCGGCGGGCGCGTTCGCGCGGATGCCGGGGATGCGGCAGGCGCCCGTCCCCTACGACGGGCCGAGCCCGGAGTGCGACGAGTTCGTGCTGCTCTGCGGCCTCGCTAACAAGCAGGTGGACGAGTTTCTCGCCCGGTCGCGCGAGGCGGGGTGTGCGGTGGGCGCCAAGGCCCTGCTCACCAAGGTCAACCGCGCGTGGCCGCTTGTTCGTCTCATGGACGCTGTTGCCGCCGAGCACGCCCAGATGGCCGGTGGTGACGGCGCCTCCTAAAATCAGCCGATTTGGCAGAGAATTGACCCGTCGGAAGAGCCGCCAACTGGGCGTTCTTCTCGCCCTGTCCGCAAAAGAGCCGACTTGGCAGACGATTTTCTGCCAAGTCGGCCTTTTTGAGGAGGCGTCGGCGTGGCCCCGTCATGCGGCGATTTGACTACACTAGACGAGTTGAAACTACGAGCGAGAAGAGCTGCGAATGGCCGAGAAGATCATCCTTGCGTTGGACACGTCCACGGACATGCTGGCCTGCGCTGTCGGACGCGTGGACGCCGACGGTGCCGTGACGGTGCTGGCCGCGCGCGACCACATGTGCCGTCGCCAGGCCAACGTGGAGCTTGTGACCACGGCGCAGGGGACGCTCGCCGACGCCGGCCTTGCGGTGGCCGACCTCGATGCCGTGCTCGTGGGGCGCGGCCCTGGATCGTTCACGGGCGTGCGCATCGGCATCGCCACGGCCAAGGGCCTCGCGTGCGGCGCGGGGTTGCCGCTGTACGGAACTTCCGCGCTCGACGCGATGGCCTGGTCGGCGTATGCCGCCGGTGCGCGCGGCATGCTCGCGGTTGCCGGCGACGCCATGCGTGGCGAGGTCTATCCCGGCATCTACGAGCTCGACGAGACGGGCGCGCACCGCACCTTCCCGGCCGAGACCGTGTCTAAGGCCGACGCCTGCGTGTCCGACTGGGCCGGTCGCGCCGACGCGGCCGAGCTCACGCTGACGGGCAACGGCCTGGTCAAGTACCGCACACGCTTTGAGGCTGCGGGCCTCGCATCCTTCTCGCCCGAGGAGGCGTGGTATCCCACCGGCGAGGGGCTGATCCACGCGGCCGTGGAGGCCGGCGTCTTTGACGAGCAGCCCGGCGACCCGGCGCTCGTCCTGCCCATCTACACGCGCCTCTCCGACGCCGAGGAGGCCGAGCGCACGCGCCTCGGCCTCAAGAAGCCGGCGTCCGTGGAACTCACTGGCGTCGATGACGCGCTCGCGGGCATCCACCTGCAGCTGCGCCCCATGACGGTGAACGATACCGCTGCCGTGGCCGCGCTCGAGGCGCTGGCCTACGAGGGCTCTGCTCACACGCCATGGGCGGAGAGGATGTTCTACGAGGAGCTTTCTCAGCCCGGTCGCAGCTGGTGGGTTGCGCACGACCAGTGCACCGTCATCGGCTTTGCGGGAGGCGTGCTCGCAGGGGCGGACTTCGAGGTCGAGGAGGTCGTCGTGGACGCGGCGCGCCGCCGAGAGGGCATCGCCACGCGCCTCGTGGCCCGCGTCGCCTACGACGCGCAGATGCTCGGCGCTTCCACGATCTCCCTCGAGGTGGACGAGAAGAACGCGCCCGCCCGGGCGCTCTATGGCACGCTCGGCCTCGCGGAGGAGGGCCGTCGCCCCGGCTACTACGGCGCCGGTCACGACGCCCTCATCCTGCGCGCCCCGCTGCCGCTCGCGGCGGACGCCGTGATCGCGACCGGCCACCCGGAGCCGGCGCCCTCGATCCGCCCGTGGCCGATCGCGCCCGGCGAGCGAACGCCCGAGGCCGCGGCGGCGCTGGCGGCCGCCGGCCCGCTCATCCTCACGATCGAGTCCTCCTGCGACGAGACCGCCATGGCCGTGACCGACTCCCACGGCGTGGTCTGCGCGAGCGTCGTGGCCACGCAGATCGACTTCCACGCGCGCTTTGGCGGCGTGGTGCCCGAGATCGCCTCTCGCAAGCACACCGAGGCCATCGTCGGCGTCTTCGAGGAGACGCTCGAGCGCGCCGGCGAGCACTTCGGTGTGGACACGCTCGCGCCCGCGGACCTCGCGGCCGTGGGCGTGACGGCGGGGCCGGGCCTCGTGGGCGCGCTCGTGGTGGGCGTGGCCTTCGCGAAAGGTCTCTGCGCAGCTGCTGACCTGCCGCTCATTGCCGTGCACCACCTCGAGGGCCACCTCATGGCCAACCTCTTCGAGACCCCGGACCTCGAGCCGCCCTTCGTGGCGAGCATCGTCTCCGGTGGCAACACCATGCTCGTGCACGTCCGCGCCTGGGGCGACTACGTCCTTCTCGGTTCCACAATCGACGACGCGGTGGGCGAGGCCTTCGACAAGGTGGCCAAGGCGCTCGGCCTGGGATACCCCGGCGGCCCGGTGATTTCCAAGCTCTCCGCGCAGGGCAATCCCAAGGCCATCCACTTCCCGCGTGCGATGATGCACAGCGGGGACTACTCTTTCAGCCTCTCTGGCCTCAAGACTGCCGTCATCACCTACATCGAGGGCGAGAACCGCGCTGGCCGTGCGATCAACCTGCCCGACCTGGCGGCGAGCTTCGAGGCTGCGGTCATCGACGTGCAGGTCGCCAAGGCGGTGACTGCGGTGGAGGAGACCGGCGTCTCTGACTTTTGCGTCGGCGGCGGCGTGGCGGCCAACCCGGGCCTGCGCGCGGCGTACAAGAAGGCGCTCGAGAAGCGCGGCGTGCGCGTGACCGTGCCGCCCATGCGCGCCTGCGGCGACAACGCGGCGATGATCGGCGTCGCGGCTCTGAGGAGCTACAACGCGGGGTCCTTCTCGCCCCTTACCCTGGACGCCGACCCCAACGCCGCCCTGGGCACCTGGGCCACGCCCGACGCCCCGGTGCCGCCCGTCTGGGAGTAGGGCCTTGGGCGGGGTTTATCGCCTCACCGGCACCCATCGCACGTTAGCAGGCGCCGCTCCCGCACATGAGCTCGATGATCGTGCGGTCCGTCTCCCGCATGCCCTGCGCCGCGAGCACGCCCACGTTGCGGATCGTGTTCTCCACGCCCTTGACCACGATTCCGTCGCCGCCGTAGAACTGCTTGCCCTGGCTCTGCATCTGCATGCCCAGAAGGCCGGCCTCCACCGCGCTCGCGATCTTGGCCGCGCAGCTCGCCTTGGCACCGTCGCAGACCATGCCGGAGTCGATGGCGATGGCGTTGACCACGGTATGTGCGATCTCGTCCGCACGTCCGCCGTAGAGGTAGGTGATGCCGGCCGCCGCGCCCGCGCCGGCGCTCGTGGCGCCGCAGTAGGCGGAGAGTCGGCCGATGCCGGTCTTGAGGTGGATGGTCACGAGGTTGGATACCACGAGCGCGCGCAGCAGCTCCTCGTGAGAGACGCCCAGCTCCTGGGCGTAGACGATCACGGGGACGCTCGCTGTGAGACCCTGGTTGCCGCTGCCGGAGTTGATGACCACGGGCAGCTCGCAGCCGCCCATGCGCGCGTCGGAGCCGGCGGCCGCCCACGCCTTGGCGCGGTTGGCCACGCCGTCGCCGTACGCGGAGAGCAGCACGCTGCCGATGTTGGCGCCCCACTCACCCTCCAGCCCCTCGCGGGCGATGGCCATGTTGCAGGCTATCTGACGGCCGAGCAGCTGCTTGACGTCATCCAGGTTCACCGTGCCGGCAAACTCGACGATCTTCTCGATGGAGAGGTAGCTGCGGTCCGTGCCCGCGTCCTTTTCGCCAGCGTCCTCCTCAAAGGGCGTGTCGAGAAGAACCTCGCTGTCGCGCTCCACGCGGATGACGTTGGTGTGCGAACCGGCGATCTCGCAGAGCGCCTCGTGGCCGTTGCCCGAGGCGCGCACCTGGATGTCAAAGATCCACGGGCGCTCGCTCGGCGCCACGGTGACGTCGTGCGTGGCGAGAAAGTCGCGCATTTCGGTGATCTGCTCGCCGGTCACGCCGGCTAGGACCTCGAGCTTGGCGTCCGCGTTGCCCGCGACCACGCCCGCCGCCGCGGCAGCCTCGATGCCGCGCGCGCCGCCCGTGTTGGGCACGACGACGCTCTTCACGTTCTTGATGATGTTGGCGGACGCCGCCACCTCCACGCGCTCCGGCAGCGCCCCGAGCGTCTGGCGCGCGAGCGCGGCACAGTAGGCCACGGCGATGGGCTCGGTGCAGCCCATCGCGCAGACGAGCTCCTCCTCGAGAATGGCGACGTAGGCGTCGTAGACTTCCTGGTCCATGAAGGCCTCCTGGACGACCCGTTACGGCGGTGTTTCCCACGATGGTATCAGCTCGAGGTTCTTCTCGCCCCGCGGTATCCTGCCGACGTGCGCGTAACTTTCTCGCATCGGGTGCGCCCGCTTGCAAGGGGGAGGGGAATGGGTCCCCTCCGGTTGCGTCGCGCGGAAGGGGATTACTCAAAAAGGGAAAGGAACCACCATGAAGGCCACCCCGCGCGTTCTTGTATCTGACAGAGTCTCTCGCCGCGACTTCCTCAAGCTGTCGAGCCTCGTGGCGGGCATGGGAGGCGTGATGGTCCTTTCCGGCTGTGGCCCCGCCGCGCAGGAACCCACCGCCGATGACACCGACACGACCGACGACGCCGACGCCGCCGAGGCCACCCTCGGCGACGGCAAGACCCTGCGCGTTGGCATGGAGGCGGCCTACCCTCCGTACAACTGGCAGGTCCAGGAGGAGTCCGAGTTCACCATCCCGATCGACAACGTCGACGGCGCCTTCGCCGACGGCTATGACGTCCAGGCAGCCAAGATCATCGCCGAGGGCCTGGGCATGGAGGCCGTGGCCGTGAAGCTCTCCTTCGACGGCCTGATTGACGCCCTCAACAACGGCCAGATCGACATCGTGTGCGCCGGCATGTCCGTCACGCCCGAGCGCGAGGACTCCGCGGACTTCTCCGATTCCTACATTGACGACGACATCGTCATGATCACCAAGTCCGACTCCCAGTGGGCCGGGGCCAAGACCTTCTCCGACCTGGCGGACGCCGCGATCATGGGCCAGGCGGCCACGATGTACGACGACGTCATCGAGCAGATCGTCGAGGCCGAGCCGAGCGTCACGCACCTCACGCCCGCCGAGACCGTCCCCATGGTCGTCGAGAACCTGAGCAGCGGCGCCGCCGACATCATCACCTATTCGATGCTCTCGGTGCCCAAGCTGCTGGAGACCCACCCCGAGTTCGTCGAGCTCGAGATGGACGAGAAGTTCGAGGGCTCGGTCATGCCCGACAACGCCGCTATCGCCAAGGGCCAGGACGCCGCGCTCGAGAAGATCAACGAGATCATCGCCGGCATCCCCGAGGACGAGCGCCAGGAGATGTGGAACGCCTGCATGGATCGCCAGCCTGCGTAGGGGGCGGTCCCAGACCATGAGCGACCGCCAAGCGGGGCGGGGGCGGCTTTGCCCTCGTCCCGCTTCGGGGCGAGAAACACGAGGTGTCTGAATGTCAAAACTGCGTGACTTCGTGACGCGCGACCATCGCTACGTCCTTCTCGGCACGAGCGCCGTCGCGGTTGTCGGCATGCTGCTCTCGAGCTCGCCGCGCCCGGCCATGAGCTTCCTGGCGAGCGCGTTCACCGTCGAGCTCGTGATGTACTACGTGCTGGCGGCGTGGCTCGTCGCGAGCGCCCTCGCGCTCGCGTTCAAGCTCACGCACTGGAAGAGCTATGCGGAGACCTCGCCGCTCGTGAGGCCGCCCGCCCGTCGCGCCCTGCGCTACGCCTCGTACGTCATCTGGGCGATTGTGCTTGTGCTCGTCATCGACCGCCTGGTCATGGGCCTCGCCTCGGCGTGGGTGGCCGCCGTCTCGGCAACCGACCGACCGGCGGACGACTTCCTCCAGAACATCCTCTGGATGTTCTGGGTGAGCCGCAGCACCTACGTCACCGGCGTCACTACCACGATTGCGCTCGCCGTCTTTGGCACCGTGATTGCGTTCATCCTGGCGCTGCTGCTCGTCTTCTGCCGCATCCAGGCGGTCGATCGCCCCGACAACGACTTCGTCCGCTTCTGGAAGGTCGTGGGCACCGGCTTTGCCAAGGTCTACAGCACCGTGGTGCGCGGTACGCCGATGATGGTCCAGGCCATGATCGTCTACTACGGCATCCTGGGGATCATCCGCGCGACGGGCGACTTCAGCGGCGCGGAGCTCAACCAGATCTGGTCCGCGTTCAACGCGGGCTTGGTGACCGTCTCGCTCAACTCCACCGCCTACATGATGGAGGTCCTGCGCGGAGGCATCGCGGCCGTTGACAAGGGCCAGATGGAGGCTGCGCGCTCGCTCGGCCTCTCCCAGTGGCAGGCCATGCTCAAGGTGGTCTTCCCCCAGGGCATCAAGAACTCCATCCCCGGCCTCTCCAACGAGCTCGTCATCAACATCAAGGACTCCTCGGTCCTTTCGATCATCAGCGTCTTTGACCTGACCTTTGCGGCGCGTACCATCGGCGGCAACTACTACGACTACTTCCCGGCGTTCCTGATCGCCGCGGCCATCTACCTCGTGCTCACGATGGTGGCAACGTGGCTGCTCGGCCGCTTTGCGCACCGCTTCAACGTCAAGACCGAGGCCGTGGGCAGCACGTCCGACACGCCCGTGAAGGTGGAGGAGTAAGCCATGAGCGAGAAGAACACGGGCGCCGCCAGCGTTGCGGCCGAGCCGATGGTCCGCATCGAGGGCCTGCGCAAGAGCTTCGGCGACCTCGAGGTCCTGCGCGACATCAACCTCGACGTCATGCCCGGCCGGGTGGTCACGATCATCGGCGCCTCCGGCTCCGGAAAGTCGACGCTTCTGCGCTGCATCAATCTGCTCGAGACGCCCGACGCCGGGCACGTCTGGTTCCACGGCTCCGATCTCGCGGCCGAGCACGTGGACGTGAACCGCCTGCGCGAGAAGATCGGCATGGTGTTCCAGGGTTTCAACCTGTTCAACAACATGAACGTGCTCGACAACTGCACGCTCGCACCCGTAACCCTGCGCAAGATGGGCAAGGCCGAGGCCGAGGAGGTCGCGCTGCGCCATCTCGAGTCGGTGGGCCTCGCCGACTTCGCGCGTGCGGACGTAAACAACCTCTCCGGCGGCCAGAAGCAGCGCGTCGCCATTGCGCGTGCCCTCTGCATGCAGCCCGACCTCATGCTCTTCGATGAGCCCACCTCCGCGCTCGATCCAGAGATCGTGGGCGAGGTCCTCGAGGTCATGCGGTGCCTCGCGGCCGAGGGCATGACGATGGTCGTGGTCACGCACGAGATGGCCTTCGCGCGCAACGTCTCCGACGAGGTCGTCTTCATGGATAAGGGCGTCATCGCCGAGAAGGGCGCGCCCGAGAAGCTCTTCTCGTCCCCGGAGCACCCGCGCACCCGCGAGTTTCTCTCCCGCTACCTCGAGGGGTGATTCAAAAGGGGACAGACCCCTTTTGGATCATTTTTCGTCTGCCTTAACCTGTCTGAAATTGGCCCCCCTTCTCCGGGTATGAGAGCCTTCACCTAGGGGAGGGGGTCTTTATGCCGCGAGCGCCAAGGGCAACCGCTGAGTCGGGCTTCTACCACGTGATTCTGCGCGGAAACGGTAAGCAGATAATCTTTGAGGACGATGCCGATCGCCGTGCTTTTCTCGAGCTCCTTGTAAAGAGGGCGGAAGACGCCGGAATCCACGTTCTGGCGTGGTGCCTTATGGAGAACCACGTGCACCTTGTGCTGGAGGACCCGACGCAGGCACTGAGCGAGATGATGCAGAGACTCTCCGGCGGCTACGCGCAGCGATTCAACCGTAAGTCGGGGAGGGTGGGCCACGTCTTTGAAAACCGGTTCAAAAGCTGCCCGATCGAGAACGAGGCATACCTGCTCCAGGCCATCCGTTACGTCCACGACAATCCGGAAAACGCCGGGATTTGCCCGGCGGCGGAGTACCCATGGAGCAGCTACCGCGAGTACGTGGGATCCTCGGAGATTGCCAATACATCCCTTGTCTTGGACATGCTTGGCGGAGCCGAAGGGTTTGCTGCCTACAGCCAGCCCGAGCAGAGGCGTACATACCGCTTTGATCGCCGCGCTCGGGTTCCCGAGGACGAGATGGGCGATGTTGCGCGCCTTGCCCTGGGCGAGCTGCCTGCCCATGAGGTGAAGGCGCTCCCCAAGGCGGAGCGCGACCAGAGACTTTTAGACCTTCGGGACGTCGGCCTGTCCGTTAAGCAAATTGAACGACTGACTGGAATTGGAACCTGCACAATTTCGCGCGTAACAAATAAACTGAGAAGAATGAGGGTCGATCAAGCAGAGTGATCCAAAAGGGGTCTGTCCCCTTTTGGATCGTCCTCAAAAGGGGTCTGTCCCCTTTTGGATCATAGGGAGGTTGGGATGAGGGACGGGTTCGTCAAGGTCGCGGCGGTGACGCCGGAGGTTCGTGTTGCGGACGTGGCCTTCAACGTGGAGGCCTGTGTGGCCGCGGCGCGTGAGGCGGCCGAGAAGGACGGCGCCGCAGTCATCGTCCTGCCCGAGCTTGCGCTCACGGGCTACACCTGCGAGGACCTCTTCTGGCAGGACGCGCTCATTCGTGCCGCCGATGCCGGCCTTGCGGACTTTGCGGCCCGCACGGCGGACCTCGACGCCTTGCTGCTCGCGGGCGTGCCCGTGCGCGCCAATGGCAAGCTCTACAACTGCGCCGCGTTCGTCTCGCACGGTGCCATCCTCGGCGTCGTCCCCAAGACCCACATCCCCACCTACAACGAGTTTTATGAGGGGCGCCACTTTGTCCCCGGCCCGGTCGATCCCGTCACCGCCTCCGTGGGCGGCGAGAAGGACGTGCTCTTTGGCACCAACCTGCTCTTCTCGTGCCTGGAGCTTCCCGAACTTGTGGTCGCGGCGGAAATATGTGAGGACCTCTGGGTCGCTGCGCCGCCCTCGATTGCTCACGCGCAGGCGGGCGCCACACTGATCTGCAACCTCAGCGCGTCCAACGCGCTCGTGGGCAAGGCCGACTATCGCCGCACCCTTGTCACCGGCCAGAGCGCGCGCCTGCTCTGCGGCTACGTCTACGCCAGCGCCGGGACCGGCGAGTCCACGCAAGACCTCGTCTTCTCCGGACACGACCTCGTGGCCGAGAATGGTCGTCTACTCGCGGAGGGCAAGCCCTTCGGCGGCGGTCGCGCCGTCTCTGAGGTGGACGTTCGCTTCCTCGCGGCCGAGCGCACGCGCATGTCCACCTTCGAGTGCGCGACCGCGGCCGAGGAGATGGGCTACGTGAGCGTGCCCTTCTCGCTGGGCGCGGATGCCGCCTCCCGCGAGACCCCGCTCACGCGCTGGGTGGACCCGCATCCCTTTGTGCCGTCCGACCCCGCCCGTCGTGCGGAGCGCTGTGAGGACGTCATTGCCATCCAGGCGCACGGCCTCGCCAAGCGCCTCGCGCACACGCACTCGCGCCGTGCGGTCATCGGCCTCTCGGGCGGCTTGGATTCCACGCTCGCCCTGCTCGTGACCGTGCGTGCCTTCGACCTGCTGGGACTTCCGCGCGACGGCGTCATCGCGGTGACCATGCCCGGCTTCGGCACCACGGACCGCACCTACAACAATGCTTGTAAGCTCGCCTGTACCGTGGGCGCCGAGCTGCGCGAGATCGACATCGCCGCCTCGGTGCGCCAGCACTTCTCCGACATCGGGCACGACGAGTCCGTCCACGACGTCACCTACGAGAACGCCCAGGCCCGCGAGCGCACGCAGATTCTCATGGACGTGGCCAACCAGGAGGGCGGCCTCGTCATCGGTACCGGCGACCTCTCCGAGCTGGCGCTTGGCTGGGCCACCTACAACGGCGACCACATGTCCATGTACGCCGTCAACGCGAGCGTGCCCAAGACGCTGGTGCGCCATCTCGTGCGCTACGTGGCGGACACCTGCGGAGACGCCGCGGAGTCCGAGGTTCTTCTCGACGTTTTGGACACGCCGGTCTCGCCGGAGCTCCTGCCCGCCACGGGGGACGGCAAGATCGCCCAGAAGACCGAGGACCTCGTGGGTCCCTACGAGCTCCACGACTTCTTCCTCTACGAGGTCCTGCGCCGCGGCACCAACCCGTCCAAGGTCTACCGTCTCGCCCGCTATGCCCTGGGCGAGAAGTACGACGACACCACGATCCTCTCCTGGCTCAAGGTCTTCTATCGCCGCTACTTTGCCCAGCAGTTCAAGCGCAGCTGCCTGCCTGACGGCCCCAAGGTGGGATCGGCGGCCGTCAGCCCGCGCGGCGACCTGCGCATGCCGTCGGACGCCTGCTCGACCCTCTGGCTCGCCGAGCTCGAGGCGCTGTGATCCAAAAGGGGTCAGACCCCTTTTGGATCATCGCACGGTGAAGGCGTAGACGGCCTCGCCGCCGTCGAAGTATGCCTCGACGGCGTAGCGCCAGCCCGGCTCCACGGTGAAGACGACGTTGCCATCCACGATCTTGCGGTCGTCGACGGTCCAGGCGTCTCCCTCGACGCTGCCGATCTCGACCGCCTGGGCAGACCCCGCTGCCTCCGCCGCCGCTTCGAGCTCGTCCTCGGGCCAGCGAACGATGCCCGCCGCCGTGCAGGGCACGTCAAAAGTCACGGTGACCTCGGTGGGGCCGTCCACGCGCACGTCGGAAAGCTCGGCTGCCTCCAGCTGGGTGGGGTGCGGTGCGTCCGCGGTTACGGTCTGCTCCGAGCCGTTCTCCTCGTAGCTCCACGTGTAGCCGTACGATCCGAGCATGACGGACGTTGCGGCCAGCTCCGTCGTGTACTCGAGCGAGGCCAGCGGCGGCTCGGACGGATCCTTGGGCTGCCAGATCTGCGTCACCAGCTCGTCGTACTTCTCGGCGTCCGCGGGCGTTCCCTCCTCGATCACCTCAACGTCCGTGATTCCCGGGTACTGCGCGGGGTAGCTCTCCAGCATGATGCCGTTGCCGGTCACGCGCACGATGTTGCCAGCTGCGAGCTCGGGTGCGTCTGATGGCATGTTAGTGGGGTAGTAGGGGGTCCCGGTCTCCTGGTCCACGAAGAGGACCTCGCCATCGCCAAACGTGACGACCATCGCCGTGCTCACGAACTCGCCCATTTCCGCTCCCTCGGCAGTGCTGTCCGCGGCATCCTCCGTCTCGGAGCGCATGGCGCTCGTGGGCCGTCCCTCCTGTCCGCACGCCACGAGCGCAAGGGCGCACATGCTGGCGAGAAGAACGTGGGCGGTTCGGGCGGTTCGGGCGGAACGGCTCTTCATGGGTCTGTCCTCCGAGGTCGAATCTGAGTTTATGGTACTAGACCGGGGTTCTTCTTGCCGTGCGCGCACGCGCCTCAGAAAATCTAAGTGCGAGTTGGAAGATTTTTTCTAGCGAGGTGGTATAAGTCCATGCGTCTGGGTATTATTTTGAGCGTTGGCTAAGGCGGCGCGAGACTCGACGCCGCAGACGCATCCGCACGGGTGCACGAAGGAGGTTCTTGAACATGACTCTGAAGCCGCTTGGTGACCACGTTCTCGTGAAGCCCGCCCCCAAGGAGGAGAAGACCTCTACCGGTCTCTACATCTCCAGCGGAGCGCAGGAGAAGCCGCAGCGCGGCCAGGTCGTCGCCGTGGGCGCCGGCAAGATGAACGACAAGGGCGAGCGCATCGCCATCGACGTCAAGGTTGGCGACGAGGTCTACTACGGCAAGTTCGGCGGCAACGAGGTGAAGATCGACGGCGAGGACTTCCTGCTCCTGCGCGCCGACGACATCTACGCCGTCATCGAGGACTAACGCTCGCCCAAAGCGAGAAGAACCACAAACTTGGAGGAACAAGAAATGGCTAAGGACATTCTTTTCGGCACCGACGCTCGTGCCAAGCTCGCCAAGGGCGTGAACACCCTTGCCGACGCCGTGACCACCACCATGGGCCCCAAGGGCCGCTACGTGGCCCTGCAGCGCAGCTACGGCGCCCCCACCATCACCAACGACGGCGTCTCCGTGGCCAAGGAGATCGAGCTCAAGGACCCCATCGAGAACATGGGCGCCCAGCTCGTGAAGGAGGTCGCCACCAAGACCAACGACGCCGTGGGTGACGGTACCACCACCGCCACGCTCCTCGCCCAGGTCATCGTCAACGAGGGCCTCCGCAACGTGGCTGCCGGCGCCAACCCCATCGCCATCCGTCGCGGCGTTGACAAGGCCGTGAACGCCATCGTCGAGGAGATGCGCGCCAACGCGCAGGAGGTCTCCACCAAGAAGCAGATTGCTTCCGTCGGCACCATCTCCGCCTCCGACCCCGAGATCGGCGCCAAGATCTCCGACGCCATGGAGGTCGTGGGCAAGGACGGCGTCATCACCGTCGAGGAGTCCCAGACTTTCGGCATCGACATCGACACCGTCGAGGGCATGCAGTTCGACAAGGGCTACATCTCCCCGTACTTCTCGACCAACAACGAGACCATGACGGCCGAGCTTGACTCCCCGTACATCCTCATGACCGACCAGAAGGTCTCCAACATCCAGGACATCCTGCCGATCCTCGAGGCCGTCCAGAAGCAGGGCGCGCCGCTGCTCATCATCGCCGAGGACGTGGACGGCGAGGCCCTGGCCACGCTGATCCTCAACAAGCTCCGCGGCGTCCTCAACGTCTGCGCCGTCAAGGCCCCCGGCTACGGTGACCGCCGCAAGCGCATGCTCGAGGACATCGCCATCCTGACCGGCGGCCAGGTTGCCATGAAGGAGCTCGGCGTCCAGCTCACCGACGTCACCGCCGAGATGCTCGGCCGCGCCAAGTCCGTCAAGATCTCCAAGGACGACACCACCATCGTTGGCGGCGCCGGCTCCAAGGAGGCCATCGACGAGCGCATCGCCCAGATCAAGGCCGAGTACGACGTGACCACTTCCGACTTCGACAAGGAGAAGCTCCAGGAGCGTCTCGCCAAGCTCGCCGGCGGCGTTGCCGTCATCAAGGTCGGCGCTGCGACCGAGGTCGAGCTCAAGGAGATCAAGCACCGCATCGAGGACGCCCTGCAGGCGACCCGCGCGGCCGTTGAGGAGGGCATCGTCGCCGGCGGCGGCGTGGCGTTCCTCGAGGCCTCCAAGGTGCTCGACGGCGTCGAGACCGCCGACTCCGACGAGAAGATCGGCGTGGAGATCGTCCGCAAGGCGCTCGAGGCTCCCGTGAAGACCATCGCCAACAACGCCGGCTTCGAGGGCTCCGTCGTGGCCGAGAAGATCAAGGGCCTGCCCGCTGGTCAGGGCCTCGACTCCGCCACCGGCGAGTACGGCGACATGATCGAGATGGGCGTGCTCGACCCGGTCAAGGTCTGCCGCGTCACGCTGCAGAACGCCGCCTCCGTGGCGTCGCTCATCCTCATCACCGAGGCCACCGTCTCCGACGAGCCCAAGAACACCACCATCGAGGAGGCCATCTCCGCGGCGGCTGCCCAGGGCGGCCAGGGCGGCATGTACTAAGGCTCGAGGCCTAACACGCGCTAGTCGGCGCCCCCGACCTTCCGGAGAGAAGCCTCTCGAAGAGCGCTTCTCGGAGGAAGGTCGGGGGCGCCTTCTCGTTCTAGGCCGCGACGGCCCTCGACCGAGAGGGGCTCTGCGAGGCGTGCGGACTCGGGGGCCGAGGCGCCGACGATGGGCCTACTGGTCGAGAAGGGCGGCGAGAAAGTCGTCAAGGGTGCGGGCGCGCTCGAGGCGAGGGAGAAGCTCGGGGGTCCCGAGGGCGCGCACCGTGCTGTCGAACATCGACATGAAGCGCTCCCGGTCCTCGCGCCGGACGGCGATCATGAGGACGACGCGGATGACGGGCCCTCCCCAGCAAACGCCGGCGCGGCTCGTCAGGACGCAGAACGCCGTGCGCCGTGCGTCCATCTCGATTGCGTGCGGAATGGCGAAGCGCTCGAAGAAGCAGGTCGACCCCGCGGCCTCCCGGGCTCGCACGGATGCTGCGAACTCGGCCCCAACCGCCCCGGCGGCCTCAAGCCGCGCGCAGAGCTCGTCGATGACCTCGTCGCGCTCGCGCACCGTGGCGCCGTCGTCGCGGACGAAGAGCTCCTCGGAGAAGAAGGGGCGCGTGGAGCGCAGCTGCGCCAGCCTTCCGCTCCTGGCGTGATGTCGCAGCGCCTCGCCGATGGCGAGGAGGTCGTCGGACAGGAGCAGCGGAGAGATGAGCACGTGAGGCACCGGGAGACCGCGCAGGGGACGGGTCGTGACCACGAGGTCGACGGACCCCGTCCGGGCCTCGTCGAGCGTCTCGGCGGCCCTCGTGAAGACGCGGATGCTCGCCCTGTCCCCGAAGTGCATGACGAGCTGGTCGCGAAGCGCCTGGTCGACGGAGCGATAGGTGGTGCTGAGCAGGGCGACGCGCGGCCTGTTGTCGGCGAGCTCCCCCACGACGAGACCAAGATGGATGCAGAGGAAGCCGAGCTCGCTCTCGTCGACCGTCACGTCGAGGCGCTCGGAGAGGGCCTTCGCCACGACCTGCGAGACCTCGAACAGGAACGGACAGCTCCGCTTGACGCCCTCGAGCAGCCCGTCGTCCGTCACCGACTGGCCGTCCGAGCGACGGACGAGCTGATCCACGTGCAGCACGAGCCCGCGCAGCGCCGGCCCGTCCTCGACGGAGATCCCATAGGGGGCGAGAGCGTCGCGCACGACGTCCTCGACGCGCGCGTCCCGCTCGACGTGGCGGCTTCGTGCCTCCCGTGGCACCCCCGGCTGAGTCGGCCTCATCCAGCCAACGAGGAGCGACGCCACCTGTGCGACGTCCTCGGCGCAGGCTCGGATGGGCCAACGGCGCATATAGGCAGCGCAGACGGCATCTGCCACGCGGAGCTCGACGCCGTCGGCCGCGTCCCCGCCCTCGACGCGGGCGAGGCCGGAGGGGCAGCGCATTCGGAAGAGCGCAATCGCGACGCTCGTGGCAAGCCCCGTCTCGTAGCCGGGCTCGACATAGCGGTTCTCGCGGTGCGCGCAGCGTCCGATGAGGTCACGAACAAAACCCAGGTCGAGCAGGGCGGAGACGGGCTCCGCGGGGCCTTCCGCAGACGGGCCTCCCGTCGCCTCGTCTACCACCAGGCGGGAGAGGAGCCGTCTTCGGGCGTCATCGTCCCCCGTGAGGCTAATCCTGCCGCGGGTTCGCGAGAGGGCGAGGCCCTGACGGGAGACGCGCTCCCGAACCTCGCCGAGGACCCGCTCGACCGCCGTGCGACTCATGAAGAGGAGCTCCCCGAGGTCCTCGGTCGTCGGCCCCTCCTCGTCCGTCACGAGGCCGCGTGCGAGGACGCGCAGGACGGCGTCGGCGGGGTCGGAGGAGGTCGCGCCCCCGCCGAGCCCGTCGCGGACGGCGGCGCTGTCACCCGGATCCCGACGCAGCCGGTAGCCGCGGTTGCTGCTCTCTATGAGCGCCCCGTCCCCGTTGATGCGCGCCACCTCCGCCTGCACGGTCCGAACGGAGACTCCGACCTCCTGGGCGAGCTCGCCCCCGGTGAGCGGGGCGGGGCTCGCGGCGAGCAGGCTCACGATGCGCCGCTGTCGCTCGCTCATCAGTGCCACGGTCCCTCCCTCCCTCGCGTTCGTACGGGCCCAGTGTATCCGTGGGCGGCAGACTGCGGGGCACCCCGCAACAAACTGATTGCATAGCGTCTCGCGCCACGGTATGCCTGTGACAGGGCATGCCGGATGGCGTGCGACACGTGTCAGAAAGGGGCGCACATGGACAGAGAAGCGGTGCAGATGGCATCGGTCGGCCTCATCGCCAACGCGGGGGACGCGTTCAGCCACTTCCGCGCGGCCATTGACCGCGCCCGGGAGGGAGCGCTCGAGGAGGCGGAGGCCGAGCTCGCGGCCGGCCGCCAGGGCATCGCCGAGGCGCACAAGGCGCAGATCGACCTTCTCGCCTGCGAGGCGCGCGGCGAGGGCCTGGAGCTCACGCTCCTTCTCGTCCATGCGCAGGACCATCTCATGAACGCGATGACCTTCGAGAGCGTGGCCCGGGAGTTCGTCGAGCTCTACCGCGAGCGCCGCGCGGAGGCCTCCTCATGAGCGCGGCGGCGGGCCGCTTCCTGTGGGGCAGCGCCACGGCTGCCTATCAGTGCGAGGGCGCCTGGCGGGAGGCCGACAAGGGCCCGTCCAACTGGGACGTCTTCTGCCACAGCGAGGCAAACAGCGTGAACCCCGTGACCGGGGACGTGGCGGCGGACCACTACCACCGCTTCGAGGAGGACCTCGACCTCATGGTCGCGGGCGGGCAGAACGCCTACCGCTTCTCCATCGCGTGGACGCGCGTGATTCCCGACGGGACCGGAGCGGTCTCGGAGGCCGGGCTCGCGCACTACGACCGCGTGATCGACGCGTGCCTCGCGCGCGGCATCGAGCCCATGGTGACGCTGTACCACTACGACCTCCCGCAGCCGCTCTTCGAGCGCGGTGGCTGGGAGCGACGCGAGACCTGCGAGGCCTTCGCGCGCTACGCCCGCACCTGCTTCGAGCGCTACGGCGACCGCGTGCGCCTGTGGCTCACGATCAACGAGCCCAACTACGACACGCTGTGCTCCTACGCCATCGGGAACTACCCTCCCAACGTCCGCGACCTCGACCGTCGCTGGCGTGCGATGTACCACATGCTGCTCGCGAGCGCGCACGCGGTGCGCGAGTTCCGCTCGCTCGGCCTCTCGGGGCAGATCGGGCTCGTGAGCGACTCCTACTACATCGACACGCTCGTCGACGACCCCGCGTACGACGAGGCGGCGAGAAACGCCGACCTCTTCTTCAACCGCAGCGTGAACGACGTTGCCGTGCTCGGCACGCTGCCGCCCGAGATGCGGGAGCGGCTCGAGGCGGACGGCTGCGACACCTCCTACGTGCTTCCCGGCGACGAGGACATCCTCGCCGAGGGTCGCGTCGACTTCCTGGGGGTGAACGCCTACGAGCGCGAGCTCGTCAAGCCAAGCGACGGCTCGCCGACCAACCTCACGGCAAACAACACGGGCCGTCCGGAGGACAACCACGAGAAGACCGTGCGCGGCTGGTTCACGCTCGACTCCGACCCGTCGGTCCCCAAGAACGCCTGGGGCATGGAGCTCTACCCGCGCTCGGTCTACGGCCTCCTCATGGACCTGAGGGAGAAGTACCCGGACACCCCGGTCTACATCACCGAGAACGGCATGGGCTACGCCGACGAGCTCGTGGACGGCAGGGTGCGTGACGACTACCGCATCGAGTACCTGCGAGGGTTCGTGGAGTGGATCTTGCGCGCCCGCGCCGAGGGGTGCGACGTCCGCGGCTACTTCGTGTGGTCGACGATGGACCTCTACAGCTGGATCAATGGCTATCGAAAGCGCTACGGCCTCGTCTACGTGGACTATGGGGATGACTGCCGCCGCATCCCCAAGGACAGCTTCTACTGGTACAGGGACATGATCAAGGAAAGGGGGGAATGACCCATGGACAAGATCACCGGCTTCATCGAGGGGCACATCGCTCCCGTCGCCAACGGCCTGGCAAAGAACCGCTACATCAAGGCCATCCAGAACACGTTCATGACGCTCATCCCGTTCTTCACCATCGGCAGCTTCGCGCTCATCATCATCGAGCCGCCGGTGGACTACACCACGCTCGAGGCGGGCCCGCTGCAGGCCTTCTTCCAGGGATGGGCCGGTCTCGCCGAGGTGCTGGCGGCACCGCTCGGCGCGATCAACACGTTCACGATGGGCATCATGGGCCTGTGGGCGGCAATCGGCCTGTCGTACTTCCTCTCCCGGCACTACAAGATGAGCTCGTTCCTCCCGACCTTCCTGGGCGCGGCGTGCTGGCTCATCACCTCGGGCGTGGACGTCGAGGGAAGCTTCGTGACCGACCACTTTGACTCCACGGGCCTCTTCTCGGCCATCCTCGTGACGATCCTTGCGGTCGAGCTCTACCGCTTCCTCACGTCCCGCCGCGTGGGCGCCATCGAGATCGCGGGCGCGGCGGTGCCCCCGGCCATCACCGACGCCTTTGCGAGCCTGGTGCCCTGCGCGATCGTGCTCGTGTGCGCGGGCGCCCTCTCCCAGGTCGTCATCGCCGTTGCGGGCGTCACGCTGCCCGAGGTCATGACCGTCGTCATGGCGCCGATCGTCTCGCTCGCGGGCACCCCGGTCGGTATCTTCCTGCTCGGCCTCATCGTCATGCTGTTCTGGTGGTTCGGCATCCACGACTCCGTGATCACGAGCCCGCTCGACGTGATCAGCTATGCCAACCTTGACGCCAACATGACGGCGCACATGGCGGGCGTGGCCTCCACGCAGCTCCCGCACGTCCTGACCCCGCCGTTCTGGTGGACGTTCATGGCCATCGGCGGCTCCGGCGCCACCTTCGCGCTCGCGCTGCTGTGCCTGGTGTCGCGCTCCAAGCAGCTCAGGACCGTCGGGCGCCTGGGAATCGTGCCGGCGTTCTTCAACATCAACGAGCCGATCATCTTTGGCATGCCGCTCATGTACAACCCCACGATGTTCATCCCGTTCCTTCTCGTCATGCCGATCAACGGTCTGCTCACCTACGGCGCGATGGCCCTTGGTATCATTGGCAAGACGTACGCCTACGCCGGTTGGAACATGTTCGCCCCCATCGGCGCCCTGCTCTCCAACATGGAGATCGCCTCGCTGATCTTCTGCCTCGCGCTCATCGTCATCGACGCCCTTCTCTACCTGCCGTTCTTCAAGGTGTACGAGAAGCAGAAGCTCGAGGAGGAGGCCCAGGCCGCCACTGTCGAGTAAGGAGGGACAATGAAGCTGCTGCTGGTCTGCTATGCGGGCATGAGCACCTCGATGCTCGCCCAGAGGCTCGAGGACGAGGGAGCCGCGCGCGGCATCGAGGTGGAGGTCGAGGCGGTCCCGATGACCGAGCTCGAGGCCAACCTCGAGGGGGTCGACGCGGTTCTGCTGGGCCCCCAGGTCCGCTTTGCCGAGAAGGACGCGCGCGCCGCGGTGGGCGACGACGTTCCGCTCATGGTGATCGCGCCCCAGGACTTTGGCATGATGCGTGCCGACAACGTGCTCGATCAGGTGAGCTCCCTCATCGGGTAGGCTCGCGCCCTCACGCGCGCTTAGGCGCCCCCGACCTTCCTCCGAGAAGCGCTCTTCGAGAAGCTTCTCTCCGGAAGGTCGGGGGCGCCTTCTTGTTTTGGGTCGCGAAGGCCTTCCGCCGAGAAGGCTGGCGTGGACGAGCTCGTGCGCCGAGTGTACGAAACTACCGATGCATCTCGAAGTGAGGATGTTTGCCAACTGGGAAAACGTCGTGCGGAGGAGTGGGGAGCCGCCTCGGGCACCGCTAGTTTCGTACACTCGGCGAGGGGCTTCCGGAAAGGCGGCGAGAAGGGCGCGGCGCGCGCAACAGCAAAAGACCCCGCCGACCTCCTAAGCAGGAGTTTCGCGAAGCGCACTCCTGCGTGGAAGTCGGCGGGGCCCAACCGTGCGGTCAGACGGTCCTTCCCGCTACCCGACGAGCGCCTTGGTAATGCTCGCCGCAGCGGTCTTGCCGGCGCCCATGGCCAGGATGACCGTGGCCGCGCCGGTGACGATGTCGCCGCCGGCCCAGATGCGCGGATCGGACGTGCGGCCGTCCTCGTCGGCGATGATGTAGCCCCACTTGTTGAGCTTGATGTCGCCGATCATCTTGGCGAACGGGTTGGCGTTGGTGCCGATGGCGGAGATGGCAACGTCGCAGGGAATCTCCTCGACGGCGCCCTCGATGGGCACCGGGCGACGGCGCCCGGAGGCGTCGGGCTCGCCGAGCTCCATCTTCTGGACGCGCACGGCGCAGACGGCGCCGTCCTCGCCCTTCACGAACTCCAGCGGCGCCACGAGCGGCATGACCTCGACACCCTCGGCCTTGGCGTGGTGGAGCTCCGCGCGACGAGCGGGCATCTCGTCCTCGGTGCGGCGGTAGGCGATGATTGCGCGTTCGGCGCCCAGACGCTTGGCGGTGCGCACCGCGTCCATGGCAACGTTGCCGCCGCCGAAGACCACGACGTTCTTGCCGTGCTTGGTGGGGGTGTCGTACTCGGGGAAGCGATTCGCCTTCATGAGGTTCACGCGCGTGAGGTACTCGTTGGCGAAGAAGACGTTGGGGAGGTTCTCGCCGGGGACGTTCAGGAACTTGGGCAGGCCTGCGCCCGTGGCGATGTAGATGGCGTCGAAGCCCTCGGCGAAGAGCTCGTCTGCGTCGGTGATGCGGCCGACGACGGAGTTGTACTCAAACTTGACGCCCATCTCCTCCAGGCCGTCGATCTCGCGCTTGACGACGGCCTTGGGCAGGCGGAACTCGGGGATGCCGTAGACGAGCACGCCGCCTCCGGTGAAGAAGGCCTCGAAGACGGTGACGTCAAAGCCGTTGCGGGCGAGCTCGCCGGCGCAGGTGATGCCGGAGGGGCCGGAGCCCACGACGGCGACCTTCTTGCCGTTCTTGGGGACCATCTTGGGCTTGGAGGCAAGCTCGGGCTGGTCGCCGAGGAAGCGCTCCAGCTGGCCGATGGCCACCGGGTCGCCCTTCTTGCCGCGGATGCACTTGCCCTCGCACTGGTTCTCCTGCGGGCACACGCGGCCGCAGATGGCGGGGAGCATCGAGTCCTCGCGGATGATGTCCAGTGCCTCGCCGAACTTCTCCTCGCGGATCTTCTCGATGAACTTGGGGATGTTGATGTTGACGGGGCAGCTGTCAACGCAGAACGGCTTCTTGCAGTCCATGCAGCGCTCGGCCTCGGCCAGCGCCATCTCCTTGGTGAAGCCCTTGTCGACGGGGCGGAAGTCACACGCGCGCTCGGCTGCCGGCTCCTCGTTGTCCGGGGTGCGCGGGGACTTCATGTCCGGAACAAAGCGACCGTTTACCTGTGGCATGCGCAGTTCGCCTCCTCGTAGGCCTTGAGGGACTGGCCCTCCTCGGTGAGATACGCGGCCTGACGCGCGCGAAGGTCGTTCCAGTCGACCTTGGTGGCGTCGAAGTCGGGACCGTCGACGCAGGCGAACTTCGTCTGGCCGTCGACCTCGACGCGGCAGCAGCCGCACATGCCGGTTCCGTCGACCATGATCGGGTTCAGCGAGGCGGTGATCGGCGTGCCGTACTTCTCGGCCGTGAGGGCGGAGAACTTCATCATCGGTACGGGGCCGACGCAGAAGACCTGGGTGACGGCCTTCTCCTGGAGCAGACGCTCCAGCGGGGCAGTGACCACGCCCTTCTCGCCGTAGGAGCCGTCGTCGGTGGTGATGTGGATGTGGTCGTCCGGGAGGATTTCACGGAACTGGTCCTCGAGGAGCAGCAGGTCCTTGGTGCGCGCGCCCATGATGGCGTGGACCTCGTGGCCGGTCTCCACCAGGTGGCGGGCAACCGGGAAGGCAATGGCCAGGCCAACGCCGCCGCCGATGACCGCGCAGGGGCCGTCCGCCATCTCGGTGGGAACGCCCAGCGGGCCGGTGACGTCCTTGATGGAGTCACCCTCGTTGTAGGTGGACAGCATCTCCGTGGTCTTGCCGATCACCATGAAGATGAACTCGACCCAGCCCTCCTCGGCGTTCCAGCCCGCGAGCGTGAACGGGACGCGCTCGCCCGTCTCGTTGGCGCGCACCATCAGGAACTGGCCGGCGTGAGCGTGCTTGGCCATCCGGGGCGCCTCGATGCGGAACTTGAACACCTTCTCCGAGAACTGCGTCTTTTCGAGGATCTTGTACATTAACCGCACTCCTCTCCTGCATTCCCTCTAAAGGTTTGGCGGCCCTGCGCTGGGCCTTTCCAACACCCCTCATTGTACCCGAGTGGTTGTGCATGCCAACATCCGCACGGCGAGCGGCGTGAGCCAGAGGCGGTGAAATAGGGAACGCGTGGACGGCTGACCTAAAATCCCAAGTAGCGCGCACAAAAGACTGGGCTGAGCAGCGCGCTACCCGGATTTCATGTCCGAAGAACCAAGGATCCCGAGCTACGCGCACTATTCGCCGCGCGTAACCCGGGTTTTCTGGTCAGGTGGGTAGTCTCGTCAGAGCGCTTGCTCCACGAGGTCGGCGGCGCGCTCGACGGTGAGCTCGAAGTCCTCGAGGAAGGAGCCCTTGAGCTCGCGCAGCACGTAGTCGGCGACGGCCATGCGCCCGGGCGGGCGACCGATGCCAAACTGCACGCGCGCGAAGTCGCGGCTGCCGAGCTTGTCGGCAACGGAGCGCAGGCCGTTGTGCGCGTTGAGCCCGCCGCCCAGCTTGAGGCGAACCTCGCCCGCCTCCAGGTCGACCTCGTCGTGGACCACGAGGATCTCCTCCGGCTTCACGCGGTGGGCGCGCGCCAGCTTGGAGAGCGGACCGCCAGAGGTGTTCATGTAGCTCATCGGCTTGGCGAGAAGAACCTCGCGCTTCTCGCCGCTCCTATCGGTCACCGTGATCGAAGCCACCTGGGCGCCCGCCTCGGACTTCCAGTAGCGCACGCCGCGGCGCGCCGCCACGGCGTCGATGGTGGCGAACCCGGCGTTGTGCCGCGTGCGTGCGTACCCGGCATCGGGATTTCCAAGGCCGCAGACGATTCTGATGGCGGCGGGGCCGGCTTTTGCGGTCTGGGGCATCGCGCGTCCTCACTTTCCAGGCGTCCTGTGACGGTTATGTACACTACCACGCCTGACGGTGGGTACGGGCCCGGGTGCTTCCGCTGGCAGACGGGGTGTTGTCGATAGCAATGGGTGGGCAACGGGGCGCGCGGCCGTCGTGAGGGGCGCGGTAAAAACGCGGGGCCACCCAAGGGCGGCCCCGCGACTCGTGCGATGTGCGCGCGGATCAGATCTCCGCGCCGCGGCCGCCGAAGATCTCGGAGACGGACTGGCGCATATAGACGCTGTTAATTGCCTCGGCGAGCTCGTTGGCGACGGAGATGGCCTTGATCTTGGAGCCGGTCTTGTTGGCGGCCTCGCAGGGGATGATGTCAGTGACGACGCACTCCTCGAGCGGCGCGTCCTGCAGGCGCTCGATGGCGGGGCCGGAGAAGATGCCGTGGGTGGCGGAGACGTAGATGTCGCCGGCGCCCATCTCCTTGAGTTTGCGAACCGTGCCACAGAGAGTGCCAGCGGTGTCGATCATGTCGTCGTTAACGATGCAGGTCTTGCCCTCGATGTTGCCGATGATGCCCATGACCTCGGAGGCGTTGTGCTTGGGGCGGCTCTTGTGGGCAATGGCGAACTCGCAGCCCAGGTAGTCCGAGAGGCGCTTGGCGACCTTGGCACGACCCATGTCGGGGGAGACGACGACGGTGTTGTCCCAGTCGAAGTCCTTGTCCTTGAAGTAGTCGCCGATGAGGTAGAGTGCCGTGAGGTGCGTCACGGGGATGTCGAAGAAGCCCTGGATCTGGCCCTGGTGCAGGTCGATGGTGATGACCTGGTCAACACCGGCAGCCTCGAGGAGGTTGGCCACGAGGCGTGCGGTGATGGGCTCGCGCGCGGCGGCCTTGCGGTCCTGGCGCGCGTAGCAGTAGTGGGGAATCACGGCAGTGAACTTGGAGACCGAGGCACGCTTGGCGGCGTCGGCCACGACCAGCGTCTCCATGAGGAGGTCGTTCACGTTGACGCCGGAGAGGGACTGGATGAAGAAGACGTCGTCGCCGCGGACGGACTCGTCAAAGCGGGCGTAGATCTCGCCGTTGGCGAACTTCTCGATATTGAGGCCCTGGAGCTCGAGATGCAGGATCTCGGAGATCTTCTCGGCCAGGGCGGGGTTGCCCGTTCCGGTGTAGAGCTTGATCTCCTTCTGCAGGGGCATGGGCTTGCTCAGGTTCTCGTACATCTAGGCCTCTCTCTTCAGTCGCTCGAGTCGCTTGGCGGCGTACCCCTCTACGATGCGCTGCTCGGCGCGCTCGAGGTAGAGCGCGTCGGCAGGGACGTCCTTGGTGACGCAGGAGCTGGCGCCCACGAGCGCGCCGTCTCCGATGGTCACAGGCGCGACCATCATGGTGTCGGAGCCCACGAAGACGTTGTCGCCGATCGTGGTGCGGTTCTTGTGGACACCGTCGTAGTTGCAGGTGATGGAGCCGCCGCCGATGTTTACGCCGGCGCCCATCGTGCAGTCGCCGATGTAGGAGAGGTGCGGCACCTTGGAGCCCTTGCCGATGACGGAGTTCTTGATCTCCACGTGCGTGCCCACGTGCGCGCCCTCGAGGACGTGGGCGCCGCCGCGCAGGTACGCGCGCGGGCCGCAGGTGACGTCGCGCTCGATGGTGACGTCTGTGCCCACGGTCTCCTCGAGCGAGACGTGGTCGGCGACGGTGCAGTTGGTGAGCCGCGTGTTGGGGCCGATCTCGCACTCCTCGCCCACGCTCGTCTCGCCCCAGAGCATCGTCATGGGGAGCAGGACCGTGTCGCGCCCGACGGTGACGTCGGGGCCCACCCAGACCGTGCGCGGGTCGAGCATCGTGACGCCCTCGTCCATCAGGCGCTCGTTGATGCGCTCCTGCGCGAGGCGCGTGAGCTCGGCGAGCTGGGAGCGGTTGTTGGCGCCGAGGCCCTCGCGATAGTCATCGCAGTGGACGATCGTGGTGGCGTGGCCGTGGCCGCGCAGAATCTTCACCATGTCGGGGAGGTAGTACTCGTGCTGGGCGTTGTCGTTCCCGATCTCGCCGACATGGGCGGCGAGAAGGGCGCCGTCAAAGGCGTAGCAGCCGGCGTTGCACTCGGTGAGCGTCGCGGCCTGCTCGTCCGTGCAGTCCTTCTGCTCGATGATGCGCGTGACCGTGCCGTCTTCGGCGAGTTCGACGCGGCCGTAGCCAAACGGGTCGGGCGGCGTCATCGTGAGGATGGCGGCGGCGTGCGTCCCGCTTGCGACGGAGTCGGCAAAGGCGCGGACGGTCTCGGGCTCGATGAGGGGAAGGTCGCCGTTCAGGATGACGACGGGCCCTCCGTTGATTCCGGCCCCCTCCAGCGCTACGCGCACGGCGTGCCCGGTGCCCAGGCGCTCCGTCTGCTCGACGCACTCGACGTCCTTCTCGTTTGCGAGATGAGCCCGCACCTCGTCGGCGCCATGCCCCACGACCACGACGATGCGCTCGGCTCCGGCCTCGCGCGCGGCGCGCGTGACCCAGGAGACGAGCGGGCGGTCGAGAAGCTTGTGCATGACCTTGGGGTGGCGGGACTTCATACGCGTTCCCTCGCCAGCGGCGAGGACGATCGCGGTCATGGGCATGTGCGGCCTCCAAGCGACGCGTGAGTCCCTTACACAGACATGATAGCGCGAGGCAGCGGTGGCAGGGGTAGTAGGATTCGAACCCACATTAATGGCACCAAAAACCACTGTCCTAACCATTGGACGATACCCCTGTGCCGCCGGGGACATTGTAACAGGAAGGCGCGCGTGGGGCGGTCGGTCACCGGAGCAGGGCGTCCACGAGGGCATTGTCCTGCGGGTCCGGCGAGCCGAGCGGGAGCCCGCACGCCTCGAAGAAGTGGCTCCCCGCAAACTGGCGCGCGCGGAACGAGTCATGCGCCCCGTCGTCGAGATAGCGGACGCGGCTTCGGCAGTCCGTTGTGCCGCACGAGAGCACGCCCTTCTCGGCGATGTAGTCCTGATAGACGTCGGTGTCGCTCCAGAGGATGATGCCGGCCATGTTCTCGAGCTCATAGGCGACGGCGTACTCCTGCCACGCGATATCCCGCCGGCGGACGTAGCGGTCGAGCAGGGAGGCCATGCGGGAGACGCGCCGCATCGTCGCGCGGGCATTGATGAGGCGCCCCTCGGCGTGGGAGAAGAGTCCGAGCTCCCTCATGCGCGCGACGGCGCGGGCGCGGTCCCCCTCGTCGAGAAGGACGGCGGGGACAGTGAGCTTCATGGACTCGTCGGGGAAGAGCTCTATGGCGGAGTGGGCGTCGTTCGGGCCTGAGGGCAGGGCCGTTCGGAGGATGAGCGAGTCGTGGGCGTGGCTCACGTGACAGGTGGCGTCCTGCTGGGAGAAGGCCTCGCGCATTGCGACCACGTGCTGTGCGACCTCCTCGCGCGACGGTGTGTCCTCGGGGCGAGCCATGCGGTAGAGATAGAGGTCAAAGAGGGGGAGCGGAAGTCCGTCCGAACCCTCCTCGGGATAGAACACCGTCCTGTTGCAGAACTCTGCGATCTCCCGGCGTCGCCCGGTCGCCTTGCCGTAGAGCTCCACGAGCGCCGCGCCGGTGGCAGGGCCGGAGGTCGAGCCCTCGCGGATCTCGACGACGCCGTCGGCGATGTAGGGCGGGAAGCCGCCCTCGTCAACGCGCACGATGACCACGCCGCGCGAATCGTCGGTGGGGTCGGCCAGGAAGCGCACGTCAAAGGGAGGGGCGGGCGAGATGTGCCGTCTGCACAGCTCGCCGATGATCTGACCGAAGTCCGCCTGCCTGCGCGGGATCGGGCAGACGGCGTGCTCCTCGTCAGAGATGCCAATCAGGAGCCAGCCTCCCCGGGAGTTGGAAAAGGAGGCGATGATCTTGGGGATCTTGCGCTGGACCGACGGGGTGTAGTCGCGCTTGAACTCGAGGACAAAGCCCTCGTCATACTCGGCGAGCTGGGAGAGGTCCTCCCATGTCACGTCAGCGAGGCCCTTGGGCGTGCCATTCTCGTCTTTGAACGGGCTGAACATGGCTCCTCCCGTCTACCGTGGGAACTCCCGGCTCACAGCTCCAGGTGGTCAAAGGCGGCGCAGATGGCGTCGAGGAGCAGCACGGCAAACGTCTGCGCGTCGCTCATCGTGAATGCCCCCGTGCCCACGGGGAGCTCTATGCGGACGGTGCGTGGGCGCGTCTCGGAGCTCTGGATCGTCGTACGAAGGCGCAGCGGCAGTGTATCCATGTCGTCGAGCACGAGGCTCCCCACGCCGGAGGCGACGTTGTCCGGCAGGGGCTCGGTCGAGAGGACGATAAGGACGCGCGCGTCTCCACTCGCACCCTCCGGGCCGTCGACGAGCTCAAGGGAGCAGTCGTCCACCGTGGCATGGGCGAGGTTCCAGATGCGCCCCGCCACGTTGCGGGAGATCGGGTCGTCTGCGGTGATGGCGATGCCGGCGTCTTCGAGCACGCTGGCGGCGCGGGCAAAGCCCATGGCGCCCTGGGGGTGTGGCCCGTCTGCGGGCTTGCCAGCCCAGACGTGGCGCAGCCGCTCGATGGCGTCAAAGGTGTCCTGGAAGGCCATGCCGTCCGCGAGGGCGCCCATGCTCTCCTGGAAGAGCTTGACGGCAGCCTCGGTGTGGACGCCGTAGGTGCCGTCGACGGGGCCGCATGAGAAGCCCAGCACGTTGAGGCGCTCCTGGAGCTGACGCACGTCGTTGCCGTGGAAATTGGGGAGCCTCAGGTACAGCGTCCTGTCGCCGAGCTGATAGCACTCATCCACCAGCACGGACCACGTCATCGCGTCTACGACGTCCCCAAGGGAGAGGTCGTGGTCAAGACGAAAGCGCGCGACGGCCGTCGCCGTCGAGTGTCCAAAGGTGCGCGTGACGCGCTCCTCCTGGTCAATTGCGTAGCCCAGCGACGTCAGTCGCTCCTGGATGTCCTCGACGGCAGCGCCCGTCGCTCCCTCGTGTATCGTCTCCATCGTCTCTCCTAGCCGTGGGCTGCGCGTCTAGCTCGCGCGCTCCACGAAGAAGTCTGCCATAGAGCAGAGCAGGTCGCGAGCCTCAACCGTGACGTGGCCGCCCTGCGCGAGCGTACGGGCGGCTTCCTTGGCCTTCTCGGTGTGGTGCCGGGCGAGGTCGCGACAGTGCTCGATGCCGCCGCCGCGCTCGATGAGCTCGACCGCTCGCCCCAGGCTCCGCGCGTCCGTGGTGTGGGACTCAAGAATCCCAACGAGCTCGCTGCGCCCCTCTTCCGGCAGATGCGCGAGCGCCCAGACCACTGCGAGCGTCCGCTTGCCCTCGGTGATGTCAGAGCGGAAGTCCTTGCCCTGCGCCTCGGCGTTGCCCACCAGGTTGAGAAGGTCGTCCTGGATCTGGAAGGCGAGACCCGCCAGCCGGCCGACCTCCACGAGACCCTTCACCGTCTCGTCGGAGCTGCCGGCCGCGAGCGCGCCCAGCGCAAGCGGGCTGGCAACGGTATACCACGCGGTCTTGCTGTCGACCATGTAGGTGTAGTCTTCGGGCGTCACGTTCCAGCGCGCGTCTCGGACCCAGCCGAGGTCGAGCGCCTGTCCCTCGAGCGTGTGCCGCTCCATTCGGACGACCTCGGCGAGGACGCGCGCCTTGCGGCCATCGTCGAGCTTCTCGTCATCGAGGATGACCTCAAAGACACGGGTGAGCGCGAGGTCGCCCGCGTTTGTCGCCAGCCCGACTCCCGCGGTGCGATACAGGCACGGCTCGCCGCGGCGCAGCTCGCTTTTGTCGGCGATGTCGTCGTGGATGAGGGCCGCGCTCTGGAAGAGCTCGACGGCGACGGCACACGAGAGGGCGTCCTCCGCCCGACCGCCTACCGCTTCGGCGCCGAGCAGCGCGAGGACCGGGCGCACGCGCTTGCCGCCGCTCGCGGTGAAGTGCCCGAGCGGGGCGTAGAGGTAGTTGGCGAGGTCACTCGCCACGGGGGCGTCCGCGAGCGGGGCGCCCGCGGAGCCGGCGAGTGCCTGCTCGACGAGGGGAAGACGCCGTGCGAGATAGTCGACGAAGAGGCTTGCCATGTTCTTCTCGTCCGCCTATCCCTCGTAGCCGTTGGGGTTGTTGGACTGCCAGTTCCAAGAGTCGCGGCACATGTCCTCGATGCCGAACTTGGCCTCCCATCCCATGAGGTCGCGGGCCTTGGAGCAGTCGGCGTAGTTGGCCGTGACGTCACCTGCGCGGCGCGGCTCGATGACGTAGGGGATCTCGTGGCCGCAGGCCTTGGAGAAGGCCTCGATGATCTGCAGCACCGAGGTGCCTGTGCCCGTGCCGAGGTTGAAGACCTCGACGCCGGCGCGGCCGTTCATCCAGGCGAGCGCGGCGGCGTGCCCGGATGCAAGGTCGACCACGTGGATGTAGTCGCGCACGCCGGTGCCGTCGGGCGTGTCATAGTCGTTGCCAAAGACATGGACGGCATCGCGCTTGCCGATGGCGGTCTGCGCGACGTAGGGCACGAGGTTGTTGGGGATGCCCTTGGGATCCTCGCCCATGAGGCCCGAGGGGTGTGCGCCGATGGGGTTGAAGTAGCGCAGCAGCACGACGTTCCACTCCGGGTCCGCCGTGTGGAGGTCGGTGAGAATCTGCTCGATCATCCACTTGGTCCAACCGTAGGGGTTGGTCGCCGGCTTCTTGGGGCTCTCCTCGGTGAGGGGGAGGGAGTCCGGGTCGCCGTAGACGGTGGCCGAGCTGGAGAAGATGATGGACTTGCAGCCGTGCTCGCGCATGACGTCAACCAGCGTGAGCGTATTGCCGATGTTGTTGCTGTAGTACTCGACGGGCTTGTGGACGGACTCACCCACGGCCTTGTAGCCGGCGAAGTGAATCACGCGGTCGGGCTGATGATCGTCGAAGATCTTGGCGAGCGCGGCGCGGTCGTTGACGTCCGCCTCGTAGAAGGTCATGCGCGCGGCGGCCTCGTCGCCGACGATGGTTCGGATGCGATCGAGGACCTTGGCCGAGGCGTTGGAGAGGTCATCCACGATGACGACCTGGTAGCCGTCTTGGAGAAGCTCGACGACGGTGTGGCTGCCGATGAAGCCGGCGCCTCCGGTCACGAGCACACAGGTGTCGGCAGGTGCGATCTTCTTGCTCATGATGGGTCCTTTCCCCGTGGCGAGCCCCGGCTTAGATTTCTGCCGCCTTTTAGTATACGTCGAGCGGTGCGGGTGCGTGCATGGGTATGCGGTGGGCGGCGCACGGCAAAAGTCCAGAATCGCGTTCCGCTCGTGCCGACGCGAGATTAAACTAGTGGGCGGTGTGAAAGGAGGCCGGCGAGAGCCGACCCGCGAGATAGGAGCATCCATGGCCGAGGACGCCAAGCAGTACGCGCTGGACAAGCACAGGGAGTGGCAGGGCAAGATCGAGGTGATCACCCGCGCCCCCATCACCACGCCGGAGGAGCTGGCCGTGGCCTACACGCCGGGCGTCGCCGAGCCGTGCCTCAAGATCTCCGAGAACGTGGAGGACTCCTACACCTACACCCGCCGCGGCAACCTCGTGGCCGTGGTCACGGACGGCACCGCGGTGCTGGGCCTCGGCGACATCGGCCCCGAGGCGGGCATGCCCGTCATGGAGGGCAAGTGCGCCCTGTTCAAGACCTTCGCGGACGTGGACGCGTTCCCCCTCTGCGTGCGCTCCAAGGACGTGGACGAGATCGTGCGCACCGTCGAGCTCATCGCCGGCAGCTTCGGCGGCATCAACCTCGAGGACATCTCCGCGCCGCGCTGCTTTGAGATCGAGCGCCGCCTCAAGGAGTGCTGCGACATCCCCGTCTTCCACGATGACCAGCACGGCACCGCCGTCGTGACCTGCGCCGCGCTCATCAACGCCTGCCGCCTCACGGGACGTGCGCTCTCCGACGTGCGCGTGGTCTTCTCCGGCGCCGGCGCCGCGGGCATCTCCATCGCCAAGCTCATGCAGCGCATGGGCGTCAAGGACGTCATCATCTGCGACCGTACGGGCGCCATCTACGAGGGCCGAGCTGGCCTCAACCCCGAGAAGGCCGAGATCGCCACGTGGACCAACCGCGAGGGCGTGAAGGGCAGCCTCGCCGACGCCGTCAGGGGCGCCGACGTCTTCGTGGGCGTGTCCGCCCCGGGCGTGCTCACCCAGGACATGGTCCGCACGATGGCCGCGGACCCGATCATCTTCGCCTGCGCGAACCCCGTGCCGGAGATCATGCCGGACGAGGCGCTGGCCGCCGGCGCCGCCGTGGCCGCCACGGGCCGCTCCGACTTCCCCAACCAGATCAACAACGTGCTCGCGTTCCCGGGCATCTTCCGCGGCGCCCTCGACGTGCGCGCGTCCGACATCAACGACGACATGATGGAGGCCGCCGCCTACGCGATCGCCGGTCTCGTGGACGACGAGCACCGCGCCGCCGACTACATCATCCCCGGCGCCTTCGACGAGCGTGTGGCGCCCGCTGTGGCCGCCGCCGTGGCCGAGGCCGCCCGCAAGTCCGGCGTCGCCCGCCTCTAAAATGATATGAAGGGACAGTCCCTTCGTATCATTTGCCGCCCCGACGTTCCTTCGTGAGAAGGACGTCGGGGCGGCCTCGTCTTATCCTGCCGTCTCCGTGATCAGGTAGAGGCTCGGCGGGTTCTGCGTGAGCTTGGAGCGGCGGGCGTCGTCGCCGGCGAGATAGGCCTCCCAGTCCTCTTCCAGATAGTCGGCATAGATCTGCGTGTAGTCCTCGCGCGGGGAGAACGAATAACGCTTGGTCTGCTCGCTGCCGTCGTTGAACACGGCCGTCATCACGAGCGTGGTCTTGGCGAGCTCCTCGGCAAAGAGCTCGGCGATGCGCACGCTCGCCTGGTTGCGCAGCTCCGCGTCGCGCCGTTGCTCCTCGTCCGTCTCGATGATGGTCTCGCTGCCCTCCGAGCGCTCTATCTGAGCCTCGCCGATCTCCTGCAGCTCCAGAAAGACGGGCACGAGGTCGTCCGGAACGGGAATGTTGGCGTAGACGGCGTAGTAGGCCGCCCGCCCGGTGAGGAGGGCCTGGAGGCTCTGGGTGTCCTGGCTATCGTAGTCAACGGTGAAGCTTGCCACGGGACCGCTGCCCTCGTGGTCTGACTGGAAGATCCAGATTCCGGGCTTGGAGTAGACGTCCACGTCGGTGCCGACGCTGTCGCCCTCGAGTCGGTACGTGAGGGTGCCCACGTTGTCACCCGTGCACGAGAGGTTGAGCTCGGTGCTCGCCATGATCAGGTCGTTGCCGTTCGTTGCGGGGTCCACGCCGCCGGACCAGCCGATGTGCCCGCCAAATGTCTCGCCGAGCGCCAGGCGCGAGCCGTCCGGCTCCTCGGTGCCCTCGGCGTAGGCGGTGAGCGCGAACCAGTTGCCCCTCTTGCCGGCGGCATGGTTCATCAGGGCGTTCGCGCCGAGAAACGCGGCGACGCCGCCGGCCGCTACAGCTCCCGCGCGCACAAAGGTCCGCCGCGTGACGCCCCGTTGTTCGCGGTGCGGCCTGCGCGGGCCGCGGGCGCGCTCGCCCTTCTCGACCCTGATCTCGTCCAGTATGGACTCGCGCACGTCCTCGGGCAGCGTTACCTTGCGTGCCCGCGTGCGGAACTGCTCAAGCGTGTGCCTGTCCATAGTTCTCCTCCTCTGCTGCGGGGCTCGCGGGGGACTCGAGCGTCTCTCTCATTTGCTTGCGCGCCCGGTGCAGGCGCGTGCGCACCGTTGCCGGCGGGCTGCCCACGATGCGGGCGATCTCCCTGGTCGTGTACTCCTCTACGTAGTGGAGCAGCGCCACCACACGGAGCTTCTCGGGTAGAGACTGGAGCGCCTGCCAGACCGAGTCGGCGCGCAGCTCCTCGAGGGCCTCATCCTCCACGGGCGCGTCCGGCGCCGGCAGCTGGGCGAGCTCCTCCGCGCTCTCCATGCGGCGCCGCCACGGCGTGCGCCAGAGCTCGCGGCAGCGGTTGACGGTCACGCGCAGAAGCCAGGCGCGCAGGTGCTCGTCGCTCGTGAACGCGGTGTCATCCGTGAGCAGGCGGCAGAAAACGTCCTGGGCCACGTCCTGGGCATCGGCCTCCGAGCGCGTCTGCGCGAGGGCCACGAGGTAGACCGAGCCGCCGTGCGCGGCCATCGCGTGCCGCATGAACTTCTCGGTGCGCCTGATGCTCTTGTCAGTCATGCCCCTCACCTCCCTGTCCCTTACATGCGCCAGCGTCGCATAATGTTCCCCAGAGGAGACGGGAGGCGCGATGGACGAGCGAGAGTTCAGGGCGTGCGGGCGCAAGAAGCGCTACGACACGCGTGTGGACGCCAAAAAGGCGGCGGAGCGCAGCTCGCGCCGCAAGGACGCGCCCAAGATTTTCGTCTACGAGTGCCCGTACTGCGGCGGCTGGCACCTCACGCACCGCCGCCCGGGCTGCTGAGTCAAAGGTTGGGTATTTTTTTGCTGGGTCTCGAAGTACGACCGCGTCGGTACCATTTTTCTACCTGCGATAATAGAGCGAAGCAAGTGTTGGATACTTGCCATGGCCGCCAAAAAGTACCCAACATTCGCTGGGGGCTACTCCACGCTCATGACGGTGCCGACAAAGACCGGCAGGTCGCAGCGAAGGTCCACGATGAGATAGACGAAGGGCCGGTCGAGAATGACCTCGTGATACTCGATCGGGTCTCCGGGAGCGGCGACGCCGTCCATGGAGACGGACGTGGCAGCCGCGGCGCGCGTGCCCTCCTCGTTGACGTCGATGAACGTCTTGTGCAGCACGCCGCCCACGGCGAGCGGACCCTGGTCGGAGGTGCCTATGCGCGAGAAGTCCGCGAGCTCCGCGTCGAAGGCGTCCGTCATCCCGAGCACCCGCAGCGCGCCCCCGAGCTCCGCCTCGTAGCTGGCCGTGAACTTGGGAAGCCCAATCTCCGCGCCTGCGCCGGCCACGGGCGTGAGCAGCTCCTCCAGCGCGTTTCCGTCGAGGCTCGCCAGCAGCTCGTCCACGCTCACGCCCTTCGCGGGCAGCAGCCCCACAAAGGCGTAGTTGTAGCCCTCGTACGGCTTGACAAAGCCGGTTGCCAGCTCGCCCTCGAGGTAGCTTCCTTCCGTCGAGTGCATCATCTGAACGTCTTGCTCGGTGCCGTCCTCGCAGGTGAACGTATCGGGTGAGACCAGGGCGGAGTCAAAGGGCTCGTCCCAGCCGCCCTCGAACGCGAGCGCGTTCACGAGCAGGACCTGCGCGTCGTCGGAGATCTGGTTCAGCATCTCCGGAATCATCTCGTTGGTCTTCTCACTCACCCAGGCGTTGACGTCGGCCACGGTAGAGTCATCGAAGGGCGCCGAGAATACCTGCGCGCCAAGGCGTCCGCCGCACGTCTCGAGGAAGTCGTCCTCCACGGCAAGGCCGTCGGAGTCACGCAGCCAGATTGAGTTGGCAACCGAGAGCGGGCCGTCGTCGACCAGCGTCCCGTAGGCCTGGAGCAGGCCCGTGAGCTCGTCTGCTCCCATGCCCGTAACCTGCTCCATCTGCGTGAGGGTCTCGCCATCGGCGCCGTTCTCGGCCATGGCGAGCGCCGATAGAACAGAGAGCGGTGAGACGAGCGCGTTCTTCTCGTTTGCACTCTCGCGCAGCAGGTCGAGGGCAAAGTCGTAGGTGTCCGATCCCTCGTCGACCTCGAGCGAGCCCGCGCTCGCGGGCCGCGTGCCCGCAGTGAGCTCCCTCGCCGTGAGGTTGCTGCTGCCACAGCCGACGAGCAACGAGAGGGCAATAAGGGCCGAGGCGGCGATACCGAGGGCGCGACGAGACATGGAATCTCCCTTCGTCGGGGAGCCTTGCTGTAAGGATTCCCATTCTAAGGGAATTGAGCCACTGTCATCGGTGGGCGCCTGGTTTTCGCTGGCTGTGACTCGTTGGCACCGGAGGACCAGAATCGAGCGTAGAGGCGACGGATTCTGGCGCTTCTCGGCCAACCAGTCGGGTGGCTACGAGGAGTCGCCAGATCCTGTGCGATTGACGATCACGATGCCCACGCTTACCAGAGCGAGTGCCGCCACGGCGATCGCAGGGCTTACTACGTTGGTCTCGCCGAGCAGGACGGCGGAGAGCAGCACGCCAAAGACCGGGTTCATGAAGCCGAAGACCGCGACACGTGAGACGGGGTTTGCGGCCAGCGCGAGCGACCACAGCGAGTAGGCGCCTGCGGAGATGAAGCCTAGGTAGGCGAGAAGCGCGACCGCGGGGAGCGGGTTTGCGGCGTCAGCGGGGGAGATGCGGCCACCGAGGGCAAGCCCCGTTGCGAGCAGCACGGCGCCACCGAGGACGAACTGCCAGCCGGAGAGCAGCACGGGGTCGTGGTCGCGCGAGAAGAGCTTGGCAAGGTTGCTCGACGTGGCGGCGGCGACAGTGGACGCGAGCACCATGCCCTCGCCCGCGAGCGTGAAGTTGAATCCGCCACCCTCCCCGGCGACGTTCACCAGCACCACGCCGGCGAAGCCGACGACGCACCCCAGTACCTTGCGCCCCGTAAGCCGCTCGAAGCGGAACACGAGCGCGGCAAGCAGCACACACAGAAACGAGTTGCTCGCCTCCAGGATGGAGCTCGTCACACCCGCGCAGTTGGCGAGACCCACGTAGAAGAGGATGTATTGCAGAATCGTCTGAAATATCGCGAGCGCGCCCACGTACGGCAGGTCGCGGCGCGCCGGCACGAACGCCCGCCGTTGCGCCACGCTCATGCCTACGGCCACCATGAGGCCCGCGATTACGAAGCGCGTGCCTGCAAACACGAGGATCGATGGCACGTCCGTCGCGTCGATTGCGAACAGCTCGTAGCCGATCTTCACGCACGGAAACGCCGACCCCCACAGAAAGCACGACGCCAGACACGCCAGCACCACCCCCGGCGTCGTGGCGATGAACGGCTTGTTCTCCTTTTCTGCAATCACGTCCAGCTCCTCAGGCTGCGCTTGTGCTGTGCGAATAACGCGCCAGCAGCAGACCGCCCCGACTTTCTAAGCAGGAATCCTCCGCGAAGCGTAGTTCCTGCGTGAAAGTCGGGGCGGTCACCCTTGCGTTTGCGTCTACTCGGTGAAGTAGCTCACGCCGCCTTCAATCAGGGGCTGGTACGCGTTGCCCGGCACGTTCTTGTAGAGCCCGGCGCCGGAGCGCTCGCTGTGGCCCATCTTGCCCAGCACGCGGCCATCCGGCGAGGTGATGCCCTCGATGGCCAGCACAGAGCCGTTGGGGTTGACGTCCAGGCCCATGCCCGGCACGCCGTCCTCGTCCACGTACTGCGTGGCCACCTGCCCGGTGGCGATCATCTTCTGGGCCAGTAGCTCGTCGGATGCCACGAAGCGGCCCTCGCCGTGGGAGATCGCGATGTTGTGGACGTCGCCGACCTCGCACTTGGAGAGCCAGGGGCTGAGGTTGCTCGCCACGCGCGTGCGCACGAGACGGCTCTGGTGACGGCCGATCGTGTTGAACGTGAGCGTGGGGCAGGTGTCGTCCATCTCGCGGATGTCGCCGTAGGGCACAAGGCCCAGCTTCACCAGCGCCTGGAAGCCGTTGCAGATGCCGAGCATAAGGCCGTCACGGGCCTGAAGCAGGTCGCGCACCGCCTCGGTGACCTCGGGCGCGCGGAAGAACGCGGTGATGAACTTGGCCGAGCCCTCGGGCTCGTCGCCGCCGGAGAAGCCGCCGGGGATCATGACGATCTGGCTCTCGCGGATGCGGCGCGCCAGCTCGCGGGTGCTCTCGGCAACCGCCTCGGGAGTGAGGTTGTTGATGACGAAGACGTCCGCCACGGCGCCGGCGCGCTCGAAGGCGTGCGCGGTGTCGTACTCGCAGTTGGTGCCCGGGAAGACGGGGATGACGACGCGCGGGCGGGCAACGTGGGTCGCCGGCGTCGGGCGAGAAACCCCTGCGCCCGCGACGTCAAACGTCACTGCCTCGACCTTCTCGCCCTCCGAGCGGTACGGGAAGACGCCCTCGAGCGCACCCTCCCAGGCGTCCTGAAGGTCGGCGAGGCCGATGCGCTCGCCCCCGGCGACGAGCTCGTAGGCTTCGGTCGTGGTGCCGAAGAGGGACGCCGTGACGGTCGGGGGAATCTCGGGCTGGACCGCGTCGTCGGCGAGCTCCACGAGGAAGCTGCCGTAGGAGGGGCAGAAGAGGGCGTCCGTGCCAAAGGCTGGCGCGACCTCGATGCCCATGCGGTTGCCGACGCACATCTTGAACGCCGCCTCGGCGACGCCGCCGTAGCCCAGCGTGGAGATCGCGAGGGCGTCGCCGCGCTCGACCAGACCCTCGATCAGCCGATAGGTGTCGAGAAGCGCCTGGGGGTCGGGGGTGAGGCCGTCGTCGGCGTAGTCGGGGACGAGTACCGCAACGCGGTGGCCGGCGCCCTTGAACTCCGGCGAGACCACGCGGTCGACGTGACCGATGCCCGTGGCAAAGGAGACGAGCGTGGGCGGCACGTCCAGGTCCTCGAAGCTGCCGGACATGGAGTCCTTGCCACCGATGGAGGCGATGCCCAGGTCGACCTGTGCCATGAGGGCGCCGAGCAGGGCGGCGGTGGGCTTGCCCCAGCGGCTGGGCACGTCGCGCAGGCGCTCGAAGTACTCCTGGAACGTGAGGTAGAGGTCCTCGTGGTCAAAGCCCGCGGCGACCATGCGGCTCACGGACTCGACGACGGAGAGGTAGGCGCCGGTGTAGCAGTTGGCGCTCATGAGGTAGGGGTTGAATCCCCAGGCCATGCCGGAGCACGTGGTGGTCTCGCCGTCCACGGGGAGCTTGGCCACCATGGCCATGGGCGGGGTGAGCTGCGTGCGGCCACCGAAGGGCATGAGCACGGTCGCAGCGCCGATCGTGGAGTCAAAGCGCTCGGAGAGACCCTTGTTGGAGGCCACGTTGAGGTCGGTCACGAGGGAGCGCATCTTCTCGGCGAGCGTGTCGCCGGCCCAGGTGCGCTCGTAGTCCTCGGGCGCCTCCACGCGCACGGAGGTGGACTTGGGCGCGCCGTTGGACGAGAGGAACTCGCGGCTCACGTCCACGATGGTCTTGCCGCGCCAGCTCATGCGCAGGCGGGGCTCCTCGGTGACGGTGGCCACGACGGTTGCCTCGAGGTTCTCCTCGCGGGCGTAGCGCATGAACTCGTCAACGTCCTCGGGCGCAAGGGCAACGGCCATGCGCTCCTGGGACTCGGAGATGGCGAGCTCGGTGCCGTCGAGGCCCTCGTACTTCTTGGGCACGAGGTCGAGGTCGATGTCCAGGCCGTCGGCCAGCTCGCCGATGGCTACGGAGACGCCGCCCGCGCCAAAGTCGTTGCAGCGCTTGATCAGGCGGCACGCGTCCTCGCGGCGGAAGAGGCGCTGGAGCTTGCGCTCGATGGGCGGGTTGCCCTTCTGGACCTCCGCGCCGTCCTTCTCGAGGGAATCGACGTTGTGGGCCTTGGAGGAGCCGGTGGCGCCACCGATGCCGTCGCGACCGGTGCGGCCGCCGAGAAGGACGATCTTGTCGCCGGGCGCCGGGCACTCGCGGCGGACGTGGGATGCCGGGGTGGCGCCCACGACGGCGCCGATCTCCATGCGCTTGGCCACGTAGCCGGGGTGGTAGAGCTCGGAGACCTGGCCGGTGGCCAGGCCGATCTGGTTGCCGTAGCTGGAGTAGCCGGCCGCGGCGGTGGTTACGAGCTTGCGCTGCGGGAGCTTGCCCTCCATGGTCTGGGACACGGGGACCGTGGGGTCGGCTGCGCCGGTCACGCGCATGGCCTGGTAGACGTAGCTGCGGCCGGAGAGCGGGTCGCGGATCGCGCCGCCGAGGCAGGTGGCCGCGCCGCCGAACGGTTCGATCTCCGTCGGGTGGTTGTGGGTCTCGTTTTTGAACATCAAAAGCCAGTCCTCTA
>DBQY01000010.1:6792-53477 GCA_002305805.1 Atopobium sp. UBA1382 | reverse complement strand
TCACCCGGGTGATTTCTCGCCATCAGAGCAGCGCGAGGGTGCGGCGGCAGTTGGCGGAGACGGGCTCGAGCAGGTGCTCGCGGAGCTCGTCGGCGCCCGGGATGCCCGCGGACTCCTCGAAGACCTCCCCCATGGAGACCGGGACCTCCTGCGCGAGGTCCGCCATGAGGGCGCGACAGGACGTCAACGTGAGGCCGGCCCGGTCTAGCAGCGCGGCGAGCTTGGAATCCCCGGCGCCAACGTAGCGCTCGAGCGCACCGGCGCCGACGCGCCCCACGCGGTTCTCGCCGCCGACGGACATGGCGAGGCGCATGCGGCGGCGCAGGCTCTCGTAGGCAAGGCCGGAGGCGACGTCGTACATGGGGGCAAGCATGGCGGAACCGCCAGCGCCTAACAACAGGGAGTAGTTCTTTGCATGAGCGTCGGGCGCACCGACAAGCGTGTTATAGAAGAGCTGGTGAGAGAATGTAAGCAGGTTGAGCTTGTGATGGCTCGTCCTCGCCAGCAACGGCAGCACGTCGCGCACTGACGGGCCGCCGTCATCGGCATACTTGCAGTCGGGCATGACGGAGAGCGCCTGGCAGAGGTCCTCCTGGTGCAGGCGCACCACCCTGCCCGAAGCGTCCCTCACGCGGTCGTAGCGCTCCACGATGAGCGCGGGCTCGTCCTCGAAGAAGCGGTAGTCCACGTGCGCCGTCGCCACGCCGCAGCGCTCGGCCGTGCGCATGCACACGTACTCGTTGAGCGCCTGGAGCCTGAAGCCGACGACGCCGTTCTTGAAGATATGCGTGGTGGGGGCGGCACCGCGACACTCGTACCAGCGGCCGCCCTCCCCCGCGAGCGTGAACTTTCCCTGGTTGCCGCCGAGAGACCACCGCTCCTCGAGACCCATCCACGAGACCTCGGGCTCGTCGCGCACCGTCTTGAGACGGAGCGCGATCTCGTGGTCCGTGAGCTCGCGGAGGTCGCTCTCGCGCGAGAGCGCCTCGTCCACGCGCTCCGGCGCACAGAGCTGCACCGCACCCGGGCAGTCGAGGCCAATGCGGGCGAGCAGCGTCACGGGGTTGTTGGCGCTCACCCCGAGCTCGCGCCCGATGGCACGCCTCTGGAGCTCGCTATCCGGCAGCAAGCCAAAGAGGTAGGGGCGCAGCACGTCTGGGCCGTAGGCGCGGTTTGAGATGGGCATGGAGAGCGAGAGGGGCGGACCTTGGTAGCCCTCGTCGTAGGCGAAGGTCATGAGACCATGCTCGTCCTGGTGGACGGTCCCGGCGGGCACGTCGGCGACAAGAACGCGAAGGTCGAGAACGGCCATGGCTAAATCGCCTCCTCGGGAAGCGCGACTCCCATGTCATTGATGATGAAATCCCTGAGAGCAGCCCCGTATTCGAGGAGTCCGAGCTCGCGCCTTCGACGTGTGAGCGGCGGAACCGTAGTTCTTTGGGGCGCCGTTTTAGGTGCGTCGGCGGCTGCGGCCGCGGGCGACGCGATCTTCTCGCCCTGAGCCGCAAGCGAGAGGCCGAGGGCATCGAAGACCGCGAGCAGCTTGTCCAGCCTGATGCCCGTGGCGTCGCCCAGCTCGAGCGAGGCGAGCAGCCGCTCCGAGACGCCGGACATCGCAGCCAGCTGCGCGCGTGTGAAACCCTGGGCCTCACGGGAGCGCCGCACGTAGATGCCGGCCTGACGTGGAGCGCTAATGGGCATCGTGTCCATGGTCTTCTCGCCTTCTCGTTGATGTGCATAATTCTGCATGCTGAGCTGTCTGCATACTTTTGCATACTAGTGTATCTGCAGAACTCTGCATGTCAAGCAGCGGGCGGCAAGCGACGCGGTCTTCTCGCCCCCAGCCTGAACCCAAACCGTTTTGCGGTTTGGGTTCACGATGCGCGCGCGTGAGAGGCATCAGATACGCAACGAACTCCTGACCTGCGGTTTCTCCAGCGGTGACGTCGCACGCACCAAAACGGTGAACCCAAACCTCGAGAAGGGGGCGCGTCTACTCGCTGCGGAGGGCCTCCACGGGGTCGCGACGGCTGGCAGCGCTGGACGGGATGAGGCCCGCGATCAGGGTAAGCGCCACCGAGATGCACACGAGCACGGCCGCAGAGCTCGCCGGGAGGTTCATGATGCCCTCGACGTTGAAGTCCGCGAGCACCCAGGCGTTCGCGGGCACCGAGACGGCCACCACCACGGCGATCGCGAATACGCCCGAGATCAGGCCCTCGATGAAGGTCTCCGCGTTGAAGACGCTCGCGACGTTGCGCCTGGAGGCGCCGATGGCGCGCAGGATGCCGATCTCCTTCTTGCGCTCGAGCACGGAGATGTAGGTGATGATGCCAATCATGATGGAGCTCACCACGAGCGAGATGGAGACGAAGGCGATCAGCACGAGCGAGATCATGTTCACGATGTCCGTGACGCTGCCCATGATGATGCCCATGTAGTCCGTGTAGCTAATCACGGCGTCATCGTTGCCGGCGGCGCGCTGCTCCTCGTTGTAGGCGTCGATGACGTCCACCACGCGCTCCTTGGACTCGAAGTCCTTGGGATAGATCTGGATCGCCGCCGGGTCGTCCGGAGTGGTGTAGCCGAGCGTCTGGAGGTTGTTGTCGTAGGTGAGCTGGCTCGCGTTGGCGTAGCTCTCCATGAGGGAGGCGAGGTCCTCGGCGTCCATGTTGAAGCTGATCGCTCCGGCAAGGGCGTCCGCGTCCACACTGAAGGCGCTCTGGAGCTGGGAGAGACCGCCGGCCACCTGGTCGGCATACTGGGAGAGCACCTGCGTCATGGCGCTCTGGAGCTGGGCCGAAACGGCAGTGCCAACCTGAGAGGACACGCTCTGCATGAAGGACTGCAGGTACGGGGCGAGCTCGCCCGAGACGTAGTCGGTCACGATCTGCTGGACGCGCTCGCGCACAGCGGGGCCGGCGATCTCCTCGATCTGGGCGAGGATGCCCTGGGCGTCCTCGGTCTGGAGGTAGGCCGCAAAGCTCTCGGCGAGCTTCTGGACGAGGTCCGGGTCCTCCGGGTCGAGCGCGCCAACGTGTCCCATGAAGCCCATCGCGAGCTCGCCGCCGAGTTCGGAGACCTGCTTGAACTGCTCGGTCGTGAGGGCGGGGTCGGCGAGCTCCTGCTCTAGGATCGACGAGAAGTCCGGCGCGGGGGCCTGCGCCACGAGCGCATTCATGTCCACCTGGTCCGCCACGCCCGAGAGGTCGATGTTGAGTCCGGAGAGGTCGAGCCCGGACGGGTCGAAGGCACCCTGGAGCGCGCTCGTGTCGAACGAGAATGCCGAGCGCAGGGCATCCTCGTCCACGGAGAAGAGGCTGCCCAGGTCCACGCCCTGACGTGCCTCCTCCTGCAGGGTGTCGAAGGACTTGCCGGTGAAGACGTCGACCTCGGGGTTCGCGATCTGCTGCCGGACGATCGCCGAGTCGGCCGCGCGGGCCATGAGCTCCTCGGTGAGCGCGGGGGTGTAGGCGATGCCGGCAGAGAGCGCCTTGGCGTCGGAGCTCTCGTTGGGCCGTACGACGCCCACGACGTGCAGGTCGAGGCCACCCTCAACGGCCTGTGCCACGAAGTCGGCGTCGGAGGACATGTCGGTCCAGCCGCCCGTCTCGTCGTTCTTGCGGTAGAGGTCGGCCGGGCTCAGGACGCGGAAGTCCAGCGCAAGGGCGTCATCGTAGGTGAAGTCGACGTCGACCTCGTCGACGTCCGTCTCCCCCGCCGTGCCGCTCATGGCCGAGTTGACCATCGTGGTGAGGTCCGCCGGGTCGAGCACGCCGATGCCGTAGAGCGTGTAGTCGGAGATGCGTCCGCTCTGCGTGAGCACGAGCACGCACTCGTCGGCCGCGGTCGCCCAGCGGCCGGCGACGACGTCGTACTGGGACTCGAGGAGCTCCTGGTCGTCCAACATTTCGTTGAAGACGGTCATGCCGCCACCCGTCATGCCCGCCGTTGCGGTTCCGGACGCGCCACCGGTCATGGCCGTGGAGAGCGCGTTGGGGTTGAGCTGCACCGCGCCGTCCGAGGTGTCCGCCTTGTAGACGAGTGGCGTGATGCCGTAGTCGTACTGGATGGCGTTCACGTAGGAGTCGAGGTCGTCGGGGTTGGACTCGAGATAGCTCCTGAGCCCGGAGAGGTCGTTGGAGCCCACGGAGGCAAACATGTCCGTAAGCATGGTGAACTCGGGAATCTGGTTGGGGTCGTCGTCCTTCTCGCCCGCCGACGCCTGGGCCGCGTCCTCGGAGAGCATGCCGGAGATGTCCATGCTCTGCTTGGTGATGGAGAGCGGATAGCTGGAGAGGGTGTCCTCCTCCACGCGGGCGATGTAGTCGTTGACGCCGTTGGCCAGCGCGAGAATCGCGGCGATGCCGATGATGCCGATCGATCCCGCGAAGGCCGTCATGATGGTGCGGCCCTTCTTGGTCATGAGGTTGTTGAACGAGAGGCCGAGCGCGGTGAGGAAGCTCATCGACGTGCGGCGGGCGACCTTGGCCTCGCGGCGCGGCGCCGTAGCCGGGTCGAAGGGGTCGGAGTCCGCAGTGATGTGGCCGTCGGCGAGCTCCACGATGCGCGTGGCGTACTGGTGTGCGAGCTCGGGGTTGTGCGTGACCATGACGACGAGGCGGTCCTGCGCGACCTCCTTGAGCAGGTCCATGACCTGCACGGATGTTGCCGAGTCGAGGGCGCCGGTGGGCTCGTCGGCGAGCAGGATCTCCGGGTCGTTGATGAGGGCGCGGGCGATGGCCACGCGCTGCATCTGGCCGCCGGAGAGCTGGCTCGGACGCTTGTTCACGTGATCGGCGAGGCCCACGCGCGCGAGGGCGTCCAGCGCGCGGCGGCGACGCTCGGCGCGGCCCACACCCGAGAGCGTGAGCGCGAGCTCCACGTTAGCGAGGATCGTCTGGTGCGGAATGAGGTTGTAGCTCTGGAACACGAAGCCGATGCGGTTGTTGCGGTAGGTGTCCCAGTCGCGGTCCTTGTACTCGCGGGTAAAGATGCCGTCGATCACAAGATCGCCGTCGTCGAAGTGGTCGAGGCCGCCCACGATGTTGAGCATGGTGGTCTTGCCGGAGCCGGACGGGCCGAGCACCGCCACGAACTCGCTGTCACGAAAGGCAACGGAGACGTGGTCGAGCGCCACCTGCGTGAATACGGTCGTAACGTATTGCTTGCAGATGTCCTTGAGCTCGAGCATGGCTGTCGGGTCCTTCCGGGGGTGCGGCAAACGTTGTTTACGTTACCCAAAATGCGCCGGGGGGATGCGCCGTTCTTCTCGGCTTCAGCGCGAATTCACGGAGTTGAGGGTCACCGGACAATACGCGATTACCAACGTTTTGGACCGCCATTTCGTCGTTAATTGCGTATTGGAGCCTGGTGATACGCGATTTCCAACACAATCAGGGGCGAAAATGATGGAAGACGCGTATTTGCCGAGGATCAGGCGCGGAAGAGAACCGCGTGGAAGTGCGTGTCGGAGCTGCCGGGGACCTCGGTGAGGCCGGAGTGGACGAGTTCGAAGCCGGCCCCCGCGGGACTGGCGAGAAACGCCTGGATGACGGCGTCGTTCTCCTCGGCGAGAACGGAGCAGGTCGCGTAGACGAGGCGGCCGCCCGGAGAGACATGCGCGGCGGCCGACGCGAGGAGCTCGGCCTGCAGGACGGCGAGCTCGGCGGGCGCCTCCGGGGAGAGCGACCAGGCAATCTCCGGGTGACGGGCAAGCGTGCCCGTGCCGGAGCAGGGAGCGTCGAGAAACACGAGGTCAAAGGTACCGAGATCCTCGGGCAGCGCACGACCGTCCGCACAGACGCAGCTCACGTGGTCGGCGACGCCGGCGGTCTCCATGCGGCGCGTGGCGAGCTTTGACTTGCGCGGGCTGAGCTCGACGGCCGTGATTTCGCACGGGCCACCCACTGCGACGGCCGCGTTCTGGAGCAGCAGCGTCTTGGTGCCGCGGCCCTGGCCGACCTCGAGAACTCGCTCGCCAGGGAGAGGGGCGCACGCAAGCGCGACCTCCTGGGCGGCGAGGTCGCACGGGATGACGGCAGCGCTCTCAACGAGACCGGAGGGCGCGAGGCGCGACGGCGCGCCGAGGCGCAGCGACCTCGGCAGCGGTCCCTCCTGCGGCTCGCAGCCGGCCTCCCGGAGGGAGTCGAACGGGTTGCCTTTGACCAAGTTTGCGGCAACCCAGGGGGCTGCGGGGGCGAGGGCGGTTAGGGCCCGGGTGCCGACACGTCCGGCGAGCCACTCGGGCAGCGCGCCAACGAGCGCCAGGTCGCGGACGTCAAACGCCCCGGAGCCAACACGCTCCCGAGCCGTTGCGACAGCCGCGACGTCCTCCTCGGCCACGCGCCGCAGCACGGCGTTGGCAAGGCCCGCCGCGCGCGGCGCGACGGAACGCACGAGCTCGACGCCCTGGCTCACGGCCACGTCCGAGCGCGTGCCCAGGTAGACCAGCTCGAAGACGGCGATCCGCAGCGCGTCGCGCACGCGCGGTTCGAGCTTGGCGCCGCGCCGCAGATGGCCGTCGATCATGGCGTCGAGCGTGCCCTCGGCCGCGGTCACGCCCATGACAAGGCGAACGGCGAGCCCGCGGTCTCGCTCGTCAAGCTCGGAGAGCGCATCCGAACCGCGCAGGAAGTCGCGCGCACGCGCGCCGCGCCGACGCCGCTCGCCTGCAAGGGCGAGCGCCACCCGTCGCGCCGCAGAGAGCCGCGCCACTACGCGCGCCCCCACGTCAGGCCGTCCCCGCGCAGGCCCGCGGCCCACGCCGAGGCCTCCATCTCGCGCTTGCCGTCAGGCTTCACGCGCAGGATCTCGAGCGCTCCGTCGGCGCATCCCAGCCACACGCGACCGTGCCCCACGGTCACGACGCCGGGCGCCACGTCCTTCTCGACCGACCGCGCCGCACAGACGCGCACGCCGCGACCCGCCACCGCGCACCGAGCCGGGGCCGTGTCACCGGATGCCTGCACGCGCAGCGCGTTCTCGCGCGCGGCGTCCATCGGGTCGAGGGCGAGCTCAGCCTTGGCAATCTTTGCCGCGTGCGTCACGAGCGCCTCGTCCTGCTCGACCCACACGGCCGTACCGTCAAGCACGGACGGGAGCATGTCCACCAGGAGCTCCGCGCCCAGGCGCGCGAGCTCGGCCGTGAGCTCCTCGGTTCCCTTCTCGCCCACCGGCGTCGAAGCCTGGGCGCAGTAGGCGCCCGTGTCCACGCCGTGGCCGATCCGCATGATGGAGACGCCCGTCTCGGCATCGCCGGCCAGAATCGCGCGCTGGATCGGGGCCGCCCCGCGCCAGCGCGGCAGCAGCGACGCGTGCACGTTCACGCAGCCGCCGGGCGCCATCGTGAGCACCTCGTCGGGCAGGATGCAGCCGTAGGCCGCCACGCAGAAGACGTCGGCCGCGGCCGCGCGCAGGGCATCGAGCGCCTCTGGCGTCATGCGCGAGGTCTCCAGCACGGGCAGGCCCAGCTCGAGCGCACGGGCCTTGACCGGCGACGGCACGAGCGCCTTGCCGCGCCCGCGCACCGCGTCCGGGCGCGTGAGCACGAGCGCCACGTCATGCCGCTCGGCCAGCGCCTCGAGCGACGGCACGGCAAAGTCCGGCGTTCCCATGAAGACGACGCGCATCTCTGCCCCCTAGACCTCGGTGTCGCCCGGCTTGGCACCCGCGGCGAGCGCCTCCTCGTAGGCGCGCTCGGCCTCGGCGCGCGCCATCGGCGCCAGGTGGTCGAACATAGTCACGCCGTGGACGTGGTCGATCTCATGCTGCAGGCAGACGGCCATGAGGTTGTCCGCCGCCTCGTACTGCATGAGGTCGCCATCCAGGTTGCGGGCGCGCACGACCACGTGACTCGGGCGGCTCACGCGCACGTTCACGCCCGGGAAGGAGAGGCAGCCCTCGCTGCCCTCGATCTCGGGGCCGTCCGCCGTCACGATCTGCGGGTTGATGAGCACGTAGGGGTTCTTCTTGGAGTTCTTGCCGGCCCAGTCCACGTCGATGACCACGATCTGGCGCATCTCCCCCACCTGCGGGCCGGCCAGGCCGCAGCCGTCCGCGGCGTACATGATCTTGAGCATGCGCTTGGCCAGCGCACGTACCTCGTCATCGATCTCCTCGATGGGAGCGCACTTCTGCGAGAGGCGCGGGTCGGGCGAGAGCACGATCTGCTTGAGCTCGTTCACGGTTCCTCCTACATCAGGTCGTAGGCGTCAATGTCCACTGCCATGTTAATACCCACGCGCCGCCCGAGCGAGCCCACGCACGCGCCGAGAAGACCGCCGAGGTCCGCGTCCACCGGCGCCTTCACCATGACGTGCCGGCGGACCTGGTCCTTCACGCGTGCCTTCACGCAGTCCGCGGGCCCGAGAATCTCCCAGCCGGGGGTGTCCCCCACCTGCGCGCGGACGGCGGCGGCAAGGTCGTCGCACGTCGAGCGCACGTCCTTCTCGGCGCGTCCCCAGACGGTCACGTTGGCGAGGCGCGCAAACGGCGGGTAGCCGGCCTCGGCGCGCTCGGCGAGCTCCGCCTCGAGAAAGACCGCGCGGTCGTGCGTGGCCACCGCCCGCATGGCGGGGTGCGTGGCCCACCAGGTCTGCACGATGACCTCGCCCGGGCGCTCGCCGCGGCCCGCACGGCCCGCGACCTGCTCGAGGAGGTCGTAGGTACGCTCGGCGGCGCGGAAGTCCGGCAGCTTGAGCATGGTGTCCGCGTTGATCACGCCCACGAGCGTGACCTCCGGGAAGTCGAGTCCCTTGGCGATCATCTGCGTGCCCACGAGCACCGCGCACTCCGCGGCGTCGAACTGCTCGAGCAGGCGCTGGTGGGCGCCCTTGGCGCGCGTGGTGTCCGCGTCCATGCGGATGACCTCCACGTCCGCGGGCAGGAGCAGGCGCAGCTCGTCCTCCACGCGCTGCGTGCCCACGCCAAAGGCAGCGAGGTAGCGGCTCCCACAGTTGGGGCAGGCGGTTGAAGGGTCGGGGTAGGCGCGCACGGGCCAGCTGCGGCCGCAGGTGTGGCACGCGAGCAGGTGGCCGCGCTCGTGGTAGGTGAGCGCCGTGGAGCAGTGCGGGCACTCGGGAACGCAGCCGCAGTCGCGGCACATGAGGAAGTTGGCAAAGCCGCGGCGGTTGAGCAGGAGCACGGCCTTCTCGCGACGGCGCGCGACGTCGAGCAGGGCGTTTGCGAGCGGTGCCGAGAAGATCGAGCGGCCGCCGCCGCGGAACTGCTCCCCCATGTCAACCACCGTCACGCGTGGCAGGACGGCGGAGCCGGGGCGCTCCGGCATCTCGACGCGCGTCCAGCGGGCGTCGCGATAGGTGCCGGACCGGCAGCGCGCGAGAGCCTCGAGCGAGGGCGTGGCCGAGCCGAGGACGAGCGCGGCGCCGCGCTCGCGGGCGAGCCGGGCCGCGACCTCGCGCGCGTGGTAGCGCGGGGACTTGTCCTGCTTGTAGGAGCCCTCGTGCTCCTCGTCGATGATGATGAGGCCGGGGTCCGAGAGCGGCGCGAAGAGCGCCGAACGGGCTCCCACCACCACACGGGCACGGCCGGTACGGACGAGGTCCCACTGGTCGAAGCGCTCACCGGCAGAAAGGCGGCTGTGGAGGACGGCCACCTCGTCGCCGAAGCGGCTGCGGAAGCGACCCACGGTCTGCGCCGTGAGACTGATCTCCGGAACGAGGACGAGCGCGCCGCGGCCGTCCGCAAGCGCGCGCTCGATGGCGGCGAGGTAGACCTCGGTCTTGCCGGAGCCGGTGACGCCGTCCACGAGCACCACGTCGCCGCAGGCGGCGGCGCGGGCCTCGTCGATGGCGGCGAGCGCGGCGAGCTGGCCCTGCGTGAGGCGCTCAGGCCGCGGGGCGGCGGCCGAGGAGAGCGTGGTGTCGTCGGCGCCCCGGATCTGGCGGCGGGACTCAATTTGCACGACGCCGCGCTTGGCGAGCGCGGTCACGGCGGCGGCCGCGCCAGGGATGGTGGCGGAGAGCTCTGCCACGCGCTGGGGCCCCTGGCGCAGCGCCTCGATCACGGCGCGCTGGCGCGAGGCGGTCTTGGCCGGCGTGAAGTCGTTGGCCGCAGGGGTGAGCGCCGCCCAGCGCGCATCCACGGCGCCGGCGCGCTCGTTGACGAGCTCCCAGGGGGCGTCCGGCGCCGAACGGGTCACGCGGACCTTCTGCCCCGGGGCGAGGAACGGGCGGATGGCCTCGCAGAGCGGGCACGCGTACTCGTGCGCCATCCAGGCGGCGACGCGGGCGGCGGTGGCATCGAAGGCGCTCGGCGCGAGGACCTGCTCGATGGGGCTGATCTTCTGTGGCGGCACGTCCGCAGGCGGCTCGTCGCTCGTGGACACGACGTAACCCACGGCGGCGCGATGCGAGAAGGTCACGAGGACGGTCGCGCCGGTCACGGCGTCGGCGGCGAGCTCGGGTGGGACGGCGTAGGTGAACGCGCCGTCTAGCTGGCGCGTCGTTATGTCGAGCGCGACGCTCGCGTAGGGCATGGCGGCGGGCCTCCGTTCTTCTCGCGCCTATTCTAGCGCGGTCGCGCGTGGCGACTTGGCGACCTTTCACCCGGGTGAATTCTCGCCACCGAGCCAGAACAGGCTTGCGTCGTCGCCGACCTTCATGCGCGGGAAGCGCGTGAGCTGGGCGTCCGCCGCCTCCAGCACGCGCATCCGGTCGCAGAGCTCAAGGGCCGAGAAGTACGTGGCGCCGCGCACCCACTCCGCGAGCGGCGCGAGGCCGTACTGGCCGAACGCGCGGAAGAGCCCGTCGCTCATGCCGGCAACAGCGGCAACGTCCGCGCGCGGCAGCGTGATCCGGCGCGCGTGCGCGAGCCCTGCGCCGCTCGGGTCCAGGCACCAGTATCCACCCTCGGTGTTGCGCAGGCGCCTGTTGGCGACGACCTCCTCGCGCACGAGGGCACGGCGCTCCGCGACGGAGAGGTCGCGACCCGCGGAGCGCTCGAGCATGAGCTCCACGACACGGCCGTCCAGGGACTCGAGCACCTCGTCCGTGGAGACGAGCAGTTCGCCGGAGCGCGTGAGCACGACGAGCGGTGAGTCGGCAAGGCCCCAAAGCTCGACGTCCCTCTCCCCCATCACGGCGAGCGCGAGCGTGGCGGAGGGCACCGCTGCGGCGTCGAGCTCTCCGAGCCGGCATCCCAGCGCGGCCTCCAGCTCCGCGCGGGCGGCGGCCGTCGCATCAACGAGCGCCTGCTCAGGGGGTATGCCGTCCTCCAGCGCGTGGCACAGCGCCGCGCCGACCGCATGCGCGAACCACTGCGCGTTGGTGGCGTGGTCCGCCGAGACCGCCGGCAGCGGCACCAGCCCCGTGGCACCGTCGATCACGACGCCGTAACGCTCCGTCGAGAACGCGAAGTCCTCGTTGACGGCGTTGCCGCGGTCGGTGAAGAAAAAGCTCCGCATGTCGCAACCCGCCTTTCTCGCCTCGTTCCCGGCCCTTTTGGGGTTTCGAGCTCCCCCGCGTCGCTGGGACGCGCGGTCCCGGGCCCTCCTCCTAGGTTTTGGGGCAAAGGTTTGATGCGCGCGGGCTCCGCGCATAAAACCTGTTGCCCACAACCTACCAGAACGCGGCGCCGGGCGAGCAGAACGTGCGTTTTGCGGGCAACCCGCGCCGTCCCGGCGGCGGCCGCATAAAACCTTCGCCCCAAAACCTCCCCGCGACCCCTGAATCAGCGCCCCCGCCGCGCACGCGACGCCGGAAAACCCAAAACCCCGCGATCCGTGACACCCCGCGTCGGGGGCTCGCACAGCCGGACGCCCCGCCCCGATCAGACGACGGCCGGCCCGTACACAAGGGCGAGCACGTCAACCGTTCGCCCGTCGTAGCGATAAACAATCAGAAACGTGGAGATCGGCACCTGCCGCAGCCCCTCCCCGTACTGCTCCACGAGGCAACGCCTTACGCGGGGAGACCCCATCTCGGGAAACTGCGCCAGGTTTCGCACGGCGCTCTCGATTCTCGAAAGCACGCCGTCCGAGTAGATCTCGGCAAGCGCGGCGGAGAACTCCTCGGCGATGCGAAGCCGCACGCTAGGCACGCCGTCTCCTCAGCTCGTCAGCTCGCGCGAACGCGCCCTCGACGCTGGTCTCAAAACGTCCGGCCTCGATGTCGGCGATGCCGCGGCCGACGGCCTCGCTGAGGCGCGCCTCAAAGGCAGCGTCCTCCCGCTCGGCGGCGATCCTGCGCTCGAACTCCTCCTCGCTGCAGAACACGTACGCGCCTGCGCCCTGTTCCGTGATTCGCACAACCGAGTCGCGCGCAGCCTCTTTGACCTGGGATGGGTTTCGCTGAAGCGTCGTCATCGAGAAAATCGGCTCCATGTTGCCCCCTTCTTAAGCGCGGATAATATCTGAGATAATAGCAGATGATTATCTGATGATATGCGTGCGTGCGCAGCCCCTCTTGCCCTCGCCGGGCGAGATACGCAAGGTTTTGTGTTCCCGCGTCGCGCGGGGGCGCGGTCCCGGGCCCTCCTGATAGGTTTTGGGGCAAAGCTTTGATGCGCGAGGGGGCCGCGCATCAAACCTGTTGCCCACAACCTACCAGAACGCGGCGCCGGGCGAGCAGAACATGGGCTTTCTCGGCAGCCCGCGCCGTCCCGGCGGCGGCCGCATAAAACCTTCGCCCCAAAACCTCCCCGCGACCCCTGAATCAGCGCCCCCGCCGCGCACGCGACGCCGGAAAACCCAAAACCCCGCGATCCGTGACAGCGGTTGCGACGGGGCGTCCATCAATCCAAGGGCACGCAGCGCATCCGTCCCGCTCACCCGGCGAACGGCAAAACGGCCTGCCCATGTGCCCGTTCACCCACTTTGGACAAAAGGCGAGGCCCGCGCCGACCCCGTATGGTATTAACGGAGTTAAGAGCAGTATCGCGCGAGCTTCGGCGCGGCACCCTCGCTGCGCCGGCCCTGGTGCGCATCGAAAAGAACGTCGGGCCAAAATCCTGTACTCCCTCATATCTTCCTGACTTAAATTATTACTTTGTTTTCTATTCGCTTTTACTATAGAAATAGTTGTTACGATTAGCGTAGATTGAATCGCTCGACCTAAACGAGTTGGTGATATTTAGCTTTAGCTAAAGTATACTGAGATTGTCTGGAGATGAACAGTTGGGAGACGGCTGGGTCGTTGGCAAGCACTACCTTGATACCGATAAGAGCAAATGGATGTACGTTCTCAAAAGAAGTGGCGGCCCCTCTTTCATGGACGACTTCATTCGGAAGGAGCCCCAAGCCGCAGCACGAATCGGCACTACAGCGATTCGCATTTTTGACAACGGAGTCGGCTGGGCCCTTGAATCGGGAACTCTGGCTCGAATCAAGGGAACGAAGGGGTCTGTCGTCGTATTTGAGACGCGAGTCAAAGGAGACGTGCTGCGAGTCGCTACGCATCTGCACAAAAACAGGATCCCAATCTATCTCTTCATTTTCAAGACGCATGGAGGCTCAAACAACAATCTGCCCGAGCACGACAAGCAGCATGCGGTAGACATGGCGAGACACGCGGCAGACTGCGTGAGGAACTATGACTTCGGAGAGGAGTAGGCAGCTATGGATGGCACCACGGTTAGCAACATAACATCTCTTGCCGACCTTATCGCCCAGATGCCCTCCAGCGAGGACCTGGCATGGGATCACGCCATGGACATATCGGGGTCTGTGTACACGCGTCTCAAAGAGCTCGGCATGACCCAGACAGAATTGGCAAATAAGCTTGGCGTTACTCCGGGGCGAGTCACCCAAATCCTCAAGGGCGATCCGGGTATGACGCTCAAGACCCTTGCCCGGCTGGAGCACGCGCTCGACATGAGGCTTGACGAGGGCTTTATGTACGCCTCTCGCAAGCGGTCTCATGAATACTCGACGGAACTATGGACATGCTCCAAAGCCGCATCCCTCTGGCACTCCAAGGCAATCAAAGACGGAATTGCCCCGGAGGCAGAGAGCTGGAAGACCGGCGCAGAAAAGGCGAGCGAAGCCGCAGCAAGCAACCATACACATCTCAGACTCGTTGAGGATGCCGCATGATTAATGAACCTGCTTATGCCCCCGTTTTTATCGAACGGATGTGGCTCACGGACACTAGCTTTAGCCTCGGACACGCTCCGGCGGAATCCATGAAACTGGAGATGGGGGTCAGCTATGAAAAGTCGTCCCTGCGGACCGATGAAGATGGCACTCGTCACGAAGTGCTCGACCTAGAGGTCAACGCCAGCCTTGTCAACGAGGAGGACGTAGATGACGTAAGGCTCTCCGCAATGGCGCACGTTCAGATCGAGGTCGGAGTCAATCTGCCGGACATCCCCGATGAAAAGGCCGAGGAGTACCTCACGAGAAACGCCCTCTCGATGTCATACGCCCATGCTCGATCCTGCATCCTGACCATCTCGAGCCTCTCCCCCATGGACGGCCTCATTCTCCCGCCCATACTCCCCGACGAGGTCATTAGGGCATCTGAGGCAAGAGGCTAGGCATACTGCGCCAAGAGGAGCTTGTCCGAGCGGGTCGACGAGACATCGTATGACGCGCCGCGCCGATCTGGTCGCGGGTTCTATCTGCGTCGCGGGGACGCGCCGTCCCGGGGCCCCTGTTAGGTTTTGGGGCAAAGGTTTGATGCGCCCGGGGCGCGCTCATAAAACCGGAATCACGAACGACCTCCGACCCAGAACCCCTTTCTACCCAGTCTCCTCGACAAACGAAATCATGGGAAGAACGAGCTCTCCCATAAGCCCGTCCCTGGTCAAGGTTGAGGCAACATCGCATACAAGGCTATAGAGGCTCTGAGCCCCAAAGGTGAGAACCTCTCGCTCGGCGTCCTCGACAGTCAGATCTTTCGAGATAGCTTGGAAAAGGCCAGAGACGGACACCGAGAAGGAGTAGTACTTCGCACCCTCCTCTTCCGGCATCACGTCAACTCTCAGCGAGAGCTGATGCAGCATCGAGCCATCAGGCTGTTGGACCAGCCCCTTGTATTGATTCGACACGTTGATTGTTCCGCGCACGGCATCATCGCCCGACCCGGAGGGCGCAGAAAAAGAAACGGAGTCAACAATCCTGGACACTACCCTGACATTCGACTCTTCAATCCTCTGGACAAACGACATCGTTAGCCCTCCTTTGTACTTTCGAAGCTGGGCGTAACCGCATGCGCGCCGCCTCGCGTCGGCGGTATGAACGGAATAATCTCCGCGGCATAGTTTGCAGTTGAAACCTTGCCCAATTGCTCGAGAAACTCCCTTGCGCCCGAAACGCCAGCAATCACTCTTATCAGGCGATCAACGGTCTTTGACTGCTGGACAACGCCGTTTTCCCAGCGCGAGCACGTAGGAGAAGAGACGCCCAGAAGCTCCTCGAACTCCACCTGCGTCATGCCGAGAGACGCTCTCGTCTCCCTGATCTCCGCAGGAGTCAGCAACTTATGGCGCTCCTCGTACTGCGCGGCAATCTTCTCGGACAGCAAGTCGGCGTCTTCGGCGAGAAGCTCGTAGTTTCCGCACGCGTCGCACACGAAGTGCCTAATGCCAGAAACAGAAAACCGCTCGCCCCTGTATTCCTCAACAACGGGCTCCCTCGTCTCGCGAAGCGTGCCGCCGCATTCGCTGCAAATCATGCGTCCTCCCATTAGTGGATGTATCCATCCCAAGTCGCCGACATGACGGAGAGCCTCACTGCACCCTCGTCGTCGATGAAAAACTTCACGTACCACTCTTCGTCTTCAAACAGAACGCCACTATAAACATCCGCCCAAACGCCAGGGACTTTATCGAGCTCTTCCGACTTGTAGAAGTCTTCAGGTCGTATCGCGCAAATCAACCGTGAGACGAACGTCGCCACGTCACGCACCCCATAGCGATTCTGGATGAAGGAGCGAATCCTTCGGTTAAGCGTCATTGACTCGCGCGTCCTTGAAAGACGCTTTGCCATCTCGAGGTCGTATTCGGGTGTCGACTTCTCCCTTCTCAAGCCACCACCTCGATTCAATGTTAATAGCGTAGAAGTTATGACTTATCATAATGCTAAGTTAGTGTATTCGTCCAGCTACGCCATTCATGAAACACGGGCTACGGCCGGGGAGTCCGATCTGTATTCGGGAATACTGTCAATCGGTAATCCCTCACTCTTCATCTCCCTCACGACCGGCGAGGGTCATGCTACCAAGGCGAATGAGAATATCCGTCACAAGAATTGACTTAAGTGCGTGCTCCCACGTTCCGTAATTCGTCTGAGCGCCATGGCAGATCTTGTTTCTCAGAGGGTTGTGAAGGGCGATGTCTTCATCCATGTTGTTCGTCAGAATGACATCAATAATGTAGTCCCCCGCGGCCTTCCATACGAAATACCCGCCCTCTGAGCGGAGAACGAGCACAACGACCTGATCCTTGGCAGCCCTAAGGAGACGGGGCTCCCCTTCCTTTGCGGCCGCACTTATTCCGTGCTTTGAGGCGAGATAGTCAAAGATCTCGGCATCGTCACCTTGAAGTTTTACAGGTTTTCCGTAGTACTTGGTCAGAAGTCCGTCGAACAGGCACATGAGCAGCGACACGCAGGCTGCATAATCACGCGATTCAAAATAGGCTATAGCGCGCTTCAGTATTTCGCGCTCCCCCCGTGTCAGCTCGTCGTGATTGTTCCAGCGCTTCCTCAGCTCGGTCAGCCATTTCGTACCAAGTCGCTCGCGGGCAATATCTGCGATAGCATCGCCTAGTGTCTTCGCATCAGAATTGGCATCGAGCGCGAGTATTTCATCAAGCATCTCTTTGTCATCAACCAGATATAGTGGCCAGTTCGTTTTTATTAGGATTTTGATATATGACGCTTGGGTAATAAGGGGCAGAACGGCAGAGCGCATGGCAGAGAAGTCGATTCCCGCCACAATCTTGGCGACCGATTCGGAGACCGAACGTGCCAGCTCGTAAGTCGGGGCAAGAGCCGACCTCATACTTTCTGCTATGGCAGCCGAGCGTTTCGCCACTTCGGCAGCCGCGCTTATTGATTCGGAGTATTGGTCCCTGAACGACGAGAGGGACTTCGTCACCTCCGCATAACGCGTCACCAACCCCTGACCCAGAGTTGCATGCGAGCAGTCTACCAAGTTGGTTATCGAACTCTCGAATTCATTCCGCCGCCCCTTGGGGTCTGACGAGCATTCAGGTGAGTCCACAATCCGTCCCNNACAAAACCATAGAGACACCCCCCATTACAGTTTGAGCCGACCTTCGGGTCGGCTCTTTTTGTATTCCCTCGAGCCGTGGAAATACGATTGAAGCCGACCCCGAGGGGTCGCTGGCCGACCGCCCCGGACGGCCCTTCCGCCCTGCCTCTCGCGAAGGCCCGGGGGGTGTTGCCGCCGGGGACGGGTCGCCGCGGCAGGCGACTGATAGAGACATGCCGGGGACGCCTCCCACGGCTCCGTAATGTGGTTGTCGCTCCCGCGGACGGCGGTCAGCCAACTTGAGGAGAGGATACACCATGGAGGAGAAAGCAAGGCCAAGGGCCGCCTTCCTCGCGTTCGACGTCGGCAAGGCGGCGCACCGCGCCTGCGCCGTCGGCGCCGCCGGGGAGCTGCTGTTCAACCGGGAGGTCGCCAACAGGCCGGCCGACATAGACCGCGCGCTCGCCGACGCCGGCCCGGCCGCCAGGGTCGTCGTCGACCAGAAGCGCAACATAGGCGCGCTCGTCGTCGCCCGCGCCCGCGTGGCGGGCAACCCGGTCTCCTACCTGCCGGGGATCGCGATGAAGAAGGCCCGCGATATGTTCCCCGTCACGGCCAAGACCGACGCGATAGACGCGGAGGTGATCGCCCGCACCGCAGCCGGCATGCCCTGGACGCTGCGCGAGGTCGCCGAGGAGACGCCGGCCGCCGCCGCGCTCAGGATGCTCGCCTCCCAGCGCGACTTCGCCGTGCGCTCGAGGACCAAGGCGGCCAACAGGCTGCGCGCGGTGCTGCTCGAGGCGGATCCCGCCTTCGAGGCCGCAGTCGACCCCGCCAGCCCCTGGCAGCTCGCCGTGCTCGCCGAGCTCGGCGGGCCGTTCGGCATCAGGTCCGCCGGGCTCAGGCGCTTCCGCTCGGTGGCGGAGCGCGCGCACGGGGCGAGGAGGCACGCGTCCGACCGGTTCTGGGCCGCCGCCGCGGCCTCGGCCTCGTCGGGCAGGCCAGAGCTCGCCGCGGAGTCCGAGCTCGTGCGCTCGCTCGCCGCCAGGGTGGCCTCCGACGCCGCCGAGGCCGCGCGGCTCGACGCGCTCATCTCCGACTCGCTCGCCGGCGACGAGGCCTACGAGGCCCTGCTCACCGTGCCCGGCGTGGGGCCGAAGACGGCCGCGGCGCTCGTGACGCTCGTGGACGTGTCGATGTTCCGCAGCCACGACGAGCTCGCCGCCTACACCGGGCTCGCGCCCTGCAACCGCCAGTCGGGGACGTCGCTCAACTCGTCGTCCCCGTCGAGGGGCGGCAACAGGACGCTTAAGAACCTGCTCATATACTCCTGCACGTCGCTGGTGGGGACCGGGAACCGCTTCGGGCGCTACTACGACTCCTGCAGGGCGCGCGGCATGCGGCACAACAAGGCGCTCAAGGCGGTCGCGCGCAAGCGTCTGAAGGTGATCTACGCGGTCATGCGGGACAGGGCCCCGTACCGGGAGGGCTGACGCCGCCGGGGAGCGGACCTCGAGGCGGCCCCGTCCGCGGGGCCGGCGTCAGCATGCCGAGAGGTCACGAACTCATGGCTTGACAAAACCATAGAGACACCCCCCAGAAGTGAATTGTCCGTTCAACAAATCCATCCATATCCCGATGTTAGCTTCTGTGCCCGGCTTGAATAGTGCAACTTGGGCTACGGATCCTAATGTTGATGTTCGCAAAGTGGTCAGGGTGAACGCTTCTACCAGAACCCCGCCGCCCTCTAAACGGCAACCCACCGTACATGCGCCCAGCCATAATGCGCGTTTCACGGCAACAGCAATCAAGGGCAGCACATAGCAAAATGGCCGGCACAGCCATCACCTGACTGCACCGGCCTCAAAAGCTGCCGAGAAGGACGTCCAGCAGCAGGCCCTACTCCCCCGCCAGCACGTCCGCGATCCGCTCGCTCGCATGGCCGTCGCCGTAGGGGTTGGACGCGCGCGACATCGCCTCGTACGCCACCGGATCGTCCAGAAGCTCGGAGAATGCCGAGAAGATCCCCTCCTCGGACGTCCCCACCAGCCGCAGTGTGCCCGCCTCCACGCCCTCCGGGCGCTCCGTGGTGTCGCGCATCACGAGCACCGGCTTGCCGAGCGACGGCGCCTCCTCCTGGATGCCGCCGGAGTCCGTGAGCACCATGAAGCTCCTGGCCATGAGGTTGTGGAAGTCCACGACCTCGAGCGGCTCGATGATCCGCAGGCGGTCAAACCCGTCCAGCTCTGCGTGCGCCGCATCGCGCACCTTCGGGTTCATGTGGATGGGATACACGGCCTTCACGCCCGGATGAGCCTCAAGAACCCGACGAATCGCACAGAACATCCGGTGCATGGGCTCGCCCAGGTTCTCGCGACGATGCGCCGTGATGAGGACCAGGCGGTCCTCCCCCGCCCACTCGAGCGCCGGGTGGGACCAGTCGTCACGCACCGTATGCGCGAGCGCGTCGATGCCGGTGTTTCCGGTGACAAAAATCCTTGAGTCGTCCTTCCCCTCGTCAAGGAGGTTCTTTCTTGCCGCCTCGGTCGGAGCGAAGTACCAGTCCGCCACGCAGTCCACGGCCTGACGATTGAACTCCTCTGGAAAGGGCGAGCGCAGGTTCCACGTGCGTAGGCCAGCCTCAACGTGCCCCACGGGCACCTGAAGGTAAAATGCAGCGAGCCCGGCTGCAAACGACGTGGTGGTATCCCCATGGACGAGAACAACGTCAGGTCGACGTTCCTCGATGACGGGCTTCATCTTGAGGAGCACGTCGGAGGTAACATCGAAGAGCGTCTGCCCGGGACGCATGATGTCAAGGTCAATATCCGGCTCGACGCCGAACACATCCAGCACCTGACGAAGCATCTCGCGGTGCTGCCCCGTCACGCACACCGTAACATCAAACTGCTCGGTACGTGATTGCAGCTCCTTCACAAGCGGACACATCTTGATTGCCTCCGGCCGAGTACCAAAGACAAGCATGACCTTCATCTTGCTGTTCATATCTGACCTATCATTTGCAGAAGCCATTATTCTCATATGAATGCCCTACGCACACAGCAGTTTTGCGCAGCTGTTTCATATGCCTTATGAGAAAAGATTAACGATGACGAGTAGAGTGGTCACTCATCACCTAAGCAGCAACTTTTTTATAATGGATTTTGTATAGTTAATGCATCTATCTCGTAGCAGCAAGATTTTTTTTAATCTCGACACACCACGAAAGCCACACCTGTCGTAGACTAACACAAACAGGCGATGCGATACTCGTTCCTTGCTTGGAGAAGTGAGGTTTGAATTAAACCTCTTTGCGTCCTCATATCTCACTCTCTCGAGCAGAAGATCTCCCTTGTACTCTCGCAGAGCACTCTCCCCTTTAGCTGTGTTACACAGCACACATGAAACTCCCTTATTCAGCTCAAGTATCCCTCCGCTACCCTTAATTAAATCTGGCCTTGTTACTTCAATCCCCCAAAAGTCTCCAATAGTGATGTCTCCCGGCCTCTCCCCTCCCGCGTACGGACACCTGTAGCAACAATCTCTCAATGAAATCCAACTCAGGAAGAGGTAGTAATACACAGAGTCAGCTGGATCAACGAACTCGAGATCCTCGATACATCCGTCCGGCATCTGAATCTGTCCGCGCAAACCATAAGAGACATGATTCGCACTACAACAGGACTCCTTGCTCCGAAAGGTAAGGGAGACGAGCTTACGCTCAGCGCCAACGATCTTCTGTAAGTCTTCTTTAAAAAGACCCGGTGAGGCCACGCCGTGGCAAATCAAGTCGAGCGCAATAAGGTTGTCGTAGCCGTGTCCGAGATAAGCTTTTAGGGCAGCAATTTGACAGGGTGTCCCGCATACCAGAACAGGTATTCCTAGGTCAAGATCACGTTTCAACGGAGAATATACCGCCCTGAAATCAGATTGCACGTATTTTGAGCCAAGAGTGGACCGAACGTCCTCTACAGTGTTTACCCTACGGAAAGAGGCTTTAAGGACCGAATCGTCCTCTTCCCATGAGCACCCATACACAGCCCCGCTGTTTGAAAGTATGGAATTGGCCAATGCCGCAAAAACGCCTCCGGACGAAGATCTCATTATGTCTTCAGATGTGCGAGCTGCCGCATATGCAGCAACAGGCTCATAGCGCTGGCCCGCTCGAGCGACTTCGTTCTTGTCATTTTTATAAGCGCACACATTAACGCACTTGCCGCAATTAATGCACAGGTCATTGTCCACTCTTGGATATGAGAAGCCGTCCTTCTCACGACTCAATGAGATAGCGTCCATCGGACATATTGCCTCACATGCCCCGCATCCGCAGCAATTCTGCCTATCAATTTGCAGGCCACTCGATACTTTTGTGAACACGCGTCACCTTTTCTTAATCCATAGACCTACGCCAACTGAGACAAAGACGACAAAAAAGGCGGCATTGAGTTGAATCGAACCAAAAATGAAAAGGACACAGGAAAGCGCCAGCGGAGCGAAGCTGAGAATCACTCGTTTTTCGAATCGCAGTCCAGCGGCATCTTTTAATCTGAATACTCGATAAACAATGCCAATCGCAAATCCGATTGAAGTTGCAAGGTTTACACCGTTGATTCCAAAGAAGTGTATCAACGGCCAAGACAAAAGAACATTGACCGTCGCGGCAAGTAAGGCAGAATAGAAAATGGTCTTCGTTTCGTCGACTGCATAGAATATATTTCCAATAAACGTAGAAACTGCGCTTAGCGACGCAACAACGATAAAAAGAGGAATCGTGCTTGCCGCCGACGAATACCCCTCGGAGACCAACAGGGGAAACACAAGTTTAATAAGCGGAAGCAGTCCTGCTGCGCCCAATGCAATCAGACACGTATACAGGCCAACCGCTCTTGTATAGAATCCCCCGCCCTGTGAGTCGCTGCCATGCGAGAATGCTAAGTCCTGCCACGCATAAGTAAAGCACCCCGTTAGCAGCGAAAGGGCGACGGAAAACTTTGATCCGATGGAATAGATTCCGTTTGCAGAATCACCAAACATCATGTTCAGGACAACTTTGCCAAACGAGGTCTGGAGCCAAAACGCAGTTGAATTGACACACAGAGGGAGCGCGTAGATTAAAACCTTTGTTACGCATTCATGTGACGGAATTGGCCCCCGAAGAAATTGAGGCAAGTGGAGACGGAGCATCAGATAAAGAAACTGTGTTAGGCAGCCTATCGCACCAGCAATATATAATGCTGGATATGGAAAGCGCAACGCAGCAATGAAGACAACGTTCAGGAATATCGTCACTCCGGTATTTATTACGCCAGAAACAGCGAATTCTATGTTGTGCCCTAGCCCACGTGAGAGAAATGCCGCGAAATTGGCTAAGTTCATTGATATCCCGTACAAAAAGATGAGGACAGCAAACGGAACCACGTCAAATAGAATTGCTGCCGTACAAAGCATTGCGTACGGAACCGTCGACATACAGAAGATGATGCCACAGCATCTGATAGCTTCGAGGTCAGGACCCCCGTCGACTCCAGTATACATATAGCGGAGCGCGACAGTCCAAATCTCGAAATACATGGCTGTTGCAATTAGGGTGATGCACGTAACGGAAAGATCGTAGTAACCTAAATCATCGGCGGAGATGTAGTTCGTATACAGCGGAAGGAGAACTACCATCGCTGCTTTTGACACTACGTTCCCGATAAGAAAAATGCCAGATGATTTAATGAATTGCTTTATTTCTGAAAATTGCAAATTCATATTCAATCTCATTATATTCTGAGCGCGCTCATTAAGAACCTACTTGAACGGGCTCTTTCTTCTTCTAGGCGTATATTAACAGGGGCATAGTCGATTCCTTGGTAGCTCTCGATAGGCCGGTCGTAATCTCGTATAACCCGATCTTCCAAACCGGTAATTTCAAGAATGCTATCCAGCCTTGTCCTATATCGCGGGGGATCTGTACATAAAAACTCTCTTTCGAATATTAAGGAAAATGCTGTGCCGTGAAATGAGTCAGTAACAACATAGCTTGCAAATGCGAACAGGGCCAAGAAGCGACCAATCGATGGCATTAATTCAATTTTATCATCATATGGCCGCTTCTTCGGCTGAAACGCAATTCGAACAACATCCAGACCGCGCTGTCGTGCATACTGTACCGCCTGGGCAAACACCTTCTCGTGCTCGTGCAAGAAATATACGAGTAAATATGGTCTTCTACGGGGCATTCCGGATATTAACTTCAGCCATTCATCTTTTGGAAGCGCAAGCGTAGGATCCAGCACGTTTACAGAATCAATCCCCATTTTCTTTAGAAGGGAGACTCCGGATCGCTCTCGCATACTTATATAGTCATATCTGCCAAGCAGAGGAGCTAAGAAGTCTTGTTCTTCTTTTGGTATCTCTTCTTCTCCGATACTGGCAGCATATGCAATGCGTTTTTTTCCCTCTGGCGCCCAGTCTAAATAAAACTGCTTCTGTTCATGACCTTTATTTAGTTTCGTGCTCCACAGCATGTCACTCCCCGAAAGATATATGTCGGCGGAGGGTGGATTACGATACAGCTCAGCAACTGTATGGTATCTAGCGCCGAATGCAAGCCTTTTGTTGACAAAGGTGCCAAACACCCTCTCTTGGACTAGCCAATTTACGTTCCAAGCTAAGTAGTATGCAATCCGCCTAGCCCCTCTCAAGCCTCGTGCGTCAAGATTATCCCGTAATGTAGATAAGCGGCCCCCATTTGTTGCAACCAGATCTACGAATGATGGCGTATGACCAAGTAGCTCAATGAGACGCGATGTAGCGTACGCCTGGAGGACTGAGCCATAGTTATGAATTCTAACAAGAGTAATTACCGATACATTCATATGTCGTCCTTTATCGTCTTGAGTGTTTCTTGACTAGAGGAGTCTCTCCATCTATTGCCCAGAATTAGATGGCCCACAAAAAGCACAACAGGAAAATACGTTATCCAGTATGACAAGGAGTGAATGTATGTATAGAAGCTCAGGGTAAGAACAGTAAGGGCAACGACGCTGCAGTACTTGCTGAATACTGTCCTTCGCTGTATGTTCATTCTATATATAAGATTAATAATAGAAGACCAGACAAAGGCCGCTAGAGGCCATAACTCACCAAAATCTCGGTAAAGGTAGCCAATCGTATTCGTAGCGTTATATCCATAAATCATTATTAGGTCTGGAGGATTAAAGGGAAGCTGAAGGAGGCCAAGTAATGGCGCCAAAGTATACATCCCGTGCGTTATCCCCGCCTGACCGCTCTGTACATATGCTTCCATTAATCGTTGGGAATATCCGAGATAGCGAAATAGTTCGGTTGAAGACACCTCTTCTATACTGCCATGATATAACCCTGTGGAAATGTAAAACTCATTGATGCTGTCACTAACGTCTCGGATTAGCGAAATCAAGCTAAACGCAGCGATGCCACCAACTATTCCAATGGCTGCCACTCTGATGGCCATTTTGCGGCTTATGCCCTCGTCTGCCATGGACGAAACGAGCGAAACTGCCAGCACAAAAATTGAAAAGCGAACACCAATTGATAGATTGACTGCAATCATTAGCAGCGTCGAGAGCGCGAATACTGGGGTTTTGCGATATCTCTTGTCGAACGAGAACAAAACGACGCCGAGATTTCCAATAGCGCGAAGTAGGCTATAGCCTGGAAAGGATTCCCTATAACGGACGGTTGCAACATCGTCGGAGAAAGCGATAAAACCCCCGTGTATAACGGCATCTATGGTTGTGGATACCGCCGAAACCAACACAAGTAGAGCAAGGAACTTAATCGTAATTCTCGAATAAGTTATAACATTCTTTGATTGATTCTCTAAATATTTGATTGGAATATAAAAGATTGTTGATGAGAGCATGAACATCCAGTCGAAGATGAGACACATTCGCCACTGGACCATTGTCATAGCCTGCATTAGGGGAAAAGGACCCGCCGTAGCAGGAATCGCGATGAGCCATACAGCAGAGAAGATCGACAGGGGGGTAAGCAGCTGGTGGCTATACTGCCAATATGATGTTATATTAATTATTCCCAACAGTATCAAAATCGCGGGATACAGAATGTTCGCTCCGCGATCTATTCCGGTCTCCGCGCTCATCCACGCAGTAACTAGCAGCAACGATATAATAAAAAGATTGAAAACAGAGAGCGTTCGAATAGGAGAGGCTGCGCGAGCAACTTGATATGAGCCAATCCGTTGATTACTGCGAAACTGCATAGCGCCTCCCCTTAAGCAAGCGCTTCGATACGGAGACGTAGTGCAGCAGAATCGCCTTTGCCCAGAGCAAGGCCGCATACAGCCTTCCAGCAGGCAGACGGTAGCGCACGAACTCTTGCAGAACGGCTGGCCGCCAAACCGAATGGTGAAAATCTGTTAAGAATTGGTTCAACGCAACGTGTCCATCTATATAGGGAACATCAGGGACAAGGGAGTAGCTATCCCCATCTATGAACTCTACATTGCGAAACGTTCCCACTATTGAGGGAGAAGGATTAAGCCCAATAGAGGACAACAGCGCGAATGTGACACCAGAGTCAAATACTTCCTCGTCAAGAAGGCGTTTGTTGTACAGGACACTTCGTGCAAACGAGAGGGCACCCTTATGTATATCCCCAATCAATGCCGCGGCACTCGTTCCGTCATACTCATTTTCAAAGAGCTCTGCATGCGCCGTTCCTTTGGAATCAATGACGTAACGATGCACACTTCCCTCAGGCGCGGTAAGAAACAGCTCAAAAAGCCCGTTAAATGCGTCTTCATATGCGGAAAAGCGTCTATCATGGGTCGGAGAGAACAAATAGCCCATCATTCCGCAATCATTCGCTAGGCGGGGCACGCCCACGCCATCCCCTCTGACACCCATATAAAATCCAGAAACGAATGTATTGTCAGATACACCAGCGATGTTTTGACAGAGCGCATGCTGCATTCTGCCCCACCAACCGATATCGACAATTCCAAAATGCTTTCCAATTAGTTGTTCCTGAGTCAGATAAGATATGAGGGCGCGATGTTCGCTTTGCGCCCTCATAGATATGCCTGTTTGAAGACCCTCATAGAACCGGATAAAGTCGTTATCCTGCTGCAGTCTCTCTGTGATGAGCACGTCGTCAGCACTAAATCCACACTTCTGCATCCAGTCGCTGACACTCTCTGGCTCTATTCCAAGCTTTAGCAAGAAGTTTGATACTGTGGTATGCGTGCTAAGAGGCATAACAGAAAGAACGTGACATAATGAAGCGTCCTCATTGAGCGACGGGACGATTAAAGCGCGCCGAGAGGCATGCAGATATGTTGTTTTATCTATGTCTTCCGGAAAAATAGTATTATATATTTTTCTAATTATATATCCATCCCTAGACAAAAAGACAAGTTTCTCGCAGTTTTGCTCTTGTGAGTGACGGTTCAGCCACAGCGAAAAACCGACAAGAGCAGGTCCCAAACAGCCATATCCAATATCGAAAGCGTCGCTAGCTTGAGGCGGCCTCGTTGACTCAATGAAGTGAGCTAATTTCTTCATTCCTTCTTGACGCCGCTGATATTTTGTCATCTTATAGTATGGCTCAAAAGGTTCATTGGATAGAAGGTACGCCGCAATCCCGCATTCTTGAGGACGTTCAAAGTCCGAACGACGGTTATCTCCAATATGGATAATACTTGAGCGCTCGCATTGTTCCCGCCTTAGTACAAGAGGCCAAATATTGCCAGATGCTTTGGTCTTACCAATTTCTGAAGAGACATAAATTTTAGAGATATTTGTATAGCCACATTTTTTTAAAATGTCGGATAGGATATCGGCGGGGAGATACATATCGCTCACCGCAATGATTCGTTTTCCAAGGCTCAAGGAGTATTCGTATAGGAACTGTCCAACAGAATTAGGGTAGCAAGTCTTCTTCTCCAGATCGATTTCGATGTCCATACACGCATCGGCAGATTGCTTGCCGATAACTAGGGCCATCTGCTCATAAATCTTGAACAAACAGGTGTCTTCGACTCCTCGACTTGCACCACCTGTACGAGCTAATCGTTCTGCACGCATTCTGATTCTTTGATACTTTTCGCTCGAGAGACCCGTTATTCCAAATCGCTTGTCAAGAAAGAGGTCTTGAGGCTTCAAGACGGAGCGGCTTACGAGCGTGTCAAAAATATCAAAGGAGATCGTGTCGCTTGAGTTGATCAGTCTACAGACATCCTCATATTTGAAATTACTTCGATGCATATTAATGTGTCCTGCAGACGTTTCGTTTATAGTCAGACTTCTCTAGATGCCGACATCCCCATTCAAGGGTGTTGCCAATCGGCATCGCAGGATTCCCAGCAATAATGGAGTTGTCCTCGACTTTTCCACGGACGACAGAGCCGGCACCAACAATGCAGTTATCACCAATCGATGCACCAGGAAGTAGAACACTTCGAAAACCGATGAAGCAATTCGAGCCCACGCGAATGTCGCGCTGGAAATATGCCTCCAAGGTCATGTCCTCGCCCAATGCCTCTAACGCTCGCGAGATTGAGTAGTCGTGGCAGATGAACTCCACTTCACCGGATATGACCGTCTTGTCTCCAATATGTATACGTGAGAAGCTTCCACCGTCAAAATGGGCCGTCGTTGCGATGTACTGGGGGTTTCCCTGGATATCCATGCCATGATATCTTAGCCATTTTACATACCTGTCTAAGTACCAGGGCATGTTAAAGCGTCCTATGAATTTTAGAATCCCAACATAAGCTTTTCCGAATACTTTATTAATATTGATTAAATTGCTCATTTTCATCCTTAATATATCCTTTGATTGCTGAGCTCACCGCTGCAACATCACCCGGTGCTACTAACGTTGCGCCCGTCCCAGCCGCCTCGGGGGTTCCGCAAGCATCATATGCAACAACTGGGGTCCCACACGCACGTGCTTCCAAAACAACAGTTGGGTAGTTATCCTCATAGCTTAAATGTGCGAACACATCAGCGACGGTATACCATTCTGCAAGTTCCCGCTGACTGTTAGTTCGGCCGAGACCTAGTATACTTTCCGGCAACGATTTCCTTTGTCGCTCGTTTAGCCCAATCAGAACAATCTTGAAACGTTCATCGAGTAAATGCGACAAATTTATGAAATCGCCTAGTCCTTTCCTAGCGGACCATGGAGCCGCAACTCCCAAAATGATGAATTTACCAGTGAGGTCGTAACGATTCCTTAAATCGCTCGATGTGGGGTAAAACACTGTTTGATCGATAACGTTACGGACAACATCGACCTGATGCTTATTTAAATAACTGTTATTGACCAGTTTAGCTAGCCAACGAGAGGGTGTTATGATTTTGATTTGATCAATCGAATTAAATAATTCATTCTTTTTCATCCAGCTGTACTTAACCGCACAGGTCCCCGCGATAGTCTTGGGGTCCAGATGCGCTTGAGGGCATCGTCCGGAGCATCCACAGCCTGTTTGCCATTGACTGCAGCCGACATAAGTAAAATATCCACAATGGCCGGTGAACGCCCAACAGTCATGCAGTGTCCATCGTATTTCTTTTCCACAACATGCGAGATAGTCAAACAGGACTGGTAGATTAATCGTATATCCATGTAAATTATGGAGATGAATTACATCGGGGTCGACCTCTTTTAGCCATCTCACAAGGTCTTCAGTCGCACGCTTCGACCCAATGAGCCCCCCAAGTCCTAGCAACCTATGCAAACCCGCGTGGACGTAGACATCAAGGATGCTGCCAATTTGATATTCTCTCTCACCTTGTGGCTTTGGCCCGCGCGACCAAGCAATATAGGAGTCCACCCCATCGTTGAGATATCGCTGATGAGCCTGCCTCATAAGGGTTCCAGTCGAGCCGTAACCGTATGCGTTGATTTGTACGATTTTCATGCGTTAGCTCAACTCCACGTGACCTCTCCATCCAAAGTGAGGATGAAAGCCAAGGGTGTCACCTGCATCGATATCAAGCACAAGCTTATTCCAGCGCGCATCGTTGGAAGAAATTGTGACCTCGTATGGCTGACGGCTAACGAGGCGCCAGCGCATGTCGTCGAACCCATGCCGGACCGTCGGAATCTTCTCCCAATCGAATCCCATGAGTCGTGCGCAAGCGAAGTCTACCTCCACGGGGTTGTCGCCGGCGATCAGCACCCCACAATCCTTTGAGTCGGCAGCCATCGGGCCGTTGCCCTCTCCTGCAACAATAGCATCTACAAATGCGAGGTATCGCCTCTGGGGAACGTCCCGCATCTTGCCCTGCTTGTCCGCATAGAGAAGGATGCGGTTGAGATCGAGCGTGGTGCGCCATATCGTGTCGTTACCGTACCAGGATCCGTTCCGGACCGTCTCAGATAAGGTCGATCCCAAGAATACTCCTGCTATCTTTTTTAGTGCGATAAAGGGGTAGTTGATCAGAGGTATCTTGTGCTTGAGTATGCTCCCAGCAAGGACTTTGAGATGCCCCTCGGCCTTAGTCTTCTCGCTGGAACCCTCGAACTGGTCACCCTGATCATCCGGTGATCCGAGCGTGTAGTGAGGGAGAGAGTTTTTGATCACGCACGCACCCACGATGTTCTTCAAGCAGCACGTCATCCCCCCCAGCTTGTGCGTCTTGAGCTTTGGGAGGTTGATGAACACGTCCGCATCAAGAACTGTGTTCGACATCACATATATGTTGTGCTTCTCGTCGTGATACCGGGATGTCTCGCTCCTATCGTAGTCTGCGCCGTAGTATTCCTTGTTTGGCTTGTCCGTGAAGAAGCTATCTGTACCTAAATCCACCTCGGTGTACCCGAGCGGGTCGCCCGGAAGCTTGCGCTTGCTCGTGATGATTCCATCCCTGTAGAACCAGCGCTCCTCTCTGATGTCGAAGTGCTCTATATCCAGACCGCTATACTTATTACGGATGTCGGAGATTATCTCGGGCAGCCGAACCCGCTGGACGATTCTGTCGTAGTCCGAGTCGGTCTGAGGGGCATCAATTACGGATATTCTTCCTGATCCACCCAGCGACTGTGCCACTGAGTCGAGCGCGCATCGGATGAGCTCCCCGTTCGTGACTATCTGAATCCACTCGTCAGGTCGCTCCATATGGGACTCCTTGACGAAGTTGGGCTTCAGCACGACATGGTCGCCCGGACGGACAGTATGCCGGATTGAGGAAAAGAGGTCATCGAGCTCACCCGAGTCATACAGGTGGGCAAGACGCTCATATGATCTAATGCTTGAATAGATTTTCACATTGCTCATATCGTCACCTAGGGCTACGACCCTTATTCACGTCGGTCACGACGAATCGGAGTTTGCCGCCTCTCGTCCTGGGGACGCGGTTGACGTACGTGAACGTCACGGGCAGCATCGGGGAGATGCTCTGACGCAGCTGGTCAATCGCAAGTCTCTCGTCCTCGGACACATCCTCCACCGTCTTGACCGCCAGAATCGTGAGGGAGTAGTCCGCGTTCTGGTGGATCTGCGCCTCGGAGAAGTGGACGGTGTCCTTGAAGACATGGTCGAGCTTACCAACGACGGTTCCGTCGGGGAGAATCAGGGCGTCCTCTGACCTCCCGTCTATCGAGATGACCTCTCGACGGCCGTCCGAGGCTGTCCTGACCTCGGCTACGTCACCGACGTCCCAGCGAAGCAGCGGCATCGCGTAGTTGGTGAGCGTCGACCCAATCACGTGCATGCGACCGTCCTCGTCGGCGATAAATTCAACAGCCGCGTAGTCTTCGTCAACGAACATGCGATGGTCGAGGTCCTCAGAGAAGTTCGCGATTCCCTCACACATGCCATAGTGCTGGTACGGCCTGCAGCCAAACGCCCGCTCGAGCAAATCAGCCTGATGGTTGTAGAGGTTCTCCGCTCCCGTCGTCACGAACTGCATCTCTGGGAAGCGAAGCCCGTGCTCGAGCGCGCAGCTTGCGAGGGGGGCAAGAAGGGAAGGATATCCGTGTATCCACGGAATACGCTTCCTCTGGATGTCGAGGCAGTAATCGACGAGGTTCTCCTCGCTCTCATGGAAGGCGCTGTAGTACGTCTGGTTTCCAGGCTTGTTCTCCCTCCAGAACGGCGCAGTGCGCTGGCCGACGGGAACAACCTTCTGTGTCCCAAACGTCGCCTGATCGAGACCGAACCGGATTCCCAGACCCCTCCTGAATCGCCACCAGCAAGCCCATTGCTCGTCGAGCGACTCAGGAGTGACGTAAAACACGAAGCCCGATCCCGTGGTACCACTCGTGTGATGCTTTATCCTTCTTCCCTTGTAGGCAGTCGAGAGGAACCGGGACGGATCTTTATTGACCATCTTCTTTGTGAGAATAGGAAGCCTTTTCAGGTCGTCGAGAGTTTTGATTGACAGAGGGTCGATGCCGCCCTCGGAAAAGACGTCGTGATAGTAAGGAACGTTTTGATAGCAGTAGTCGACCATGCCACGAAGTCGCTGATCGCGAAAACTCGCCAGCCGATCAGAGGACCAGTCAGTGCGCGCCTCGTAAGCATTGAGAGCCTTCCAAAAACCTCTGCCGTACCGGGACCTCTGAATCCGCATGCCCTCCAGGCTGCACGCCAGATTCTGAGCGAATACGGGAAGCCGGTTGTAGACCGCCATCTTATCCACGGGCATTCTCCAGCGCTTTGAGGAGCGCGCGATGGCCCTTGAACGCATCCTCTATCGCCGAATTCGCGCACTTTCCGGCGAGCACGTCAAGCATGTAGGCATACTCGTTCTTGAAGCCCTTGTCCTGACGGACCTTCGGCGAGGACTTCTTGACGTTGCTGTAGCGCGTAAGGCCGACATAGTTGTCCATCTCGTAAACGTTGCCGGAGCTGAACACGCGCAGCTCCTCCTTAGGATACTTCTTGGACCCCATCGACGTGTACACGACGTTCGCGATGGCGCCGGACCCCATTCGCATCGAGATGAGGGCATTATCCTTGCAGGGGAAGCCGTCGGAGTTGGCGAACGTTAGGCTGAGATCTTCGATGTCGCTGCCGTCAAGTGACTGGATAACGTCGACCATGTGGCACGCCTCACCGATGATGCGGCCTCCTCCGACAGACTCGTCCTGCGTCCAGTGGTCAGATGGAATCTCTCCGGCGTTCACGATGTAGTCATAGACGGCTGGGATATCCTTCGTCTTGAGCTCCTCACGAATCTGGGAAATCGCAGGAGCGAAGCGACGGTTCATGCCACAGAACAGCTCACCGACGCTCGCTCGGTACGCAGCCTCGATGGAATCCAGCTCTTCGAGAGTCAGACATAGTGGCTTCTCGCAATAAACATTCTTTCCCGCCTGTAGCGCCTCCACGACGAACCTGGCATGAGAATTGTGATTCGTTGATACGATCACAAGGTCGATCGCGTCGTCTCCGAGGACTCGCCCGTAGTCGTTCGTAACGTACGCGAAGTCCTCCATACCGAGGGTCTGCCCCGTACTGCTACCTCCGGTTGTGGCGAGCGCCCTGAACTCGAATGAGCCATTCGCCTTCATGACCGGCAATATCGTACTGCGAACGAACCCGCCGCCTCCTATGAGCGCGACGCCGACCTTATCCCCCTGTGCCATACGGGTCTTTTTGACTACAGGCTTAACCACGTCGTCGAACTTGCCGTCACGCTCACCGTACGCAAGGAGGATGCCCACATAAGGCTCCTTGTTCTTGTTCGTGGTAATCATCTCGTAAGCACGCTGCGCGTTCTCGAAGGGAATCTCATGTGTAATGAGGTCAGAGAGATCGAGCCTTCCGCGCGCAATAAGACGAACGAATTCCTCGACGTTGCGCCCCTCGGTAAAGCGAACGTATCCGATGGGAAGGTCGACGCCCTTCTCCTCGTAGTCTGCTTGATAACGACCCGCACCATATGAGCGGGCAATGGTGAAGGTAAGCTCTTTCTTGTAGTACGGGCGCCGGTCAATATCCATCTTGGTGACGCCAATCATGCAAATCGTCGCACGGTCGCGCGCGATTGCCGCAGCGAGATCCATGGGGTCATTTGATCCGGTTGCCGCCGCAATGATGACCTTGTCAACGCCACGACCCTCCGTCTCGGCAAGCGCAAGTTCCGCAGCGTTGTCATCCGAGGAATTGATAAACGACCGGAGTCTCGTACCCGGCTTTGTCCTGTCGGCGATGTCGAAACCGATAACGTCGCAACCGTACGCATCAAGGATACGGGCACAGATCTGCCCGATCAGACCGAGCCCGATGATGCCGACCGTCTCTCCAGGACGGACGTCGGCCTGGTGAATGCCCTGGAGCGCTATACCACCAAGCGCACAAAACGCGGCCTGGCGAATATCCTTGAAATCCTCCGGGAGCTTAGAGACAAGATTGCGATTCACACGATTGACCTCCGCGTGATACGCTTGGCCAACCATAGCCACAAGATCTCCAGGGAAAATGTCTGTGATGCCCTCGCCCACGGAGATGACGCGCCCCACGGCTGAGTAACCCATGGGCATGGGCTCGCCAAGTTTGTTGAACGCCGACTCCATGGTCGTAACGAAGCCATCGGTAGAAAGCTTTTCGAGAACCTTCTTCACTTGGTCAGGACGCTCAAGGGCTTTAGCAACGAGGTTTTTCCCGCCGAAAGAGGCGAGGCCACGCTCTGTACCAGCTGAAACGACCGACCAAAGCGTCTCAACAATCAGAAATCCCTTTTTGGGGGTAGGAGCCGGAACCTCAATCTCACGCATCGAGCCGTCATCGACCATCAGGTATAGCTGTTTCATTGCAAAACACTCCGTTTCACGTTGTCTTTACAGCTTGTAAACGTTCTCGCCGTCGCCCATGACGTTTCGCGGGTCGACGATTGCGCGGTCGCCGAAGAGCTCGGGGCGCCCCTTGACCTGGGAGTGGCCCACCATGACGATCACCATCTCGAGCCCGTCGAGGAACTCCCCCATCGAGTGGACCTGGTTGGGCACGACGTCGGCCTCCACCCACGGGTCGTAGACCCTCATGGCCCCGCCGGAGAGGTGCTCGGCCTGGGCCTCGAGGAGCTGCAGCGTCGGCGACTCGCGCACGTCGTCGACGTCCTCCTTGTAGGTGAGGCCGTAGACGCCGACGCGGGCGAGGTCCGCGATGCCGCGCTCCGCCATGGCCTCGTGCGCCCTGCGGAGCACGTACTCGGGCATGGAGGCGTTGGTCTGCAGGGCGAGGCGGATGAAGTTCGCCGTCTCGGGGTAGTCGCCGACGAGGAACCAGGGGTCCACCGGGATGCAGTGGCCGCCCACGCCCGGCCCGGGCTGGAGGATGTTCACGCGGGGGTGCTTGTTCGCGATGCGGATGACCTCGTAGACGTCCATGCCCCCGATGCGGCAGACCTTGGCGAGCTCGTTGGCGAAGGCGATGTTGACCGCGCGGAAGGTGTTCTCGACGACCTTGGTCATCTCGGCCGTGCGGATGTCGGTGACCGAGATCTCGCCCTCGCAGAAGGAGGCGTAGAGGGCGGCGACCCTCTCCCCCACCGCCGGGTCGTCCGCCCCGATGGTGCGGTTGTTGTGGACGAGCTCGTAGACCATGTTGCCCGGGATGATGCGCTCGGGCGCGTGGACGAGGCCGACGTCGGCGCGCCCCGCCCCCTCGAGCAGCGGGCGGACGAAGCGGTCGATGGTGTTGGGCGAGATGGTGGACTCGATGACGAGCGTCGCGCCCTCCGGGGCGACCCCCAGCACCGTCCTGACAGCCTCCACGACGTAGCGGGGGTCGATCTTCTTGTCCACCTTGTCGTAGGGGGTGGGCACGGAGACTATGTAGGTGTCGCACGCCTGGTACTCGGTCGTGAAGGTGATTCCAGACGCGACGGCGGCCTCGAACAGGTCGTCGAGGCCCTCCTCCTTGAAGGTGATGCGGCCCGCGTTCAGGGTCGCGACGAGCCCCTCGTTGTAGTCCGTGCCCACGACCTCAACGCCGTGCGACGCCATCATGAGCGCGGTGGGAAGGCCTATGTAGCCGAGACCGATTACGTTAACCATCAAAACCCCTCTATCTCGTTCCGATTGTCACTTGGCAGCAGAGCTTCCCGCCGCCCGAAGAGCAGAGCTCAATGCTCGGCGCCATTCCGAGAACACTGAACTCACTTGAGACGGGCCTGTCTCCCATGGAGTGCACCCCGCCGGGATAGACCTCAACACACTCCCCCGCCCCACCAGCTGAGACACGGATGCGGTCGTCCACAATCGCATAGCTGGTCCCCGGCCTGAAGTGCAGCCAAGCGGCTAGCTCAGCGGTGCGCTTGGCGGAAAGGCTGCACGTGTCCTCGATGTCTAGCCGAGAGTCCGATAGTCTGATTTCCCGTCTCAGGTAATTGCCCTGGTAATCCCGAAAGGACGCAGCGATGTGCCCCTTCCCGAACGCCTCGACCATACAGTCGTCGTAGCCACGAGCAACCCGGTGCTCCCCCCAACACTCGAGTTGCTCAACGCCATCGACCATCACTGTGTTGTGGGCGGCGGTGGATCTGAAGTACGGGCGCAGCTCACTCTGATAGGCATAGGTCCCCGAGTTCACAATGATGGGCACACCGTCGAAGGAAAGCTCGAAGGAGAGGCAATCGCAGTGGGCGTGACCGAGCATGTAGCTCGGTCCAGGTACGCCTGCGTCGAACATGACAGCGATGGGGCCTTGGTACAACTTGTAGTACCCAGCATCAGGGAACGCCGCCTTAGAGTCATCGACTTCGTATCCAAGCAGCCGACTGCCGGCTACGCGCAGCTGGTCACATGTCTTTGAAACGCCATCCGCGGAGTCGTTGAAGAACGGCGTCTTGCCCATCCCCCTCTCGAGAGACGCCATCGCATCAAGCATGAGCTCAACCATCGGGAGAAACTTTGCGGGAAGCTTGAAACGCATTCCCTGGGAGACGTGCCAGAGGCGGAGCATTCCCTCGATCATGAGCTTGTGGTACATGAGGCTGCGCTCGAAGTGGACTCCATCCGGAAGAATCTGTTCGTCGAGTTGCTCCGAAAGCCATCTAAGCGAGTGGTCGAGAACGTCTTTCTCGTCAAATACAGCCGCCATGATGACGAGCGTCTTCACGTTCTCCCAGTAATGATTGGCGCGAAGATGTGTCTCCTGGTTGATAAGCAGATGCCGATACTGAAGGTACATGCTCTCGCACATTGCGGCAAAGAACGACTGATCTCTCTCGAGCGCGCCATCGAAAAGGTCTATCGCGACGAGCCAGTTAACCAGTCGCAAGGAGATGGTATATGGGTGCCACGCGTCACCCCCGTGGTAGGGGCAAGCCCTCATCCAGCTCGAGACAAGTCTCTTGAAGCACTCGAGCCACCTGCGCTCCCCCGTCTCCCTATACCTTGCAGCGAGGGCGATGCCGTACTCAAAATAGTGTAGGTTGAAGTTCCAGAGATGCGAGGCGTCGGGGACGCTCCAGACGCAAAGGTCGACCTCATGATGTTCGTTAATTAGGAGAAAATCCCCCTCGAGCAGTCCGTCAACGTCGAAGCGACCGAGATACTCCTTATCAAGGTCAAGCTCGGGCAAGGCAATTCGGAGCGCCCTCACGGGGTGCGCACCCTCGAGCATCCTGTTGGACACCGTACGAACCCCACGCAACCGGGAAATCACCATACTGGGGCGCATTCGCCTGATGGTGTTGAGATACAGCGCCACCTTAGAGCCCACCGTAGCTCCCAAGAGACTCGACAAGCCCCACAAAACTCGTCGCAAACTTCTGTCGTGAGTGGTTCTCCCTCACCCAGGAAGACGCCACTTCCCGCTCAACGTCAGAGTACGGGCACCTCAGAAGCTCGTCGAACGCATCGAGGAGGGCCTTGGGGTCCTCCGGCGCAGCATGTCTACCAAGACCACTCCTCTCGACAAGGTCGGCAGCATCCCCCTCCGCCGCAAGTAACACCGGACAGCCGCAGGCTAGGGCTTCGTAAAGTTTGGTGGGAATACTGTCGCTCAGCCTTGAGCTGACCAGCGGGATATACGAGAGAGTCGCGTGCTTGAGGGCGGTGAACACGCCTCGTCCGTCAACGGTTCCGCAAAACTCCACGTTGTAGATGCCCTCGCTCTCAATGCGCCGTTCCAGCCTTTCCCTGTCGGCGCCGTTTCCGAACAACAGAAAGCGAACGTCGACACGCTTCATCGCGATATCCAGCAGTGTCCCGAGTCCCTGCGCAAGCCCAATGTTGCCCACATACACGCATACGTTCCCCTCGTCGAGCCGCAGTCGCTCAACGAGGTCCAGGTCTTCATCCTGACCAAGAAACGCTTCGTCAATTCCGTTGGGTATGAGCGCCACATTGCCACCTGGGACGCGCATCCTGAGCTTCTTGACCTTACCCGGCGACACGGAGACGACGAGGTCGGCCTGTTCGTATGCCTTGAGCGCGATGTGGTTGAAGAATCTCCCATAGGGGCTTGCAGGAGTGAAAGACCCCATCTCGTAGGCAACGTCGGGCCAGATATCACGAACGTCCATCACGAGCCGTGCGTGCTTTGACTGCGCAATCCTCATTGCCGCGGTGATCAGAAGCAGGGGCGGGGTGGTGCAGATTACTACGTCATAATTACCCATGCCCTTTGCGACCCTTATCGACTCCCATTTCCCGCCAAAGTTGTTTCTCAGACGGTTGACAAGAGTCTTCTTCTCGAGTGGAAAGGTTCGGAAGTAGGTTACGTAATCGGGGCTGACGTAGCCCTCGGACGCGCCAATTAGACTGTCGCTGGAGGTGAGCACTCGAACATCATGACCGGCGGCGCGCAAAGCCTCTACGAGCACCACTGTTCGGTTTGCACAAGCCGAGCGCGACGGACGATACGTATCCGCAAGATACAGTACTCTCATCGCGCACCCTCCCCGGTCCTGAGCACGCCAAGCGTGCGGAGCATGATCTTAAGGTCGAGCAAGAGCGAACGATGCTCGATATAGTCGATATCTATGACCGCCTTCTCCTTGGGGAGAAGCTCGTAGCCACCCTCGACCTGGGCAAGACCAGTGATGCCGGGTCGTACGAGCGTCCTTTGGTCCCAGCCTTCAATGCGTTCGCGGAAGGCCGAGCAGAAGGCGGGGCGCTCCGGGCGAGGCCCAACGAGCGACATGTCGCCCCTGACAACGTTCCAGAACTGCGGAATCTCGTCTAAGCGACTGTTCCGAAGCTTCTTACCCAGCGGCGTGATTCTTGGGTCGTCGTCGAGCGCCCACTGCGCGCCGCGAGCCTCAGCATCTGTATACATCGAGCGAAACTTGTAGAGCCTAAACGGTCTGCCGCCCCTACCCTCACGCGTCTGTGCATAGAACGCGGGTCCAGGGCTCTCACGCTTGACCATGGTCGCGATCACGGCCATCGGTATGGCAAGGACTACGAGCGCCGCCGAGCACGACACGATATCAAAGGCTCTCTTGACAAACCGATAGCCCAAGCAGCCCGCCACGCGACGAACGCGCGGCAGTTCGACGCGCTCGTCAGGCAGAAGCTGGTCGAGAACCTCCGGAGCAATCCCGGACTGCGAAAGGTCCGGAGTATCGCGCAGACCTGCCATGACGGACTCTGCCTCGTCCCGACTGAGTCCGCCGGAGAGCACAGCCTCCGTTAGGGCCTCCGGCACAGAATCTTGGTTAGGCTTGCTTCCTGACAATCTCAAGACCTACCTTGATCGTCTTGGTTCTGCCAAACATGCGCATATCCAGGTAGGCACATCGCTTGTGGCGGTCGATCTTGCTGATGAGGGCCTCGTGGCCCTTGAGGGGGCCGTCGATGATCATGACCTTGTCGCCCTCTATCACGCCCACGCTCATCTCCACCACCTTCTGCTGCGGCTCCATGAGTGCGGTCAGCCAGGCCACCTCGTCCTGGCTCAGGGGGATGATCCTCTCGTCGCTCTTTCCCAGAAGCCGCGTGAACGCGGGTATGCGCCGCAGCGCCTCTGAGACGCCCAGGACGTCCCCCGTCGTGACGAACAGGTATCCCGGGAAGAGTCGCTCGGTAAGGCGGACCCACTCGCCGCCCACGCGGCGATACACCTCGCGCCGGGGCACAAAGCACTCCGAGACGAGCTCCGGCATGGTCCTCTCTATCAGGCTCTTGGCATGGGCCTCCCGGCCGCCGGCAACCTGAATGACATACATCGGCATCGCGCGGCCTCCGTACGAACGGCTCCCCTTGAAGCCGCGCGACCTTCTCAGCGGATGCACGTTAGCGACATGCTTCCGCCACCGGCCCTTGCGGCTCCAAAAAAAAAGAGCGACGATATTCATCCCCCACAAGCTGCCGGCAACGCGCCCTGGGCGACGATTGCCTACCTGCGGATATGCTCCCTCGCTTACGCGAAGGGGGAGGCGGTAGCCTCCTTCGTCACCTTCACCTCACCCAGACGTGAGGGCAACGAAGGGGACACCCCCCTCCCTGACTAGTTTAGCACCATATGAGCCCCCCGGGTAGGGTATTCGCGCACTGCGTGTGCAAAATATGCGTAATGTTCCGGCCGGTGGGCGTCTGAGGCGATGTAGCGGTAGAGCAGCTGGTCGAACATCTTCTTGGCGGGCTTCTTCTCCTTGCCAAAGCGGCCCCCGGCGACAAAGTCGGCGGAGGCCTGCAGCTTGCAGCCCATGCGCACGAGGCGCACGGCGATGTCCGTGTTCTGCTGGATGGCCCGGTAGCGCTCCGGGTGGGCCACGATCACGTCGTAGCCCATCCCCTGCAGCTCGTAGATCGTGCGCTCGTAGTCCTGGAAGCGGCCCTCGGAGCAGCCGGGGTCAAGCTCCAGGAGGAACTCGCGGCCGTTCTCGAAGGTGAGGTAGGGCGCCCACTGCTCTATGCCCAGCTCCACGAGCTTGGCGTGCGCGACCTCAAAGCCCATGGAGAGCCCCATGCCCATGGCCTCGGCATGCGGCTTGAGCTCGTAGTAGGCAGCCCACATGGCCTCGTAGTCAAAGTAGGGGTCGCGCGCGTGGGGGGTGCAGACGATGCTGGTGATGCCGACCTCCTTGGCGGCCTCCAGCATGGCGATGCTCATGTCCAGATCCTTGGCGCCGTCGTCGACGCCCGGCAGGATGTGGCAGTGCATGTCCCTCACGGGTCCTCCTCCCCCGTCCGAGCCGCTCCCCTGCTCCTCGTGCGTGCCGCCGCCCGCTACTCGTCCAGGTAGTCCCTGGCGGCGTAGCCGGCGCCGGCGAGGAACTGCGAGGTCTCGCCGGGGTTGATAATGGAGCCGTTGGGAAGGGGCTTGAGGCCCGGCACGGCGGGATTGGACGCCGCTGGCTTGGACGAGGTCTTGGGGGCCCCGGCCGGACGCGACGCGGCGCGGGCGGCGGCCGCCTGCTGCTGCGTCATCTGGCGCGAGGGGGCGGGCTGGACCTGCGGGGAGGTCTGCTTGGGAGCCGTCTGCTTTGGAGCCGGCGCGGGCGCGCTCTGCGGCTTGGGGATCGGCTTGGGCGTGGGCTGCTGCGCAGGGGCGGCGTCCAGCTCGATCTGAGGGGCCTTCTTGCCCTCCTTGGTGTAGTAGCTGTAGTAGTACTCGCTCTTCTCGGTCTCGCAGTAGTTGAGAACCGCGCCCAGGACGTGGGCGTTGGCGGTCTTGAGCTGCTCGTAGGCGGCGGTGAGCTCCTCGCGCTTCACAAAGTCCTGGCGGACCACGAGAAGCGTGCCGTCGGCCTCGGCGGCGATGACGGAGGCGTCGACGAAGGCGGAGAGCGGCGGCGTGTCAAAGATCGCGTAGTCAAAGCGACGCTTGAGGTCCTCGACGAAGCGCTGGAAGCGACGGGAGGAGAGGATGTCCACCGGGTTGGGGATGTGCGGCTCGCAGTCGAGGAAGTACATCCCGTGCTGGGAGGTCTCCACCATGGCCTCCTCGAGCGAGACCTGGCTGGAGAGAACCGCGTAGATGCCGTGGCGCGAGTGGGTGCCGATCATGTTGGCCACGCTGCGGCGCAGGTCGCACTCGACGAGAAGGACGCTCTTGCCGCCGGCGGCGAGCGCGCGGGCGAGCTCGATCGAGATGGTCGACTTGCCCTCGTTGGGGACCGACGAGGTCACGACGATCGTGCTCACCGGGTTGTCGACGGAGGCAAAGCGGATGTTGGCGGCGAGCGTCTCGACGGCGTTCTGCAGGAAGACGCGGTCCCCGCCCTTGGTTGCCTTCTTGGACATGGCCTAACGACCTCCAATCACGGGGATGCGGCCGACGACGGGGATGCCGAGGAGCTCCTCGACGTCCTCCTGGCTGCGGACCTTGGTGTTGAGCATGTCCTGGAGCACCACGATGGCGACGGCCAGGAAGAGACCGCCCATGAGGGCGACGGCGACGTAGAGCGGGCGGTTGGGGCCGCTCGGGCTGTCCGGCGCGATGGCCTGGTCGATGGGGTTCACGCTCTCGATGTTCATGACCTCATGGGCCACCTGGGAGACGTTGGCGACCATGTGGTTGGCAATGTCTGCGGCGACCTGCGGGTCCGGGCCGGTGACGGAGAGGGTGATCACGCGCGAGGTGGTCTCGCTCGCGACGGTGGCGTCATAGGGGCCGAGGTCCTCCATGCCGAGGGCCGCGGCCGTCTCGGCGATGACGCGGTCGCTCGTGAGCAGCGCGGAGACGTCGTTTGAGATCATCTGCGACGCGGAGAGGTCCGTGGAGAGGCTGGTGGTCGAGACGCCGTCCTGCTGCTGGGCGAGCACGTACATGCTCGTGGAGGCCGTGTAGGTGTTGCGCATGAGCAGGAAGCTGTAGGCCCCCATGGCAACAGCGCAGACGATCGGGAGCGCGATCACGAGCTTGAGGTGGCGCCTCAGCAGGTGAAGCAGTTCTAGCAGGGTCATCGATCCCTATCCCTTTCCGTTTGTTCCCCGGAACCGGGCACGCGGTGCCGCAGCCGGATCTTTCAGTCCCCTTTTATACAACATAGGGTGCGCGCGTGCCAGGGCGCCCATAAAAAACAGACGGAACGTCCCGGCGTTCCCGGCGCGCGGTTCTTCTCGCCCCTCGCTACTCGTCCACCGTGGCCACGAGGTCGGTCGTGAACGAGCTGTTGTCCGCGAGCTCGCGGTAGTCGCGCGGGCCGCCGCCGTTGGTGGCCGCGCCGAGCGTCTCGTCCTGCGCCTGCTCCTCGGGGATCTGGACGGACTCGTCGTTGGGGTCGAGCCCGGCGTCGGTGCGCTGCATGATGGCACGCCACTCGTCGTACATCGTGGCCACGTACGAGACACCGCCCACGTTGTAGGCGTAGCTCGGGACGATCGCGGAGTAGATGGTGGGGGCCTCCCCCGCCTCGCCGATGTGCAGGGCGTAGCCGATGATGTCCGGGACGGAGAGGTCCGTGGAGACGGACTCCGCCAGCCGCGTGATCAGAAACGGCATCTCCGTGGGGCCGCTCGCGAGCACCTGGCGCACGATGGCGGTGACGATCTGACGCTGGGCCTGGGCGCGGCCGAAGTCTCCGCCGCTCACGTGATGGCGCTCGCGGGCGTAGGCGAGGGCCTGTGCGCCGTTGAGGGTCATCTCGCCCTTGGTGAAGGTGTAGCTGCCGCTGCTGTAGGTCTCGGGCACGTTGACGGTCACGCCGCCCAGGGCGTCCACGACCTCCTCGACGCCGGCGAAGTCAACCTCCACGTAGTGCGCGATGTCCACGCCCGCGAACTCCGAGACGGCGCTCACCAGCGGCGCCGGGCCCAGGTTGTAGAGGGCGTTGATCTTCTCCAGCGAGCCGTCCTCCCGGGAGATCATGGTGTCGCGCGGGATGGAGACCAGCGTGATGCGCGCGTCCGCGGTGTCCACGCGCGCGAGCATGATCACGTCGGCGCGGGAGGCGGTGTCGCCCTCGCGGGCGTCGGAGCCGATGATCAGCGCGTAGAAGGGCTCGTCCTCGGCCTTCGGGGAGACGAGCGCCTCCTGGAGCTGGGCCCGCTCCTCCTCCTGCAGCGACATGGAGTTCTGCAGGTTGGCCGCCCACACGGCGATCGCGGCGCACACAACGAGAATCAGGGCGAGAAGGACGAGCAGCACCTTCACGGGCAGCGGCACGCGGCGCCTCTTGCGGCCGTGGTCGCCGACGTGGGACGGGCCGCCGGGTCCGCCGTGGGAGGGGCCGTCCGTGCCGTCGGTCGACGATATGAGCGTGGCGGTGCCGGAGGCGCGGCGCGAGGCGCGCGTCTGGGGCTCGAGGTCGTCCTGCAGCAGGGCCTCGAGCTGGCCCGGGCGGCGCTCCTGCCGGCGCACGGTGGGGTCGAGCCGCGAGGCGCCCGACCTCAGGTCCTCCGCGGACACGGACTCGAGCGGCGTTGCCGTGGCCCCCTCGAGCGAGTCGCGCGTGTGGCGCGCGGTGCGCGGCGTGTCGGCGGCGTCGCCGTCCGGCCGCTTGAAGTGGGCTCCAGAGCTCCTGCTTGCCATGAGGCTCCTATCGTCGAGGAGGGGCCGCAGCCCCTCCGTTCTTCTCGTCTTTAACTATTCTACCGTAGCACGCTGCGGCGAAGCGGGCTGTCACAGCTCGTTCACGGCGGCGAGCAGCTCCTCCACGCGGTCCGTGCGCTCCCAGGTGAAGTCCGGGTCCTCGCGGCCAAAGTGGCCGTACGCGGCGGTCTTCTCGAAGATCGGGCGGCGTAGGCCCAGGTCGCGGATGATGGCTCCCGGGCGCAGGTCAAAGACCCGCTCCACGGCGCGCTCGATCTTCTCGTCCGCCACCTGGCCGGTGCCGAAGGTGTCCACCATGATGGAGAGCGGGTGGGAGACGCCGATCGCGTAGGCCAGCTGCACCTCGCAGCGGTGCGCGAGGCCCGCGGCCACGACGTTCTTGGCCACCCAGCGCGCGGCGTACGCGGCGGAGCGGTCCACCTTGGTGCAGTCCTTGCCGGAGAAGGCGCCGCCGCCGTGGCGGCCCATGCCGCCGTAGGTGTCCACGATGATCTTGCGGCCGGTGAGGCCTGTGTCGCCCATGGGGCCGCCCACGACGAAGCGGCCGGTGGGGTTCACGTAGATCGTGGCGCTCCCCCACTCGATGCCCGCGGCGTCCAGCACCGGCGCTATGACGTGGGCGACCATGTCCTCGCGCACGGTGTCCATGCACGCGACGGCGGCGTCGTGCTGCGTGGAGACCACCACGGCCGTGACCTCGACGGGGCGGTCGTCCTCGTAGCGCACGGTCACCTGAGTCTTGCCGTCCGGGCGCAGGTACGGCACCGTGCCGTCCTTGCGCACGGCAGCCAGGTGCTCGGCCATGCGGGAGGCCAGGTAGTGCGGCATGGGCATGTAGACGTCCGTCTCGTCCGTTGCGTAGCCGAACATCATGCCCTGGTCGCCCGCGCCCACGAGGTCGATCGGGTCGGTGGTGCGGCCGGCCTGCGCGTCAAAGGACTCGTCCACGCCGGCCGCGATGTCCGGGCTCTGCTCGTGGATCATGTTGATGACGCCGCAGGTTTCGGCGTCAAAGCCGTACTTGGCGCGGTCGTAGCCGATGCGGCGGATCACGTCGCGCGCGATCGTCTGGACGTCGAGGTAGGCCTCGGTGCGCACCTCGCCGGCGACCACCACGGTGCCCGTGGTCACGAAGGTCTCGCACGCGCAGCGGACGTTGTCCACGTTGGCGGGGGTGCCGCTCGGGGCGACGTAGCCCTCGGCCTGGAGCTGGGCCTCCTTGGCGAGAAGCGCGTCCAGGATGGCGTCGGAGACCTGGTCGCAGATCTTGTCCGGGTGGCCCTCCGTGACGCTCTCCGAGGTGAAGAGGTAGCTGCGCAGTGCGATGGAACGAGGCGTGGTGGTCATGGGCGTCCTTTCTACGATCCCGGCGGCCGTTACCATTCCGCCGGCTGGCCCGTACATGATACCCGCGCGATGCGGCGGCAAGCCTAACTGCGCCGTCTCGCCACATTTCACGCGTCCTTCTCGGCCCGCGCGTTCTTCTCAGCTGGAACTCATTGGCGCCAAAGTGCCAAATCGAGCCCTCTAGAGAGTAAGTTCTGGCCCCTTTCCGCCAACGAGTCGCGCGCATGCAGCGCAGGCTTTCGGCACAAGCCCGTCTCACGCTGCCCGCGCATCAAAGATGTTGCCCAAAACCGCCGAAAGTTGCGCGAGAACAGTTGCGGGAGGCCGCGCCCGTGAGGTTTGGGTTCAGGCTTTCGACCAGAAAGCGGAGACGATCAACAAAACCGCAGGTGACAAATTTCCACTTTGATAAGCGAGGCCCAACGGCGGCAAATGATGAACCCAAACCTCAAGAAGATGTCCGGATGAGAAGCATTCAGGCGGCGCGCAACCTTGTGCCGCAACGGTGAATTAGCGGACGAGAAGGGCGGCGGGCCGGCGAGAAGCGCCCGCGGCGGGAAGAAGCCCCCTCACGACCATTCAGATGAGAGGGACACCGTGCACGCCTCGCTCCGTATCCTTGCCCGCGACCTCAAAAGGCTCGCGAAAAGCCCCGTGGCGCTCCTCGTCACCCTGGGCGTCTGCCTCATACCGTCCGCCTACGCCTGGCTCAACATCCTCGCCAACTGGGACCCGTACGAGAACACGGGGACGGTCCCCGTCGCCGTGGCGGTGGAGGACGAGGGCGCAGAGGTCCCCGGCTTGGGAGAGCTCAATGCCGGCGAGCTGGTCCGCGAGCGCCTGGAGGAGAACCACCAGCTCGGCTGGACCTTCGTCGACGAGGACGCGGCGCTCGAGGGCGTTCGCTCGGGCCGCTACTACGCGGCGTTCGTGATTCCGGCGGACTTCACGAGCTCGCTCGCCGGCGTCGTGGAGGGCGACGTCCGTCCGGCGCGCATCTCTTACTACGTGAACGAGAAGGCCAACGCCGTCTCGCCGAAGGTGACCGACACCGGCGCGACGACCCTCGAGAACCAGATCGCCGCGGAGTTTGTGAGCACGGCCGGAGAGGCGGTGACCGAGCGGGTCCAGGGCGCCGTGAGAGGGGCGACGGGCTCGCTCGACGAGACGGCGCAGAGCGCGCTCGGAACCCTGCGCGACGCCGAGGAGGGCCTCGAGGCGACGGCGGACGCGCTCGACGGTGCCCGGGACGGAATCGCTGGCGCGCGCGAGGCCGTCGCACGGGCATCGGAGACGCTCGACGGCGTCGCCGGGAGCGCACGCTCCTTCTCGGACGGGCTGGACTCGGCGCTCGGAACGCTCGGAGAGACGCGCGGCGAGCTGCGCAGCTTTGCGAGCGGGCTCTCCGCCGAGCTTGGCGACGGGGCCGCGGCGCTCGCCGGCCTCTCCGCGCAGGCGAGCCACGACGTGGGGGCCATCGCTGGTGACGTGGGCTGGGCGCAGGGCAAGCTCGACGCCGCTATCTCCGAGGTCGACGCCGCAAGCGGGACCCTGCGTGGCGTGCAGGCGTCGCTCCAGCGAACCCGGGACGCGATCGCGGCACTGCCCGCAAGCGGCCCCCAGGCCGAGGCGCAGAAGGCCGTCCTGGGCGCGCTCGATGACGAGATCCAGATGCTCGGCGAGCTCGTCGACGCGCAGGACTCCCAGGTCGCCACGATGCGCGAGGTCTCCCAGGAGGTCGCCGCGGGTGCCGAGAGCATGAGCGG
>DBQY01000010.1:0-6773 GCA_002305805.1 Atopobium sp. UBA1382 | reverse complement strand
GTCTCTCCCGAGCTCTCCGGCGCGCTCGACGCGCTCGCCGACGCGGGCGGCCAGCTCGCAGGGGGCGCCGCCGCGCTGCCGCCGATGATCGCGCAGGCGCAGGGCACCCTCGGCCAGCTCGACACCCTTCTCGACCAGGGATCCTCCGCGCTCGAGGACGGTGCGGACTCCCTGCGGGCCGCCGCGGCGCGGGCGGGCGCGGTGGCAGACGACCTCGCCGCGCTCCAGGGCGCCGCCGACCCCGCGCTCGTCTCGGACGTCCTCGCGCTCGAGCCCGCCGAGACGGGCGCCGCGCTCGCCTCCCCCGTCGAGATGGTCACCGAGGCCGTCTTCCCCGTCGAGAACTACGGCTCCGGCGTGGCTCCCTTCTACACCAACCTCGCCTTATGGGTCGGCGGGTTTGTCCTCGTGGCCGTCTACAAGCTGGAGGTCGACCGCGAGGGACTCGCCGACCACGAGGGCGTCACCGCGAGCCAGGCCTTCTGGGGGCGCTGGATGCTGCTCGCCCTTCTCGGCCAGGCCCAGGCCCTCATCTGCTGCACGGGCGACCTCGCGCTCGGCGTGCAGTGCGTCTCGCCGGCGGCCTACGTGCTCGCGGGCATGGTCGCCTCGCTGGTCTACGTCCTCGCAATCTACGCGCTCGCCGCGACGTTCAAGCACGTGGGCAAGGCGCTCGCCGTCCTGCTCGTGGTCCTGCAGATCCCCGGCGCCTCGGGCCTCTACCCCATCCAGATGCAGCCCGCCTTCTTCCGGGCGATCGGCCCGTGGCTCCCCTTCACCTACGGCATCAACGCGATGCGCGAGGCCGTGGGCGGCTTCTACGACGGCAACTACGTCCGCGACCTGCTCGTCCTTCTCGCCTTTGCGCTGCCGGCACTCGCGCTCGCCGTGTTTGCCCGCCCGCGCCTGCTCGGTGTGGACGCTTTCTTTGACCGGGAGCTGGGAAGGACCGACCTGCTCGTCACCGAGCGCACGGGCGAGAAGGACGCCCCGCGCGCAGCCCGTAGCCGCCGTGCGGCGGACTACGCCTCACGCGTGCGCCGGGCCCGTGCGGCGCTCGTCATCGCGCCCGCCTGCGCACTGGCGCTCGGCGTTGCGCTGCCGGGAGCGCGTCTTATCCTACTCGCCGCCTGGGCCGCCTCACTGGCCGTAACCTGCTCCTACCTGATAGGAATCGCGTATCTGAGGAAGAAGGGAGACGGGGACAGATGAGAGGCTCCTGGAAGCGGGTCGGGGCGTTTGTCCAACGCGATGCACGGCATCTGCGGCGCGGCGTGGTGGCGCTGGTCGCGCTCGTGGGCATGGTCGCCGTGCCCTCCTTCTACGCATGGTTCAACATCGCCGGCAGCTGGGATCCCTACGGCAACACGGGCAACGTCCGCGTAGCCGTGGCGAGCGAGGACGCGGGCTACTCCGGCGAACTCGTGCCCGTGAGCGTCAACCTCGGCGAGCGGGTGCTCTTGGAGCTGCAGGCGTCCGAGACGATCGACTATGTGGTCACCTCCTCCGACGGCGCCGTCGAGGGGGTGCGCTCCGGCGAGTACTACGCCGCGATCGTGCTGCCCGAGGACTTCTCGCACGGGCTCATGACGATGCTCTCTGACCGGCCGGAGCGCCCGCAGGTGCGCTTCTACCAGAACGAGAAGGAGAACGCGATCGCCTCGATCGTGACGGGCAAGGCCGAGGACGCCGTGCTCGCCGACATCGACCGCGGCTTTGCGCACGCGGTGACGGCCGTGGGCGCGGGTGCGCTCGAGGAGCTGGGACGCGCGCTCGACGGTGACGAGGTCGTGGGGGCCGCCGCCCGCCTTGACGCTGCAGTGACGGACGCCTCGGGGGCGCTGCGCGGGTCCGCGGAGGACGCGCGTCGGCTCGCCGGGCTGCTCGCGTCGGCGGAGGGGCTGGTCGAGAGCGGCGCGGACACCGCCTCGGCGGCGCTCTCCCCCACGGTGGACGCCGGCGGGATCCTGCGGGAGACGGCCGAGGGACTGGGAGACGCCGGCGACGCGCTCGACGGGGCGGCAGACTCGGTGGGAGGGGCGCTCTCCTCCGCGGTCTCAAGCCTCGACGACGTGGGCGCCGCGATAGACGACGCCTTTGACACGGCGAGCTCCCAGCAGGGTCGCATCCAGGAGGGCCTCGCGGACGCCGAGTCCGCGCTGGGAGACCAGATCGCGCTCCTCGACCGGCTGACCAGCTCGCTCGCACAGGCGGACACACTCCTAGCGCAGCTCCAGGAGGGCCTCGACGAAGGAAGCGCGGCCGCCGAGCGGGTCGGCGCGCTCCGCTCCATACTCTCGGGCCTCTCGGAGACGGCGGGGCAGGTTCGCTCGGAGCTGCGGGACCTCTCGGAGGGCATCGAGCAGACGAGTGGCGACCTGGCGAACGGCGCCGCCAATGCCGAAACGGCGCGCGCCGAGCTCGCCGGCCTGCTCGCCGGCGCGCGCGACGCGATCGACGGCGCCCAGACGGACTACGACAACGGCGTACGCGGAACCCTCGAGGACCTGGCGGGCCAGGTGGGCGACGCCGCCGACGGCGCGGACGCGGTGCAGGGGGACCTTGCCGCGACGCTCGCGGCGGTGGAGGGCGCGTCGGCGGACGCCGCGGGCTCCCTCGGCGACGCCGCGGGCGCGATCGAGGACACGGCGGGGCGACTCGACGCCGCGGCCGACAGGCTCGACGGGCTCCACGCCCGTCTGCGCGCGGCGCTCGAGTCCTCGGACGTGGACCAGATGCGCTCGATACTCTCCTCCGGCGCCGGCGCGCTCGCCGACTTCATGGCCTCTCCGGTAAGCGTGGAGCGCACGGCCGTCTTCCCGGTGGAGAACAACGGCTCGGCCATGACGCCGTTCTACACGACGCTCGCGATATGGATCGGCGGCGTGGTGCTCGCCGCGCTCGTGCGCGCCACGCCGTCGGCGGCCGCACTCGCGGAGACCGGCTGCTCGCACGCGGAGGCCTACCTCGGGCGCCTCGTGCTCTTCTGCGCACTGGGCGTGGCGCAGGCCGCGCTCATCGCAGGTGGCGACCTCGCCTTCCTGGGCGTACAGTGCGAGCACCCGGCCCTCTTCGTGCTCGCGTGCCTCGCGTCGTCGCTGGTGTACGTGAACCTGATCTTCTCGCTCACGACGTCCTTTGGCGACGTGGGCAAGGCCGTGGCCGTGGTGCTCATGGTGATCCAGGTGGCCGGCTCCGGTGGCACCTTCCCGCCGCAGATGCTGCCGCCCGCGTTCCAGGCTCTCTATCAGTGGCTGCCGTTCGTTCACAGCGAGGGCGCCCTGCGCGCGGCGATGTTCGGCCTCTACGGGCTCGACTACTGGCGCGAGCTCGCGGTCCTTCTCGCCTACCTGGCGCCGGCGCTGCTGCTGGGCCTCGTGGTGCGCCGGCCGGTGATACGCCTCGGAGAGTGGTTCGAACGTCGGCTGGAGGACACCCGCCTCATGTGAGCCGCAGGCCCTCGTCCTTCTCGGCAGTACGTCCTTCTACCCAAAACTCATTGGCGAAATAGCGCTAGACGGACCCCTCTGACGAGCAGAATCTGGCTCGTCAACGCCAACGAGCAGATTGCTCTCGGCGTGACAGGAGGGCGGAGCGGTGACAGAACCCCCGCCCCCCTGTCGCGCGGTATACTGATTGCGTATGTGACGAGAAGGACCACCGAGAGGAACCCCATGTCCGAGACCCCCGTTCGCGTGCGCTTTGCGCCCTCCCCCACCGGCAAGCTCCACGTTGGCGGCGCGCGCACCGCGATCTACAACTGGGCCTTTGCCCGCGCCAACCACGGCACCTTCATCCTGCGCATCGACGACACGGACCCCGAGCGCTCCACCGAGGAGAACACCCAGATCATCCTGCGCGCCATGCGCTGGCTGGGCCTCGACTGGGACGAGGGCCCGGAGGTGGGCGGCGACTTTGGACCCTACTTCCAGACCGAGCGCGCCGAGATGTATCGCGCCGCAGCCCAGCGCCTGTGGGACGAGGGCAAGGCATACCCGTGCTTCTGCACGCCCGAGCAGCTGGCCGCCGACCGCGCCGAGGCGCAGGCGCGCAAGGACCCCTTCCAGGGCTACCAGCGCCGCTGCCGCGACCTCGACCCCGCAGAGGCCCGCGCGCGCATCGCGGCCGGCGAGCCGTACGTCCTGCGCATCAAGGTGCCCGAGGACCGCGGCGACGTCGTGGTGCGCGACGCGGTCCACGGCGACGTGACCTTTGCGGCCCGCGAGCTCGACGACTTTGTAATCCAGCGCACCGACGGCACGCCGACCTACAACTTTGCCACCGTCGTGGACGACGCCGCGATGGGCATCACCCACGTCATCCGCGGCGACGACCACCTCTCCAACACCCCGCGCCAGGTCATCGTCTACGAGGCCCTGGGCGCGCCGGTTCCCACCTTCGCGCACATCTCCATGATCCTGGGCGCGGACGGCAAGAAGCTCTCCAAGCGCCACGGCGCGACCAACGTGGAGGAGTACCGCGACGCGGGCTACCTCTCCGACGCCTTCGTGAACTACCTCGCGCTTCTGGGCTGGTCGCTCGACGGCGAGACCACGATCATCCCGCGCGACGTGCTGGCCTCGCAGTTCTCGCTGGACCACGTGTCCAAGAACCCCGCGACCTTCGACCCCAAGAAGCTCGACTGGATCCAGGCGGAGTACCTGCGCACGATGGAGAACGACGAGTTCGTCGAGAAGGTCATGCGCCCGGCGCTCGCCGCCGCCGGCGTGGACGCCGGCGAGCACGACGCCGCCTGGTGGGACGCGCTGGCCGAGGTTGTGAAGCCGCGCACCAAGTTCCCGGCCGACGTGGCCACGGTGGCGGCCCCGGTCTTCGCCACCGCCGACACGCTCGTCTACGACGAGAAGAGCGTGGCCAAGGGCCTCGCCCGGGAGGGCATGGGCGCGGTGCTCGACGCCGCGCGCGAGGTGCTGGCGGCGCTGCCGGCCTGGGAGCCCGCCGCGATCGACGCCGCGCTCGAGGCGCTGCCCGAGCAGCTGGACGTGAAGAAGCGCCTCGTGTTCCAGGCGGTGCGCGTCGCCGTCTGCGGCAACCTGGTGAGCCCTCCCCTCGGCGAGACGATGGCGCTCGTGGGGCGCCCGGACTGCCTCGCCCGCATCGACCGCGCCCGCGCGATGGCGCTGTAAGCCAGCCAACCGAAGGAGAGCCCCATGGCACCCAGGCCGCAGACCCTCGCCACCACGTCCGCCTTCGAGGTGCTCGGACCCGTCATGGTGGGCCCGTCCTCCTCGCACACCGCCGGCGCCCTGCGCTGCGCACGCGTGGCGGCCTCGCTCGCCGAGGGCCGCATCGTCCGCGTGCGCTTCACGCTGTGGAACTCTTTCGCCCACACCTACCACGGGCACGGCACCGACCGCGCCCTCGTGGCGGGCATCCTCGGGATGGACACCGACGACGAGCGCATCCGTGATGCCTTTGACCTCGCCCGCGAGGCGGGGCTCGAGTTCTCCTTCGTGGAGGCGCCCGACGACTCCTCCGTGCACCCCAACACCGTCGACATCGACATGGAGTGCGAGGGCGGCGCCGGCTGCCAGGTGCGCGGCGAGAGCCTCGGCGGGGGCAAGATGCGCATCAGCCGCATCGACGGCGTGGGCGTGGACATCTCCGGCGCCTACGCGACGCTCTTCGTGGCCCACCGCGACGCGCCCGGTCTTCTCGCCTCCCTCACGCACCTGCTCGCCATGGCAGAGGTCAACATCGCCTTCTGCCGCACCTACCGCACGGAGCAGGGCGGGCGCGCCTACTCCGTCTTCGAGACCGACGGCGCTCCCGACGCCTCGGTGCTGCCCATGATCCGTCGCATCCGCGACGTGAGCTTCGCGACGTTCATCTCCGTGCCCGGCTCGGCCGTGGCCCCCGGCGTCACCGCCGCCGAGCTCTTCGACGACGGCGCCCAGCTGCTGGAGGCCTGCGCCGAGCGCGGCCTTTCCATCGGTGGGGTCATGGAGCTGCGCGAGCGCGGCCTCACGGGGGCGGAACGCGCCGCGGCGTCCATGCGGCGCGTGATCGAGGTCATGCGCGAGGAGACGAGCGCGCCCATCACGGCGCCCGCCCGCTCGCTCGGCGGCTTCATCGGCGGCGAGGCACGACTCGTGGACGTCGGCGCCGCTCGCTGGGGCGCCGCGCTCATGGGCGAGGTGCAGACCCAGGCCGTCGCGCGGGCGATGGCCGTGCTCGAGCGCTCCGCCGCGATGGGCGTCATCGTGGCCGCTCCGACGGCGGGCTCGGCCGGCGTTGTCCCCGGGTGCGTGCTCGCCGTGGCGGACGCCGTGGGCGCCGCCGAGAAGGACGTGGCCTCCGCGCTCTTCTGCGCGGCCGCGGTGGGCCTCAACATCCAGACGCACGCGTGTGTTGCCGGCGCCGAGGGTGGCTGCCAGGCCGAGGTGGGGTCGGCGTCCGCGATGGCCGCGGCGGCGCTCGTGGAGCTTCTCGGCGGCACGCCCGAGCAGGCGCTGACGGCGGCGTCGCTCACGATCTCCAACCTGCTGGGGCTCGTGTGCGACCCGGTGGGCGGCCTCGTGGAGGTCCCCTGCCAGGCGAGAAACGCGATCGGCGTGGCAGCGGCGTTCTCGAGCGCGCAGCTCGCGCTCTCCGGCGTGCGCTGGTTCGTACCGTTCGACGAGGTCGTGGCCGCCATGGCCGAGGTCGGGCACGCCCTGCCCTCGCGTCTGCGCGAGACCGCGCGCGGAGGGCTCGCCGCCACGCCCGCGGCCCGTGCCGCCTGCGCCGGCTGCGGCGGCTGCGCGTAGCGG
>DBQY01000023.1:52693-52970 GCA_002305805.1 Atopobium sp. UBA1382 | reverse complement strand
CAGCGGCGGCCGCGGCCGGACGGGAGCCGTCGCGACGGGCGCCACCGCGGTCGTGACCGCGCTCGCGGCTGGCGGCCTTCTTCTGGCTGGCCTCCTCGGCCTGCTGCTTCAGAATCTGCTCCTGCTGGGCGATCTGGTCGAGCAGGGACGTGAACGAGGGGACGGACTTGGGCGCGTTGTCGCGCACACGGTTCTTCTCGGCCTCCTCCGCCGCCTTGCGCTCGGCCTCTGCCTTAGCCTCCTCGCGGGCCTTGCGCTCGGCCTCGGCGGCGGCGCG
>DBQY01000023.1:0-52682 GCA_002305805.1 Atopobium sp. UBA1382 | reverse complement strand
CGGCCTTGGCCTCCTCCTCGGCACGCTTCTGTGCCTCGATCTCGGCGGCATGAGCCTCGAGGATGGGCTTGAGCTTCTTGCGGACCATCGAGACGTAGGCGTCCTCGAGAGTCGAGGAGGCCGACTTCGCGGGAATCTTCAGGTCGCGGAGGTGCTCGAGCATCTCCTTGCTGGAGATCCCGTACTCCTTCGCGAGGTCATGTACGCGCGTCTTTGCCATGTGACCTGCCTTCCAAGCATGAGGCGGTGCGCCTCAGTGAGTCGTGTTCGTCGTCGCGGGGCGACCTAGATGAGCGAGTCGGGATCCGAGGAGACCTCGGCGTTGGCGAGCTCCTCGTGGACGCCGCAGAAGCGGGAGCCGGGGCGCGCCATGTTGCGACACTGGATGCCCGTGGGGCCCACGTACTCGCAACGGTGGGACTCGCCGTCATCGACGGGCTCGTCCTCGACGGTCGCACGCGGGAGGTCGCGCAGGATTCCCGCGGCAAGAGACTCGTTCTTGATGTCGATGTGCAGCCCCGTGAGGCGGGCGGCGAGGCGGGCGTTCTGGCCCTCCTTGCCAATGGCTAGCGAAAGCTGGTCGTCGGGGACGATCACGGTAGCGTAGCCGGTCTCGGGGTCAATCACCACACGGGAGACGCGCGCCGGGGAGAGCGCCGCGGCGACGCAGCGGGCCGGGTCGTCGCTCCACAGGACAACGTCGACGCGCTCGCCGCGGAGCTCGGAGACTACGGTGCGCACGCGGCTGCCCTTGGGGCCGACGCAGGCGCCCACCGGGTCGAGGCGGTCGTCGTTGGAGGAGACGGCCACCTTGGAGCGCACGCCGGGCTCGCGGGCGATGCTGCGGACCTCGACGACGCCGTCGTAGACCTCGGGAACCTCGAGCTCGAAGAGACGGCGCAGCAGGTCCGGGTGGGTGCGGGACACCACGATGGGCGGACGCTGGCGCTCGCCGCGCACGACGGGCTGCGTTGAGTTGGGGTCGCGCACGTCGATGATGATCGCACGGATGCGCTGGTTGTGGCTGTAGCGCTCGCCGGCGGGGCGCTCGTTGCGCTCGTCGGGGTGGCGACGCTGGTCGAAGTGGGGCAGCTCGGCCTCCACGCCCTCACGGATCTTGATGATCGTGAAGTCGGGCGTGGTCTGGAGCACGGTGCCGGTAATGATGTCACCGACGCGCTGGGAGAACTCCTCGTAAATCTGGACGCGGGCGGCGTTGCGCACGATGGCGCGGATCTCGGCCTTGGCGTGCTGGGCGGCGATGCGGGAGGTGTCAGCCGGGGTGACGTCGACCTCGTCGAACTCGGTGTACTCGCCGGTCTCGGGGTCCTCCTCGCCGCGTGGCACGAGCTCGTAGACGTAGACCTTGCCCGTCGCGCGGTCGATCGTGACGCGCGCACCGAAGGGCAGGTGGAGCACGTCAGCGTAGCTCTTGGCGAGCGACTGCTCGAGGCGGGTGATGAGGTCGAGCTGATCGATGTGCTTCTCCTCGCAGAGCTGCTCGAGGGCGGTCATCATCTCAGATGCCATGTGGGTTCCTTTCGCTCTTCTCGCGCTTCCCTACGCGGGGAAGTCGGGCTTGATCGTGCACTTCCTGATGTCGTCGAACGGGAGCTCCACGCGCTCGCCGTCAACCTCGAGGGCAACGACGCCGTCCTCGATGCCGAGGAGGGTGCCGGTATAGCGACGCCTCCCCTCGCCCGGGACGAGCGAGAGCTGGACGGTCTCGCCGGCAAAGCGCACGAAGTCGCGCTCCTTGCGCAGGGGGCGCGCCATGCCGGGCGACGACACCTCGAGGGTGAAGCTCGAGGGGATGGGGTCGAGCTCGTCCAGGGCGGTCGAGATCCACTCAGTCTCCTCGGTCACCTCGTCGAGGGTGATGGTGGGCGCGGACTCGTCCGCGTGGTCGATGCGCACGCGCACGCAGGGCGCCTTGGTCGCGCCGACGACCTCGACGTCCACGACGTCGATGCCGCGCTCGGCGGCCGTGGGCTCCAGCGCGTCGATGATCTGCTGCTCGATGCCGGACTTCGGCATGCTCCCCTCCCGTCTTCATACAGAAAGGAAGCGGGGCGAGAAGATCCACCCCACTTCCTACAGTTACAGCTTCGAATACGCTGCTAGTCTACGGTTTTTCTCGCCATGCGTCAAACAAGCCTCCACGAGATTGCCACAGAACCTCTCGCCAGAGATGAGGGCCTCCCCTGCCTGCGTGAGAACCTACACCGCCACTATGTTGACGAGGCGGCCCTTGATGACGATGACCTTCTTGATGTCCTTGCCGGCGAGCTGCTCTGCCACGGCGGCCTTGGCGGCCTCGGCGACCTCGTCGTCGGAGGCGTCGGCGGCGACCATCACGCGGCCGCGGACCTTGCCCTTGATCTGGACCGCGATCTCGACCTCGTCGGCCTTGGCGGCCTCGGCGTCGAACTCGGGCCAGGCGGCGTTGTAGACCGAGCCCTCCTGAGCCAGCGCCTTGTGCCAGAGCTCCTCGGCCCAGTGCGGGCAGATCGGGGCGAGCGTGGTCACGATAGCGTGCGCCACGGCGAAGCAGAGCGCCGGGTCGCGCCGCTCGAGCGCCACGTCGTTCACGTACTTGGACGCCGCGTTGGTGATCTCCATGACGGCGGAGATGGCGGTGTTGAACTGGCCGCGGTCGAAGTCGGTGGTGCACTTGATGCCCATGCCGTTGAGCGTGCGCCACAGCTCCTTGCCCGCGGCGTCGAGGGTGCCCGCGCTCACGGCACCAGCGGCCGCACCCTGGCTGAGCAGCCAGACGACGCGCCACGCGCGCTTGATGAAGCGGTTGGCGCCGGCGACAGCCTCCTCGTCCCAGTTGAAGTCCTTCTCGGGCGGGGCGATGAAGAGGATGGCCAGACGCATGGTGTCCGCGCCGTAGGGCTCGATTACCGAGGACGGCGGCACGACGTTGCCCTTGGACTTGGACATGGTGTCGCCGTTGGCGTCCTTGACCATGCCCTGGCAGAGCAGATTCTCAAAGGGCTCGTCGATACCGATCATGCCGAGGTCGCGCAGGACCTTGGTGAAGAAGCGGCTGTAAAGCAGGTGCAGGATGGCGTGCTCGATGCCGCCGATGTAGTTGTCGACCGGCATCCAGCGGTCCACGGCATCGCGCGAGAAGGGCAGCTGATCGTTGTGCGGGTCGCAGTAGCGCAGGTAGTACCAGCTGGAGCACGTGAAGGTGTCCATGGTGTCGGTGATGCGCTTGGCAGGCTTGCCGCACTTGGGGCACGTGGTCTCGTAGAACGGCGCGTAGGCGGCGAGAGTCTCGCCGGCGCCGAGGTCGAGCGCGTCAGGCAGCGTGACGGGCAGGTCCTCGTAGGGCACCGGCACGTCGCCGCAGCAATCGCAGTGGATCATCGGGATCGGGTTGCCCCAGTAGCGTTGGCGGCTGATGAGCCAGTCGCGCAGGCGGAACTGCACCGTCTTGCGACCGAGGCCCTGCTCGCCGAGCCAGTCGATGATAGCGTCCACGGCCTCGGAGTGTTTGCCGCCCTTCATGCCGGTGAAGCGGCCGGACTGCACGAGGTAGCCCTCGGCCTCCATAGCGTGGTCCCAGTCCACGGAGGTCACCACGAGCCCGCGCTCGTCCTTGAGCTGCTCGTAGAGCGGGTCGTCCTTCTCGCAGATAATCGGGGCGATCTCCAGGTCGTACTTCTTGGCGAAGTCGAAGTCGCGCTGGTCGCCGCAGGGCACGCCCATTACGGCGCCGGTGCCGTAGTCCATGAGGACGTAGTCGGCGACCCAGACGGGAGCCGGGCGGCCGTTGACCGGGTTGATGACGTAGCGGCCGGTGAAGACGCCGTGCTTCTCGCGATCAGAGCCCTGGCGGTCGACCGAGGAGACCTTCTCCGCGGCGGCCTTGAGCTCGAGGAAGGCAGCCTCGTGCTCGGTGCCGGCCACGAGCTCCGCGGCGAGCGGGCTCTCGGGCGGCAGCAGGAAGAAGCTCACGCCGAAGAGCGTGTCCGGGCGCGTGGTGAAGACGGTGATCTTGGTGTCTGTGGGGGTCACGCCGTCCTTGTCGGCAAGCGTGAAGTCGATCTCGGCGCCCTCGGAGCGGCCGATCCAGTTAGCCTGCATCGCGCGAACGCGCTCGGGCCACTTGCCCTCGAGCTTCCCCAGGTCGTCGAGCAGCTCCTGGGCGTAGTCGGTGATCTTGAAGTACCACTGGGAGAGGGCGCGCTTCTCGGGGACGGACCCGCAGCGCCAGCACTTGCCGTCCACGACCTGCTCGTTGGCGAGCACGGTCTGGCAGCCGGGGCACCAGTTCACCGGCGAGTTGTCGCGGTAGACGAGGCCCTTCTCCCACATCTTGAGGAAGATCCACTGGCCCCACTTGTAGTACTCGGGGTCGCAGGTGTTGAACATGCGGTCGTAGTCGTAGGAGAAGCCCATGCGGCGCATGGTCTTGGTGGCCTGCGCGATGTTCTGGTGCGTCCAGACGCCCGCCTGGGTGTTGTGCTTGATGGCGGCGTTCTCCGCAGGCAGGCCGAAGGCGTCATAGCCCATGGGGTGCAGCACGTCAAAACCGCGCATGCGGGCCTGGCGCGCCATGGCGTCACCGATCGTGTAGTTGCGCGCGTGGCCCATGTGAAGGTCGCCCGAGGGGTACGGGAACATCTCCAGCACGTACTTCTTGGGCTTCTCGGGGCTCTCCTCGGTCTTGTAGAGCTCCTCGGCGTCCCACTCCGCCTGCCAACGGGTCTCGATCTCCTCGGCGTCGTAGGCCGGGACCTCAAAGCTCTTTTCGGCGTCGCTCATCTGCGTGACTCCTTCGTGTGCGATGGTCAACTGGGACATTGTAGCAGCTCGCTCGACGAACGTGGGGTGCCTTGCCTCCTTCCCACGGTTTGGGTTCACGAAGTCGCATCAACCCGCCTCACGACAACACGCCAACAGGCATTTCTTACGTCTGGGAAGCCGTGGGGCGCAGCCAGTGAACCCAAACCGATTTCCGGTTTGGGTTCACTCGGCTTGGAGCAGTGGCCCACCAAACCGCAAAAGCCCAGTTGAGGGTCGTCCGGGTGGCCCGTTTGGCGCAAACGACGAACCCAAACCTCCAAAGGGGGGAAGAAAAAGCCGCCCCGGGGCGCATGTCCCGGAGCGGCAACAAAATCACGTTATTCTCGTCAGACTAGCGGTAGCTCACGCTGTGCTGGGAATCCTTGACCACGACGTCGTGCGCGCCGCCCTCGACGATCGAGGTGGAGCTCACGAGCGTGAGGCGCGCCTTCTCCTGCAGCTCCTTGATGGTCTTGGCGCCGCAGTTGCACATCGTGGACTTGATCTTGTAAATCGTCTGGCCAACGCCCTCCTTGAGGGAGCCCGCGTAGGGCACGTAGGAGTCGACGCCCTCGACAAAGCCCAGCTTGGAGGCGCCACCCTGGTCGTAGCGCTGCCAGTTGCGGGCGCGTGCGGAGCCCTCGCCCCAGTACTCCTTCATGTACTGGCCGTTGACGTTCACGCGCTCGGTGGGGCTCTCGTCAAAGCGGGCGAAGTAGCGACCGAGCATCATGAAGTCGGCGCCCATAGCCAAGGCGAGCGTCATGTGGTAGTCGTAGACGATGCCGCCGTCAGAGCAGACGGGCACGTAGACGCCGGTCTCCTCGAAGTACTTGTCGCGCGCGCGGCACACGTCGATGACCGCAGAGGCCTGACCGCGGCCAATGCCCTTGGTCTCGCGCGTGATGCAGATCGAGCCGCCGCCGATGCCGACCTTCACGAAGTCCGCGCCGCAGTCGGCGAGGAAGCGGAAGCCCTCCTCGTCCACGACGTTGCCGGCGCCCACCTTGACGGAGTCGCCGTAGTTGGCGCGAACCCACTCGAGGGTGCGCTTCTGCCACTCGGAGAAGCCCTCGGAGGAGTCGATGCAGAGAACGTCGGCGCCGGCCTCCACGAGCAGGGGCACGCGCTCGGCGTAGTCGCGGGTGTTGATGCCCGCGCCAACCATGTAGCGCTTGTTGGCGTCGAGCAGCTCGTTGGGGTTGGACTTGTGCTGGTCGTAGTCCTTGCGGAAGACGATGCCCACCAGGTGGTCGTTCTCGTCCACGACGGGCAGGGCGTTGAGCTTGTTGTCCCAGATGACGTCGTTGGCCTTCTTGAGCGTGATGTCCTTGTCGCCCACGATGAGCTTCTCGCGAGGCGTCATGAACTCGGCGACCTTCTTCTGGTGATCATCACGCGTGGGACGGTAGTCGCGGCTGGTCACGATGCCGAGGAGCTTACCGCGGGAGGAGCCGTCGTCGGTGACGGGCATGGTGGAGTGGCCGGTGCGAGCCTTGAGCTCCATGACCTGCTCCATCGTCATGTCGGGCGTAAGGGTGGAGTCGGACTCCACGAAGCCGGCCTTGTGGTCCTTGACGGCCTTGACCATGGCCGCCTCCTGCTCGGGCGTCTGGTTGCCGTAGATGAAGGCGAGACCGCCCTCGATGGCAAGGGCAACGCCCATGTCAACGCCAGAGACGGACTGCATGATGGCGGAGACCATCGGGATGTTGAGGCTGAGCGCGGGCTCCTCGCCGCGGCGGAACTTCACGAGCGGCGTCTTGAGCGACACGTTGTCGGGGACGTTCTCCGCCGAGGAGTATCCGGGAACGAGCAGGTACTCGGAAAAGGTGTGGGACTCCCCCTCGAAGAACGTTGCCATGTTTAGTGGCTCCTCTCTGTTGCCCCCGGCCCCTTCTGGACCGCGTTTTCGGCATTGTAACATCCGCTCAGGCGTAAATGTCCGCCGTCCGCCGAGAAAGTCGAGCTAGAGACACGTTATCACCAATTCTCCCCTACACGTTGTCGCCCACGACGTCTCGGACGTCGACGGCGATGTCGTGCTTGGTGGGGATCCACTCGACCTTCTTGAACAGCGCGACCACGTTGATGGGGATGTAGGTCAGCTCGAAGATCGGGAAGGTGAAGAGGTTGGTGATGACCCTCCAGCGCTTCTTGGCGTGGATGTGTGCGCGCTCCGAGATGGTGGTGAGCAGACCGAGCACGAAGAACGAGAGGTACATCGAGGCGAGCGTCATGACGATCGACCCCACGCACATGTTGAGCTCGGCCTGCGTGGCGATGAAGCCATGGCTGAGGGAGCCGATGACGAGATAGGTGAGGTTGATGGAGACGGAGAGCAGCGTGAGGATGTTGCCGGGAGCGACGGTCACGAGCATGTCGTAGCTCGCGAACTGCCCGCGCGAGATGCCCTTGACGAGGTCGCGCACATACGAGAAGAACACCTCGTAGAAACCCTTGGTCCAGCGCAGGCGCTGCGTCCAGGACGCCTTGAACGTGACGGGCTGCTCGTCGTAGAACTCGGCGGGGGCATAGCCGATCTGGACGTTGTTGGCGCTGCAGAACGTGGAGAACTGGATGTCCTCGGTCAGCGAGTGGAAGCCCCAACCGTGCATGCCGCGGACGATGCGCTGGGAGACGAGCCAACCCGAACCCGAGATGGCGCAGCTCGTGCCCGACATCATGCGGGCGTTGTTGAGGAACTTGGCCTCACGCATGAACCAGAGCGCGTAGGCGGCGCTCACCCAACTCGAGTCGAAGTTCTTGGAGTTGCGATACCCGGTGCAGACGAGGTAGCCCGCGTCGAAGGCCTGGTTCATGACAGATATGTAGTCCGGCGAGACGAGGTTGTCCGCGTCAAAGACCACAAATGCCTCGTAGGTGTCGCCGTAGTCGTCGAGGATGCGGTTGAACGCATAGTCGAGCGCCCAGCTCTTGCCGCGGCGGGCGAGGTCGTTGCGGTCCCAGACGATGGCACCGGCCTCCTCGGCGACGCGATGGGTATCGTCGGTGCAGGCGTCGCACACGACGAAGACGTCCATGAGCTCGCGCGGGTACCTCTGGGAGAAGATCGAGCGCACGAGGTTGCCGATGACGGCCTCCTCGTTGTGCGCCGCGATGACGAAGGCGTAGCGGTGGTTCGCCTTCGCCTCGGGCAGGCGAACCGTGCCCTGCAGGATGACCCGAATGGTGTAGAACGCCTGGTACAGGTAGGCAACCGTGAACAGCGCACCGATCGCGAAGTTGAAGATGACGATGGGCGTGAGTCCGAACTGGTTGAACTCCATCGACTACCCCTCGTGCCGCGTTTCCCGTCCGGAGGGCACCAGGAGCGGGCAGATCTTCTCGCCCACCGGCGTCCTTCCCATGGACCTTTCGGCAAGGGATTCTAGTACATGGAGCAGGTCGTCCGGCAGGGTGTCGGCAAGCTCCACCGTCTCTCCCGTTGCGGGGTGGTCGAAGCGGATGTGCCAGGAGTGGAGGAACTGGCGCGCGAGCCCGAGGTTCTGGCGGAGGTCGCCGCGGCCGTAGAGCGGGTCGCCCACGAGCGGGTGTCCCACGTGGCGCAGGTGGACGCGAATTTGATGGGTGCGTCCCGTGTAGAGGTGACACTCGATGAGGGTGTAGCCGTCGTCGCGCGGGCCCGCCTCGAAGCGCTCCAGAACACGGAAGGTCGTGATGGCCTCGCGTGCGCCGGGCGCGTCTGAGACCGCCATCCGCACGCGGTCGCGCGTGGAGCGGGCGATGCCCGTCTCAATGGTCCCCTCGTCGTGCGCGATCGGCCCGTGCACGAGCGTGACGTAGCGTCGGTCGAGCACGCGCAAGCGGATGAGGTCCTGCAGGGCCTTCTGCGTGGCGTCGTCCTTGGCGGCGACCATGAGACCGGACGTCTCCATGTCCAGACGGTGCACGATTCCGGGGCGCTCCTCCCCCTGAAGCATGCCGAGATGGGCGTAGCCGCAGTGCGCGACGAGCGCGTTGGCGAGCGTGTCGTCCACGTGGCCGGGACTCGGGTGGCAGACGAGGCCCGCCTGCTTGGAGAGGACGATCAGATGGTCATCCTCAAATCGGATGTCGAGCGGGATGTAGGGGTTGGGTGCAAGCGGGCCGCCCATGGGCTCCGGCTCGTCCACGAGCGCCCGGACGCGGTCGCCGAGCAGGACCTTCTCGGACTTGCTGGTGGCGGGGGTCTCGTTGATGGTCACCGCACCGTCCTCCACGAGGCGTGCGCAGGCCGAGCGCGAGGGCATGTCCTCGCCCGTGGCGAGAAACGCGTCGAGTCGCATGCCATCGGACTCGGGTCCTACCAGCAGGTTCACGATGCGACTTGACATGAGTGGCTTCCTCCGTCCTCGACTCGAGCCGGCAGACATCGTAGCACGCCGCCTTGCGCAGGCCCCACTGAGAGGTTTGGGTTCACGGTTCCGGCGAAGGCCGCCTCATACGTAGACGCGACCTGCGGTTTTATGAAGTGGTTGACGGCGCGGGAGAGAAGAGTGAACCCAAACCGTTTTGCGGTTTGGGTTCACGGTTTGGGAGAAATGCGGCAATCGCAAAACGCGACCTGCGGTTTTTCACGCAATGAGGGCCGCGCCGCCTAAACGATGAACCCAAACCGCGAAAAAGGGTGCGGGAGAGCGGCGCTATTCGGCCGTGGCGGAGCGCTCGCGGGCGACGTCCCAGCGCCACCAGAGGATGAGCGCGATCGGAACACCGCAGGTCACGAAGATGTCGGCCACGTTGAAGATCGCGAAGTCCATGAACGTGGTCTTGAAGAAGTCCGTCACTGCCCCCAGGACGACGCGGTCTATCGCGTTGCCGATGCCGCCGCCAACGACGCACGCGCAGGTGAGCAGCAGGGACAGCGGCACGTCGGTGCGTCGCCAGGCCACATAGATACCAGCAACGCACATGACGGCGGCGATGAGCACGAAGAGGGGACCGGCGCCCTCCCCCATCGAGAACGCGGCACCGGTGTTGTAGATGAGCGAGAGGTCCATCACGCCCGGAATCAGCGTGACGGGCTCGCCGGAGACGAGCGCCGAGCGCGCTGCGAGCTTGCTCAGCTGATCAAGCATCACGACCGCGGCGGCGACCAGCGCAAAAAGCGCCAGTCGCCGCACGCGGGCGGAGTTCGAAGTGACAGAGCCGGACAAGCCCTACTCCTCGAGCGCGGCCACGGCGTCGTGGCAGCGCGGGCAGAGGCCATCTTCGCCGAGCTCGCGGAAGTTCCAGCAGCGCGGGCACTTCTCGCCGTGCGCAGGCTCCACGGAGCAGGCAAGCTCTTCGCCCTGCGCGAACTCGACCTCGGAGCACACGAACGGCTCGGCCAGGTCGCAGCCCAGCTCACCGGCGAGAAGATCGTGCAGCTCCACGGGCGCCGTGAGCGTGGCGCGGGCGGCCTGCGTGGTCTTCTCTGTGAGCGTGCCGTCAGCCACGGCAGCCTCGTAGGCCTTGGTGAAGGCGGCGCGGGCCTCCACGACGGCGTCGTAGGCAGCGAGGTAGGGCTCGTACTCCTCGGCGGTCCAGGGAGCCTGGTACCAGTCGAGAAGGGCGGCGTACTCCTGGCCGTCACGCAGCGACGCCGGGAGGTAGGCCATGACCTCGTCGGTGGTGTAGACGAGGATGGGCTGCAGGTCGTGCACCAGCATCGAGAGGATCTGCGCCCAGACGGTGAGCGCGGAGCGGCGCTCGAAGCCGTTCTTCTCGGCGCAGTAGACGCGGTCCTTGGTGGCGTTGAGGTAGCCGTTGGAGAGCTCCGTGATCACGTAGTCGTAGAGCGTGCGGTAGACCACGTTGAAGCGGTAGGACTCGTAGGCGGCGCTCACCTGGTCGTGGACCTGGCAGAGTCGCGCGAGCGTGAGCTTGTCGTACGGGAGGAGCTCGTCGTACGGCACGGCGTCGGTCGCCGGGTCAAACTGGCCCTCGATCTCGCCCAGCAGGAAGCGCAGGGTGTTGCGGAAGCGGCGATATGCCTCGCCCACGTGGTCGAGGATCGTGCCGTCGCAGGGGATGTCGTTGGAGGTGTCGACCGAGGTGACCCACAGGCGCAGGATGTCGGCGCCGCGGGTGTCGCACTCCTTGTTGGGGTCGATGACGTTGCCGAGCGACTTGGACATCTTGCGGCCCTGGCCGTCGAGCGTGAAGCCCTGGGAGACCACGGACTTGTACGGCGCCACGCCGTAGGCGCCCACGGAGGTCATGAGCGAGCTCATGAACCAGCCGCGGTGCTGGTCGGAGCCCTCGAGGTACATGTCGGCCGGGAAGGTGAGGTTGTCGCGGTGGCGGCAGACGGCGGTGTGGGAGACGCCGGAGTCCCACCAGACGTCGAGGATGTCGCGGTTCGCCTTGAGGTGGCGCCCGCCGCACTTGGGGCAGACGCAGGCGTCGCCGAGGTAGCTCGCGGGGTCGTCGGTGAACCAGGCGTCGGAGCCCTTGCTCCGGAAGAGCTCGATCACGGCGTCGAGTGTGTCGTCGTTCATGACGGTTTCGCCGCAGTCCTGGCAGGTGAAGGCCGGGATGGGCACGCCCCAGTTGCGCTGACGCGAGATGCACCAGTCCGGGCGGCCCTCAACCATCGAGCCGATGCGCTTGATGGCGTGGCCGGGGTAGAACTTCACCTTCGAGAGCTCCTCGAGCGCCTGCTCGCGGAGGCTCTTGCCTCCGCGCAGGGGCTTGTCCATCGAGACGAACCACTGGCTCGTGGCGCGGAAGATGACGGGCTCCTTGCAGCGCCAGCAGTGGGGGTAGCTGTGGCTGATGTCCTCGTGGAGGATGAGCACCCCGCGCTCGTCAAGCCACTCGATGATCTTGGGGTTGGCCTCGTTCACGTCCATGCCGGACCACGGGCCGCCCGTGCCGATCTTGTCGCCCACGAAAAAGCGGCCGTCGTCGTCGACGGGCATGATCGTGGGGATGCCGAACCTCTGACCGGCGAGGTAGTCGTCGACGCCGTGGCCGGGCGCGGAGTGGACGATGCCCGTGCCGTCGTCCAGCGTGACGTAGTCAGCGTAGATGAACTCGCCCGTCTCGCCCTGCTCCCCGAAGATCGGCTGCTTGTAGCGATTGTGAGCGAGGGCCTCGCCCGTGGCGCGCCAGGGCTCGCCGCCCTCGCCGCGCACGAGCTCGAGCTCGCCGTAGCCGAACTTCTCCACCAGGCGCCCCGCCAGGGCCTCAGCCACGATCTCCGCGTGGCCGTCGTGAACGAGCGCCACGTAGGTTGCCTCGGGGTGCAGGATGACGGCGTCGTCGGCGGGAAGCGTCCACGGCGTGGTGGTCCAGATGTCCACGAAGAGCTTGCCGGCCCAATCCTCCAGTCCCTCCGGCACCGTGGTCATCTCAAAGCGCACGAAGATGGCGGGGCTGACCTCGTCGCCGTACTCGATCTCCGCCTCGGCGAGGGCGGTGTGGCAGTGGCTGCACCAGTGAACGGGCTTGGAGCCCTGCGTGATGGCGCCGGCGTCGAAGATCGCCTTGAAGATCTCCACGTCCGTGGCGTCATAGTCGTTCACGTAGGTGAGGTAGGGGTTGTCCCACTCGCCCAGCACACCCAGGCGCTTAAAGCCCTGGCGCTGGGTATCCACCTGCTCGACGGCCATCTTGCGGCAGAGCTCGCGGATCTTCTCGGTGGGAAGCTGGTTGAACTTCTCGGTGCCGAGCATGGTCTCGACCTTGTGCTCGATGGGCTGGCCGTGGCAGTCCCAGCCGGGGACGTAGGGCGTCTGGTAGCCGCGCATGGACCAGTAGCGGTTGATGACGTCCTTGGAGATCTTGTTCTGCGCATGGCCCAGGTGGATGGGACCGTTAGCATACGGGGGGCCGTCGTGCAGGACGAACTTCTCGTGCCCCTCGTTCTTGGCAATCATCTGCTCGTAGACGTGGTTCTCCTCCCACATCGCCAGGCGCTTGGGCTCGTTCTGGGCCAGGCTGGCGCGCATGGGAAAGCCCGTGCTCGGCAGGTTCGTCGTCTTCTTGTACTCGTTCGCCACGCTCTCCTCCTTTGTGGCGGAGTCTCCCCCGCCGTCCTTCTCGGACACGAAAAAACGCGCCCGTCCCTCCTGCTGGGACGAAGCGCGCACGCGACTTCGCTTGTGAACCACCCAGCGAGCGGATATCCGCCGTACTCGGCTGGCCTGTGTCGGCGGCCACTCCGGCGACGCCTACTCGCTCGCGCTTTCGGGCCGCGGCTCGGGGGTGATCTTCGCCGGGACGCGACCGCGGGCTCCCACCGTCCCCGCTCTCTCTTTGCCGCGCGCCCCCGGGTACTCTCCCCGTCAACGCCTGTTGCAGCATGGTAGCACGTTTGTCGCGCGCAGGGTGAGGCGCTTCTCGCCCGCAGTCAAGAAACAGCATGTTTTGGGTTTTCGAGGGTCTCGCGCACGCGAGGAGGCCGATTCGAAGGGTTTTATCGAGGTTGTGGGCAACAAGTTATATATAAAGCCGCCGAGAAGGACCTCAAATCGAATCGTTTTCCGCGATTCTCTTAGTAGTGGGCAACAACCTTGATGTTTTTCTCGCCCTTCCGTCAAAGATGTTGCCCAAAACCTCGAAGGGTGCCCGCGGCAGGCGCGACGTGCAGCCACGCAGGCGCGGCCGACCACCACGTCCTGCTCGCCGAAAACTGGTTGCCCCAATCGATGCCGCGCGCCCATCATGAAGGGGTCACGCACAGAGAAGGGACGCCGCATGCCTGACCGCAAGTACCTCGAGCTGCTCTCGGAGAAGTTCCCCACGGTCCGCTCCGCCTACGCGGAGATCATCAACCTCGAGGCCATCCTCAACCTCCCCAAGGACACCGAGCACTTCATCTCGGACGTCCACGGCGAGTACGACGCGTTCAAGCACATCCTCAACAACTGCTCCGGCGTCATCCGCGAGCGCGTTGCCGACATCTTCCGCTTTGAGCTCACCCACAGCGAGCAGGCCGACCTCTGCACTCTGATCTACTACCCGCACCGCAAGCTGCGCCGGCTCAAGTCCGCCGGCGTCGTGAGCGAGGAGTGGTACGCGATCACCCTCATGCGCCTCGTGCGCCTAGCGCGCTACCTCTCCGACTCCTACACGCGCTCCAAGGTGCGCAAGGCGATGCCGCCCGAGTATGCCTACATCATCGACGAGCTGCTCCACGCCTCCCCCGGCGAGGGCGACGAGCGCCAGAGCTACCACCGCCGCATCATCGACACGATCGTGGACACCGGCTCCGCCGACGACTTCGTGGTGAGCCTGGCGTCGCTGATCAAGCGCCTCGCAGTTGACCACCTGCACGTCGTGGGCGACGTCTTTGACCGCGGCGACCACGCCGACAAGATCCTCGACCGCCTCATGGAGTACCACTCCGTGGACCTGCAGTGGGGCAACCACGACATCGTCTGGATGGGAGCCGCCGCCGGCTCGGCAACGTGCCTCGCTGCCGTGATCCGCAACAACATCCGCTACGACTCCCTCAAGATCCTCGAGGGCGCCTACGGCATCTCCCTGCGCGAGCTGGCCCTCTTCGCCGAGGCCACCTACCAGGCCGGCGAGGCCATGAGCCCGCTCGAGAAGGCCATCTCGGTGATCCTCTTCAAGCTGGAGGGGCAGACGATCCAGCGTCATCCCAACTGGCACATGGAGGACCGCCTGCTGCTGGAGCACGTCGACGCCGAGCGCGGGGTCTGCATCATGGACGGCCGCGAGTACGAACTCGTGACGTGCGACTTCCCCACCGTGGACTGGTCCGATCCCTACGCGCTCTCCGAGGACGAGGTCCGCGTGATGGACAACCTGCTCTCCGCCGTCCGCAGCTCCTACAAGCTGAACGCACACGTGAACTTCCTCTACGAACGCGGCAGCGCCTATCTCGTCCACAACGACGACGTGCTCTTCCACGCCTGCGTGCCCATGAACGAGGACGGCACCTTCCACCCGGTCAACCACCAGGGCCAGCTGCTCACGGGCAAGGCCTACTACGACTACGCCGACCGCCTGGCCCGCCGGGCCTGGCAGGAGCACGACGAGGTCTCGCTCGACTGGATGTGGTACCTGTGGTGCGGACGCTACTCGCCGCTCTCCGGGCGCCTGATGAAGACCTTCGAGCGCACCTACTTCGTCGACCGCTCAACCTGGGAGGAGCCGCGCGACCCCTACTACGCGCTCACGGACGACGCCGACGTCTGCCGACGCATCCTCGAGGAGTTTGGCGTGGACCCCGAACACGGGCACATCATCAACGGCCACACACCCGTCCACGCCTCGGAGGGCGAGAAGCCCGTGCGCGCCGGCGGCCACCTGCTGGTCATCGACGGCGGCTTCTGCCAGGCCTACCACAAGACCACCGGCATCGGCGGCTACACGCTCATCTCGGACCCGCGCGGCATGCGCATCAAGGCCCATCGCCCCTTCGGCTCTATCGCCGACGTCCTGGACCTCAACGCGGACATCATGAGCGACGACGACCGCTTTGAGCTGGAGCCTCGCCCGCTCACCGTCGGCGACACCGACACCGGCGACGAGATCCGCGAGCAGATCGCCGACCTGCGCGCCCTCCTCGACGTCTATCGCTCGGGCGACCTCCAGGAGCGACAGACGCGCTCGTAGCGCGCCCGCCCGGCGCGCATCGGGTTTTCTTGCGCACGGGGGCGCACGACGAAAGATACCGGGCGATGTGGGTATCTATGAACGCAGTTTCAGGGTTCCACCCACTCACGAAGGGCACAACGCACGATGGACATGAACGACAACAAGCGCCGGCGCTCGATGCTGCTCTACATCCTCATCGCGATCGTCGCGTACCTCATGATCAGCCAGACGATCTACCCCAACCTGCGCGCGACGCAGGTGCAGAAGGTCGACTACAGCCAGTTCGTCGAGATGGTCGAGAAGGACGAGGTCACGCAGGCAACCTCGATCTACGGCAACCCCGAGGTCACCTTCACGACCGGCGAGGGCGACTCCCAGAAGTTCTACGAGACGGTGCTCTACTACGGCACCGAGGAGTCAACGGCGCAGCTGCTCGAGGAGCACGACGTCCAGATGGTCTCCGAGATCCAGGACACCTCCGGCGACCTCTGGCTCATGCTGCTCATCTCCTACGGCCTGCCCATCCTCGTCTTCCTCGGCATCGGCTGGTGGCTCAACCGCCGCATGAAGAAGGCCATGGGAGATGACGGCCCGTCGATGAACTTCGGCGGGGGCTTTGGGGGCGGTGGCCTCGGCAAGTCCAACGCCAAGGAGATCAAGGGCGAGGAGACTGGCGTCACCTTCAAGGACGTGGCCGGCCAGGACGAGGCGAAGGAGTCGCTCCAGGAGATCGTGAGCTTCCTCAAGAACCCCGACAAGTACACCGAGATCGGTGCGCGGTGCCCGCGCGGCGCGCTGCTCGTGGGCCCTCCGGGCACGGGCAAGACGCTGCTCGCCAAGGCCGTCGCCGGCGAGGCGGGCGTGACGTTCTTCCAGATCGCGGGCTCGGCCTTCGTCGAGATGTTCGTCGGCCGTGGCGCCGCCAAGGTGCGCGACCTCTTCAAGCAGGCCAACGAGAAGGCCCCCTGCATCATCTTCATCGATGAGATCGACGCCGTGGGCAAGCGCCGCGACACGTCGCTCTCCTCCAATGACGAGCGCGAGCAGACCCTGAACCAGCTCCTCTCCGAGATGGACGGCTTCGACAACCACAAGGGCATCGTGGTGCTCGCCGCCACCAACCGCCCGGAGACCCTCGACCAGGCGCTGCTGCGCCCCGGCCGCTTTGACCGCCGCATCCCCGTCGAGCTTCCCGACCTCGCCGGCCGCGAGGCCATCCTCAAGATCCATGCCGACGACGTGAAGATGGAACCGGGCATTGACCTCGGCGTCATCGCGCGCTCCACGCCCGGCGCCTCGGGCGCCGACCTCGCCAACATCATCAACGAGGCCGCCCTGCGCGCCGTGCGCTTCGGGCGCCGTCGCGTGACGCAGGAGGACCTGCTCGAGTCCGTGGACGTGGTCATCGCCGGTGAGAAGAAGAAGTCGACGGTCCTCTCCCCACACGAGAAGGAGGTCGTCTCCTACCACGAGACCGGCCACGCCATCGTGGCGGCCATGCAGAAGGGCTCAGCGCCCGTTTCCAAGATCACGATCGTCCCGCGCACCTCGGGCGCGCTCGGCTTCACGATGCAGGTCGAGGAGGACGAGCACTTCCTCACCACGCGCCAGGAGGCCAAGGACAAGATCGCGGTGCTGTGCGGCGGCCGCGCAGCCGAGGAGCTCATCTTCGGCGAGATGACCACCGGCGCCTCCAACGACATCGAGAAGGCCACGCAGCTCGCGCGCGCCATGGTCACGCAGTACGGCATGTCGGACAAGTTCGGCATGGTGCAGCTCGGCCAGCCCGCGAGCCGCTACCTCGGCGGGGGGTCTCAGCTCACCTGCTCCGAGGGCACGGCCCAGGAGATCGACGCCGAGGTCCAGGCGCTCGTCGAGGAGGGCCACCAGAACGCCCTGCGCACCCTGCGCGAGAACCGCTTCAAGCTTCACGAGATCGCGCACTACCTCCAGAAGAAGGAGACCATCACCGGCGAGGAGTTCATGAACATCCTCACCCGCGACGACGGCTTTGCGCCCAAGATGCCGACGCCGGCGGAGTAGCGCCCCGTCAGCTGTCCTCCCGTGCCCTCCTCGTCGTCCGCGACGGGGAGGGTTTTTCTCGCACACGCCCTTCTCGCCCGTACTACCTAAAGAGCTGCCAGAACGCCACGGCGGAGCTCGCGGCGACGTTCAACGAGTCCACGCCCCGCGACATCGGGATGATGACGGAGCGATCGCAGGCGTCGAGCGCCGCCCGGGAGAGCCCGTAGCCCTCACTGCCAAAGAGCAGGGCGCGGCGCTCGAGCGACACCAGCGAGGGATCGTCCAGCGGGACCGCGTCAGGCTCCAAGGCGAGCGCGAAGCACGAGAAGCCCTGGTCGCGGAGGAGCCCAATCGTGCGCCGGGGCCACTCGTCCTTCTCGGCACGGGCCCAGGGCAGCTTGAGGACGCACCCCATCGAGACGCGCGCCGCACGCCGGGAGAGCGGGTCGGCGCAGCGGGGCGACACGATCACGGCATCGGCCCCGAGCGCCGCCGCGTTGCGGAAGACCGCGCCCACGTTTGCCACGTCGACGAGGTCCTCGAGCACCACGACGCGACGGGCGTCGCTTGTCACCTCGGCGACCGAGCGGCTGGGAGGCCTGCGCATCGCGCACAAGAGCCCCCTCGTGAGGCCAAACCCGGTGAGGCGAACTATCTGCTCGTGGGGCAGGACGTACGCCGGGACCTCATCGCCCGCGCGGGCGAGAAGGGCCTCGCTCGCTACGAGGTCGCGCTCGTCGACGAGAAACGACAGCGGCTCCGCACCGCTGTCGAGCGCCGTCTCCACGACGAGGTGCGACTCGGCTATGAAGACGCCGCGCTCAATCTCGAGGGCGTTTCTGAGCTGGTGCTCCGACAGCCGCGCGAAGACATCGAGGCGCGCGTCGGTGAGCTCGGGTACCAAGACCAGATGAGCCATGCTTCTCCCGTCAACTTTGTCATTACCTCGCGGTCATGACGCGTGTCCTAGGTTACGATACTGCATGCGAAAAAAGGAGAAACCTCCGACATCAAGGTGTGCAATGGCAAGTCACATGAGCGCTCCCGCCGACGGCGGCACCGAGCCCAGCAAGAGGAGCAAGCTCCCCCTGATCATCCCGATCGTCATCCTCGCCGTGTCCGCGCTCGTCTACTTTGGCGGCGTCGTCGCGTTCCACATCGTGTTCATGCCCGGGACCATCCTCGATGGCTCGGACGTCTCCCTCCGCCTCGCGAGCGAGGTCGCCGAGGAGAAGGCGGCGGCGTTCACCGGATATCAGACCCATGTCACGGGTGACGGCGTCGACCTCACCGTGACCGCCGAGCAGGTTGGTCTCGCCTACGACGGCGAGACCTACGCGCAGAAGGCAATCGAGGCGACCGAGCCGTGGGCCTGGCCGCTCACCCTCATGAGCCAGTCGCGCGACGTGACCGCGGAGAGCGCGATCGTCTTTGACCAGGAGGCGCTTCTTGCCCTGTTCGAGCCCTTCAAGACCGCCGCGCGCGACAGTGCCGCGAGCCTGGGGGGCGGCGCCGTCGTCTTTGACGCGGAGGCGGGCAGCTATGTTGTCGATTCCTCCGTCACCGCCCAGTACCTCGACGACGAGGCCCTGGTCACAACGCTCACACAGGCGTTTCTCAGCCAGACGCCCGAGGTCACGCTCGGCCAGGAGCAGCTATCCGGCCTGGACGACTCCCTGCACGCAGCCGCCGATACCGCCAACTCCTACCTCGCGGCCGCCGGCAGCACGCTCACCCTCAACGGCGAGACCGTCGCCGAGGTGACGCGCGACCTCATCGTCGGGTGGGTGACGGTCTCCAACGACCTCACCGTCTCGCTTGACACCAACGCCGCGGCCGCCTGGGCGTCCGAGAGCATGGGCCGACTCAACACGGTGGGCGCCGAACGCACCTACACACGGCCCGACGGCAAGCAGGTCACGGTCTCGGGCGGCAACTACGGCTGGAAGGTGAGCGAGAGCGGAGTCGCCGAGGCGCTCGCCGCGGCCGTCGAGTCCAAGGCACCGCAGGCGATCGAGGTGCCCTTCGACCAGAGCGGCCAGGTTGTCCCCGACGACGGAGGACGCGACTGGGGCCAGCGCTACATCGACATCGACCTCTCCGAGCAGTACGTGCGCATGTATGGCGACGACGGCTCGGTCATCTGGGAGTCCGCCTGCGTGACCGGCGACGTGGCCCAGGGGTACCAGACGCCCACGGGAGTCAACCAGGTGAACGGGAACAAGGGGCGAGACCAGACGCTCTACGGCCTCGACTACGACGAGGACGGCGAGCCCGACTACGAGAGCCACGTCGCCTACTGGATCCCCTTCGTTGGCAACCTCATCGCCCTGCACGACGCCGACTGGCGCAGCAACTTTGGCGGCACCATCAACCAGTACAACGGCAGTCACGGGTGCGTGAACCTTCCCGTCGACAAGGCGGCGCAGCTCTACGACCTCGCCCAGATCGGTGACGTGGTGGTCGTGCACTACTAGCCGCCAACCCCATTGAACGCACGCCCACGAACCCAAACCCCTTCGCGGTTTGGGTTCGTTTTTCTTGGTAGGGTTCTCGCCACCTGCGGTTTTTTGCGGGAGTACCTCTCGGATGAACCCAAACCTCGGAGGACCAAAAAAGACGCAACGGACCTTGGGTTCGCCGCACGTCCGCCCAACGGTTCACCCGCTGCCGCCAGCGGCGACGTCCCGTTCAATTATGCATGCAACCGCGCCGTGCGTACCAGCATATCCTGTGCGGTTGCACGCCAGACGACAGCTAGGTGATAGTGTGCGGACGAGTTTTTTCAAACGAGGCCGCACGGCCCGCGTACTCCCCTACCCTTTACTCATGTCGATTCTCATCACATACACGTCGGCGCTCGAGGTCATGCGACTGCCCGAGTTCCCTGAGCTCGCGGCCCAGTGGAGCGAGCGGACGGGCTACATTCCCGAGAAGCTGCCCACGGTCGAGGAGCTCGAGCGCATCCTCGACTCGTGTCCACCGCTGCGTGGACTCTCGCGACCGCTCCACCTCCTCGTCTCGAGCGATAACAACAGTCACACGTCGAAGCGCTTGGTACGGCACGTCACGCGCCTCGTCCATCCGCGCACCGCGTTCGTTCGCATAGCCGAAGAGGTGTGCGTGACCTCTCCCGAGCTTCTTCCGCTCCAGATGGCGCGGGTTACCACGAGCCTCGAGGAGACGCTTCTCATGTGCGAACTCTGCGGCACGTACGCTATATCGGCGGGCTACGAGGACGGCATGCTGCAGCGGCGAGAGACGCTGACCACGCGTAAGGGGCTCGAGGCCTTTCTCGACAGCATGGGCAGCTGCTACGGAAAGGGCAAGGTGCGGGAGGCGCTTCCCCTCGTTTGCGCCGACTCGGGGTCTCCCTATGAGAGCAAGCTGGGCGTCAGGCTTCGGGCGCAGCGGGAACAGGGCGGCTACAAGCTCAGCTTTGTCTCGATGAACGAGGAGCTGAGTCTTGAGGCCATCGGGGCGGAGTTCGAGCGAAAGCAGGTGAGAAAGCCAGACATACTCGTCCTTGCCCCCGCCCACTTTGGCCCGGAGGCACGAATGCCCTTCCGAGGGATCGCCGTGGACTACAAGGGGCGAATCCACGACGACCCCGTAGTTGCCGAGCGCGACGACACACGCAGAAACGAGCTGCTCGCGCACGGCATCAAGCCCTATGAGATCCGGAAGAAGCACTACGACGATATCGACTACATGGACTCCTTCGTCGCAAAGATTCAGCACGACCTGCGACTTCCAGCCGACGACCTTGCCTTTGGCCGAGAGGCGCGCATCGCGCTCCACGACGCGATGGAGAAAATCGACGGCGTCCACTGGGGCAGAGCCGATCTACCCAATCTCTAGCAAAACCGTCTTGAAGAGGTTTGGGTTCGTCGCTTCTCTCAGAGAGCTGTCCCTATCCTAAGCACGAGCTTCCTACCTGCGAGCATGTAATTTCGAATCACTCGGCAATGGCACACTTGGACAAAAATGAACCCAAACCGAAAAACGGTTTGGGTTCACGCTACGTCATCTAATCGTCCATATGATATTGAATGATGCATCTACCTGCAGTTCTGTAAACGGTGCCGGTGCAAGTCACGAAACCGTGAACCCAAACCGGCTGAGGGCTAGAACGGGAGGCCCTGGCCACCGCCCATGTTGCGCATCATCTGCTGCATCGCGCGGCGTCCCTTCTTGCCACCGCCCTGCTGGGCGAGCCCGCGCATCTTGCCCATCATCTTGTTCATCTCGTCCCACTGCTTGATGAGCTGGTTGAGCTCCTGGACGGTGCGCCCGGAACCAGCGGCGATGCGACGACGGCGCTGCCCGTTGATGATCTTTGGCCTGGCACGCTCCTCCTTGGTCATGGAGTGAATCATCGCCTCGATGCGCGTGAGCTGGGAGTCGTCCATCGCGGCGCCGGGCATCTGCCCCATCGCGCGCTCCATGCCAGGAATCATGCCCATGAGCTTCTGCAGGCCGCCCATCTTGCGAATCTGCTGCATCTGAGAGAGCAGGTCGTCCATCGTGAAGCCCTCGCGCAGCATGCGCTCGGCGTCCGCGACCTGCTGCTCGTCCGCAACCTTCTGGGCTTGCTCGATGATGCCCACGACGTCGCCCATGCCAAGGATGCGCTTGGCCATGCGGTCGGGGTGGAAGACCTCGAGAGAGTCGGGCTTCTCCCCCATCGAGACGAACTTGATCGGCTTGCCGGTGACCTCGCGCACGGAGAGCGCGCCACCGCCACGGGCGTCGCCGTCGAGCTTGGACATGATGACGCCGTCGAAGTCCACGCGGTTGGCGAACTCCGTGACCACGTTCACGATGTCCTGACCGGTCATGGCATCGACGACCATGAGAATCTGGTCGGGGCGCACCGCGCGCTTGATCGCGACGGCCTCCTCCATCATCTCCTCGTCGATCTGCAGGCGGCCGGCCGTGTCCACGATCACGATGTCGCAGAGGCGATCGACGGCCTCCTGAATGGAGCCGGAGGCGACGGCCACGGCGTCCTTGCCGTCACCGCGGAAGACCGGCACGCCGATCTCGCCGCCCAGCGTGGCGAGCTGGTCGGCGGCCGCCGGGCGGTGCGTATCGCACGCGGCCAGAAGTGGGCTGTGGCCCTGGGACTTGAGCAGGTAGGCAAGCTTGGCCGCGGCCGTCGTCTTGCCCGAGCCCTGCAGGCCCACGAGCATGATCACGTTGGGCGTGCGGTTCTGCGCGAGCGTGAGCCGCGAGTCCGTGGAGCCGAGAAGGACGGTGAGCTCGTCGAGCACCACCTTGACGACGTTCTGCGCCGGCGAGAGCGACGAGAGCACGTCCGCGGTGAGGCACTTCTCCTTGCAGCGCGCGACGAACTCCTTGACCACGCGGTAGTTGACGTCGGCCTCAAGCAGCGCCATGCGAATCTCGCGCATCGCGACGTTGATGTCGTCCTCGGTGAGGCGACCCTTGCCGCGCAGGCGCTCGAAGGTGTCCTGAAGGCGATCGGAGAGTGAGTTGAACATGATGGCTACATCCCTTCACCCACGAGCGCGCGGCAGAACTCCTGCGCGTCGAAGGTCTGGAGGTCGTCGAGGGCCTCGCCCACACCGATGCGATAGATGGGCAGTCCCAGCTGGCTGGAGATGGCGAGGGCAATGCCGCCCTTCGCGGTGCCGTCGAGCTTGGTGACGATAAGACCATCGAGCTCGAGGGCGTCGTTGAACTCGCGCGCCTGGTTGAGGCCGTTCTGGCCGGTGGTGGCGTCGATGACGAGCACGACCGAGACGGGCATGGAGGAGCGCTTGCGGGTGACGTTGACCACCTTCGCGAGCTCGCGCATGAGGTCGGCGGAGGTGTGCAAACGTCCGGCGGTGTCGATGAGCACGAGCTCGGAACCGCGGCGCTCGGCCTCGTCGACCACCTCGTAGCAGACGCTCGCCGGGTCGGCGCCGCGCTCGCGCGTCACGACGTCGACGCCCGCACGCTGCCCCCAGACCTCGAGCTGCTCGATCGCGGCGGCACGGAACGTGTCCGCACCCCCGATGAGGCAACTCGCCCCTGCCTCGCGGGCACGGCCAGCGAGCTTGCCGACCGTGGTGGTCTTGCCGGCGCCGTTGATGCCCACAAAGAGCACGCAGCTCGGCAGGTCCGTGAAGGGGTCGCGCTCGGCCGCCGGGAACTCCGCGGCGAGGCGGCGCGCGAGCGCGTCGCGAATCTGCTCGGCACGCGTGAGGTTCTCGCGCGCGGCCTGGTCACGCAGGTCGTCGGTCACGCGCATCGCGACCTCGGCGCCCATGTCACCCATGACGAGCGTGTCCTCGAGGTCCTCCCAGAAGTCCTCGTCGACCTCGCCGCCCATGTAGAAGATCTCGTTGATGGCCTCGCGCGAGCGCTTGAGGCCGCTTCTCAGGCTGTCGAGAAAGCCCATCTATGCATCAACCACCTTTCCGGTCTCGCGGTCGAGTCGCTGGGACACCACGTGGCTCACGCCGTCCGCCTGCATGGAGACGCCATAGAGGACGTCCGCCTGCTCCATCGTGCGGCGCTGGTGCGAGATGACGATGAGCTGCGTGGATTCCTTGAGCTGCTCGATGGCATCGAGCAGCTTGGAGAGGTTGGAGTCGTCGAGCGCGGCCTCGACCTCGTCGAAGACGTAGAACGGCACCGTGCGCACCTTGTAGACGGCAAAGAGCAGTGCAAGCGCCGTGAGGGACTTCTCGCCGCCGCTCATGAGCATCATCTTGGAGAGCTTCTTGCCGCGCGGCTGGGCCACGATCTCGATGCCCGTCTCGGAGGGGTTGTCCGGGTCGGTCATCTCGATGTGCGCCTGCCCGCCCGGGAACAGAAGCGAGAAGATCTCGGAGAAGTTCGCGTTCACCCGCTCGAAGACGGTCAGGAAGCGGTTGCGCATCTTCCGATCGATGGCCGCCGTGATCTTGCGCAGCGACGCACGGGCGTCCTCGAGGTCGGTGACCTGCTCCTCGATGTAGTCGTAGCGTTCCTTGAGACGCAGGTACTCGTCCATCGCGACGGCATTGACCGGACCGATCGACTCGATCTGGGAGCGCAGGGACGCGGCGCGGCGCTCGGCCTCGTCGCGGTCCTCGGGCGGCGGACACTCGAGCGCCTCGTCGAGCACGACGCCGGTCGCCACGATGGCGTTCACGGCGGTCTGGACCTGCACCTCGAGCTTGCCGAGGTCGACCTTGACGCCCGTCGCCGCGGAGCGTGCGGACTCCAGCTCGGCGGAGGCGGAGCTCACGGCCTCGCGCGCCTCACCGATCGTCCGCTTGAGCGAGTCGGAGTCCGCCTCAGCGAGCGACGCGCGGTCCTTGAGACGCGCGGCCCACTCGAGCGCGCGCTCGCGAATGGCCATGTAGCGGTCGTGCAGCGGGTCGACACGCAGACGAACCACCTCGAGGGAGCGCGAGGAGCGCCGCGTGGCGTCGATGCGGGCGTCGAGCTCGGTGACGCGGCTGGAGAGCTCGCGCTCGCGGCGCTCGAGCCCCGCACGGCGCTCGCTCGTCATGGCAAGCTCGAGCCGCCCGTCGGAGAGCTCCTTGGACGCCTTGCCCTGCGCGCGCACGGCGGCCTCGTGCTCGGCGGTGCGCTCGGAGAGGCGACCGGCCAGCTCGTCGGCGAGCTCGCGGGCGGCGCGGGCGGCGGAGCGGTGCTCCTCGATCTGCGTCCGCGCGGCAGCGGCGCGCTCGGCGGACGCCGCACGCCTCTTGGTGACCTGCGCGCGCTCCGAGACGGAGCTCGCAAGCTGGGCCTCAAGCCGGCCACGCTCGGCGGTCGTCGAGGAGAGCTCGGCGTTGAGGCGCGCGATCTCGCCCTTTGCCGCAGCGGCCTCCTCGCGAGCGGAGGCGAGCGACGCCTCGGCCTCGGACACGGCATCCGCGGCGGCGGAGAGCCGGTCCTCGAGCGCGCCCATCCCGCCCGAGAGCTCACGGATGCGTCGCTTGCGCTCGAGGGCGCCCGACTCGCTCGTCGCGACGGTGCCCACGCGCACGCGACCGTCCGGCAGCGCGACGACGCCGTCGTGCGTGACGTAGGTGAACGACGGGGCGCTCTCGTGGGCGCTCACCGCCGCGGCAGCGTCCTCGACCACGCGCACACCGCCGAGAAGCGCCTCGAGCAGCGCACGAGCGTCATCCGAGACGCGCAGGTGCGAGATGAGCGGCGTACCCGGCGCGCCCGCGGCAGGCGGGACGGACGACGAGGGCGCAGAGGAGACGATCGCGGCCCGGCCGTCCTTCTCGGCAAACGCGAGTGCGCGGTCGACGAGCGCGGTCACGTCCTCGGATCCGTTGACGACGAGGGCGGCCAGGTCGTCCCCGAGCAGCCGCTCGACGATCGACTCCATCTCGGGCTCGGCATCGACGAGGTCAGCAAGGCGGCACCGGACGCGCTCCTCGTCCGCAGCGAGCGCGGCGACGAGGGGGTTCGAGAGCTCCACGTCGGAGTCGACCGCGCGCAGCGCCTCGAGGGTCGCCGCCGCGGACGAGACGGCGCGCTGGGCCTCGGCGTGAGCCGTGCGCGCGGCGTCGAGAGCGCCGGAGAGGCCGCTGATCGACGCGGTGATGCCCCCCTCGCGATCGCGGGCCGCGGCGAGCCGCGCCTCGAGGTCGTCGATGCGCTCCCCGCGCTCGGCGATGGCCTCCTCGGCGGTACGGACGACCTCGTCGAGCTGCTCCAGGCGCGAGGCGAACATCTGGTCCTCGACCTCGGCGCTCGTGATCTGGTCCTCGAGCTTGGCGTAGGCAAGCGTCTCGCGGTCGGCCTCGGCGCGCGCGGCGCGCTCCTCGGCGGTGATGCCGGAGAGCTCCTCGTCGATCGCACGTCGCCGCTCGCTCGCCTCGCGCGCCTCGCGGGAGAGCCCGTCGACGGACTCACGCAGGCTCGCCTCGCGCACGCGCGCGTCGGAGAGCTCGCCCGCCACGGCCTCGTGCTCAGCGGCGGCGTCCGCACGCTGCTTCTCCATCGTGGAGAGCTGCATGCGCATGTCGGAGAGGCGCGAGACCATGTTCTTGCCCTTCTCCTCCAGAAGGCGCATGTCCGCGTCCATCCGGCCGAGAAGATCCTGCATGCGGCGGCGCTGCTCGCCGAGGTCGCCCACGAAGAGGCCCTTCTGCTCGAGCAGCGACTGCAGCTTCTCGAGCTCGGCGCTCTTCTCGTCAAGACGGTACTGGGCGAGCTCGCAGGCGGCGTCGGCCTCCTTGCCGCGCGCCTCGAGGCGGGCGTAGTCGTCCTGCAGGCGGCGCAGGTCATCGACGGCGAGCTGGACCTCGAGCTCCTTGAGCTCGTCCTCGAGCTGGCGGGCGCGCTGCGCCTTGTCGACCTGGCGCTCGAGCGGGCGCAGCTGGCGCGCGATCTCGCGCGAGAGCACCTTGGCGCGCGCGAGGTTCTCGTCCATCGAGACGAGCTTGCGCTGGCTGCGCTCCTTGCGGCGGCGGTGCTTGGAGATGTCGGCCGCCTCCTCGATGAGGGCGCGCCGCTCCTCCGGACGGCTCGAGAGAATCGAGTCGAGCTTGCCCTGGGAGATGATCGAGTGCGTGTCCTTGCCCAAGCCCGAGTCGTGCAGGATGTCCTGGACGTCCATGAGGCGGCTCGGGGAGCCGTTGATGAGGTACTCGGACTCGCCGGAGCGATACATCCGGCGCGTGATGCCCACCTCGGAGAAGTCGATGGGCAGCGTGTGGTCGGAGTTGTCCAGCACGAGCGTGACCTCGGCGACGCCCACGGCCGAGCGCGCCGAGGAGCCCGAGAAGATCACGTCCTCCATGGCCTGGCCGCGCAGCTGCTTGGCGCTCTGCTCGCCGAGGACCCACAGGATCGCGTCGGAGACGTTCGACTTGCCGGAGCCGTTGGGGCCTACGACCACGGTCAGGCCGGGGTCGAAGACCATGTGGGTGCGGTCCGCAAAGGACTTGAACCCCTTGAGTGTCAGCGACTTCAGGTACAACTTCCGCGTCCTCCCGCGCTAGTTGGTGATTCCAGCGCCAGCGAAGTCCGCCTCGTCGGCGTACCCAAGGCGCACGAGGGCATCTATGGCGGCGGCGCTCTCCGAGGACTTCTTCGAGGAGCCCGTGCCGCGGCCGACCCGGCGTCCCCCCACGAGGACGACGGAGGTGAACGTGGGGTCGTGGGCCGGCCCCTCCTCGGCGACGAGCTTGTACTCGGGGCCGCAGTGCTGGTCGCGCTGAATGACCTCCTGCAGGCGCGATTTGGGGCTGATGGGCTTCTCGGCAAGGGCCGGCGAGACCTCCGGGCCGAGCGTTGCCATCACGAAGGCGTGCGTCGCCGTGTAGCCCGCGTCCAGGTAGAGCGCGCCCACGAGCGCCTCGTACACGTTCTCGAGGGCGGATTGCATGCCGCGCTCGCCCGTGCCGCGCTCGGACTCCCCCATCACGATGAGCGGCGCCAGACCGAGGCGCCCGGCGACGCTCGAGAGCATCTTGCCCGAGACGAGGGAGATCTTGGCCTGCGTGAGCGCGCCCTCGTCCATGTCGGGGAAGCGCTCGAAGAGGTCGGTGGCCACGATGGCGCCGAGGATGGAGTCCCCAAGGAACTCGAGACGCTCGTAGGAGGCCGAGACCGGGCGTCCCTCGGCGGCCGAGGGATGCGTGAGCGCAGAGACGATCAGGTCCTGGTTCTCAAAGTGGTGGCCGCAGACCCGCTCGGCCTCGGCCACCCGCTGGTGCATCTTCAACGATCGGACCCCCGCTACTGGGCGGACGCGATGGCGTCGACGACCTGGCCGATCGTCGCAATGGAGCCCACCGCGTCATCGGCGAAGGTCATGGAGAACTCGTCCTCGAGCGCGGTCACGAGCTCGAGCAGGTCAAAGGAGTCGGCACCGAGCTCCTTCAGGTTGGTGCCCTCGTCGAGCGTCACGTCCTCGCCGAGCGAGAGGGTGTCGTCGACGACCTCGATGACCTTGGCGAGAATTGCGTCGCGGTCCATGGTTCCTCCTCAGGTTTGCCTACCGTTCAATTCTACCCGCTTGTGTCGCGCGAGAGGGGGACAGCCCCGTTTTCACATTAGGCGATCTCGCAGGCATCGGCGATCTTCTCGCAGAGCCCCGCGCGCGCCGCGGCCGCGGCGGCGAGCGTGCCCTTGCGGACGGCCTGGGCGCTCGTGGCACCGTGGCCCTTCACCACCGGGGCTCGCAGCCCCAGTAGGATGGCTCCGCCGTACTCGTCGCCGGACATCTCGGCGGCAAGCGACTTGAGCGACCCCGCAAGCAGCGCCATGCCGATCTTGTTGGAAAGCGAGGTTTCCATCGCGGCCTTCAGGCGCTTGAGCACGAACTTGCCCGTGCCCTCGATGGACTTGAGGGCAACGTTGCCGGTGAAGCCGTCCGCCACGATCACGTCGAAGGTGCCGGCGAGCAGGTCGGTGCCCTCGGCGTTGCCCGCAAACCCGCAGTTGCCGGCCTCGAGCGCGGCGTGGTACGCGAGCGCCATCTCGGAGCCCTTAGTATCCTCGGAGCCGTTGCAGAGCAGGCCCACCCGCGGCTCGGCCACGCCGAGGATCGCGCGGGAGTACGCGCGCCCCATGTGGGCAAACTGCACGAGCACGTCCGGCTTGACGTCGGCGTTGGCGCCCATGTCGAGGAACACGGTCGGCTTGCCCGTGACGCCGGGGAACGGCAGCGAGAGCGCGGGGCGCTTGACGCCCTTGATGCGGCCCACGCCAAAGGTCGCGGCCGTGAGCACGGCGCCGGTGGAGCCGGCCGAGAAGAGGCCGTCCGCCTCGCCCGCGCGCACCGCGGCGGCCGCGCGCACGATGCTCGCGTCCTTCTTCTGGCGCACGGCGTTGGCGGGGTGCTCGGACATCGAGATGACCTCGGTGGTGACGAGGGCGCGGGCCCGGCTGTGCGGGGCCGCAAAGGGCTCCACCACGTCGGCCGCGCCGGCGACGAGCACCTCGAGCTCGGGATCGTCCTCGAGCGCCTGGGCCACGCCCTCGAGCAGGACCGCGGGCTCCTTGTCCGCACCCATGACGTCTACGCAGATGGTGGTCATGTCTCCCCTTTCGCACGGTGTTTCTCGCCGTCCATTATGCCACCCGCGCACGCCGTCCGTCCTTGTCGCCCCGGGGCTCCAGGAATCGTGGCCCTTGTCGTGTGGACGTCCACAAATCCCCGCCCTTGTCGGCCGCGCGTCTAAGAACTACGGCCCTTGTCCGCGCTGCTTCTAAGAATGCCTGCCCTTGCGCGATAAACTACGAGCCACCGGTACAAGAGCGCGTTTTTCTAGATGCCGGAACGACAAGGACAACGTTTTCTAGAGCCCAATCGGACAAGGCCCGCGTTTTGCGGAAAGACCCCTGACAAGCGCGGCAATTCCTAGAAGCCCTCCGGACAAACCCGCCAATTCAAGGGGCGCGCGTCGAGAAGAACCACAAAACAGAGAAAGGGGCCGGACCCCAAGGGCCCGACCCCGCAGCTTCGTCTATGAGCGTGCGCTACTCGGTGACGATGACCTCGCGGTCCTTGTAGTGACCGCAGTTGGGACACACGTGGTGCGGGAGCTTGGGAGCGCCGCACTGCGGGCACACGGAGCGCGCCGGAGCGGCGAGCTTGCTGTTGGCCGAACGACGGGAGTGGGTGGCGCCGCGGCCCTTCTTTTGCTTGGGTACTGCCATGTCAAACCTCTCTTGTCACGAAGGCGCCCGCCGCTCGCCCACGGAGGCGCTCATTACCAATTCACGCAAGGAGACACTATAGCACGAGTCCACGAAAAGGGCACGTGCTCAGCAATTCTTCACTCCGCTGGTGCGTCGTCCCCGTCGGCAGCCCCAAGATCGAGCCCCGCAAGCGCCGAGAAGGGCGACGCCTCGAGGCGCTCCGCCTCGCGCTGAGCCTCGAGTTGGGCCGCGTGACCGCAGTCCTCCTCGTTGAGGTTGGCGCCACAGACCGGGCAGAGGCCACGGCAGTCCTCGCGGCACAGCACCACGAACGGCGTCTCCATGACGAGCGCCGAGATGAGCGCTCCGGAGAGGTCGATCGTGTTGTCAGGGGACACGAGCTCGTAGTCCGCCTCGTCCTCGTCCTCCGCCAGGCGCTCGGGCTCCTCGAAGAGGTAGTAGCCGTCGACCTCGCCCGCCACGTCGAACTCGGCGGGCTCCAGGCACCGGTCGCACGTCCCCACCACGTGGGCACGAACGAGACCCGTTGCGAGAATGCCCTCGCCGGCGTTGGTGAGCACGAGGTCGTAGTCGATCCCGCCGGGGAGCGAGAACTCGTGGTCGCCCAGCGCGTAGCCGGTCTCGTCAAGGTGCCCCGCCAGAGGCAGGGTGTCCCCCGCCCCGGAGAGACGGTCGTCGATGGCAAAGGGCAAAGACTCCATGGCGGCGGCTACCAGGGCACGTTGTTGGTGGTGTTGCGCGGGCCGGAGTTCTCGTCGAGCGTCTGGCGGACGCGAGTGACGGAGCTCGTGAGGCTCTTGAGGTTCTCCTCGAGGTGGGCGAGCACCGTGTCGGCGTACTCCTCCGCGTTGTAGCGGGTGTCACGCTCGTACTGGGCCGCCTGGTCGCGGATGCCGTCGGCCTGCTGCTGGGCGAGGCGCACGACCTCCTGGTCGCCCGCGAGGATCATCGCCTGCTGCTGGGCGTCGGCGATGATGGAGTTGGCCTGCTGCTGCGCGCGGTCGAGCATCTCCTGCTCCTCCTTGAGGATGCGACGCGCATCGGAGAACTCCTGCGGGAAGACGCGGCGAATCTCGTCCAGGATCTCATAGACGTCCTGGGCGTCGACGATCTTCTTCTGGCCGTTGTCCATGATCGGGGACTTTGCCTCGTTCACGATCTGCTCGAGCTCGTCCACCAAGCTCTCGATTTCCTCACCTGGCTGCATCTATGGTTCCTTTCGCGTGACTCATCGGTGGTGGGCGCTGAGGCTCCATCAAAGGCCATAGTAGCAGATTGAGCGCGTAGTGAGAAAGGCGCGGCCGGGACCACCGCAGGTTGTGGCGGTTTCGCGTCGGCGGGCGTCGCGTCGCGCCTCTAGAAATCGCCGCCCTTGTCGTCCCTGCTTCCAGGAATCTCCGCCCTTGTCGCCCGCGCGTCTAGAAACGGGGGACCTTGGCGATAATTACTCTGGGAATCCGAAGGCTTGTCCGACCCAAGGCCTTTCTCGCAAGCCAAGCCCCGAAATTACCAGAACGCTCTAGGACAAGGGCGCCGATTCCTAGAAAGCAGCGGCCGAGAAGAACGCGGGCTAGCGTCCGTATCGCTCCAGCAGGCGCGCGTTCACGTTGGCGGGCACGAGCGTGCTCACATCGGAGCCCATCGAGGCAATCTCGCGCACGATCGAGGACGAGACGTAGCCGTACTGTGGGTTGGACATGACAAAGACGCTCTCCAGGTCAGGCGAGAGGTGGCTGTTGAGGTCCGCCTGCTGCAGCTCGTACTCGAAGTCCGTCATGGCGCGCAGGCCCTTGACCACGCCGCCCGCGCCCAGCTCCTGGACAAAGCTGACGAGAAGCCCGGTGAAGGGCGCGACCTCGATGTCGTCCGGCAGCCCCTCGCAGACGAGCGCCTCACGGATCATCTCCACGCGCTCCTCGAGCGAGAACGTGGTGCCGCGGCCGTTCTTGTTGGCGGAGGCCGCCACCGCGACGGTCACGCGCGGAAAGAGCCGGCGCGTGCGACGGATGACGTCGATGTGGCCGAGTGTCACCGGGTCAAAGGTGCCCGGCACGACGACATGGGTGATGGTCTCGGTGCTCATTGCGCTACCTCGCTGTCCTCGCGACCAGAAGGTCGACGGTGGTTATGCCGTGCGTCCTCGACCTCACCGGCTCGAGGCACCCGCAGTCGAGCGGCGCCGCGTCGGCGGCGTGCTCGTAGACTACCACGGCTCCGGGGGCGAGCTGCCCGGAGTCGGCGAGCCCCTCGACGAGCGCGGAGACCCGCTCGGCCGCCACGGCATAGGGCGGGTCGAGAAACACGATGTCAAAGGGGGCGCCAGCAAGACCGCGCGCCGCGAGCGCGAACACGTCGCCGCCCAGGGCGCAGAAGTCGCCCTCCCCCGCGCCGAGCGCCGACGCCGTGCGCCGAATGCGCGCGACCGCGCGCCGGTCGCGGTCCACGAACGTGGCGCGCTCCGCCCCACGAGAGAGCAGCTCCAGCCCCATGGCGCCCGACCCGGCAAAGGCGTCGAGCACGGAGCAACCCGCGAGGTCGAGCCCGCGCGCCGAGAGGATCGTCGAGGCGATGCTCTCGCGCATGCGGTCCGTCGTGGGACGCGTGACGCCGCGCCCCTCCGGGGCCTCGATCTGCCTGCCCCGCCACTTGCCGCCTACGATCCTCATGCGCGCTCCAGCTCCTCGAAGTAGGCACCAAACCTGTCGCGCACCTCGAGTGCCAGCGCTCGGTGCGCGGGCGCGGCGAGGCGCGGGTCGTCGTCGGCGATCTCGCGGGCGTCGTCGTGCGCCCACTCCACGAGGTCGCGGTCCGCGTCGAGGTCGGAGACCTCGAGCGAGACGCCGCCGCTCTGACGATACCCCAGGACCTCTCCCTCGTGCCTCAGACGCAGGTCGAGCTCGGCGAGCTCAAAGCCATCCGAGGTGGCCTCGAGGGCGGCGAGGCGCTCGCGAGCACGACTGTCGCGCTTGGCCGCGCAGCTCAAGAAGACCGTTCCCGCCACGTCGCCGCGGCCGACACGGCCGCGCAGCTGGTGGAGGGTGGCGAGTCCAAAGCGGTCGGCGTCGAGCACGACCATCACCGTGGCGTTGGGCACGTCGACGCCCACCTCCACGACCGTCGTGGCCACGAGCACCTGCGTCTCGCCCGCACGGAAGCGCTCCATGGCGAGGTCCTTCTCGGCAGCTGGCATGCGGCCGTGCAGGAGGTCGCAGGTCATGCCCGGGAGGATCTGGGTGCGCAGCTCCTCGAGCGTGGCCACCGCGGAGCGCGGGCGCTCCTGGGCGGCGCGCAGCGACTCGGGCACGTCGTCGAGGGCGGAGCCGTCGTCCGCGTCGTCGACGAGCGGGCAGACCACGTAGGCCTGGCACCCCGCGGCAACGGCGTCGCGGATGGCGCCCCACGCGAGGTCGAGGTTCGTCGGGGAGATGACGCGCGTGGTGATGCCGGCACCGGCGCGCGGGCGACGGCGGATGCGCGAGAGCTCCACGTCGCCGTAGAGCGAGAGGGCGAGCGTGCGCGGGATGGGCGTCGCGGTCATGGCGAGCAGGTCCGCGCCGGCGCCCTTGCGTCGCAGGGCGGCTCTCGCCTCCACGCCAAAGCGATGCTGCTCGTCAATGACCACGAGCGTGAGCGCGGAGAACTCGAGCGCGTCCGAGAGCAGCGCCGTCGTGCCAAAGACCACCGTGACCTCGCCGCGCGCCGCGGCGCGCTCCGTCTGCGAGCGCTCCGGCGCGCTCGTGGAGCCGGTGACGAGCGCCCAGCTCACGTGCGCGGCGTCGAGCACGGGCCCGAGCTTCTCCGCGTACTGGCGCGCGAGCACGGAGGTGGGCGCCATCACGGCGGCCTGCGTCCCGGTGTCCGCAACGGCCGCGAGCGCCACGGCGGCCACGGCGGTCTTGCCGGTACCCACGTCGCCCAGGAGCAGCCGGTTCATGACGCGCGGGGCGGCCATGTCCGCCAGGATCTCGTCCGCGGCCGTGCGCTGCTCGTCCGTGAGCGTGAAGGGCAGGGCGGCGAGCAGGGCGTCCATGTGCGGGCCGCTCGTCACGTGGCGGGTCGGCTCGACGCCGGCGAGCTCGATCTGGCGGCGCGTGAGCAGGGCGAGCTGCAGGCAGAGCAGCTCGTCGTAGGCAAGGCGGCGCCGGGCGAGCCCGCCCAGCGCGACCGACGGCGGGAAGTGCACGTCGCGCAGGGCGCGCCCGAGCGTCATGAGGCCCCGGCGCGCGGCGAGCGAGGCCGGCAGCCAGTCGCAGACGTCGCCCGCGTCGGCAAGCGCCGTGGCCACGATGCGGCGCATCCAGCTCGCCGAGAGGCCCTCGGTCACGGGGTGGACCGGGAGGACGCGCGCATGGTCGCCGGCCTCCCCCGCCCCGGTGACGACCTCGTAGAACGGGGACTTCATCTGCTTGAATCCGTAGCCAAAGGTCACCTTGCCCGAGACGGCGACCACGTCGCCCTCGTGCACCTGCTCGGCGACCCAGGGCTGCCTAAAGAACGTGGCGATAAGGACGCCCGTCTCGTCCATCAGCGAGAGCTCGACGATCTGCAGGCGGGGCTTGGGGCGCTTGAGGCGGACGCGGTCCACCCGGCCCACGATCGTGGCGTCGAGCCCCACGTCCGCGTGCGCGATCTTCTCGACACGCGAGAAGTCCAGGTAGCGATGGGGCACGTGCAGCAGCAGGTCGCGAACGCGACGTATCCCCAGACGCGCGAGCGCCTCCTCGCGGGCGCCCTTGACGAAGCGCAGGCGCGACACAGAATCGGAGAGGGCGCAGGTTCGCTGCACCCTCTCCGCTGCTACTGAGATGGCGGGGCGCTCCCCCACTGCCTACTCGATCGAGAAGATCACGGGGTAGAGGGGCTGCTCGCCGCGGTGCGGGTCGACCTCGAGGTCGGGCTGGGCCTCCTCGATGGCGGCGACGAGCGCCTCGAAGGCCTCGTCGTCCATGTCCTGGCCGGCGAGGATGGTGAGCGAGTCGCCCTCCTCCTCGTCCTGCATCTTGGCGATGAGGTCGAGCGTGACCTGTGCCACGTCGGAGCCCACGACGTCGATCGAGTCGTCCTGGATGCCCATGACGTCGCCGTCGTGGATGGGTGTGCCGTCGGCGGCCTGGGAGTCGCGCACGGCGGTGGTGACCTCGCCGCCGCGGACGCCCTGGATGGCCTCGGTCATGGCCTCGACGTTGTCCTCGAGCGTGCCCTCGGGGTCCACGACGAACATCGCCGAGAAGCCCTGCAGGACGGTCTTGGTGGGAACCACGGCGACGTGCGCGTCCTCGCAGGCGGAGGCAGCGGCCTCGGCGGCCATGCGGATGTTGCCGTTGCCGGGGAGCACGATCACGTTGTCCGCGTTGGCGGACTCGATGGCCTCCAGGATGTCGGCCGTGGAGGGGTTCATGGTCTGGCCACCGGAGACGACGACGTCGACGCCCAACGAGCGCAGGATCTCCTCCTCGCCCGAGCCGGCCGCAACGGCCACAAAGCCGAGCGCCTTGCGCGGGCCCGCGTCCTTCTCGCCCTCCGCTGCCTGGTCCGCGGCGATCTTGGCGGTGCGGTCGTGGGACTCCATGTCCATGTTGTGGATGAAGACCTCGTAGACCTGGCCAAACTGGAGCATGTACTCGAGCACGCGGTTGGGCTCGTTGGAGTGCACGTGCACCTTGAAGTCGGGGTAGGCGCCCACGATGAGCTCGCAGTCGCCGAGGGTGGCGAGGTAGGCCAGGGACTCGTCGACGTCGAAGTCCTTCTCGGCCTTGAAGAGGAACTCGTTGCAGTAGCGGAACTCCGAGCCCTCCCAGTCGTCGTTGAGCTCGATCTGGACCTTGGCGGAGACGTCCGCCTTGGCGTCGACGGTGGTCTTGAAGTCGGTGAGCTCGCCGGCCTTGCCGGTGGCAGCGTTGACGAAGGCCTCCATGAACACGGCAAAGCCGAAGGCGCCGGAGTCCACGACGCCGTTCTCCTTGAGGACGGGCAGGAGCTCCGGGGTGCGTGCCACGGACTCGTAGGCCTCGACGACGAGGGCGTCGAGCATGTCGTGCGTGGCAAGGTCGCGGGTCTTCTCGAGCTGGTCGGCCTTGGTGGAGATGTCGCGCAGAACGGTGAGGATGGTGCCCTCGACCGGCTTGCGGACGGCCTTGAAGGCGACCTTCACGCCGCGGCGGAACGCGTGGGCGACGTCGGCGGGCGTGGCGTGCTCGGGGTCCTTGGCGTCGCAGAGGCCCTCGGCGATGCCACGCAGGATCTGGCTCGTGATGACGCCGGAGTTGCCGCGCGCGCCCATGAGCGAGCCGTGCGTGATGGCCTTGGAGACGTCGTCCATCGAGGCGGTGAGCGGCAGGGCCTCCACCTCGCGGACGACCGTATTCAGAGTGAGCGACATGTTGGTGCCGGTGTCGCCGTCGGGGACGGGGAAGACGTTGAGCTTGTTGATCTCCTCGGCGCGGTCGGCAACGACCTTGGCGGCCACGGGGAAGCATGTGCGGACGACAGTCGAAATCATCTTCGAGGACCTTTTCTCTTGCGAGGCCAACTGCTGCGGGAGGTGCTAGCGCGCGTTGCGCAGGCCCTCGATGTGAACCTTCACGTCAACGTTGTCGAGCTCGGCGATCTGCTTGAGCAGGAACTTGACGGAGCTGGTGAGGTTGCCCACGACGGAGGCCATGTTGACCCCCTGCTCCACGATCACGTGCAGATCGACCGTGACGCGGCCGGCGGAGGCGGCGACGTCGATGCCCTTGCGCAGACGGAAGGACGGAAGCAGACGGGCCACGCCGGCCTGCTCGTCGATCTCTGCCATGCCCACCACGCCGTAGCACTCGAGCGCGGCATAGCCGGCGAGGTCTGCGATACAGTCGTTGGAGACCCTCAGCGTACCCGGAACAACACCTGACATGCGAACTCCTCTCGACACGGGAGAGCTGTCTCAATGCGAATGATTATAGCGCAGGCGCGCGCGAAGGACGCGCGCGCCCGTGCCAGCGGCGTTTTGTGCCTCCGTACGACCCCCTCTCCCGCCCCTTCCTGAGGTTTGGGTCCACTTTTTCCGCTCAGCGCGCCCCATCACAAAATCAGCAAATAATCTACCTGCGGTTTTGCAAACAACGAGACCTCACCGCACGAAGGCGTGAACCCAAACCGGAAAACGGTTTGGGTTCACCGCGGAACGGCAGCACGAGAGCGCGAGGGCGCTACCTGCGCGTTTGCAAACGGATACTCGCGAAATCGCAAAGACGTGAACCCAAACCTCTGAAGGGAGGATCCGGAGGGAGGCCAACGGAAACCAAAACGGAGCCGCGAGGCACAAAAAAGGGGCCACCCGGCGGGCGGCCCCTCGCTCACAAGTTGCGCAGTGACTAGCTGCGGGCGATCTTGCCGGACTTGAGGCAGCGAGAGCACACGTTGGCCTTGCGACGGTGACCGTCAACGACCACGGTGACGCGCTGGATGTTCGGCTTGAAGGTGCGGTTCACCACACGGTGGGAGTGGCTGATGGAATGACCGGCAACGGCATGCTTGCCGCAGAACTCACAGACCTTGGACATGCTTACCTCCTCGGGGGCGCGGCGCTCTTCTCGCGCCCGCTTTTACACAGCTCGCCAACTATAGCACACGGCAGCGCGGCCGCAACACAAAACCTCAAGCATTTGTGGGGTTTCTGTTGCGCCCACCTATCTGTGGGGGTCAGCCGCGCTCAGAAGGTACGCCGCCACGGCCCCGGAGCGGCAGACAATCGCCGCGTCCGCAGAGGTGACGACATTGGAGACGCCCAGGTCGCCGAGAAGGTCCATCGGCTTGTCGGTGAGCTCCCAGCGCATGCCACGCTCGTCCACGCGCGTGTCCGGCACCACGGCGATGGCCGAGAACGTTCGCCCGACCGCCTCCGGTCCCAGCTCCCAGCGGCTCTCCCCCGTCGCCGAGACGATGCGCATCTCGTAACCGTCCTCCACGACGCGCGCCGAGGCGCACCCCGCGCCGGCGAGCTGGCCCACAACCGCAAGCGCGTGGTCGGGACGGCCGCCGGAGGCGCACGTGAGCGTGACTGCGAGCGGCGCCCCACGGCGAGCTGCCTCGTGGCGGGCGCAGTCAAGCGCCAGCGCGAGGTCCGTGGCGTACTTCTCGGACGGGAAGCTCACGGTCGCGCGGGCGGCATCGCGGGCCCAGGAGACCGCCTCGCAAGAGGCGGAGTCGCCATCGCCACAGAAGAGGTCGGGGACCACCCAGGCGGCCCGGCACGCGTCCGCGCCGCCATCGGCCACGACCACGTAGTCCGCCTCGTCGGCAAGGCAGGCGAGAAGTTCCGGCGAGCTCGGCTCGGGAGAGCCAGCCACCACGAGCGCGCGCAGCGCCGCGCCATGCGCCGCCGCGGGACGCTCGTAGTCACGCAGCAGCGGCAGCGAGAGCTCGGCAAAGCCGTGCACGAAGACGTCGCACCACGGCCGCACGTCCTCCTCGCGGCGCCCGTCGTGGTCGTTGAAGAGGCCCACCACGGCAAAGCCGGCGCGCCGCGCCGTCCGCACGCCAAAGGGCGCGTCCTCGAAGACCCACGTCGCCTCGCGCGGCGTGCCCAGCCGGCGCGCGGCCTCGAGGTAGACGTCCGGGAACTCCTTGTCGCGCCCGCCCACGTCCTCGGTGCTCACGATGTCGGAGAAGTAGCGCTCGAGCCCGTGCGCCGCGAGCGCGCAGCGCAGCTCGCGCACCGGCGTGGACGAGGCGATCACCATGGGCACGCCGGCCGCCGCCAGCTCGTCCAAAAACTCGCGGGCGCCCGGCATGAGCGGTACCTCGTGCTCGTAGGCGTCGCGCACGTGCGCGCAGAGCTCCTCGTAGAGCCCCTCGCCCGAGTCGCCGATCCCCTTCTCGTCGTGATACATGTCGCAGGTCTCTCTCAGCGCGAGCGACTCGATCTGCTCGAAGGGCAGCGGCTCGACCCCGTGATGCTCGCAGATCCACGAGCTCGCCGAGCGCCACATGCCCATCGAGTCCACGAGCGTTCCGTCGCAGTCAAAGATCGCGCCCTGAATGTCCATCGCTCCCCCTTCGTTCGTGAAGCCCATCATACTTCGGCGATCCCGGGAGAATTCGCCGCGAGGTTGGGTAAAGTATCAGACGTTTGAAAACGCGTCTTTTCGGAGGGTACCATGGCACGCTACGACTATCACTGCCCGGACTGCGGGATCACGTTTGAGGTGGAGCACCCGATGAGCGCCCACCCCAAGGTGAGCTGCCCCAGCTGCGGGAGCGAGGCCGAGCGCGTCTTCGACCCGTCCGGGATCGTCTTCAAGGGCTCCGGCTTCTACAACACGGACCAGCGCGGCAAGGGCGGCGCCCCCGCGTCGGAGAAGTGCGAGTCCTGCGGCGCCTGCGACTAGGAGCAACAGGCCGAGAAGATCACCGGCCTCTGGCGTTTCTATGACCTGCGACGTGCTGTGATAGGATTTCAGGTCAGATAAACGAACGTCTGCAGCCACAGGGAGGAACCTTGGGCCACACCACAGAGGCAGTCGAGAGGGCCGCGCACGCCAAGGGGTCCCTGGAGAAGGACCGCTTCATCCTGCAGCAGCTCGTAACCAAGGACTTCAAGCTGCGCTATCGCCGCTCCGTGCTCGGCGTGGTCTGGAGCGTGCTCAACCCACTGCTCATGATGATGATCATGAGCTTCGTGTTCTCGTACTTCCTGCGCGGCTCCAGCGTAGAAAACTATCCGCTCTACCTTATCGTGGGCAACATTACTTTCTCGCTTATGAGCGAAGCCACTAACGGGGGCCTCGGCTCAATAATTAGCGCAGCGCCGCTGCTCAAGAAGGTCAAGGTGGACCGTTGGGTGTTCCCTGTGCAGAAGGTCCTCTCGGCGATGATGAATTTTGGCTTTTCCCTCATCGCTGTCGTTGTGGTCATGCTCTTCTTTCAAGTTGTACCTACCTGGCACATCATTTGGATGATCCCCACGCTGCTGCTGCTTATGCTCTTCTGCGTTGGCATCAGCCTGCTAATTGGCGCCGCGGCGGTTTTCTTCCGCGACATGATTCACCTTTGGAGCGTCGCGCTCACGGCATGGACCTACCTCACCCCTGTCTTTTGGGACCTCTCCTTACTCACCAACGCCGGAGCGCCGCAGCTTGTGATATGGGTTGTTAAAGCTAACCCGATGTATAACTACCTCGAGATGATGCGATGCGCAATCGTCTATCAGTCAAACCCCTCTACTACAGTGATTCTGCTCGCCGTGTTTTGGGCGCTCGTGACGCTCGCAATCGGCTACTTCGTCTTCCGCAAGACCGAGCACAAGTTCATCCTCTTCATCTAGGACGGTTCCCATGGCAGACACCACCGCCTCCGAGTACGCGATCGAGGTCAACGACGTCTCGATGATCTTCAACATCGCGAGCGAGCAGCTCAACAACCTCAAGGAGTACTTCATCAAGATCATGAGGCACGAGCTGTTCTTCAAGGAGTTCCGCGCGCTCAACCACGTGAGCTTCAAGGTGCGCCGCGGAGAGGTCGTGGGCCTCGTGGGCACCAACGGCTCCGGCAAGTCCACGATGCTTAAGTGCATCGCCGGCGTGCTCGAGCCCTCCGAGGGCTCCATCGTGGTGCGCGGCAACATCGCCCCGCTCATCGAACTGGGCGCAGGCTTTGACTCGGAGCTCACGGCGCGCGAGAACATCTATCTCAATGGATCGTTGCTTGGATATTCCAAGGAATTTGTTGATGAGCACCTCCAAGAAATAATCGACTTCGCCGAGCTCCAAGACTTCATGGACATGCCGCTCAAGAACTACTCCTCGGGCATGGTCGCGCGCATCGCCTTTGCCATCGCCACGGTGACCGAGCCGGACCTCCTCATCGTCGACGAGACCCTCTCCGTGGGCGATGTCTTCTTCCAGGATAAATGTGAGCGACGTATCCAGAGCTTCATCGACTCCGGTAACGTCACGGTGCTCTTTGTCTCACACTCTATGAAGCAGGTCGAACGCCTCTGTCAGCGCGCCATCTGGATCGAGAAGGGCCAGCAGCGCATGGACGGCCCCGTCAAGGAGGTCGTCAAGGCCTACGAGAAGCAGTTTGGTTAGGTCCGACAGCATACACCTCTACGCAAACTGGCTGCGGTAGAGCTCCGCGTACGCGCCCCCAGCAGCCAGTAGCTCCTCGTGCGTCCCCTGCTCGATGATGTTGCCGTGGTCCATCACGAGGATGAGGTCGGCGTCCACGATCGTGGAGAGCCGGTGTGCGATCACAAAGCTCGTGCGGTTCTCCATGATGGCCTCCATCGCGCGAACGATGGCCTGCTCGGTGCGAGTGTCAACGCTCGAGGTGGCCTCGTCGAGGATGAGAATCGCCGGATCGGTGAGCATGGCACGTGCGATGGTGAGCAGCTGCCGCTGGCCCTGTGAGATGTTCTCGGCATCGTTGGAGAGCAGCGTGTCGTATCCGTGTGGCAGCGTGCGCACGAAGAAGTCCACGCGCGCCGCGCGGGCCGCTGCCTCCACCTCCTCGCGGGTGGCGCCGAGCTTGCCGTAGGCGATGTTCTCCGCGATGGTGCCCTCGAAGAGCCAGGCGTCCTGCAGCACCATACCAAACTGACGGCGCAGGTCTGACCGCGTGAGGTCGCGGGTGTCCACGCCGTCGAGCGTGATGCGGCCACCGTCCACCTCGTAGAAGCGCATGAGCAGGTTGATGAGGGTCGTCTTGCCCGCGCCCGTCGCGCCGACGATGGCCACCTTCTGCCCGGGCTCCGCGACGAGCGAGACGTCACGCATGAGCGGGCGGTCCGGCGCATAGCCAAAGCGCACGTGCTCGAAGGCGATGCGCCCCTCCACGACCTCCGGGAGCTCCGCCGGCTCCGCCGGGTCCGGCACGACCTCCGCCTCGTCCAGCAGCTTGAACACGCGCTCGGCGGCGGCGAGTGCGCCCTGCAGCATGTTCACCGTGAGCGAGAGCTGCGTGAAGGGCTCGGACGCCTGCATCACGTACTGGAAGAACGCCTGGAACACGCCGACGGAGATCTGCCCCATGACGAGCATGCCGCCGGCGAGAAGCCCCACGGTAACCTGACAGAGACGCATCAGGAAACGGATGGCCGGCGCGATGGCGTTGGTCACGAAGTCGGCGGTGCCGCTCGTCTCCGCGAGGCACTCGGCAGCCTCGGCGATGTCCGCCCGGCTCGCCTCCTCGCGCCCAAAGGCCTTGATGACGGCGCGGCCGGAGTAGGCCTCCTCCACGCGTCCGGTGAGCTCGCCGAGCGCGGCCTGGCGCGCGGCGGCGACCTTGAGCGTGCTCGTGGTCACGATCTTGGTGACCACGGTCGCCACGAGAGCGAACACCACAAAGACGCCGGTGAGCATCAGGTTGTAGGTGGACATCATCAGGATGGCGCCGCCGACCATGGTGACCGCGATCAGCAGCTGCAGCAGGCCGCGCTGCAGCACCTCGGAGACCTTGTCCAGGTCGTTGGTGACGCGGCTGATGGTGTCGCCGGGCTGGTGCGCGTCGTAGTAGGAGAGCGGCAGGCGGGCGCACTTCTCGGCGATCCGCTCGCGCAGGCCCAGGTTCAGCCGCTCGGCGAAGCTCGCCATGACGAGCACCTGCACGGTGTAGAAGACCCAGGCCGTCGTCCAGATGCCCAGGAACACGAGAATCTCCTCACCGCCGTTGCCGATGGCGGCGACGAAGGGCTCCCCCTCCGCAAAGGCGGCCTGGATGTTGGTCCAGAGCAGGTCGATCAGATGGGCGCTGTACGCCGTGGCGCCGAGCGAGCCGGCGACGTAGGCCACCGAGCAGAGGGCGGCAACGACGAGCCTCCAGCGCTGACCGCGCGCGGCGTCCCACAGGCGCCGGGCGGTGCCGAGCGCGTCGGCGGGGACCTCGAGCTCCTCCTCGGGGACGGTCGCAACCTCCCCGCGCTCGAGCTCGACGGCCTGGTCGAGCTCCTGGTTCATCTCGCTACTCATCGGCGGCGCCTCCCCTCGTCTGCGAGTCCGCGATCTCCTTGTAGGTGGGGCAGCTCTCCATCAGCTCGTCGTGGCGCCCCAGGCCAACGACCTCGCCGTCCTTCAGGACCACGATCTGGTCGGCGTCGTGGATGGTGCTCACGCGCTGCGCGATGATGAGCGTGGCGGCGTCCGTGAGCTCGCCGGCGAGCGCGTGGCGCAGCGCGGCGTCGGTCTTGTAGTCGAGCGCGGAGAACGAATCATCAAAGACGTAGAGGTCCGCCTGGCGCACGAGGGCGCGGGCGATGGCAAGGCGCTGGCGCTGCCCGCCGGAGAAGTTCGTGCCGCCCTGGGCCACGCGCGTGCCGAGCGCGTCCGGCAGCTCGCGCACGAAGCTCGCCTGCGCGACGTCGAGCGCGTGCCAGAGACGCGCGTCCGGCGCGTCGGCGTCCCCGTGCCGGAGGTTCTCCGCGATGGTGCCCGAGAAGAGCCACGCCTTCTGCGGCACATACGCGATGCGGCGGCGCAGGTCGTCCTGGGCGAGCCGGCGCACGTCGACGCCGCCGAAGCTCAGGCTGCCGCCCGTGGCGTCGTTGAAGCGCAGCAGCATGCGGGCGATCGTGGACTTGCCGGAGCCCGTGTTGCCAATGATCGCGGTGACCTGGCCGCGTCGCAGGGAGAACGAGAGGTCGTGCAGGGTGTCCTCGTCAGCATCCGAGAAGCGCATGCTCACGTGGTCAAAGCGAGCGACCTCGTCGTCCTTCTCGGCGGCGCCGAGCGCGGCGGGCGCGGGGTCGTCCGCGATCTCCGGCGTGACGTCGAGCACCTCGGCGGCACGCGTGAGGCACGCCAGGGCGCGCGGCACCTGGAGGATCGCGAACTGCGCCATCATGAGGAACAGCATGATGAGCATCGCGTACTCCACCAGGGCGGAGATGGAGCCGATCTGCATGGCGTGGGCGCCCACGCGGTCCGCGCCCACCCACATGATCGTCGCCTCCACGGCGTTCATGAGGAAGAACGTGATGGAGTCAGTGAGGGCAAAGACCACGTTCACGCGGATGGCGTTGGTGGCGAAGTCGGTGAAGGTCTCGTCGAGGCGACCGCGCTCGTGCGCCTCCTTGCCAAAGGCGCGAATCACGCGCACGCCCGTGATGGACTCGCGCAGGCGGGTGTTCATGTTGTCGATGAAGCCCTGCAGGCGCGTGAAGATGGGCGCGGACTTGGCCACCGCCACCGCGCAGATGGAGACCACGGTAAGCGTCACCACCAGGAGCACCCAGCCCATGACAACATCAGTGGAGAAGGCCAGCGCCACGGCGATCACGCAGGCGATGGGCACCGGGAAGATCATGAGGATGGACATGAGCAGCGTCTGCTGGATGACATTGGCGTCCGAGAGCGTACGCGTGATCATGGAGCCCGTGCCAAAGGCGTTGAAGTCCGAGCCCGAGAACGCGAGCGAAGCCTCGTAGACGCGCAGGCGCAGGTCACGCCCGACCTTGGCGCACAGGCGCGAGGTGAGGTAGACCGTCGTGAGGTAGCCGCCCGAGCCCACGAACGCCGCGATGAGCATGGCCACGCCGTGCCCCATGAGGGCGGACATGTCACGCGTGTTCACGGCCACGTTGACCATGGCTGAGAGCTGCGTGGGAATGAACAGCATGCCCGTCATGTCGCACAGGGACGCCACAAAGATGGCGGCGAGAAGACCCTTATACGGCAGCATCAGCGAGAGCAGCAGGCGCGCCGAGGTGCGCTTGCTGTAGTCACGCTTCCCTTCGCTCACTGACCCATCTCCCCTTTCTTGATAGCGGCGAGCTCGCGGTCAATCGCCTCTGTGTAGAGGCGCGCGAGCCGCAGGAACTCGGTGCGCTCCTCGGGCGCGAGGGCGCAGAACGCGCGGTCCTCCGCCTCTATGGCGGGTACGATGCGCTCGTCGGCGAAGGAGCGGCCCGCAGGCGTGAGCGTGACCGCCTTGGAGCGCCGGTCCCCCTCGAGGCTGGCGAGCTCCACGAGACCGCGCGCCTCGAGCGTCTTGAGGGCGGAGTTGACCGTCTGCCGGGAGTAGGAGAACTCCTCGGCGATCCTCGCCTGCGAGATCGCGCCCCCGGAGACCTCAACGGCATAGAGGATCCAGTACGCGGTCTCGGAGAGCCCGCACCCGCGCGCGAGCTCGTAGTAGACCTTGTCGGTCTTCTGATAGAGCGCGTCGAGCTGACGCGCGCTCGTGGGCTCTCGCTCGGAGCTCATGGTCTCCCCCTCCCCGTTGCGTCGAGCCACGTTAGTCCGATTTCGGACGTTTGTCAAGAGCGGAGGCTCGCGGGTCGGGTACGCGCGTGTCCGAGACTTTGGATATCCGGTTACGGCACGTCATTGAGCTATAGTTATATATGTTCTCTTCGATTGATCTCATGCCCGTCTCCCTAATGAGCCGGGCATTTCTGTGGGGTGATAGTGCATGTGGGGCGAGTTTGCCTTGGTCGCTCTGGTTATGGCGGCCATTCTCTTGGTTCCCGGATACCTCGTGATGCGCGCGCTCGGGGCGCGCGGCGTCTGGCCCGTGCTCCTTGCGCCGATTGTCAGCCTCTCGATCATCGCGATCGTCGGCCAGCTTCTCGCGCTCGTCCACATCCCGTCGAGCCCGGCCCTTCTGCTCGGCATCGTCATAGTCCTGCCAGCGGTTGCGCTGTTTTTGCTCCGCAAAAAGAATCTGGACCTTGGCCTCCCACGCATCGAGCCCTGGATCCCGCTCGTCTACCTCGTCATAGGGGCCGCGCTGGGCTACAACCTCTTCGTGTCGCGCCTCGGTGAGCCCGACGCGCTCTTCCAGGCGTACGACGTCACCCAGCACCTCAACCTTATCCAGGCGATGGCGGACTCGGGCACGTTCTCCTCTCTCGGCACGAGCCCCTATCTCTCCGCCGCGGACCAGGCGATAGACCCGCTCAGGAACGGAGGCTTCTATCCCGCCGCTTGGCATGCGCTCTGCGCCCTCACGGTCCAGGCCACGGGCTGCTCCGTGCCGTTGGTCATCAACGTCTCCATGTTCGTCCTCGCGTGTCTCGCCTTCCCGCTCGCCATGCTCGCCCTCGTCGGCGTCCTCTTTGGCGAGTCGAGGGCGGCGCAGGTCTCCGGCGCGCTCGCCTCGCTCGCCTTCGTCTCGTTCCCGTGGAACCTCCTGGCGTTTGGCCCGGTCTACGCCAACGTGGCGGGCTTTGCCCTCATGCCCTGCGCCACGGCGCTCTTCATACACTTCCTCTCGGACGTCGCCTCCCCGTTCGTCCGCGCACGGACGTTCGCTGTCCTCCTCGTGTCCGTGGTGGGCCTTGCGCTCTGTCATCCCAACACGATCTTCACCTGCATCGTCTTTCTTATGCCGTTCTGCGTCGTCCGCATCTGTGATGTCTGCAACAAGAATGGCTGGGACACCCCGCGAAAGCTCGCCCTCTCCGTCGCCTTTATCGCGGTGTGCGCTGGCTTCTGGCTCCTCTGCTACCACCTCCCCATCTTCAAGGACACGGTGACCCACGTCTGGCCCATGTTCGCCACCGTGTTCCAGGAGCTCATCAACATTCTCACGCTCAGCTACAACTTGGGCTTCAACTACGAGACGGCGGCCCAGCTCGTCCTTGGTGCGCTAGTAATCATTGGAATCGTTCGCGCGCTCCATGTGCGCGGCAAGCGCTGGATCGTCGCCTCGTATGTCCTGACCTGCGTCATCCTTTTGGCTGCCGCCACGCAGGAGGGCGAGCTCAAGCAGACCCTCGCCGGCTTCTGGTACACCGACCCCATGCGCCTCGCCGCCATTGCCGCGATTGCCGCGATTCCTCTTGCCGTAATCGGCGCGATGTGGACCTACGAGAACATCGTACGGGCCACACGTGCCTATAACGGTCCCCGCAACGCGCAGACACACCCCACGAGGATCGCCCTCATAGCGGCCTGCCTCTTCCTCGTGGTCAACTTCATGCCCGAGTTCAACCTCCCCGGACTCCATTACACGTACACGGACGAGGAACAAGAAGAGAACCTGGACAAACCCGTCTACGCCTGGACCAAGAGCTTCCACACCACCTACGGCGACTTCCGTAAGGAAATTGAGCTTATCTACTCCTATTCACAGCCCTTGGACAATGGCAAGAGATTCTTTCTTGACAAGCTCAGCGCTCAATCTGTAGTCCCTGAGGGAGAACTCGTCATCAACAACCCAATGGACGGCAGCTTCCTCGCCTACGGGCTTGACGGCATTCGCGTCTACTACCGCAATTTCGTTGGTTTTGGCGGAAGCAACGAGTCCGAGGAGAGTCGCATTATTCGGCAGCGACTCTGTAACTACGCTACCGACCCCGAGGTCCAGGCGGCAGTCGAGTCGCTCGACGCAAAGTACGTTCTCGTGATGCGGGACAACGAAAACCAGTGCGGTTTCATCAATCTGCGAGGAGACTACGACGAGGAGCTGTTCTCCGGCATCTCCTCCATCACGGACACCACACCCGGCTTCACCTGCGTGGCGGAGATTGGGCACCTCAAGCTGTATCAGATTGATCGATAGGCAGATTGCATAAACCACGAGAGCCGAATCGCCCCAAAGGAACGACACAGCCCAACAAAGGAGGGGACTAACCCATGCTCGCTATCTCATACCTTATTATGTGAATGCGATTATTACCTAACGTTTCCTATAATGAGCACATAAGAGTATTGGGCTTCACAGACTTCGATTACGTATCTATTTCGGAGGAACCGAAACGTGGAAACAATGCAAAAGTCCCGAAGCATATCCATCGATCTTTTGAAGTGCGTAGCTGTTTCATTTGTTATTTTAACGCACCTGTTTGCCCAATCAAAGTTTTTTGATGAGCCCCTTCATGGTGTATCAGGCGCTATTGCCATATCGTTTAGAACCTTGTGTTTAAGCTGTACACCGCTTTTTCTCGTTGCAACTGGTTTTCTTATGAAGGACAAGCGACTTGACGTCAGATACTACCGAGGGATACTCCGTACCCTTTTGATTTATGTTCTAGTCTCGCTATTCCGCATGTATTCGTATGGAACAATCGGATATCCAGAGAATTGGACAGGGAGCATCTCATTTAACGTAATTAGGGAACTTCTTGATATTGGCTATACTGGATATACTTGGTATATCGAAATGTATATTGGTCTATTCTTGTTGATTCCGTTTCTAAATATCTTGTACAAAGAGCTCGGAACAAAACGTAACCGTCTCTTGCTTTTAGCTACGTTATTCTTCATGGTATCGTTACCCACCCAAATCAACGTAGACATACAAGTTGTCCCAAATTGGTGGAGCGCATCCCTCTTTCCCATTATGTACTTTTTTATAGGCTCTTATTTTCGAGACTATCCAATATCGCTAAGTCCAGTTAAAGCTTTCCTGCTGTTATTAGCCGCAATAGGGCTTGTTGGCCTATTCAACACCCTAATGTGCTATTACCATTTTGATCATTATTATGGTTATCCGGTTTACACAGACAACCAAGGCAGTCTCGAACTTGTTTTTCTAACAGTTTCCGTTCTTACGTTTATCCATAATATACAGCTGCCAAGAGCGGACTCTCTAAAAGGAAGAGTCATTACTCAGTTTTCAAAATGGTCTCTTGGGGCGTATCTTAGTTCTTGGGTGTTTAACAAATGCGTACTGCTTGAAGGATCTTTTTCCTCAGTACCGTTTATTGAGCAGCTCGTTCTGCTGCTGCCATTTTTTCTTATTGTGGCAATACCCTCATTTCTGGTTTCCTCAATTGTCACTTGGCTATCTGATATTATTTTGGGTGCCGCTCTTTCTGCCTCCAAAAACCTTACCTGAGCTTTTTATCGCAAGAATGCAGAGGGCGTTCGTCGCCGACTCCGGAAACGCACGCCCTCTGCAGCTCAATTGCAGGCAGACAGCAAAGACTAGGTACTAGATCTCGATCTTGGCACCAAGCAGCCTTGCAAACTCGCAGCAGATGGCGGTATCACCGGGCCATGCCGGGGCGGTCACGAGGTTGCGGTCCACGACCGCCTCGTCCATTCCCGCCTCCTTGTAAGTGCCGCCGGCAAGGGTGATGTCCGGGCCGACCGCAGGATAGGCGGTAGCGGTGTAGCCCTCGAGCACGCCAGCGGCAGCGAGTACCTGCGGGCCATGGCAGATGGCGGCGACGGGCTTCTCTGCCGAGAAGAACTCGCGGACGATCTCCAGCACACGGGCGTTCAGGCGGATGTACTCGGGCGCGCGCCCACCGGTGATGAAGAGGCCCGCGTAGTCGGCAGTGTCGACGGAGTCGAAGTCCGCCGTGAGCGCGAAGTTGTGACCGCGCAGCTCGGTGTAGGTCTGCTCGCCGAGGAAGTCGTGGACGGCGGTGGCGACCGTGTCCCCGGCCTTCTTGTCCGGGCAGACGGCGTCCACCTGATAGCCGAGCATGGAGAGCGCCTGGAACGGTACCATCGTCTCGTAGTCCTCAGTGAAGTCGCCGCACAGCATGAGAATCTTGGGCATGGGAGTCTCCTCCTTCAAAATAGTCTTCATGAAATCCTTGTTTACAGTTTGAATAGAACCCCGGCTTTAGTCCAGCATTCGCAAGCCCAACGGAAATAACGCGCGGCATACGGCAGTCGTGGTAGTAGGAGCAGGCTGCGCCACCGTTGCGGCACATGATGTCATCACGCCCCTCGATTCAAAGACGTCTACAGCGGACCATGGTCATTGCCTCTGATACGGTCTATTCCAAGTAAACTACTAGCGCACACCATGAGTCACCCTCACTCAAGAAGCGTTGCGCTTGGAATGAAGAATCAAGTGCCGAAGTATTGTTTCCAGTTCAAGCGATAATAACCGCTCCAGGGATCAAAGTTGGGATTGTGCGAGGGATCGCCGCTCGCAAGCTCAGGAAAAAGCTCAATGAGTCGAGCGACATCCCTCAGTCCAGCCTTTGTCGATTCGTTGTCAAACACAGACCTAGGGCTATTCAAGCGAGCAGTAGCATACGGGAGATAAACGTTCCGCAAGCCGGCATAGAAAGATTGCACAAATGCCTCAGCAAGAGCATAACATCTCGTCGAAAAACCACCATTCAGTACGAGTGACTTGAGCAATCCAACGTCCACGAGAACGCATTCATGATTAAGTATCGTTGCGTTATACGGGCGCTCGGTTCTGCCAACATAGCCACCATCCTGCTCGGGAACGAGACGACAAAGATGCCGAAACGTGCCATCAGGGCAAACGATCATTCCGGCGTAGTCAAACAAGCTATCATCTCGGAGCACTCGCGGAGCAGCCGCAAACACTCCATCTTGGGCAACGCGAGCAAGAAGCTTTCGTAAATCCCCGTATCCCAAATCGTGATTTGCGGTACAGAACAATGCATAACCTGAATCGAGTTCATCGATGGGAAGTTTTTCAGAAAACCCCATATCAATATGATTAACTTGGACCTTATCCATATTCACGAGGTTTACCAACGCTTCGGAAGTTGTTTTGGATAATCCTCCCGGGGAGACCACTTCAAGGCGATTCACATTGTTGGGAAGCTCGAACTCAGTCACATAAGTGAAGTACGCTCGCCCACGAGACACGCGGCCATCACCTCCCGTACGCGACAAATGTGCCTCAATAGCTCTTGTGCCAGCATCTTGCGCATATGACTTCGAGGCAGGGTCTCCAGCGGTCGAGCCCGAGTGGATTCGCCAATGATAAAGGACGTGCGGAACTCTAACCACACGCTCGCCACATTCGGCTATTTTAAACGTCAAATCGTAATCCTGCGCCCCCTCGACGTCCTTTCTGGAGAGCTCAACTTGTTCCAGTAAATCACGTCGTACGGTAAGCCAGTGACACACATAATTGTTGCAAAGAAGGAAGTCCTCAGCGTACCCTGGCTTCATCACAGGGAGCGACGGGTTGCCGTGCTCATCAATGTTATCCTCATCGCAGTACAATAATCCGGGACGCGATTCTTCGTAGACAATTGCTCGCACGAGCTCAGCAAGCGCATTTGGCTCTATCACGTCATCGTGATCGAAAAAGCTGACATAGTCTCCCGTGCAGTAAGAGATACCGAAATTGGTGTTCCCCGTTATTCCGTGATTCTCGGGGCAGTCAACGATCTTTATCCGGTCATCCCTTATAGCAGTAAGCACCTGACGCATGCCGACATCCGTCGGACTGGCATTAACAATGACAAGCTCCCACTTTAAATAGGTTTGAGCCAGAACGCTCTCCATCATCTCACGCAGATATTTTGGAGGAGTCTTGTAGGCCGGAGTCACAATACTCATAAGCGGTCCGTCTTTGGGGACAGGAAGACGTGACAAAGCCGACCGCTGAGCATCCAGCCACTTAGGATATCCCGCATCCACCGAGGCGTTTGCAATTCGCGCTGCGTATTCAGCTTTAAAATCATTCGCAATGCGAGGTCCGATTAATAGGCGACGGCCACCATAAAAAACGATGAAACGACGGTAGCGCTCAGGAATACAGACAGAGTATTCCTCTATCTCACAAAAGGCCTCGCCGGTCAACCTGTGCTTCGCCACAAGTCGCGGTTTTACTTTAATTAATCCCTTTATAAGTCGCCTCTCACCCAGCAAGGCCACAACGTGAGGCATATGAGTCGCGCATTTTATATTTGCGACTAAAACAACCCAGATGAAGGAGGTCGGCCCATCCGAGAAGAGTCCTTCGTCGCTTCTAAAGCACGCTGCAAGGCGCAAAAGCGTCCCTGATGACTTTTCCTCATCAGTAATCGGTCTTTCATCAAAGTATCTTTGCAGTCCAACATGGTCCATCACTTTGCACCCCATTTAATCTGCAAGACCATCTAAACGAGCTTATTTTGATAGATTAAACTACGGAAGTGACGGCCGTACGAAGCGTGCACACATTCGCCACTCGTCGAATTACCCACTATTCTTTCACGCAGATCTTTGGAAAAGCCTTGGGACTAATCTGAAAGATTATGTGTCGGTTGCAAGCGGATAGATATATGCGATTTCACGACTCATCGTTTAGACTTGTCGACCATTTTTAAGCATAAGAGAAAAGCGGCGGAGGAAGGCACGCACCCATCTTTACATGATGTGGCGCTTGGCTTTCTACCCCACTCAAAACACTCTCAAGCGCAGGATCCCGTTCCATGGATAATCGTAATATGCGCGCGTCCAAATCTCTCGACCTGACTGATCGCCCGGTTGACCACCGGTTGCCCCGCCATACTCATTACTCGACGCCTGCACAACCATGCCGTTGCCAATGTAAATTGCAACATGATAAACATCATTCAGGAGAATATCGCCACGCTGCAGGTCAGAGAAATCGGTGCTCCACATAAAGCCGTTGCCTGTAAGCTCAGAACGCATGTTACCAGTATACGTTGCTCCACCAGTATTCAAGCCTGCATGCCTGAGGGCAGTCACCGTCAACGAGGAGCAGTCGTAGTCGCCCCGCTCACCCCAACGATAAACCTGATCATATCCATGTGAGCTGTCTGCAGCAATGTCAAGCACCCATGAAACGTACGAATTGACGAGACGAGAATACTCATTGTCAATAACAACAAGCGCGCCTTCATTGTCTGCCTCGCACCAGTCTGCAGGTGTATCCGCGCTCGTAACGTCACCGACAATTCGCCAAATGTGTCCGTTTCGAAGAACATATCCGTGCGCAGTGCCGTAAAACTCAACACCGTCACTCGCAGTGAAGAACCCCGTGAGCGCCCCGAA
>DBQY01000007.1 GCA_002305805.1 Atopobium sp. UBA1382 | reverse complement strand
TTGGCGAGCCCGAATCTAGAAAACCGGGACCTTGGCGAGAAAAACTCCGGGAATCCAGGGGGTTGTACGAGCCGTGGTCCTTCTCGCGGGACAAGGGTCGCGTTTTATAGAAGCGCCCCGGACAAGGGCGGGCCTTCTTAGAACGTTGGGCGACAAGGCCGGCGGTTCCTAGAAGCGCCCCGGACAACTCCGGCGATTCCAAGAAAAACGCCCCGCCGGCCAGAAGGGTCGACGGGGCGTCAAAGGGGGGGCAAACCTGCGACTAGTCGATCGGCGCGCGGTAGAAGTTGCCGAAGAAGTTCTCCGTGCGGAACACGTTGACCACGGCGCCGCCGTCCTTCTCGCGAATGAGTTGCATGACGTCGTCAATCTCATAGGAGGAGACGACGGTGTTAATCAGCCAGTAGCGCTGGCGGCTGCGGCCGCCCATGACCTCCATGACCGAGGACCCGTGCTTGTGCACCTCGTTGTAGGCGTCGAGGATCTGCTCGGGCCGCTTGGTCACGATCTGCAGCGTCACGCGGTCGTAGCGGTGATAGAACATCTCGATCGCCTTGGTGGAGATGAACTGGAAGATGATCGAGTACGCCGCCGCCTCCCAGCCAAACATCGCGCCAAAGACCACCAGCACCACGCAGTTGGCCGCAAAGATGAGGCCCCAGATGGACTGACCGGTCTTGTTGGACACCATGAGCGAGATGAAGTCCGTTCCGGCGGTGCTCGCGCCGCCGCGCAGCGCGACGGCGATGGCAAAGCCGTAGAGGAACCCGCCAAAGACCACCTGCAGCATCAGGTTGTCCAGGATGGGCTGGAAGGTGAACACGCGCAGGAAGAAGCTGGCGAGAAACACCTGGATCATGGAGAAGACCACAAAGCGCCGACTGATGCTCTTCCAGCAGAGAAGCGCCACGGGGATGTTGAGCACCACCATGCCCACGAAGGTGGGAAAGGAGAAGCCAAAGAGCGACGTGATGCGGTCGATGAGGATCGCGAGGCCGGTAAATCCGCTTGAGAGCAGGTTCGCGGGGTTCACGAACGCCTGGATCGTGTAGGCCTGGATGAAGGCCGAGACCACCACCGAGACGAGCGTCATGCAGCGCCGGATGAAGACGAAGCGGCGCAGGTCCTTGAGACGCTCGACCTCTGCCTTCAGGTCGACCTTGACCTCAGGAAACGTGAAGAGCGGAGCCTCGGCCCCGTGCTCGGCGACCTCCTGCTCGATCTGCTCCATCACCGCGGCCTGCTTGGCCGCACGCTCCTCGCGGGCGGCGACGATCGCGCGCGAGCGCTCCTGACGCCGGCGCGCGATCGCCTCCTCGCGGTGGCGCCGGCGCTCCTCGGTATGCCGTGACTTCGCTGCGCTCATCTTAGAAGCAGGCCTCCTGCTTGAGCTGGGTGGTGTCCTCACCGTCGACGAGGGCCTTCGCCACGAGGCACATGTTCTTGAGGGCCTCGTTCAGGCCGGTGCCGCCCTTCTTCGGGGTCTTGACGATAAGGACCTTGTCCTTGTAGCGCTCGATGGCGTCGGTGTTCTCCTGGCTCACCGCGGCGAGGGCGTGGATCTTGCCCGCGGCCTCGATGTCGGAGGCGACGCGGCACGCCATCTCGGCGTACTCGGCATAGTTGAAGGTGGGCCCGCACATGACCACGTCGGGGTTGATCTTGTGGCACATGGCGACGAGCTTGCGGGCGACCTCGTCGGGGTTGTCGCCGTAGGTGCCCCAGCCGCAGTAGAGCGTGGCCACGACCTTGCCGCCGACCTGCTTGAGGAGGCTCTCCATCATGATGGCGGGGCCGACGGGCTCCTTGAGGATGCCCAGCGGAAGGTTGCGGTCGTCCTTGGCGCCGAGGCCGGACTGGATCTGGTCGTACAGCATGACGATCTTCATGGTGGTTCCCTTTCTTGACGCAACGGTTTCCTTCAGGATCTCTGGGTGCGCGATCGCATAGGACACGACAGCCCCCTCCTACGACTTCTCCACGAGGGCCACGCGGGTGCCGCCGATGAAGTCGTGCAGGCAGCGGTGGTCCTTGCGGATGAGGATCATGAAGCAGCTCACGAGCGTGATCGCAAATCCCACGTACATGAGCGGATGGACAAAGTTGATCCCGGTCACGATCGTGAGCATCTGGTGCCAGATGGAGCTGGCGTTGGCGATGACGCCCTCGATGATCGTGACGCCCACGATCTGGCGAAGCGCCAGGTTGGGGAGGGCGACGGGGCTTCCGTCCTCCTGCACGATCTTGATGCCGCACAGACGCTTGCCGGGCGTCTGGCCGCGCCAGACGAAGAGCGGGATCGCGATGTAGTACGCAAAGGCGAAGAGCAGGGCGAGCACGCCAGCGACGATGCCGAACGGGTGCGGGTAGTCGACGAGGTACTGGTTGGTCAGATCCCCGGTCGTCTGATGGGCAACGACCGAGATGGGGATCGCGGTGCACAGGGCTCCCACGTACCAGTCGATGAGGTAGGCAAAGAAGCGGCGGGTGACGGGCGCCGGGGCACCGGCACGGTCCGCGACCTTGGTGACCTTCTCGGCCACCTTGGGAAGGATGGGCTTCTCCTCCAGGGCCTGGGCCTCGGCCTTCGCAAGGGCCGCGGCGCGCGCGGTCTCCGCGTTGCCCATCTGCTTCTTCTTGTGCTTCTTGGAGCTCATGTTCTATCCGTTCGGGTCTGGGTCGTTACGTGCTAGCGCGAGAGCAGATACAGGCTCAGCGCGTAGATCTTGGCGTTGGTGATGAGGTCGGAGACGTCCATCCACTCGTTGGGCTGGTGGCCGATGCCCTTCTGCCCGGGGAACGACGGCCCAAAGGGCACGATGTTGGGCATGAGCTTGGCGTAGGTGCCGCCCGTGGTGGTGACGGGGGAGCCGTCGTTGCCGGTCGCATGCTCGTAGGTGTAGACGAGCGTGCGCACCAGGCGGCAGTCCTTCTCAAAGCGGACGGGGTCGAAGTTCCCGGTGACGGTGAGCTCGAGGCCCTGGGCCTTAGCGACCGCACCCAAGCGCTCGCGCAGCTCGTCAGCCGTGATGCCGGCGGGATAGCTGATGGCAAACTCGACGGCGGGTTTGCCATCATCGAGCACCAGCTTGTAGTTGCGGACCTCGGTGACGCCAAACTCCTCGTCGGTGTGGTCGACGCCAAAGCGCTCGCCGTTGGGCTTGGCGTTGAGCACGTACTCGTTCATGAACGAGAAGAACCGGGTGAGAAGGGCGTCCGTGCCCTCGCCCTGGCCGGAACGCGCGCTCAGGCGCACGCCCATGCGGCCGCGCTCGGCGTAGACGACGGGGTACTTACAGTCGGGCGTGAAGCCCATGACCGGCGCCTCCTCGTGCTCGAGGTAGTAGCGCAGGTCGTTGAAGCCGGTCTCCTCGTTGCAGCCGAAGATGATGCGGACGTCGCGGCGCGGGGAGAGGCCCAGGCGCTTCAGGGCCCACACCGCATAGAGGCAGGCGTAGATGGGCCCCTTGTTGTCCAGGACGCCGCGGCTCGTGATGCGGCCGTCCTCGAGGTGGGCGCTGTAGGGCGGGACCTTCCAGCCCGTGGCGCCCTCCGGCACCACGTCGAGGTGGCCGAGCGCGCAGACGTAGCCCGGAAGGACGCTCTCGCCGTCGCTGCCCTTCTCGCCGGCCCAGGTGGCGTAACCCATGTAGCCGTCGACGTTGGTGGTCTCAAAGCCCAGCTCGCGGCAGAGCTCGAGCGTCTGGTCGAGCGCGGCGCGCACGTCGGCCCCGAAGGGCGCCCCCTCGGCCGGCTCGCCCTGGACGCTCTTCTGGCGCACGATCTGGCGAATGGCCTCGATCATCTCGTCCGACACGGCGTCGACCTCAGCGAGGATGCGCTCCTCGAGCTCGGGCTCAATCGTGACGAGCTCCTCGTCGGAGCTTGTGGTGCTGCTCATGGCAACTCCTTGTTCTGTGTCGCCGGCCGGCGTGCGCCGACCGGCGGCGAAAGCGTTTACTACACCAACGGGGCCATGCGGGAGCGCATGTACTCGTCCTGCCACTCCTGGCTCGCGACCTCGTGCGTGCAGGTACCATCCGGCTGCGGGTGGGCCAGGTACACGCAAGCGGGCTCGTCCTCGGTCTCGACCACGAACGAGAAGCCCTCGATGTTGCTCGCGGCGCCCCAGCGGCCCTGGGCGTCCATGGCGACGAACGAGATGTCGCCGGCGTGGCCGCGCTTGCGCTTGAGCACCTCGGTGAAGGTGGCGATAGCCTGCTCGCAGGCCTGCTGCGGGTGGAGGCCGGTCGCCATGAGACGCACGATCTCGTAGCCCACGCAGCCCTTCATGACGTCCTCGCCGAGTCCGGTGGAGGCGGAGCCGCCTGCGTCGGAGTCGGCGTAGAAGCCGGCGCCGGGGATGGAGGAGTCGCCCACGCGGCCGGCGTGCTTCATGAATAGGCCGCTCGTGGAGGTCGCCGCCGTGATGGTGCCGGAGGCGTCGAGGCACACCATGCCCACGGTGTCGTGGCCCTCGGGGTTGGTGCCCTCCTGGTCGATGCCGGGGCGGGCGTCCTTCTCGGGCATGGCACCGCGTGCGGTCTCCTGCTCGGCCTCGGGCTCGCCCAGCACGCGGGCGGCGTTGGGAAGGCGGCCGCCCTCCTCGGCCACGCGGCGGGCATAGTGGATCTTGGCGCGGTCGGTGAGCATGTTCTTGCGCTCGAAGCCCATCTCGTCGGCGAACTTCTCGGCACCGGCGCCAACGAGCAGGTTGTTGGCGTCACCGTGCGCCAGCGCGCGGGCCACGCTCACGGGATTGGCGATGTTCTTTGCCGCGCCCACGGCGCCAAACTCGAGCGTGTCGCCGTTCATGAACGACGCGTCGAGCTCGACCTGCATGTCCTCGTTGGGCAGGCCGCCGTAGCCGACCGACTTATAGTACGGAAAGTCCTCGACCTCACGAACGGCGCACTCGATGGCGTCGGCGGCGTTCCCGCCGGCGGCGAGCTGTTCGCCCGCCTTCTCGACGCCCTCGCGGGCCATTCTCCACGTTGCGATGATTCCCCACATAAGAGGTCTCCCTTGTACGTGTTGCCTCGGATAGGTGGTAGAAGAAAGCCGCCCGTGCCTCGCGGCGCTGCCGGAGGGGGCACGGGCGGCGGTGCGGCCGCGTCCGCAAAGACGCGGCCGCCAAAGCCGGGTGTCCCGGCGCAGACGATCTTACAGGTCGTCGAAGGACAGGTCGTCGAGGTCGATGTCGTCCTCCTCGGGCTCGTTCAGGGCCTGCTCGGCAGCCAGCTGCTCGTCCTTCAGGTACTGGTTGTCGATGGTCTTGATGAACGGGAGGTAGACGAAGACGCCCATGATCAGCAGAAGAATCTGCAGGACGCCGCCCATCCAGTTGGTGGCCAGGATGCCGGAGATGCCGAGCGGCATGGTCCAGGGGATCTGGACGCCGGAGCAGATGGGCACGATGCCCCAGTCCATGGCGAAGTAGGAGATGACGATGTTCAGGGTCGGCACGAGCACGAACGGGATGATGATGACCGGGTTCATGACGATCGGCAGACCAAAGACGATCGGCTCGTTGATGTTGAACACGCCGGGGATGAAGGCCAGGCGGGACAGCTGCTTGATACGAGCGGACTTGCAGAACAGGATCATCGCGATCAGCAGCGAGAGGGTGGAGCCGCAGCCGCCGAAGGTGGCGAAGAGGTCCTGGAACTGCTGGCAGATGATGTGGCCCTCGCCAACGCCGGTGCGGAAGAACTCGAGGTTCTCGGCGGCGAGCGTCTGGAGGATCGGGTTGAACACGGCGCCGACGACGGAGCCGCCGTTGATGCCGAAGAACCAGAAGGCGTGCAGGAACAGGTAGGCGACGACCATGGCGCCGAGCGTGTCGCCAAGACCCAGCAGCGGGGTCTGCAGGAACGTGAAGACGATGTCGAACACGTTGGTGCCGGCGAGGCCGAAGGCCACGTTGATGAAGAAGAAGATCGTCATCGTGACCGTGATCGGGATCAGGGACGAGAAGGACTCGGTGACGGTGGGCGGAACGCCGGCGGGCATCTTGATGACCCAGCCGCGATTCTTGACCCAGGTGTAGATGGCAGTGGCGCCGAAGGCGCAGAAGATGCCGACGAAGATGCCCTTCGCGCCGACCCAGCCCAGAGGAATGCCGGAGAGGGCGACGTCAACGGCCTCGCCGCCGACCTCGACGGAACCGGTCACGGTGTAGGGCATGATGAGGAACCACGCCATGAGCGCCGCGGCGGCGCAGAACAGCGAATCGCTCTTGATCTGGTTGGCGTAGCTGTAGGCGATGCCAAAGGTCGCGAAGATGGCCATCAGCGAGAAGGTCGCGTCGGACGGCTTGGAGAGGTAGGTCGCCAGGGTGCCGTCGGCGATGGGGATGCTCGCGATCCAGTCGGAGAAGCCGGGGAACGGCAGGTTGGCGATGACGAGGAAGATGGAGCCTGCGATGAGCAGCGGGGTGGAGATCAGGAAACCGTCTCGAATGGAGACGAGGTACTTGTTGTTGCCGATGGCCTCTGCCAGCGGCATGAGCACCTTCTCGAGTTTCTCGAACATTGTCCCTCCTTACGGGATTCGAGGTCGTGCGGTCGCGCCTACTTCTTGTAGGTCTTGATGAGCTTGACGGCGTACTTGAGGGAGGCCTCGCCGTCCATCAGGCCGTAGGCCTGCTGGTCGAGGATGCCGACGGGGATGTCGAACGTGCCCTCGATGCGCTTCTTGGTCTCCTCGTACTGGTGGTGGACCTGGGGCCCGAGCAGCACGCAGGCGGGGTGCTCGGCGCCGGCGATCTCATCGACCTTGCCGATGGGGTACGCCTTGACCTCGACGGGCAGGTTGTGCTCGTCGCCCACCTTCTGCATCGCCTGGGCGAGCATGCTCGTCGACATGCCGGCGCTGCAGAAGAGGTAGATCTTCTTCTTGTCTGCCATTTCCTTTCCTCTCTCCGGTTCGGATAGAACGTGCCGTGACCGCGGGAGGGCTCCCGCGGTGGATGACCCTGCCTAGTTCTTCTCGGCCAGGCGACGGTAGATGTCGATGAGCTCGAGGGCGACGATCTTGAACGACTCGGCGGCCATGAGCTGGTCCTCGGCGTGGGTGATGATGAGCGTCATGTCCACCGGGTTGCCGCTGGCCTCCTGCTGGATGAGGCCGTTGTGGGCGTTGTGACCCTCGATGAATCCCTCGTCACCCTTCTTGATGAGCTCGTCAGCCGCGTCGAAGTCACCGTTCTTGGCCGCCTTCACGGCCTCGACGTAGGAGCTGCGGGCCCCTCCGACGGCGGCGATGATCTGGAAGCTCACCCTCATCAACTCGTCCATTTACTCTCCTTCCAACTCGTTCAGAAGGACCTCGAGGCGCATGTCGCCCAGGACCCGCTGAATTGACTGCTCGTTTGTGAAGAGGCTGACCATCGAGCGATAGAACGCCTCAAGGTCGGTGCCGGCGTCGCGCGAGACGCACACGAGGAAGACCGCCTGAGCGGGTTGCCCCCCCCCAGTCGACCGGTCGGTCCAGAAGCGCCACGGTCACGAAGGTCTCAGGGCTGACCGCCTCGTAGGGGTGCGGCAGCGCGAGGAGGTTGCCAAAGGAGGTTGCTGCCGCCTGCTCGCGCTTCCAGACCAGCTCCTCGAAGTTGTCAGGCAGATCGACGGCCTCTGCTGCGCGCTCGCACAAGAACGTGATGACCTCCTCGCGGCTCGAGAGCTCGAGATGCGAGAAGAACAGGTCGGGCGAGAAGTACGACAGGGCGCTCTCCGTGGCCTCCCGGTCGATGACGCGGCGCACGTCACGTCTGCTGGAGTCGTCGAGGAAGAGGCTCACGTGCACCACGGGGACGTTTACCCGCCGGTCGAGCGGCACCGTGGTGAAGATGTAGTCGATGTCGGCGATGTCGCGCTCGGCGAACTCGGAGGCGTCGCAGGTCTCCACCGACTCGAAGTTGGAGCTGAACTCGCGCTGCAGGCGGTAGGCGAGCAGCCGGGCGCTGCCCACGCCCGAGGCGCAGACCACGAGCACGTGCTTCTTCGCGTAGGAGGTCGCCTTGCGCTCGAGGGAGAGCGCAAAGAGCAGGGCGATGTAGCCGATCTCGTCACCCGAGACCTCCGCGTCGTACTTCTCGGCCAGGATGCTCGCGGCGTCGGTTGCCATGGCAAAGGGCAACGGGTAGCAGGTGCGAATGTCCGCGAGCAGCGGGTTCTCGACCGACATGTGATAGCGGAGTCGGACGATGAGCGGCATGAGGTGCCGCGCGAGGTTCACGCGCAGCTCGGCGTCATCGCGGAAGTCAAAGCGGAAGGCGCGCCAGACGACCTCGATCATCTCGGCGGCAAGCTCCCAGGCGTCGTCCGTGATCTCGAGGGAGCCCTTGTTCCCCTCGTCGCGCTCGCTGCCCTCGACGAGGCGCTTGCTCGCGAGGTGGATGGCAACGTAGGCGACCTCCTCCTCGGGGAGGGCGACGGAGAAGGAGCTCTCGACGGAGCGCGCGATGGCACGCGCGACCGTGTACTCTCGGGTGTCGCGAACGTGCTCGAGGTAGGACGCCTCCATGGGGACGTAGCATCCCTTGTTGATACGCGCGAGCGCGATCGCGATGTGCACGACCAGGTTCTGGCGCGAGACGGGGTTGATCTCATAGCCCTCGGCATCGAGCGTGACGCGCACGAGGCGCTCGACCTCGTCGAGGGCCTCGGTCGAGATGACGCCCGAGAGGTCGTCAGCGGCGAGGAATGTGTCGACAGCGATGCTTGCGAGACAGAGACGGCGGTTCATCTCGCTGCCGACGACGCGCAGTCCGTAGCGGGGGCGCTTCTCTATGGTGAGATCGTACTTGGTGAAGAGCTGCTCGACAGAGCGCAGGTCATGAGAGATGGTGGAGCGCGAGACGAACAGCATGCTTGCGAGGTCCTCGAGGGTGATCCAGTCCGTGCGGAACAGGAGGTCCTGCACGAGGTAGTTGGTGCGCTCCTCGGGGGTGGACGGGAGCCGGTCGATGGCGTCGCGCCCGGCGTCGCCGCGGAGCCACGCATCGAACGCCTCCTCATCGCTCACCTCAACCTGGTAGACACCGCGAGGACGGTCGTAGACGATGCGCGCGGAGCCGCCCATCGAGTCGTTGGCGTGGCGGATGCGGTCGCGCAGGGTGCGCTTCTTGATATCAAGGTAGGCGGCGCAGTCGGTGGGCGTGACGCCGCCGGCCCTGAGAATATGACGAACCAGACGGATGTCCTGCATGACCATGCCCTCCCTCTACCTATTGAGCGTATCTACGCAGAACCTCCATCTCAAAGCCGTTTTGTGGCACGCCATGCGGCGGTGATTCTGCACGAGTTGAAGAAAATGCAGGTAGACATATGCAAGCGCCGCCTCGTGGAAAACGAGGCGGCGCTATAAGGGGGGCGGGGCCAAAACGCTCGGCGCATCCTTTTCGCGGGCGAACGGCGGCTATTCCCGGATGAACGCGAACGGGTGCTCGGGCTCGATGTAGTCGAGCAGGAAGAGCTCGTCGAGGGGGATGCGCCCGACGAGGTTCCGCGTGCCGTCGTTGGGCATGTCGCGCAGGGCAACGTGGAGCTCGCCGCGATAGTGGGCGAGGTTGTCGTTGACCACGAGGACGTCACCGATGTGGAAGGTGTCGCAGCCGGCTTCGCGCGCGGGGATCTCGCGGTCGCGGAAGCTCATGCGCGGCCAGCTGGAGCGAAGCAGGTAGGACGAGGAGTCCGGGCGCTCGGTGTGGTCGAAGTCCCAGACGACCTCGAGCTCGGCATCGGTGACGCCGTCCTCGAGCTCGATGCGCATCGTCACGCGGGAGGTGTCGACAGCGGCCATGGCGGCGAGCTCCTCCTCGCTGGCGAAGGCGTTGCCGATGATGACGTCATCGACGAGGCCGGTGGCGATCAGATGGCGAACCTGCAGGTCGATCGGGCGACGACGGTCATCCTCGCACGTGGGGAGGCCGGCGAAGACCGGCCAGGGGCCGAAGGTGTCCGGCTGCTGGCTGGAGACGAAGGCCGCCGTCTGGAAGCCCTCGCTCTTGTACTTGTAGGAGAGCTCGTAGAAGCGCTCCTCGGACATGCCGGTCCAGGGCTCGGGGTAGAAGTTGGCGCAGGTCACCATGTTGCGACGGTCTGCACCGCGCTCGGCGAGAAGGTCGATGGGCAGGTTGCCGCTGCCGTTGAACTCGATCTTGATGCCCTCGCGGTTGCGGGTGAGCATGATGTCGCCCATGTCGCCGAAGTGCCCGTCGAGACGGATGATGTCCACGCCCATCTTGGCGAAGGGGGACAGGTCGTTGGGCGAGGCGCCGAGGCGCTCGAAGACCTGCTCGTTGGTGTCGACGGCGACCACGAAGCCGAGCTCGTGGGCCTTCGCCATGAAGGCGCCGAACTCGGCGATCGTCTCGTCCGCGCTCCTCTCAACGGAGAGCAGGCACGTGAAGATGCGGCTGAAGCCGTACTTTGCGGCGAGCTCCATGTAGGCGTAGTCGGCCTCGGGGGTGGAGTGCTCGGGGTAGAGCGAGATTCCCAGACGGTGCATGATGGTCCTTCCCTTCTATCTGCCCGCTCGCGGCGGGCGTTCGACTCAGCGATTGATCGAGCGGGCCATGCGCAGGTAGGTGTGGCGCTTGCCGCGGATGGCGATGCTGTAGGCCATGAGGTTCTCGGGGTTGAGGCCGCCGACGCCGGCGTCGCCCACGTGATGGAGGTCGGTGCCCGTCATCTTGCACATGAGGGCGATCTGCTCGATCGTGGCCGCGCTCGCGCCCTCCTGCGAGGTGCCGATCGCGGTGAGCGAGAGCTTGCCCAGCTCGTGGATGTAGGAGACCATCTCGTGCACGAACTCGAAGGTCACGCCGGGCACGGTTCCGGGGGCGGGGAGCAGGATGACGTCGGCGCCCGCCTCCGCGAACGCGCGGATGTCTTCCTTGGAGACGATCTTCTCGCCCGCCTCGGCACGCGAGCCGGCGGCGTGCATCTTGCCGGCGAAGATGATCATGTCGTCGCCGAGGGCCTCGCGCATGGCGCGGGTCGCCTCGATGATGGCGGCGTTGTCCACGCCCGTCCCGGGGTTGCCCGTGAGGAGGATGAAGTCGAAGCCGAGGTCACGCGCACGCAGCGCGTTCTCGACGGTGCCAGCGCGACCCTCCGGCATGGCCTCCAGCTCGCCGAGCGTCTCCGAGGTGCCGACGGGCTCCAGGTTGAGGCCGATGAGGCGTCCGGTGTAGCGCTTGAGGGTGCGGATCGTCTCCTCGGCGGGNNGCGCCAAAGGCGCAGGCAATCTCGGCGTCCGTGATGGGCTCGAGCATCATCGTGTCGCGGAAGAGCGAGAGCTCCTGGACGATCACGCGCCCCTCGCTCGCCTCGAGCGCGCCCAGGATCTCTGCCCGGGTCCTGCCCTCAAGGTCGGAAGTGTCACAGCTGATCAGACGCCTCATGGTCACGCCTCCGCTCTCTTCGGGAGCGCTCAGCTTAGTTGACGCCTCTGCGGAGCGCTCAACAGTGATGTGTGTATGCTAGTCCGCTGGTCGCGAGCAACTCAATCGCACGTCCCGCCGCGCCACGCGGCGGAGATGGTGCACGTGACGCCCGTCTCGCGCGCGAGTTGCCCGCTATCATGATGTCAACGATTCCAGAGTGATGGGAGGCCCCATGGCGCTGCTGAGAGAGTTCTGTGCGGAGAACGTCGAGCGAGTGCCGGCTGCGATTGCCGCGGGGGCGGGGCGCATCGAGCTCTGTGACAATCTCGCCGTGGGTGGTACGAGTCCCAGCTACGGCGTGATTCGTGCCGCCGTCGCGATCGCGCGCCAGACTGGGGCCGCCGTCATGGCGATGGCGCGCCCGCGCGGCGGCAACTTCGTCTATTCCGCCGACGAGGAGCAGATGATGCTCGATGACGTGGCGATGGCGCGCAGCCTGGGGGTCACCGGCGTCGTCTTTGGCTGTCTCGTCGCCGACGACGCGACGGGCGAGGCGGTCGTGGACCGCGAGATGACGGCGCGCCTCGTCGAGGCGGCGCACGGTCCCGTCACCGACGAGGCCGGCGCCGAGGTCCCCCCGGTGGCCGTGACGTTCCACATGGCCTTCGACGAGCTCGCCGAGGAGCGCCAGCGCGAGGCAATCGACTTCCTCGCCGAGCTGGGCGTGGAGCGCATCCTCACGCACGGCGGCGCAGCCGGAACGCCGATTGCGGACAACCTGGATCACCTGCGCCGGCTGATCGAGCACGCCGCGGGTCGTCTGATCATCCTGCCCGGCGGCGGCATCACCTTCGAGAACGCCGAGTCCGTCGCGGACGCCCTCGGCGTGCAGGAGGTCCACGGCACCAAGATCGTGAGGCTTGGCTGAGCTCCTTCTCTGCTGTCGCGGAGGTTCCGCGTCAGGGTGGCCGGATACTCGGCGAAAATGGCGCGCCAATCGCAAAAACCCGGAGGCCACATGACCTCCGGGTTTCCGTTTCATGGTCGCGGGGGCAGGATTTGAACCTACGACCTTCGGGTTATGAGCCCGACGAGCTACCAGACTGCTCCACCCCGCAATGGGTGCACCTCGTGTGTGCAAGGAGTAACTATACTCATCGCTCCTCTCGACTGCAAGGTTTTTCTCGTTTGTGAATGCCTCTCCATACTTGGGTCCCGCAAACACGGGACGGATGCCGGTTATGCACGCCCATCCGCTGCGGACGTTGCGTTCGCCTCACAAGCGTGCAGATAGAGGCCTTGGTCTACTCAGATTCTCGCGTGGGCGTGCATAACAGAAATCGCCATAAAAAACCTGATATGAAACAACTTCAGTCGCATTCAGCTCGCCTTACGCATTACGCCGCTTTTGCGAAGCGCTCGTATATCGCTGTTTTCCCTGCTACACGGGTACATCTAAGCAACAGTGCCCTGCGAATCGATGCGGGACAACCCAGTAGAGAGGATAGATAATGCATTCAGTTACTGCCGCGGGGCATACCGCGAGAGCGAGCGGATCAGCCGCGGAGCACTTTGCCGTTCTGCCGATTCTCATTCTGATTCTCGCCCAGATGGGTACGTCGGGAGACAACGGCGCCCTGTCGCTGGCCGCCTCTGCGCTTACCCATGACCTGGGAGCTACCACTTCCGAGATCCAGCTCGCCAACATGGTCTACCCGCTCATGGGTGGCGCCTTCATGATCGCGGGCGGACTCGTGGGCACCATCATCGGCTGGAAGCGCGCGTTCCGCATCGGCGCGGCCCTCTGTGCGCTCGGCGAGGTCGGTTGCGCCCTCGCCCCTAACATGGAGATCTTCATCTGGGTCGGCCGTGTGCTCGTGGGCTTTGGCGCGAGCTTCCTCATTCCGTCGGTGCTCGGTCTCATTCCCTACCTCTACCAGGGCCACAACCGCACCGTCGCCTTTGGCTGCATTGGTGCGGCGTCGGGCCTCTCTGCTCTGCTGCCGCTCATGCTCGGTGTCGTCATGGAGGCCGCCGGCATGCACGTGACCTTCCTCGTGCTCGCCGCCTACTTCCTTGCCGTGCTGGGCGTCTCCTCGAGCCTGCCGCACATCGACCAGGTGGACGAGAAGCTCAAGTTTGACGGCATCGGTGTGGCGCTTGCCGCATCCGGCCTGTTCATGTTCCTCGTGGGCGTCTCGAGCATCTCATCGTGGGGTCTCATCGAGCCGCTCGACACCTGCCCGTTCACGTTCTTTGGCTTCTCCCCGGCGCTGCCGCTCGCCCTTCTTGGTGTGATTGTGCTGATCGTGCTCGTGCACGTGGAGAAGGGCGTAGAGAAGCGCAACGGGGTCGCGCTGCTGCCGCAGTCGTTCCTGCACACCCCGCAGGTCCTCGCCGGGCTTGCCGCCAATGCGATCACGTTCTTCTTCATGGGCGTCCAGTCCATCCTCATGGCCCCCTACCTGCAGCTTGTTGCCGGCTGGAGCCCCATTGACGTGGGCGTGATCTCCATCGTCACCGGTGTTCCCACCTTTGCGCTGGCACTTGGCATCCCCAAGCTGGCACCGCACGCCAACCCGCGCCACGTCATTCAGGTCGGCTACATCATCATGGCGGGCGCCCTTGCGATCATGGCCTTCTCCGTGACCATAAACGGAAGCAACGCCTTTGGCGTCTACCTTGGCGCCTTTGTCGCAGGTGTGGGCGCGGGCACCGTCTCGTCGCACTCGAGCAACGTCGTGGCCCTCGCGGTGAGCGAGCGCGACGCCTCGCAGTCGGGCGGCATCCAGAGCACCATGCGCAACGTGGGCCAGGCCATTGGCGTGGCGCTCTTGGGCGCGGTGCTGCTGCTCGGCATCACGGGCCAGATCCGTGCGGGCGCGGCTGCGGACCCCGCCGTCTCGCCGGCGGTCAGCGAGCAGGTTGCTCAGATGAGCATCAACCTGGGTAGCAACCAGGAGTTCCGCGAGCAGATTTCCGACATCGACATGAGCGACTCCGAGCGCACCGCCCTCGTGAACATCGAGGCGCGCGCCCGCTACGAGTCCACGCGGGCGGCCTATGGCGTGGGCGCCGCAATCATCCTGCTCGGCCTGCTCACCACCCCGGCGATCAAGACGTTCGAGAAGCGCGAGGGCTGAGTCCGCTCCTCGAATTGGGCGATATGGCAGCGCGTGTAATTCGCGACCTGCGGTTCTTCTCGGTCCCTTCCTTGAATTTGGCGACTTGGCAGGCGAATCTCTGCCAAGTCGCCATCTTTCAGGACCGGGTGCCGAGAAGAACCTCGCCTAGACGCCGTACGCGTCGACGGGAACAACGTCCCACTCGTCGTCGGCAACGGGGGTGGCGCATGTCCGCCCCCGCGCACGCTCGCGCCCGTTCCAGTGAACGCCGTCGATGAGCTCAAGCTCCTTGTAGAGCCGCTGCCTCAGCTGTCGGTTTCTCGCCTGCTGGGCGCGCGTGAGGTGGGGCTTGGGAATCCCCAGCGCCTTGCGGATGATCTCTGCGAGATCGTCCATGTAGTCAAGGTCATGGTACTGCCTGGCCGTGACGATGTGCTCGTCTATGCCGAGGGCAATGAGCTCCGTGTGCCGCTCTGCGTCCCGTGCGTGTGCCTCCGTGCTGTTGTGGTCCCCTCCGTCGTATTCGACCGCCACGCCGCGACCGTTACCATCCGGTGCTCGCAGCAGTATGTCGGGCTTGCGCACGCCCGGCCGCATTGCGTCGCGCACGCGCTGGACGGCAACCGGGTCGTTCATGGCGAGCACGTCAAAGCCGTATCCTCCCCGCATGCGCGCAAGCCCCAGGCGCATCGAGAGCCGCGTCTCCTGCGGCGAGCCCGATTGCACGCACGCGCTGGCGAGCGCGCGGCGGACGCGATCCGTCCCGCGCTCCGAGCCAAGCGCGTCAAGGTGTGCGAGCACGAGCGCGGGCGTAGTGAGCGGTTCTCGGCGTTGGATCATTCCCTTTTCAAGGTCTGGTGCGATGGCGTAGAGGCCAAGGAGCTCGGAGAGCAGAAACGCGAGCTCGAGGTCGGTGAGCGACGGGGCCATGACCGCGGGCAGGTGCTCCGGTGAGACGCAGAGCACCCCTGGCGCGACCTCGAAGGCAGATCCAGCGGGAAGTTCCGCGGGGGAGGGGTGCGTATGGGCGAGCTTGGTGCGTGAGCGGGGCGCGTCCCTGGTGACGAGCAGCCCGAGGGGGAGCGACGCGCGGGCGAGCTCGGGCGTCGCGGCAATGAACGCGCGGAGTTCCTCCCCGCTGGGCGCGCGATCGGGGACGCGCGCATCACAGCGCTCCCGCCGCTCGAGGCGCCTGCGCAGGCGGGCGCTGCGCAGTGTCTCCAAGGCTGTAGTATGCGTGAGCAAAATGTCCATGCACATACGGTAGGGCACTGGGAACGCCATACGGGGTCGCTAGAAAAAACTAGGTCGCGAGTCTGACGCTATCTATCACGAAACTATCCAGGCGCGGGTAAACGTGTCGCGTGGCACCGACCTCCTAAAAAACAGCAACTTGGCAGAGAATTGCCTGCCAAGTTGCCGATTCTTGAGAAGCGGCCGAGAAGAACCGCAGCTCGTCGTGTTTCTCGTCTGCCAAGTCGCCGCTTTTCAGGAGCGCCTGCGGACCTACAGGTCGTGTGCGGTGAGAATCTCCTGAGGGATCAGGCGCGCGCCCTCCACGACGGCGTTCAGGTAGGCCATCTCCTTCTTGTCCAGCACGCCCTCCATGAGCTCGAGGCCGGCCACACGCACGCCGCTCTGGTCGGTCTCCTCGTTCTGGAGCGGGTCCGGGAAGCGCCGCATGGCACGGCGCAGCATCTTCCGGTACGCCGGCGCAAACGGCTCTACGGAGAAGCGCCCGTCAGCCATGTCGGCGAGCTTGGCCAAGATGGAGAGTCCGGCGCGGTCGATGTCACCCCAATAGAGGATGCGCACGTCGCTCGCGCCCAGCGTGTCGAGAAGGTCGGGCAGCTTGTGGGGGTCGTCTACCAAGTAGCCGTTGCCAAAGACGACGCCGTGGACGCGCTCGCCCAGAATCTTCTTGCGCCCGTCCAGGAACATGGCGTTTCTCATGTTGACCCAGGGGTCGAGGTTCTCCGAGACCACGAGGCGCAGGTGGCGGTGGTGCTTGGGAATGTGGTGCAGCAGCTCAAGCTTCACCTGCGGGCGGCAGCTCACGACGTCGGTGATGCCCATGAGGTGCAGGAGCTTGCGGCCGTCGGACTCCACGGCGAGGAACTTCTCGTCACCAAAGAGCTGGTAGGAGAGCTCGCGCAGGCTGAGCGTGCCGTCACCGAGTGTGGCTCCGCCCGCGAGCGCGGCGTCGAGTGCGCGCAGCCCGCGCTCGAAGCGTAGGAACGCGTCGGGCGTGCTCAGCAGCCAGCCGTTGATCCACAGGCGCGGGTCGAGGTCGATGATCTGCCGGCGCACGTCGTTGAGCTCGGGTGACTGTTTGCGGATGGTGTCCAGGCCGGCAAGGCCGCGTGCGCCGCGTCGCGCAGGCGGGCGCGGCGACTCGGTGCGGGTGATCGAGCGCTCGTTCTTCTCGGCGTGCCCGTCCTGGTCACGGGGAACGTGCAGCGCGTAGCCTTCCGGGACGGCCTCGAGCACGCCAATCTCTACCAGAGTTGCGAGTGCGGTCTCGTCCGCGTCGTACCTCTCCAGGACGGAGGCCACGTCGGAGGCGGCGAGCGGGTTCTTGCGCAGACGCACGAGCCCGCTCGCGATGCCACCGGAAACGCTGCGGAACTGCGTGGGAAGCTGCTTGCTCAGGATCTTTGCGAGCAGGAGCACCGTGTCGTGCTCCTGCTCGGTGAGTCGATGTGCCATGGGGTTCCTCTTCTCTTGGGTCCCCACAGCATACCGCGTTGGGGGCTCGTTACGAGAGAGCCGCGCTCCAGGCGCTCTGCAGGCCGAGCACGATCACGAGCGAGAGGACGTTCACGATGAGCGCAGCGATGGCGAGTCCCTTGCCGCCCTTCTTGCCGCGCGCGGTGCCGATGACGCCTACGATCGAGAAGATCAGGCCGATGGCGCCAAGGATGAACGAGAGATTGTTGACGATGGGGATCCACGAGGTCACGATCGCGAGGATTCCCAGGACCAGTCCGACGATCGCAGCGGCAGAGGTCGGCTGGTTGTTGTTGTCTGCCATGAGGGCTCCTTTCACTTGGGCTTGCCGCGCCTCACAGTATCGGGACCTGCCTCGCGCGTTTCATTAGCTCGCAGCTAATGAATGCGACTCAGCGTGTTGGTACGCTGCAGCTACCTGAAGGACCGCGTTTGAAAGAGCGGGTGATTTGGATGAGAAAGATCCAGACGCTGGGACATGGCATGCTCGTTGTTGCGCTCGCCGCCGCCGTTGCGGCTCCGCTGACCCTGACCGCGTGCGGTGGGGGAGCGTCCGAGCCCCAGGCCGATGCCGAGACGGCTCCCGAGGAGCAGGCGCAGGAGGCCGAGCCGGAGGAGGCTCCGCAGTCCAAGTACGCCGTGACGATCGACGGCTCCACGGTGACGACGGACTACGAGGGCAACCCCGCGATGATCATCGACTTCTCGTTCACCAACAACTCGGACGAGGCGACGTCGTTTGCCGTTGCGTGCTCCCAGAAGGCGTTCCAGAACGGCGTCCAGCTCGAGACCGCCATCGTCATGGACGATCTGGGCAACGGCTACATGGCAGAGATCAAGCCCGGTGCGACCACCCAGGCGCGCCTCGCGTTCAGCCTGGCGGACGAGTCCGACGTCACCGTCGAGGTGAGCGAGCTCTTCTCGCTCTATGATACGATTCTGGCCGAGGCCACGTTCTCGGTGGCATAGCGCGGACAAGAGGGGAGGAGCCCGCATGAGCGAACCGCTGACCGAGGAGCTGCTCGACGAGCTCCTCTCCACGTCGAGCATCGACGAGTACCTCGAGGAGCACGAGCCGCGCGCCCTCACGCTCTCCGAGTACCTGCAGCGGCTGCTGGACGAGAAGGGCCTGGAGCGCTCGCGCGTGGTGCGCATGGCCAGCCTCAACGACACCTTTGGCTACCAGATCTTCCAGGGCACGCGCCACCCCAGCCGGGACAAGGTGCTGCAGATCGCCTTCGCCATGGCGCTCACGCTGCGCGAGACCAACCGCGCGCTCACGGCTGCCGGCGTCAGCGAGCTCTACTGCAAGGACCGGCGCGACGCGATCATCATCTTCTGCCTGGACCGCGGCTGCTCGCTCCAGAAGGTTAACGAGGAGCTCTACCGCTTTGGCGAGAAGACCATCTGCTAGCGTCGCGCTCTGCTCCTGGAATTGGGCGACTTGGCAGAGCGCGAGAAGCGCTACCTGCGGTTCTTCTCGGCCCTTTCCTTTAATTTGGCGACTTGGCATGGGATTTCCTGCCAAGTCGCCATTTTCCGGGAGCGCCAGCGCAACGCGGCCTCTGCTAGGATGGGCGCATGGAAGATGAGCTCTCAAACTACCTGGCGGCACTCGACCGTGACTCCTGCTACCGCGTGGACGCGGTGCTCAAGGAGGGCCGGCTCGAGACCACGCAGCGCGTCTACTTCGTGGGCGAGAACGGCGCGGAGCTGGGGCCGTTCGTACGCAAGTACCTCGACGCCGATTCGGGCCTGGGCGGCGCGTACGAGACCGTGCTCGAGGCGCAGCGGTCCGGCGTCCGTCTGTCCCATCTGCCGCGCATCATCGAGTGCCACCGTCAGGACGACAAGCTCGTCGTGGTCATGGAGCACGTGGGAGGCATGACGCTTGCCGACGCCGTGGCGCGCGCTCATGACCGCCTCGGCCTCGTGCACCGCATCTTCCCCGACCTCTGCGACGCGGTGAGCGAGCTCCACGAGCTCCTCGATCCGCCCATCATCCACCGTGACCTCAAGCCGGGCAACGTCATGGTCTCGGCGGGCGGCGTCACCCTCATCGACCTGGGCATTGCGCGAACCTGGCGCGAGGGCGGCGAGCAGGACACCACTCACTTTGGCACGCGTGCCTATGCCCCACCCGAGCAGTTTGGCTTTGGCCAGACCGACGTCACGAGCGACGTCTATGCCCTTGGTATGCTGCTCTTCTTCTGCCTCACAGGCTGCGACCCCGTGGCTGCAGACCGCGAGCGCGGCTTTGCGGACGCGCCCGCGACGCTGCGCCCCGTCATCGCCCGTGCCGTCGAGCTTGACCCCGCGCGTCGCTTCCCGTCCGTCCGCGAGTTCAAGGAGGGCCTGCTCGCCGCGCTCTCGCAACAACCAGCCGAGAAGAACGCGCTGCTCGAGCCCCCTTCGTTCGAGGCTCAGCGCCCATGGCGCGCCAATCTGCTCACCTGCGTCCCGCGCCAGCTGGGCATCGCGTGGGACGTCTGCGTGCTGTGTGCGTGTGCGGTCATGGTCGTGGGCTGCGTGGGGGCTATGGTCAATCCAGGCGCTGAGATTGCCTCCTGGCCCGTGTGGTACCGGCTCTACTCGTACCTGGCCTTCGCGATGCCCATCGTCCTTATCAGCTGCTATCTGCTGCTCGACCGGCGCCCGCTGCGAAGGAGAATCCCTGTGCTTGCGTGCCTCACCGTGCGTCGCGAGACGAGCACGGGTCTGCTGGTCATGCTCGCGCTGCTGGTCGCCTGGATTGTCGCGACCGTGATTGCGCAGGTCTAGACCTCTGAAAGCACCTCGTCTGCGGGGGTTCTAACATCACCCAGGCCAAGTGCTGCCCGGCCTTGCTGAGACAGGCGGTAGACGGCGGGCCTCATCGACGTCCTAAGGAGATACTCTCTTGCCCTGAGTTGCTCGAGCGCCTTTCTCGTGGTGGGCACCGAGGCCTGAAGGTATGCGGAGGTGCGCTTGATGTCAGTCTCTCCGAAGGCGTCAAAAAGGGTCAGCTGCCCGATGTAGAACAAGAGATCACGCTCACGTTCGGAGAACGAGTCATCGAGGGAGTTTACGCGCGCACACAGCTCTTCGAGCGCCCCCTTCTTCTCCTCAAGGTTTGCGATGAGATCGTCTTGTGCCTGACCTATCAGGTCGAGCATGGTGATGACGAAATGCGTTGCCTCGGAGCAGTTGAGCGGCCTCTCGACGAGATCGAACGCCTTGTAGTAGGCATTCTTGTTTTCGGCGATGACGCGGGACAGAGAGAGCGCCGTTGGCTGAGACAGCGGGGTGCTGAGGTTGAGCGCAAGGAGATAACGTCCCGTACGACCGTTTCCGTCGTAGAAGGGGTGAACGTACTCAAAGAGAAAGTGGGCGAGAAGCGCGCTGTACATCTCGGGAATACTTTCCGAGCTCACAAGCTCCAGCATCTGACTGAGCATCTTCTTGATTGCGGCTTCTGGGCTCACGCCTTGATGCAGGACCCTTCCCCGACTTTCGATGAACACGGGGCCAGCGCGAAAGAGCGAGTCGTTGATCTGATAGTTCTCGTCGAGCGAGTCCTTGAGAAAAATTAGCCCAGCGCTCGAATCGTGGCCGCCAGTTCCGCGGCATCCCCGGTGAAATGGTAGGCGTGCATGCCGGCGACGCGGGCTCCCTCGCAGTTGTCCGCATTGTCGTCGATGAAGATGCACTCCTCGGGGGCGAGCCCGTAGCGCTCGCAGAGCAGGAGGAAGATCGCGGGGTCCGGCTTCATGATGCGCTCGATGCCCGAGACCACGACGCCGTCGAGGTGCGGCGTGGCCGGCGCGTGTCCGAGCTGCGCCATAATGTTCACGTTGGCGTTGGAGAGCACGTAGATCTGGTAGCCCTCGTCCTTGAGACGAATGGCCAGGTCGTTGACTTCCTCGAGCGGCTCGGAGAGCTCGGGCCAGTGATGGAAGCACTCGTCGAGGTTGGGGCGCAGGCGCTCCGGCAGGTGCGCGGCCGCCACGCGCAGGGCGGTCTCGTGACTGACGGTCCCCGAGTCGAGAAGGGCCCAGATGGGTGCCCCAAAGAGGGCATCGTTGAGCAGCGCGGCGTCCTCGGGCGTGTCCGTGAAGCGCGACGCGAAGTACGGTCCGTCGAACGTCATGAGCACGTTGCCCATATCGAACACGATAGCGCGCAGCTTGCGGTCCATGGGGCTCCCTTCGTCGCCTGAGCCGAGTATAGCGGCGCCCATATACCGCCGCTGCCAAAATGACCCGACTTGGCACAAATTGGGGTCCCGACTTGAACAAACCAGGAAACTTGGCAGAGGCTCGCACGCCGCCGAGAATTGCGACTTGCGGTTTTTCTCGCCCGCATGCACAAACCACCCGACTTGGCATATGGCTTCCTGCCAAGTCGCCATCTTTTTTACACCCACCAACCAATTCTCTGCCAAGTCACCAGTTTTGTGCACGATCGCGCGACGGAACCAGATTGTGTCTTTTGATCGGATCGGAAGCTCCCGCCCTATGCTGGCGAAAGGTATTGAGAGGGGGAGGAGAGGGTATGCCAAGTTTGAGCCTGCAAAAGAGATTGTTTCGCAAAGAGTTGTGGGGACTTATTGACGACTGCTCGACGTGTGATCTGGAAGAGTGCCCGGAATGGTGCCGAGAGTTCGTCGCCTGCCAGATGGATGATCTCTTTGACAAGTTCTTCGAATCTAAGCGACAAGAACAGGGTTCTCGCGCCTGAACTGCTCGTAATGAACGGCGAGAAGATCGGTGCTGGGGGCGAGGTCCGCCGAGATTGGTTCGCGGAGCTTTTGGTGGTTATAGCGAAGGTATGACGTGTTCTCCAGGCGCCCGCTGAGGCTTATCGAAAGCGAGTTGGGTTCCACCGAGATGAGGTGTGCGTCGTAAAGCAGGTGAAGGTCTGCGCGAAGAAGGAGACCATTGTTTACGACCTGGGACTTTCTCCCGCGATACGGATTGATGTGTGCTGCCTGGAGTACCTCTGGGACATTTACGTCGGTTATGGCACAGGTTTCCGAATAGGCGTGCAGAAGCGCCTCGCGAAACTTGCTTTGCTGCTCACGGCGAACCTGCTGGGCGGTCACCACGCGCCGCTCATCCTGTCCGTCCAGCTCCATCAGGATCTTCTGCTCGTTCTCGGGCAGCTCCTCAAAGCCGTGGGGGACAAACGAGCCGGCCGACTCAGTTGTCGTCGAGATCGGCCCATGCAGCGTAAACATGCGGGTAACGCTGTTGTACTGCTCAACATAGGCAAGTCCGAGGACGCGGTAGCCAGGGGCCTCCTTGACGAAGACCCCGACGGGAATGCCGTCGTTGAGGCAGTTCATCAGAGCAATGTTGTAGCCCTGGCTCGAGTCGGAGCCCTCATGAGCGGCATAGCTGAGGACCCATGTGCCGTCGGCGAGCGGGATGGGTGCCCTATCGTTGTATCTCTTGTGTCCCGTCGAGTGAACCGAGAGGGCATACTTTCGCCCTCCGTCATATTCGACTTGGGCAGAACCAGGAATGTAGATGCCAGAGTCCCTGCTGAGCGGGATGGGGGTCGCCGGCTTGAGGTCCATGCGATGGGGGAGTCGCGGAATCTTTTCGCCAGCATTGCTCATGAACCAGTCGTAGCAGGGCAGAAATGCCTGCGGAACCAGCTTCCTGGCGCGCTCCAACGTGGGGAGAAACACTGGAGATTCGTATGTGAGCTGTGCTGGCATGGCTTCCTCCTTGGAGCGATTATACGTTTGGGGCACAGCGAGTATGCCAAGGACCTGCGTTGAAACCGGCTTCCAAGGCGGGTCGCGCCTAAGGCGCTTGCTACACTGGTGAGGGCAGCAACCGAGAGAAGGGACCCACCATGTCTGACGTGCTGTTTGTTGAGTATCCGAAGTGCAGTACCTGCAAGCGCGCGAAGGCGTGGCTGGACGCGCATGGTGTTGCGTACACCGACCGCCACATCGTCGAGGACAACCCGACGGCCGAGGAGCTCGCCGTCTGGCAGAAGCGCTCCGGCCTGCCTGTGCGCCGCTTCTTCAACACGAGCGGCGTGCTCTACCGTGAGCGCAACATCAAGGCGCAGCTTGACGCCGGCATGTCGGACGCGGAGGCCTTCGCCCTTCTTGCGGAGAATGGCATGCTGGTTAAGCGGCCGATCGTTGTGGGCGAGGACTTCGTGCTCGTGGGCTTCCGTGAGGCGGAGTGGGAGAAGGCGCTGCTGTAGCTTCGCTCACGTCGCGCTCCGCTCCTCGAATTGGGTGATCTGGCAGACGCAGATTTTTGCGACCTGCGGTTCTTCTCGGCGTTTTCCTCGATATGGGCGACTTGGCACGGGTTTTTCTGCCAAGTCGGCACAATTGCGGAACGTTGAGCGGCGGCGTGGCATACTGGGCGCGAAGGAGGCAAGAAGAACATGGTGCAGAGACGGCAGGTCAGGCGCTTTGCTCAGGTGCGCGATGACCTGGGGTGCAACCTGAGTCAGGACGAGCTCCTCGCCGCGCTGACGACTCCTGACGCGCATGTGTCCAACACGGCGTTCACGGGCCTCGAGCTCGCGGACGTCGCGGCAGACGGCACCGTCTTCGAGAACGTGGCCTTTCGCAGCTGCACGTTTGAGCGGGTGAACCTCTCCAATTGTACGTTCACCGACGTGCTCTTCTCGGGCTGCCGCTTCGTGCGCTGCGACCTGGGGCGCAGCTGGCTCAACCGCGTGGACTTCCGCTCTTGCTCGGCGCCAGGGCTCTCCTTCCTCAAGAGCCGCCTCACTGGCGTCTCCCTCGAGGACAGCCAACTCGCCTACGCGGACCTCTCGGAGACCACCGTCGACCAGCTCGTGGCGAGCGAGACCAAGCTCTCCGAGGCGAGTTTCCACGCCACCAAGCTGCGCCACCTCGCGCTGGACCGCTGCGACCTCTCGCGCGCCACATTCTTTCGCACGAGCCTCTCCGGCGTGGACCTCTCCACCTGCGACATCTCCGGGCTGCGCGTCTCGAGCGACCTGCGCGAGCTGCGAGGCGCCGTCATAGACCCCGACCAGGCCGCGGAGCTCATGGGGCTTCTCGGCATCAAGATCAAGGAGGAAGCATGGCTCTGATCGACGAGAACGCCTCCCTCGAGGAGGTCCAGGCCGTCTTCAAGAACGACCGCTTTGCCACCGACGCCTGCGGCTGTCGCGTGGTGGAGGCCGCGCGCGGGCATGCGGTCACCGAGTTTGACATCACGCCCGGCCACCGTAACGAGAAGGGCGGCGTGATGGGCGGCGCCATCTTCACGGTGGCCGACCTCGCGTTTGCCGTGGCGTCCAACGTCGGCGAGTCCGTCACCGTGTCCGTGAGCAGCAACATCGAGTTCATGAGCGCGGCCAAGGGCGAGAGGCTCATCGCTACGGCGGACGTCGACAAGAACGGCCGCACGCTGGCGTTCTACACCTGCTACGTGACCGACGAGCTGGGAACGCCCGTCGCCCGCGCCACGCAGACCTGCATGCACCTGCAGAAGTAGGCGCGTTAGTCGAGGGACGCAAGCTCGATGGGGATCCAGTCCACGAGCGGACGCATGTAGGCGAGCAGCTCGTCGGTGACGCCCATGCCGTCCTCGGTGATTCATGCGCGCGGGACGTGCTTGACCTGGTTGGCTACGGAGAGCACGTCCACGAGTTTGGTGCGCACCTCGTAGGGGTCGTCGCTTACGCGCTCCAGGGCGCACATCTTGGTGGTCTCTCCCGCAAGCGCGGCGCGCACGCCAGCGCGTCCCAGCTCAAAGGCCTCGTCGAGGTCGACCTCGCTGGCAACGTAGCTCGCGCAGCGCTGCAGGGTGGAGAGCTCGACGGCGCGCGTCTTGCAGTGGAGGTGCTCCTTGGCGAGCGCGGCAAGGTAGCGCGCGGCCCCGGAGAGGGTGGCGAGGTGGCCAAACTCGTCGACGCCCACGCCCTCCGCCATCGCGGCGGCCTCGCAGACCAACCGTCCGTCCGGCGTGCGCACGCCCTCGCTGACGCCCACCATCACGGTGTTCTTCTTTGTCAGCAGCTCGGGGATGCGCGTCAGCAGCGCAGCTTCGTCGAGCGGGGCCTCGGGCAGGAGCACGATGTCAGGGTTAGCGAGCGCGGAGGCCGCGGCCAGCCAGCCGGCGTCGCGACCCATGATCTCCACGAACGTGACGCTCTTGAGGTCGTAGACGTCTGCGTCGCAGGCGATCTCACGCATGGCGGTGGCAACAAAGCGCGCAGCGCTGCCGTAGCCGGGGGTGTGGTCGGTCTGCACGAGGTCGTTGTCGATGGTCTTGGGCACGCCGATGAAGCGGATGTCGCTGCCGTACTCGCGGCCGTAGGCGCCGAGCTTGGCGATGGTGTCCATGGAGTCGTTGCCGCCGATGTAGAGGACGGCTGTGGCGCCAAGCTCCTGGAAACGCTCGAAGAGGCGCTGGTAGGTGGCCTCGTCGTCGGCGGGGTCGGGGAGCTTGTAGCGGCAGCTCCCGAGCCAGCTCGACGGAGTGTTGCGTAGCAGCTCCAGGTCGCGCGGGTCGCCAAAGGAGCGGCTCAGCTCGACGGAGCGCCCGCCGAGAAACCCCTGGATGCCGTAGCGCATGCCCACGACGCGCGCACCCGCGTCGATGCCCGCGGAGATGACGCCCGCCAGGCTCGCGTTGATGGCGGCCGTGGGCCCGCCCGACTGTCCGACCAGCACGCACTTCTCGACTGCCATGGGGCGCTCCCTTCTGTTTCTGCGACGTAGACAGCATATCGCATGTGGCCCAGACGAGAAGCGATGCCGGAGGTCAGAGGCCGCCGAGGCGGGGCTAGGGCTACGCCAGGTTGTAGAAGGTCGCGCGTCCCGGGTACGCGGCGTTGTCGCCAAGCCCGTCCTCGATGCGGAGGAGCTGGTTGTACTTGGCGACGCGGTCGGTGCGGGCCGGGGCTCCGGTCTTGATCTGGCCGGCGTTGGTGGCAACCGCGAGGTCGGCGATCGTGGTGTCCTCGGTCTCGCCGGAGCGGTGGGAGACTACGGCGGTGTAGCCCGCGCGCTTGGCCATCTCGATGGCGTCGAGCGTCTCCGTGAGGCTGCCGATCTGGTTGACCTTGATGAGGATGGCGTTGGCGGCGCCCACCTCGATGCCCTTCTTGAGGCGCTCGGTGTTGGTGACGAAGAGGTCGTCGCCCACGAGCTGGACCTTCTTGCCCAGGCGCTCAGTGAGCTTGACCCAGCCGTCCCAGTCCTCCTCGGCCAGGCCGTCCTCGATGGAGATGATGGGGTACTTCTCGACGAGCTCGGCCCAGTAGTCGACCATCTCGTCGGACGTGAGCGTGCGGCCCTCGCCCTTGAGCTCGTACATGCCGGTCTCCTTGTTATAGCACTCGGAGGTGGCAGGATCCATGGCGAACATGAAGTCCTCGCCCGGCTTGAAGCCGGCGGCCTCAACGGCCTCCATCAGGTAGACGAAGGGCTCGGCGTTGGTCTTGAGGTCGGGGGCAAAGCCGCCCTCGTCGCCCACGCCGGTGGAGAGCCCGGCCTTCTTGAGGGTGTCCTTGAGCGTGTGGTAGACCTGCGCGCACCAGCGAAGGCCGGTCGCGAAGTCCGGGGCGCCCACGGGCATGATCATGAACTCCTGGAAGTCGACGTTGTTGTCCGCGTGGACGCCGCCGTTCAGGATGTTCATCATCGGGACGGGGAGGATGTGCGCGTTGGGGCCGCCCAGGTAGGCGTAGAGCGGCAGCCCCGCGGAGGCCGCGGCGGCACGCGCGATGGCGAGTGAGCAGCCGAGAATCGCGTTGGCGCCCAGACGACCCTTGTTGGGGGTGCCGTCGGCGGCGATCATGGCCTCGTCGGCGCCGCGCTGGTCGGTCGCCTCGCGGCCCACGAGCATGGCGGCGAGCTCGTTATTGACGTGCGCCACGGCCTGCAGGACGCCCTTTCCCAGGTAGCGGTTCTTCTCGCCGTCTCGCAGCTCGACGGCCTCGAACTCGCCGGTGGACGCGCCGGACGGGACGATGGCGCGTCCGAGGGAGCCGTTCTCGAGCGTGACCTCCACCTCGACGGTGGGGTTGCCGCGGGAGTCGAGCACCTCGCGCCCGCGGACCTGTGCGATTCTGCTCATGGCAGGTCCTTTCTGTTTGATTAGGTTAACTTGCCTGGTTTGAGTATACCCAATCTAACTTTGCGCAATCAGCTGCACGGGTTTCGTGTCGGAGTCGTGATGTTTCGATTTTGCGCAGGTTGTTCGGCGCGCGCGGTGCGCGAGTATACTCGTGAGGTCAGAAAGGTGCGGCGTGGCCGCAGACCATCGGAGGTACCATGGGGGCGTTCTTCGGCGCTGTCTCTCACCGTGACGTTGCTCTTGACGTGTTCTTTGGCGTCGACTACCACTCTCACCTCGGAACTCGCCGCGCGGGTATGGTCACCTGCCGCGAGGGCGGTGGCTTCAACCGCCAGATCCACTCCATCGAGAACACGCCGTTCCGCACCAAGTTCGAGCACGACCTGCCCGCGCTCTCGGGTACGTGCGGCGTGGGCTGCATCTCCGACAACGACCCGCAGCCGCTTCTCGTTCGCTCGCACCTGGGCGTCTATGCCATCTCCACCGTGGGCGCCATCGCCAACACCGACGAGCTCGTGGCCCGCTTCGAGGAGGATGGCCACCAGTTCATGGCGCAGAGCTCGGGCGAGGTGAACGTCAACGAGCTCGTGGCCGCGCTCATCAACACCCAGGCGAGCATCGTCGAGGGCATCCGCTACGCGCAGGACTCCATCGAGGGCTCGCTTACGCTGCTCATCATGACCGAGTCCGGCGAGCTCATCGCCGCGCGTGACGCCATGGGCCGCCTGCCGGTCCTCATTGGCAAGGACGACGACGGCTACTGCGTATCCTTCGAGTCCTTCGCCTACGGCAAGCTCGGCTACGCCGACGAGTACGAGCTCGGCTCCGCGGAGATCGTGAAGATCACCGCGGACGGCTACGAGACCCTTTCCCCGGCGCGTGACGAGATGCGCATCTGCGCGTTCCTTTGGGTCTACTACGGCTACCCCAACTCCAACTACGAGGGCGTCAACGTCGAGTGCATGCGCTATCGCAACGGCGCCATCATGGCGCGAGACGAGCGCGCGGCGGGTCTGCTCCCCGAGGTCGACTATGTGGCCGGCATGCCCGACTCCGGCCTGCCCCACGGCATTGGCTACGCCAACGAGTCCGGCGTGCCGCTGGCGCGTCCGTTTGTGAAGTACACGCCCACCTGGCCGCGCTCGTTCATGCCCGCCAACCAGGAGGTCCGCAACCGCGTTGCCAAGATGAAGCAGATCCCGGTGCCCGAGCTCATCCGCGACAAGCGCCTGCTGCTCGTCGACGACTCCATCGTCCGAGGTACCCAGATGCGCGAGACGATCGACTTCCTGCGCGACACCGGTGTCTCCGAGGTCCACATGCGCTCGGCCTGCCCGCCGATCATGTACGGCTGCAAGTTCCTCTCGTTCTCCCGCAGCCGCTCCGAGTACGAGCTCATCGCACGTCGCAAGGTCCGCGAGCTCGAGGGCGACGAGGGCGAGAAGCACCTCGACGAGTACGCCGACGGGCGCAGCGAGCGCGGCCGCTGCCTGCTGCGCTCCATCTGCGAGGAGATGGGCTTCGACTCGCTGGAGTACCAGAGCCTGGACGGCATGCTCGAGGCCATCGGCATCGACCGCAAGAAGATCTGCACCTACTGCTGGACCGGCCGCGACTAGTCTCGGCGGTAGCGCTGCTGAAGCTGGTTATCGTTGAGGTTCCCTAGGCCGCAGGCTCCTGCGGGCGCAGCGCGCAATCGTTTGGTACGGTAGCCGGAGAAGGTTTCTTCTCCGGCTTTTTTCTGGGGGTTGACGATGACCTACGTCCTCGTTGGGCTCGGCGCACTCTCCGTCGCCTATGGCCTGCTCATGGCGGTGCTCTATCCTGCGGGAGGATTCTTCCTCGTCTGGCTAGCACTGGGTGCGGCGCTGGCGGCGGCGGGGCTTGTCGAGCGTGTTCGGCTTGCGGTATGCGCCGTCTGTCTCGTGGTTCTGCTCGCCGTGGGCGGTCTTTCCGCGCTCATAGCGACCACGGCGGCGGCGACCCCTCCGGCCGGGCTCGACTGCCTCGTGGTGCTCGGTGCGGGGCTGCGCCCTGACGGTACCCCCACGGAGACTCTGCGCTATCGGCTCGACGCGGCCCTGGCCTATCTCGAGGAGAATCCCGAGACTGTCTGTATCGTCTCGGGAGGGCAGGGCTTTGGCGAGTCGTGCACCGAGGCGGACGCTATGGCAACGTACCTGACGCAGAGCGGCCTCGATGAGAGTCGCGTCACCAAGGAGGAGGCGTCCACGACCACGGTCGAGAACATCCGCAATTCCTCCGAGCTGCTCGATGCGGGCGCGACCGTCGCAATCGTGACCAACGACTTCCATCTCTACCGCGCCCTGCGCATCGCGCACAGAAACGGGCTGCCCGACGCGTATGGCCTGGCAGCCCGAACTAACCCGCTCTACCTTCCTCAGGCGACGCTGCGCGAGTGCGCGGCCATCGTGAAGGAGGCTCTGACCGGCAACCTCTAATGATTCGAAAGGGGACAGACCCCTTTTGAATCATTCGTTACGCGGCGGCCTCGGCGTCGAGGGTCTCGCGGATGGCGAGGATGAACTCGCGCGTGCCCAGCGTCTCCGGGTTCTCGAGTGACGTGATGCGCGCGAGGTCGCCGGTCATGCGACCGGACTCAATCGTGTGGACCGTGGCCGCCTCCAGGCGATTGGCAAAGTCCACGAGTTCGGGCAGCTCGTCCAGCTCGCCGCGCTTGCGCAGGGCGCCCGTCCAGGCGAAGATCGTGGCCACCGAGTTGGTGGACGTGGGCTCGCCCTTGAGGTGCTTGTAGTAGTGGCGCTGGACGGTGCCGTGGGCCGCCTCGTATTCGAAGTAGCCGTGCGGGCTCACGAGCACGGAGGTCATCATCGCCAGGCTGCCAAAGGCCGAGGACAGCATGTCGCTCATGACGTCGCCGTCGTAGTTCTTGCACGCCCAGATGAAGCCGCCCTCGGACTTGACCACGCGGGCCACGGCGTCGTCAATCAGCGTGTAGAAGTACTCGATGCCTGCGGCCTCGAACTTGGCGCGATACTCGGCCTCGTAGATGTCCGCAAAGACGTCCTTGAAGCGGTGGTCGTAGGTCTTGGAGATCGTGTCCTTGGTGGCAAACCAGAGGTCCTGGCCCGTGGACAGTGCATACTCAAAGCAGCTGCGCGCGAAGCTCTCGATGGAGGCGTCGAGGTTGTGCTGGCCCTGGACCACGCCCGGGCCGTCGAAGACGTGGACGAGCTCGCGGCGCTCGGTGCCGTCCTCGGCGGTGTAGACCAGCTCCACCTTGCCCGGGGCGTCGATGCGCATCTCGGAGTTCTTGTAGACGTCGCCGTAGGCGTGACGCGCGATGGTGATGGGCTTCTTCCAGCAGCTCACCACAGGGTCGATGCCCTTCACCACGATGGGGGCACGGAAGACCGTGCCGTCGAGCAGTGCGCGGATGGTGCCGTTGGGGCTCTTCCACATCTGCTTCAGGCCGTACTCCTCCACGCGCGCGGCATTGGGGGTGATGGTCGCGCACTTGACGGCCACGCCCAGGCGCTTGGTGGCCTCGGCGGAGTCAACGGTGACCTGGTCGTCGGTCTTGTCGCGATACTCGAGGCCGAGGTCGTAGTACTCGGTCTTGAGGTCAACGTACGGGCAGATGAGCTCGTCCTTTATGATCTGCCAGATGATGCGGGTCATCTCGTCGCCGTCCATCTCGACGAGCGGGGTCTTCATCTCGATCTTGGCCATGGGTCCTCCCGGGGTCGCCTGTTACGGGGATGAATGTAACACGGCTGCGGGAGAATCTGACGGCGTGGGGGAGAGTTGAGATGCATCTGTCACATGGGGCAGCTTGCAAAACGCCCTCTCGTGCAACATTTGGCCGGCCTAGAAACCAAAACGCCCGCTCGTGCAGCACATTTTACTCCCACATGCGAAACTGATATGAAGATTCAAACTTATTATCTGGGCAAACTCGGAAAGGCCCGACTCCGCGCTCCCGCCGGGGCCGATTCTATGCTGCACGAGCGGCCGTTTTGATTGTCGGTGTCGCCCAATGTCGCACGAGTGGGCGTTTTGATCAGAAAGGGCGTCCGAGACGGGCCCTAGAGCACGGTCGAGAAACCGTCTAGGCGCCAGGGGATGTCGCCCTCGCAGGCGCTCAGCTTGGCATAGAGCGGTCTGCCCTCGACCGCCAGGATTCCCGTTTCGAACCAGGCTCGGCTTCCGTCCTCCGAAACACCGAGAAGGCCTTCGGCCTGCACGCGCGCGAACGTGAGCGCGAGGTAACCGCGCAGGACGCAGCGGTCGGGTCCCCAGGAATCGGGGGCGAGACTGTCGGCGAGACCGTTGAGCGCCTCGTCCCAGGACCCGAGCTGAATGGTGGTGGCGAGCAGCCGCTCCGCCAGCGCGAGCGGCCCGGTCTTCTCGGCGAGGCCCTCGAGACCGACCTCTGCCGGCTCGCCGGCATCGACGTCAACGAGCGACCAGCGCTTCCCGGCGACGGCCTTTGCCGAGCGAAGCAGCGAGACCCTCACGGGCGTGACGCCGTCGGGCTGTAGGTAGCGGAGCGGGAAGGTGGCGTTGCTACGCGTTCCCTCCACAGTGCCGGTGGATCGGGCAACACGGAAGTCCTCCTCGAGCGTGGCGATGGGCTCGACGTCGGGCGGGAGGATCTGATAGAGCTTGCTGAGCTGGTCGTCGGGGCAGCGAACGTCCCGATGGAAGTCCTGCGGGAGATCGCTCTGGGCACGGTCTTTCTTCGGCTGCTCGTGGGTCTGTTCGGGAACGTACGTGATGGTGAGCGAGATCGAGGGTTTCTGCTCCGGGGTCGGCGCCGGCTCGGGTTCAGGCTCGGGCTCCGGCTCCGGAAGAGGCTCCGGCTCCGGAACGGGCTCGGGCTCCGGCTCCGGTTCGGGAAGAGGCTCCGGCTCCACAACAGGCTCGGGCTCCGGCTCCGGTTCGGGAAGAGGCTCCGGCTCCACAACAGGCTCGGGCTCCGGCTCGACGGCCTTCTCGATGTGGCGCGGCTTCACGGGCTTTAGCGCCTTTGCGCCGCGCCGCCGCTTCCATGGCTTGTTGCCCGTCGTCTTTGCGCCCCCACGGTCGAGCGCCTCGAGCGCCTTGTCATACTCTTCGTTCGTAAGAACGGTGGCGTAGACATAGCCCTTCTTGAAGACGGTGAGCTTGACGAACTCGCCGAGCTGCTCGCAGAGCTCGCGCATGCTCTCGCAACCTAGGTCCTCGACGCAGAGCCCATCCGCCGTTAGCACCTCCTCGGCGCGCGGCAGAAGCGTCTGCTTCCCCACGCCGAGCTCGCGCGAGAGCAGCTGATACAGATACAGGCGGTTGCCTGGGTTGATCTTTGGCATCGTGGCCTCTTTCGGGGGACTCGGGCTGGCCTTCTACCTTACTCCGCAATTGTGGAGGCGGTTTGCGAGCCCTCCCGAATGGCGCGGTTTCGCAGGTTCGTGACCGTGGCCTCCATGCCGTGCGGGGCATATCCGATCGACTGGAGCGACGCGAGGTCCTGGGGGAGGTAGGCGGCGAGCGAGAGCTCCGCCGTCTGCTCCACGCACTCGGGCATCGGGCCCGGCGTCGCGACGAGCGCGTGGACGCGGGCGCCCTGCGCGCTGAGCCTCAGCTCGTACTCGCTGGCGGGCGCGTCGGGGTGCTCCGCCCGAGCATCGCGGCTCTGCCACAGCAGCTCATAGCCGGCGATAGGTACCTGCGTGAGCATGAAGTCAAAGAGCGGCTGGCTGTCCGTGCGCAGACGCACCTCGCCGTGCGCGGTCAGCACCTCGCGAAAGTCCATGAGGCGCTCCATGCTCGCCATGCGCTTGCTCGCATCTCGCTTGCGAGGGAACGGCGTGGGGAAGTTGAGGTAGATCGCCGAGAGCTCGCCCGGCGAGAAGAACTCGCGCACCCGCATGCCCGTGCCGGGGACCACCACGACGTTGGGCAGGCCGCTCTCGAAGACGCGCTGCGCCGCGTACGCTACGCAGAAGGGCTCGGAGTCCATGGCAACGAAGAGCACGTCCGGCTCGCGCCGCGCCGCTTCCACGGCAAAGCCGCCCTTGCCGCACCCCAGGTCAAGCCGGACCTCGGTGAAGGGTGCGGAACCAAGGGGCGCGCAGGCGCGCGCCCAGCGGCCGCGCCACGCTGCGGGATCAAGCTCGATGACGCGACCATATCGCTCGAGGCGCTCCTCGAGCACAAAGTTCTTGGGCAGCCGCGCGTGAAGGGCGTGGGGCATGGGGCGGGACTCCGTTTCTTGCTACAGCAGCTCGTCGAGGGTGGCGCCGTAGGAGGGGAGGAACTCGCGCAGGAAGTCGGCGACCTCGGGCAGCTCGGCGGCCATCTCTCCCACGGCGACGCGGGTGCTCTCCTCGGCGCTCGCAAACTCGGCGTTGCCGGAGCGCTCCTCCTCGACGCACTTGATGAGCGCGGACACCTTGTCGGCGGCCTTCACGAGCCGGCGTAGGTAGAGCTCGTCCTCGCCGGCATCCGCCGACGGCCACAGCACGTCCTCGACGGCGGGGCGCAGATCGTCGGGCAGCGTGGCGAGCAGGCGCTCCTCGGCGCTTCGCTCCACGGCCTTGTAGGCGTCGCGAATGGTGCCGTCGTGGTACTTCACCGGGGTGGGCAGGTCGCCCGTGATGATCTCCGAGGCGTCGTGATAGAGGGCGACCAGCGCGGCGCGCTCGGCGTCGAGCGACCGGCTGTACCGAGCGTTGCCAATGACGCAGAGCATGTGCGCGATGAGCGCGACCTCGAGCGAGTGCTCGGAGAGGTTCTCCGGTCGAGAGCTGCGCATGAGCGACCAGCGCTCGATGTACTTCATCCGGGAGAGGATCGCGAGGAAGTGCGAGTCACGCCCCTCCTCGGGCACGACGTTCTTCTCGTCCACTAGTCCTGGTCCTCCTGGATGCTCTGCAGCGTGGCCATGAGTGCGGGGATGACCTGCTTCTTGCGGCTCACCACGCCGGGCAGGCGCGCCATGCCGTTTTGCGGCTCCGCGTCGAAGGCGCGCTCGATGATGCTCTCGGCACCATCGCCGTACCAGATGATCTCGCTCGAGGAGCTCTTGACGTCGGTGAACAGGTAGAAGACGAGCGGCAGCTCCTCCTCGCGCGCTGCCTCGGCGAGGTAGGGGCCCACGAGCGCCTCGGCGGCCTTGCGGCTGTTCTCGGTCATGTAGCTGCCCTGGCCCACGCCAAACTTGACGTTGCCGCGGGAGAAGACCTTGAAGTCCGCCCCAAAGACCTCCTCCGCGGTGCGCCCGGTGAGGTCGGCACCCGCCTCGAACATCTCGTCGGCATAGGAGTCGATGTCAACCTCGGCGATCTGCGCGAGCGCCGCGGCGGCGTCGCGGTCCATCTGCGTGCAGGTGGGGGAGCGGAACGCCAGCGTGTCGGAGAGGATCGCCGAGAGCATGAGGCCGGCGATGTCCTTGGGGATCTTCACGCCGCTCTCTCGGTACATCATGTGGACGATCGTGCAGGTGCAGCCCACGGGCATGTTGCGGAAGTAGGCCGGGCCCTCGGTCTCTATGGAGCCGATGCGGTGGTGGTCGATGATCTCCATGATCTCCGCCTGCTCGAGGCCCTCGACGGACTGCGAGCGCTCGTTGTGGTCAACGAGGATGACGTGCTTCTTCTTGGCGGAGAGCAGGTTGGGGGAGCTGACGAGGCCAACGTACTTGCTGTCCTCGTCGATGACGGGGAAGAAGCGGTGGCGGGAGCGCGCCATCATCTTGCGCGCGTCGTCGATCGCGGTGTTGACGCTCACCTTGAGGATGCCCTCGGAGAGCATCTTGGCGCGCACGGGGATGGACATCGAGACGAGCCGCGCGGCGGCGTAGGTGTCGTAGGGCGTGGTGATGATCGCGCAGCCATGTCGCTCGGCGGAGGCAATCACGCGGTGCGAGATGTGCGCGCTGCAGCAGATGATGAGGCAGCGGGCGTCGCACTCCACGGCAAACTGCTGGGTCTCGTAGCGGTTGGTGGTGAGCACGATGTCGCCGGGCAGGACGGTGTCCTCCATGAGCTCGGGCGTGGTGCCCACGCGGACGTTGCCGCCGTCGACGCGCTCGGTGGGGTCACCGAGGATCATCTCACCCTTGAGCGTGTCGATGATGTTGGCGTAGCTGGTGTGCGACTCGCCAATCACGCTCGTGTCAAAGACGTCCATGTTGGCGTTGGCGATGTCCTTGACGGCGATGAGGCCCTCGAGGTTGTTGTCGTCATCCGTGATGCAGAGGGTGTCGGTCTTGGCCTCGCGCATGAGGTTCCATGCGGAGAAGAGGCTCATCTCGCCGTCAATGCCGCCCTGGCGCTGGATCTCGGTGTCCTTGATCTGCGGGGTCACGGAGGTGATGAGCGGCGGCTCCTCAAAGCCGAAGTGCTTGAGGACGAACGCCGTCTCACGGTTGACGGCGCCCGCGCGGCGCGCCTCGTAGATGTTGGTGTGCTCCACCTCGTTCTTGAGATGGGCGTAGGCGATGGCCGAGCAGACGCTGTCCGTGTCTGGGTGCAGGTGGCCGATGACGTTGATCTTGCGGATTCCCTCTGGCATGGATGCTCCTTGCGTGCGGCGGTTCTCATCCACGATTGTGCCACGCTGCGCGGCCGGCGTCGGTCCCTCCTTGCCGAACGGCAACATTCATGCAGGTAGTGTGAACCCCGGGCGAGAAGGGCGCGGCATCTGTCGGCCGCTCCCGTATGATGGGGGCACTACAATCCCCGAACCCCGCGAGAAGGCGAGAAACCCCATGGCAGAGTTCGTCTACATGTTCAACCGCGCCCGCAAGGCCGTCCACGACAAGGTGATCTTGGATGACGTCACGGTGGGCGTCTACCCCGGTGCCAAGATCGGCGTGGTGGGCCCCAACGGCGCGGGCAAGTCCACGCTGCTCAAGGTCATGGCAGGCCTCGAGGACGTCTCCAACGGCGAGGCGCGCCTCACGCCGGGCTACACCGTGGGCATCCTCCAGCAGGAGCCCCCGCTGGACGAGGACAAGACCGTCCGCGAGAACATCGAGCAGGCCTTTGGCGACATCCTCGCCAAGATCGAGCGCTTCAACCAGGTGAGCGCCGAGATGGCCGACCCCGACGCCGACTTCGACGCACTCATGTCCGAGATGGGCCAGCTCCAGGACGAGATCGACGCCGCCAACGGCTGGGACCTGGACTCCCAGCTCTCCCAGGCGATGGATGCCCTCCAGTGCCCGGACCCGGACGCTCCCGTGAACATCCTCTCCGGTGGCGAGCGTCGTCGCGTGGCGCTGTGCAAGCTGCTGCTCGAGGCTCCCGACCTACTGCTCCTTGACGAGCCCACCAACCACCTGGACGCCGAGTCCGTGCTCTGGCTCGAGCAGTTCCTGCACCGCTACCCTGGCGCCGTCATGGCCGTCACGCACGACCGTTACTTCCTCGACGACGTGGCCGAGTGGATCTGCGAGGTGGACCGCGGCCAGCTCTATCCCTACGAGGGCAACTACTCCACCTATCTCGAGAAGAAGGCCGCGCGCCTGGAGGCCCAGAGCCAGCAGGACGCCCGCCGCGCCAAGAAGATGAAGGCGGAGCTCGAGTGGGTGCGCAGCTCTCCCAAGGCGCGCCAAGCCAAGAACCGCGCCCGTCTGGAGCGCTACGAGCAGATGGAGGCCGAGGCCCGCGCCTCCAAGCGCGTCGACTTCACCGACATCCACATCCCCGTGGGCCCGCGCCTGGGTGCCAAGGTGCTGGAGGCCGAGCATCTCTGCAAGAGCTTCGGTGACCGCGTTCTTATTGACGACCTGAGCTTCTCCCTGCCGCGCAACGGCATCGTGGGCGTGATCGGCCCCAACGGCGTGGGCAAGTCCACGCTCTTCAAGATGATCGTTGGCCTGGAGCAGCCCACCTCCGGCACCCTCGAGGTGGGGGAGACCGTGCAGCTCTCCTATGTTGACCAGATGCGCCAGGGCCTGGACGCCGAGAAGACCCTCTGGGAGGTCGTCTCCGGCGGCAACGATTACATCCGCGTGGGCGAGTCTGAGATTCCGAGCCGCGCCTACGTGGCCGCCTTTGGCTTCAAGGGCTCCGACCAGCAGAAGCGCGCGGGCGTGCTCTCCGGCGGCGAGCGCAACCGCCTGAATCTCGCGCTCACGCTCAAGCAGGGCGGCAACCTGCTGCTCCTGGACGAGCCCACTAACGACCTTGACGTCGAGACCCTGGAGTCCCTCGAGGAGGCACTCGAGGAGTTCCCCGGCTGCTCCGTGGTGATCAGCCACGACCGCTGGTTCCTCGACCGCGTGGCCACGCACATCCTCGCCTGGGAGGGCGACGACGAGAACCCCGGCCGCTGGCACTGGTTCGAGGGCAACTTCGAGGCCTACCAGGCCGACCGCGAGAAGCGTCTTGGCGCGGAGGCCTCAAAGCCGCACCGCCTTCACCGCAAGCTGACGCGCGACTAGCGGCTCCGGGGCACTTCTCGGCGAACGGTGTCTCTTTTCTGAAACGTTGCCGTCACAGAATGTCCACACGCAGTTAGAATGAAGGGGCGTCCACTGGGCGCCCCTTTTTTGTGAGAGACGGCGCGCGGCGCCACGACGATAGGAGCTCGCATGCACGGAGAAGACATCCGCACCCGCAAGGCAGTCATCATCGGCGCCGGTCGCGTGGGCAGCCACGTGGCCCTCTGCCTCATGTTCCAGCACCTCGTGAACGAGATCGTGTTCCTGGACGTCAACCAGGACGCCGCGCGCGCCCAGGCGCTCGACCTCGACGACCTGGCCTCCGGCCTCGGGGACTCCTTCACCATCCGTGTGGGCGACTACGCTGACTGCGCCGATGCCCACTTCGTGATTCTCACCGCCGGCCGCAGCCGCCGCCCCGGCGAGACGCGTCTCCAGATGCTCGACGGCACCATCAAGGTGCTCGACGGCATCGTGGGCCCGCTCAAGGAGTCCGGCTTCCACGGCATCCTGATCAGCGTCTCCAACCCGGCCGACATCGTGGTCGAGTACCTCTACCGCAAGCTCGGCCTGCCTCGCAACCAGGTATTTGGCACCGGCACCTCGCTCGACTCCGCGCGCCTGCGCCGCGTGCTTTCCGAGACCATCGACGTTGCCCCGCGCCAGATCCAGGCATTCTGCATGGGCGAGCACGGCGACTCCATGTTCATCCCCACCTCGCGCATCTCCGTCGAGGGCATCGGCCTGCGCGAGTACCTCTCCCTGCGCGAGGACGTGGTGGACTCCATCGACTTCGACGACGTGATGCGCCGCGTGCGCGAGTCCGGTGCCGCCATCATCTCCGGCAAGGGCTGCACGGAGTTTGGCATCGCCTCCGTGGTGGCCACGCTCGTGACCTCGATCCTGCACAACGAGAAGCGCGTGGTGCCGCTGTCCGCCCACCTCGACGGCGAGTACGGCGAGTCTGGCATCTCCGCCGGCGTCCCGTGCGTCATCGGCAGCACCGGCGTTGACTCCGTGCTCGAGATCGACCTCTCCTACGACGAGCGTCGTGCGATGCGCAAGTCCTGCTCCGTCATCCGCGACTACTGCGAGAAGGCGCTTCCCGCCGAGGAGTAGCGTCGGGACGACAAGAACGACGAGCCGTGGGCGGGGAACAGCGAGAACTGACCCCGCCCGTTTCGTGACCAAACCGTAATGCCAATCTTGCCGGGGAGGGGGTTCTCCTGGAGTAGAATTGCGCGGTCCACTGTGGCAGCGACGACAGGAGAGCCATGATTCGCATCGACCACGTGTCCAAGTCCTACGACGGTGGTGCCACCAAGGCGGTGCGCGACCTCACGCTCGAGATACAGTCCGGCGAGATCTTTGGTCTTCTCGGCCCCAATGGCGCGGGCAAGTCCACACTGCTCAACATGCTCGCCGGTGTGCTCGCGCCCAGCTCGGGCGTGATCGAGCTCGACGGCGTCAACATGGCCGCCGACCCGCTCGCCGCCAAGCGCAACCTCTGTTACGTGAGCGACTCGCCCGACCACCTGCTGCGCCTCAAGGGACACGAGTTCCTGCGTTTCATCGCGGACGTCTACGAGGTGCCGGACGCCGTGCGCGGCCCGCGCATCGCCGAGCTTGCGCGGGAGTACGGTATGGAGGGCGAGCTGGACAATCAGATTCAGTCGTACTCTCACGGCATGCGCCAGAAGATGATGATTATGGGCGCCCTGCTGCCCGACCCGGCCATCTGGATCCTCGACGAGCCGATGACCGGCCTGGATCCCAAGGCGTCGTGGCTGCTCAAGCAGTCCATGCGTCGTCACGCGGACGCGGGCAAGACCGTGCTCTTCTCCACGCACGTGCTCGACGTGGCCGAGAAGGTCGTGGACCGCGTGGGCGTGATCGCACACGGCGAGCTGCTCTTTGTGGGCACCGTCGACGAGATGCGCGAGCACTTCCGTTCGAATGGCTCCCTCGAGGAGATGTTCCTCGAGCTCACCTCGGACGAGTCCCCGCTCGCCGGGGAGGCCGAGTGATGGCGCGCGCAACGGCGTCGCAGGGCCTCTCCTGGCGACAGTTCCGCGTGATGCTGCACGTCATCCGCAGGGGCGAGCAGCACCTGGACAGCACCGGCATGGGATTCGGCGACGACGCGGCCGAGAAGCGCAAGGGGCTGTGGCGTGGCCTTGGCGCTGGCGTGCGAAAGGTCGCGATGGGCTTCCTGTTTCTGCTGCTTGCCGTCATGTTCTTCATGATGGGCTACATGCTGGGGGAGACCGGCGTCACGCCGTACGTGGCGTTCAGCCTCTGCGTCGTGTGCCTCGTGGGACTCACTGCACTCACGGGCCTCTACCAGGCCGTGAACATTCTCTACTTTGTGCGCGACCTCGGCTACTACCTCACGCTGCCCATCTCGGCGACCACGGTCATGTGGGCCAAGCTGGTCCACTTCCTGGGGATGTCGCTGCTCGGCGACCTCATCATCCTGCCGATCGGTCTGGGCTCCCTGTTCGCCGCGGGCGCCGCGCCCGGGGCGTGGGTCGCCATGGCGCTGGCCTTCGTGCTGAGCGCCGTGGCCGTCAACCTGGCGCTCGTGATCGTCTGCGTGCCGATCATGCGCTTCTCGCGCCTCGCGCACGACAAGGACCGCTTCTCGCGCTTCTTTGGCGGGCTCATCGTCGTGCTTGCGCTCGTCATCGGCGTGGGCAGCCAGTTTGCGCTCCGGGGTGATGGTATGGCGTCGCTGGCCTCCGGCTCGGAGCAGCTGCTCTCGGGCGGCGTCCCCGCGGTCGTGATGGGAATCCTGTGCCCGCCGTCGCTGCTGGCGTGGGCGGTCGTGGAGGGTGACGTGCTGGCGGTGGCGGGCGGCCTTCTGGGCATGCTCGCGTGTGTGGCTGTCTATGCCGTCGTGCTCTCCGTGGTTGCGCGCCGGTGGTACTTTGAGGGTGTCCAGGCGCTCCAGGGCGCCGGCGGGAAGCGTGGCCGCCGCGTCGAGGGCGCCGAGCTCGCGCAGGCTACGCGCACGCGCGGCGCCTTTGCCGCCAACCTCAGCCGCGACTGGAAGACGCTGGTGCGCGTGCCCGTGTTCTTCAACCAGTTCGTTCTGAGCTCGCTGCTCATGCCGCTCTACTTCGTTGCCATCATGGTCGTGAGTGGTGCGGTGGGCGCCTCGCAGGCAACCGAAGCCGGCATGGACCCCGCCGCCCTTCTCGAGATGGCGCGCTCCCTCACGGCGCTTCTCGCCTTCGACAGCCCCGCGCTCGCGTGGTGTGCCGTGGGCGTGCTGGTCTTCGGGCTCTTTCTGGGCTTCTCGTCCTACTCGTTCACGATGGGTGTGAGCCGCGACGGCGAGGACTTCTTCTTCATGCGCGGCCTGCCCATGGACTGGAGCGCCTACCTGGCGTCGAAGTTCGTGGCGCCGTATGTGCTCTCAACGGTTCCGATGCTCGTGCTCATTGTGGTGGCGCTCGTGGTCCTGAGCGTGCCTGTCGCCGCCGGGCTCTATCTCATTGGCATCTACCTGGGCGCCACCGTCACCCTCGGTCTGCTGTCGCTCGGCTTGGGCGCGCTCTTCCCACGCCTCACGTGGGACAACGAGGCCCAGCTCGTCAAGGGCGGCGGCGCCACGCTGATGGTCTTTGCGGGCCTCGTCGTGGGCGTGGTCGTGATGGCGCTGCCCGCGCTCGCCCTTCTCGGCGGAGCCCTCTGGAACGTGCTCGCGGTTCCGGTTGCCCTTGGCCTCGCCCTGGCGATCTTCGTCGCGGAGTGCGCCGCGCTCACCTGGTGGGTGCTCGGCCCCTGTGCCCGCAGCCTCTCCCGCCGCGAGCGCTGACGTTCTTCTCGCTCCGGCCTGCTCCTTTGCCCTCTAGCAAACTGTCGCTTTTTACCGCTCGTGGGACGCGCAGCGCGCTTGCGAGCGGTATTTTCCGACAGTTCGCTAGAGGACGGTGGCGAGAAGGACAGGCGAGAAGGACGATGCGCCCGTCGGCATATACGTTCAGACGGCTTTGGGTACAATCTCCGCGTTGTCCGACCGAGGAAGGAATCCCCGATGCCCAACAACGGCCCGAGCCTGAAGGACCTGTTCGACCAGCTCAACCAGCAGAACGCCCCCGGCAACATGCCGCGCCCGGGCAGCTCGTTCTTTGACCGGCTCGCCACCTGGGGCAAGCGCGCTCTCATCGTTGCTGTTATCGTGCTCGTGGTGGCGCTCGTCGCGTGCTACTGGTGGTTCCATCCCTCGCTCAGCCTGCAGAGCATGCAGATCTGGACCTGGATCGTCGGCATCTGCCTCGTGGCCCTGCTGGTCCTGCCCGTGCTTGCGGCGCGCAGCGTCAAGAATGCCAAGCTGTTCCGCCGCCTCATGGTCATCCCGGCGGCACCGATCGTGGGCTTTGTCGTGGGGCTGCTGCTCTCCCAGCCGTTCTTTCCCGGCAACGCCGAGCGCTACGCGAGCGTGCTCGACACCACCGACGGCGTCTTTGCCGAGGACATCGAGGAGGTCGACTACTCCGAGGTCCCCGTCATCGATCGCGACTCAGCGATTCTCCTGGGCAACCGCGCGATGGGTTCCATCCCGGAGTACGTGAGCCAGTTCGAGATTGCGGACACCTACAGCCAGATCAACTACCAGGGCCGCCCCGTGCGCGTGAGCCCGCTCGTGTACGCGGACCTCTTCAAGTGGTTCTCCAACCGCGACGCGGGGATCCCGGCGTACGTGTTGGTTGACATGGTGACGCAGGAGGCCGAGGTCGTGCGCCTGGAGGAGCCGATCCTCTACTCCGACTCCGAGCCGCTCGCGCGCAACGTCGACCGTCACGTGCAGCTCTCCTATCCGGGGCTCATGTTCGATCAGAAGTCCTTCGAGCTGGACGAGGAGGGCCACCCCTGGTGGGTCTACCCGGTCCAGCGCCGCACGATCGGCACCTTTGGCGGCACGGACATCTATGCCGTGGTGCTCGTGGACGCCTGCACGGGCGAGACGGACTTCTATGCCGTGGAGGAGGTCCCCACGTGGGTTGACCGCGCCTATCCCTCCGACCTGCTGATCGAGCAGTACAACTGGAGCGGCATGTACGAGAACGGCTGGCTCAACTCGTGGCTTGGCCAGGAGGGTGTGGTGCGCACCACGCCCGGCACCAACGGCCAGCTGGGCTACAACTACATCGCGCAGGGCGAGGACATCTACCTCTACACCGGCGTGACCTCCGTGACTGCGGACGACTCGAGCGTGGGCTTCATCCTGGTGAACCAGCGTACCGGAGAGTCGCACTTCTACCCGGTGGCGGGCGCGACGGAGGCCTCGGCCATGGCGAGCGCCGAGGGCCAGCTGCAGAACCTGCGTTACCAGGCCACCTACCCGATTCTGCTCAACGTGGCCGGCCAGCCCACCTACTTCGTGAGCCTCAAGGACGACGCGGGCCTGGTCAAGATGTTCGCGATGATCAATATCGAGCAGTACCAGAGCGTGGCCACGGGCTCCACGGTTGAGGAGTGCCAGGAGGCCTACCTCTCGCTGCTGGCGGCGGACGGCCTGCTCAGCGAGCAGGAGGCGGCAGATGCCTCGACGACGGTCGAGGTCTCCGGGACGATCGCCACGATCGCCCAGGCCGTGGTGGACGGCAACTCGCACTTCTACATCACGCTCGAGGGGGACGAGACGATCTACGACTTTGGTCTGCCGGGCCTGCTTGAGATCGTGACCTACCAGCCGGGTGACACGATCTCGTTCATGTGCGGCGAGAAGAACGAGGAGGCCGTCACCGTTACGGCGACCGACCTCCTCTGAGCTCCCATCGGTTGGGTTGGTGCGCTAGAAGGCGATGTCGAAGTTCTCGGCGGGAATCGTGTAGCTGGAGCCGCCCTCGGGGCCGCCGATCACGCTGACCTCGGTCTCCATGCGCGCGTAGCGCAGGGCGAGCTCGTTGTCGCCCGAGCCCGTGTCAAAGTAGTAGAACAGCCAGCCCGAGATGGTCTCTCCCTGGCCGGCGCCCTCCGACGGCAGCGCGGTGAGGCCGTTATCGTCGGCGAACGTCTGGAAGGTGCTGATGCGGCTCATGTTGGTGTCGACTTCCTCGCCGTCCGCGAGCAGGCAGAGGTCGGTGCCGCGCAGCGTGGCGACGTACTCGCTGTTGTTCGTCAGCTCCACCTCGACGGCAACGCCCGTGCGGTAGCCGTCGGCCCAGATGTCGGCGTCGTCAAAGGGGATGTCGACGATGGCCTGCTTGAGGGTGATGGTGTAGCCGAGCTCCTCGTCGGTGACGCTCTGGTTGACCTCGACCGTCGTGGGCGTGGGCTGCGAGGCCTCCGTGCCGTCGCTCGCGTCCTCGGACTCGTCGACGGCGTCCACGTCCGTCTCGGCGCTCTCCACGCTCTCGGGCTCGGGAGCAGGGGACTGCTCCGTTGCGCCGCATGCGACGAGCGTGGTTGCGAGCAGGGCGGACGCGACAAGGCCGAGTGCCTTCGCGCCCATCGTTCTCATATCGGGTATCGTTGCTCCTTCTCTTGGGGCCTCACGTGCCAGTAGGCTAATCCAATAATTGAGGGAGCAATGGACTGAGGAGAGAGAAGGGCCGATTATCTCGACGAACGGTCGTGATTGACGGGCTCGTAGAAGAGGCGCTCGACCTCGGAGGGGTCGCGCGTCTGACCGAGCACCCACATGGTCTTGGCCACGAGCGCCTCGGTGGTCATGTCACCGCCGCGCAGGATGCCGCACCGATCTGCATAGGCGCGCCCGACCTCGTAGACGCCGAGGTCGAGGCCCTCCTCCGGGACCTGCGTGGTCACGACGAGCGTGCGGCCCGATTCCACCCAGTCGTAAATCGCACGCTGGTAGGCACCATCGTGGTCCGGGATTCCGCCGATGCCAAAGGTCTCCAGGATCACGGCGTCGTAGTCGGGAGCGAGCAGCTCGAAGATCGACGGGCGCAGCTCGGGCGTGAGCTTGAGCACGATCACGCGGTCGTCCAGGGTGTCGTAGAAGCGCGGGGGGCGCTCGATCTTCTCGGCCTCCCCCGAGCCGGCGGCCCGCACGATCTTCTCGCCGCGCACGTAGGCAACGGGGGGATAGTTCATGCTCGTGAAGGCGTTGAAGCTCATGGTGCGCTGCTTGCGGGCGCGCGTGCCGCAGATGACCTCGCCGCCAAAGACCACGCTCACGTCACGGCTGGCCTCGTCACAGGCGTAGAGGACGCTGTGGTAGAGGTTGAGCTTGGCGTCGGTGAAGGGGTTGGCCATGGGCTGCTGCGAGCCCGTGAGCACGATGGGCTTTTCGCTGCCCTGGATGAGGTAGGAGAGGGCGGCGGCGGTGTAGGCCATCGTGTCCGTGCCATGCAGGATTACAAAGCCGTCGTAGCGGTCGTAGGCGTCGCGGATGACGGACGCCAGGCGCAGCCAGTCACGCGGTCGCATGTTGGTGCTGTCAATGTTCATGGGCTGAACAAAGTCCAGCTCGCACAGGGTGTCGAGCAGCGGCACGCGCTCGGCGAGCTCCCGGCCGCCGAGCGTGGGGGTGAGGCCGTCGGACTCCGGCGTGGAGGCGATGGTGCCGCCCGTGGCTATGACCAGGATGCGCTTCAACCGGGGCCTACTCGCCGAGCAGGTAGCGACGGATCGCCTCGGCGCAGCCGCCGCTGTCGTTGTCGGCGACCGTCACCCCGGCGGCGGCGAGGACCGCCTCGCGCGAGTTGCCCATGGCGACGCCGAGGCCAGCGGCGTGAATCATGGGCAGGTCGTTGTAGGAGTCGCCGACGGCAATGGTCTGCTCGCGGGGAATGCCCAGGAGGTCGGCAAGGGCGAGAAGCCCGGTGCCCTTGTCGGTGCCCCTTGCGGTGAACTCGAGACTCGAGATCTCAGCCTTCGCCATCTCGACCGGAAGGTCGGCCGCGCGCTCGATCATGCGCTCGCGCGCCTCTGGGTCGCGGAAATGGAATATGAACTTGGGGATGGTAATCGACGGGTCGTGGAAGGTTGCGGCGATGTCGTCCACGAGGGTGGCCGTCGCGCGATAGAGCTCCTTGTAGGGGCCCATGTTGTAGGTGGCGACGCGCTCAATGAAGGAGCGCTGGAAGAAGACCCCCCTGCCCGAGAACGCCTCTGCCATGACGTCCTCGCCCTCCAGCGCGTCATAGCAGCGCGCCACGACGTCGGCGGGCATGGGGTGCTCCTCGAGAATTCGCTGCTCGGAGAGGTCGTAGACTATGGTGCCGTTGCAGCAGATCGCATAGCGGACGTCAGCGAAGTCGGCGCTCGCGACCTCGACCATCTTCGGGCACCGGCCCGTGCATATGGCCACCACCTTTCCTGCCGCGGTGGCGTCGGAGATGGCCTCCGTCGTGGAGGGCAGGACGCGCTTGTTTGTGTCGAGAAGCGTGCCGTCCATGTCAAAGGCTATGAGCTGGTAGGTCATTCGGGCTCCTTGTGCTCTGGCGGGGCGTCGGACACTGGACGCACCTGTGAGAATAGCAGACCATGCACACCTGTTAGCCCGCACCCCTCGGCAAGACGATTCTGACGGGTATGCATGGTCGCCCTATGGAGATATCTACTACTACTTTTGATTAATGGACAAGAAGCGGAGGACATACCTGCGGAAACACAAATAGTGAACGTCTGGGGCGTGCTAACGGGAAGCCCGGTGAGAGCGACCGCCAATAGGCTAGGCGCATGGTGACGCTCGCGGACATAACGGCCATGCGGCTCTGGGCCCAGGACGGGTTGCTTGATAGCCTAGGGTGGCCCGTGAGCGCGGCAGTGGACTGGTCCGTCTCGTCTGCGCGTGAGCTGCGCGAGGCGGATCTCGAGGGGCTGGGGATCACCTATTCCAAAGACGACCCGGTGCACGTCATCGTGGACGCGCCGGAGCACAGGATACAATCTGCAAAGGTAGTCAGCCACGTCTGGTCGGGACGTCTGCCCGCCGGCTCTCTCTATCGGCTTTCCCCGGGCGTGCTCGTGACCTCTCCTGCGTTCTGCTGTCTTCTCAGGGCGGCTCGGGAGAGCGTTCCTCGTGTTGCGGCCCTGGAGATGGAGTGCCTGGGGCTGTATGGATGCGTGCCCACGTCCCGTGGGTTTCTCGACCGAGGGCCATTGCTGGACACAGACCAGCTTCGGGACTATCTTGCGGACGCGGACGGACTCCCCGGCGTGAAGAAGGCCCGCGCCTCTCTGCGCTGGGCGGCAGAACGCTCCCGATCGCCCCTCGAGACGAGGGTCACCATCATTCTCACGCTGCCGCGGCGCCTGGGCGGATACGGGTTGCCGTCGCCCGAGCTCAACGTTCGCATCTATCCGACCGTCGAGGAGCTCCCCATAAGCCAGTTCCCCGTGTACGAGGTTGACCTCGCTTGGGTGGGCAAGCGGGTAGTCGTGGAATGCGACAGCTATGCCAACCATCTCTCTCCCTGGCAGCTGGACCATGATGCGAAGAAGAGAAACTCGCTCAAGGCGATGGGCTGGAAGGTGACCTCCGTCACCAACGACCAGTTGAGCGGGGACGCTCTCGACGTGCTGGCGCGGCAGCTGTGCCAAGACCTCGGAATCGAGGCGAATCCGCCCGACCCCGGGCGGCGTGATTGGCTTCTCAGCCAGATTGTGTGATGGCAAACCATGCACACCCGTCGTTTTTGTCCTTTGAGGGCCTGGACCCGACGGATGTGTATGGTTTCTCCGGATACCCTAGCGGTGATAGTAGCCGCGACGCTCGTACTTGGGCTCGCAGCAGACGTTGATGCCCAGGTTGCGATACGTGCTCTTGTCGGCTTCGGAGAGGATGACCGAGAAGTACGCGTCGCAGCCGGCCAGCTGCGCGAGCGCGTCCACCGTCGCGTCGGCCTGGTCGTTGGTGGCCGAGGAGAGCGAGAGCGCGATGAGCATCTCGTCGGAGTGCAGGCGCGGGTTGTGGCTGCGCAGGTGATCGGTCTTGAGGTGGCAGATTGGTACGAGCGCCTCCTCGCTCACCACGTAGGTCTTCTTGGGGATGCCGGCCATGTGCTTGGCGGCGTTGAGCAGAAGCGAGGCGGCGGCACCCATGAGCTCGGATGTCTTGCCGGTCACAAGCGAGCCGTCAGGCAGCACCATGGCAGCGGCGGGGCCACCGGTGGCCTCCTCCTTTTCGAGCGCCGCCTGGTGGGCGGGCGAGTAGTCGACGGTCACGTCGACCTGGCTCATCAGTAGCTCGATCTTGTCGAGCGTCTCCTTGCCCTCGCCGGTGCGACGCAGCTCCTCGGCGGCGGCGAACCAGCGGCGCACGATCTCGTTCTTGGCCGCCTCGCGGCAGGCGTCGTCGTCGGAGATGCAGAGCCCGACCATGTTCACGCCCATGTCGGTGGGGGACTGGTAGGGGCTCTCGCCGGCGATCTTCTCCATCATGGCCTTGAGCACGGGGAAGGTCTCAACGTCGCGGTTGTAGTTGACCGTGACGTCACCGTAGGCCTCTAGGTGCCAGGGGTCGATGATGTTGCGGTCGTCGAGGTCGGCGGTGGCGGCCTCGTAGGCGACGTTCACCGGGTGCTTGAGCGGGAGGTTCCACACGGGGAAGGTCTCGTACTTGGCGTAGCCCGCCTGCACGCCGCGCTTGTTCTCGTGATAGAGCTGCGAGAGGCAGGTGGCAAGCTTGCCCGAGCCGGGGCCGGGGGCCGTGACCACCACGAGCGGGCGGCTCGTCTCGATGTAGTCGTTCTTGCCAAAGCCCTCGTCGGAGACGATGTGGTTGACATCGGAGGGGTAGCCGTCAATCAGGTAGTGGCGCCAGACGGAGACGCCCATGGACTCGAGGCGGCGCTGGAACGCCTCGGCGTGTGGCTGACCGGTGAAGTGCGTGATGCAGATGCCGCCGACCATGAGGCCGCGCGCGCGGAACGAGTCCATGAGGCGCAGCGCGTCCTCCTCGTAGGTGATGCCGATGTCCGAGCGGCGCTTGGCGTTCTCGATGTTGTCCGCGTTGATGACGATGATGGCCTCGACGTCGTCCTTGAGGCTCTCGAGCATGCGGATCTTGGAGTCGGGCTCAAAGCCGGGAAGCACGCGGCTCGCGTGGTAGTCGTCAAAGAGCTTGCCGCCAAACTCGAGGTAGAGCTTGCCGCCGAACTGTCCGATGCGCTTGCGGATCTTCTCCGCCTGAAGGGCGATGTACTTGTCGTTGTCAAAGCCGATGCGCATGGGGGCGTCCTCTCTGTCTCGCGTGTCCGCAGGACAGCGTAGCACGAGCTTGGGGCTTCCCTTCTCAACAAACTGGACACTCCTTGGAGGCTCCCCGAGCAGAAGTTTCCGATTTGTGTCACCCTTACACGGGCAAAACATGCGTCCCGAGCGTGAGCGGTATCATGACTGATACACAATCGGGGGACATGATCCAACCTTTTGGGGGAAACATGGACAAGAAGAACATCGTGTGCACGAGCAGCATCCTGGGCGAGGACATGCACGTCATCGCCTACGGCAAGAAGGGCCTGCCCGTCGTGGTCTTTCCGACGCAGGGTCAGGCGCCCGAGAGCCTGGAGGAGGTCGGCGTCATCGACGAGCTGTCCGACTACCTGGACTCCGGCACCATCCAGCTGTTCTGCACCGAGACCGTTGACAATGAGACCTGGGGCGGCACCGGCGACCCCGCCGAGCGCGCCAAGCGCCAGGAGACCTACTACCACTACGTGGTCGACGAGCTCGTGCCGCTCGTGGCCAAGATGAGCAAGTCGACCGCCCGTCCGCTGGCCCTCGGCTTTGACGCCGGCGCCACGCAGGCCTCCATCGTCGCGCTGCGCCGCCCGGACCTCTTCCAGGGCTGCGTCTGCCTCTCCGGCTGCTATGACGCCCGTCGCTACTTCGGCGACTGGATGGACGCCACGCTCTATGACAACACGCCCTGCGCGTTCCTGTCGCAGATGCCCGTCGACCACCCCTACGTTGCCGTGTACAACCAGCGTCAGCTGCTGTTCTGCACCGGCCAGGAGGCCTCCGAGGCCGACTCTCTGCGCTCAACGCACGAGATGGGCGAGCAGCTCGCGCGTCTTGGCGTCGACGTCTGGTGCGACTACTGGGGCGCTGACGTGACGCACACCTGGTTCTGGTGGAAGAAGCAGCTGCGCTACTTCCTGCCGATCGTCCTTGACGACGTCGAGAAGACCACGGCCGCCGAGAAGCCCGCCAAGAAGCGCACGACCACGCGCAAGAAGGCCGCGACGACCACCGCCGCAAAGAAGACCGCCGCGACCAAGGCCGCTGCCGAGAAGAAGCCGGCTGCCAAGAAGGCCGCGACCACGACCGCCAAGGCCGCCGCCGAGAAGGCCGTCGCGCCGAAGACCGCCGCTAAGAAGGCGACCACGGCTGCCGAGAAGCCGGCCGCCGCGAAGACGACCAAGGCGACCGCTGCCAAGACGGCTGCCACGAAGACGGCCGCCGCTGCGAAGACGGCCGCTGCTGCGAAGACGGCCGCTGCCGAGAAGAAGCCGGCTGCCAAGAAGGCCGCGACCACGACCGCCAAGGCCGCCGAGAAGAAGCCGGTCGCGACCACGACGGTCGCCAAGGCCACCAGGGCCGCCGCTCCGGCCAAGACCACCAAGGCTGAGACCCCGGCAAAGGCAGTGAAGGCCGCCGCTCCGGCCAAGGCCGAGAAGCCTGCCGTTCCGGCCAAGGCCACCAAGGCCGCCGCTCCTGCCAAGGCCACCAAGGCCGCCGCGCCCGCGAAGACGACGGACGCCAAGAAGCCCGCCGCCGCCAAGACGACCACCAAGAGCGCCACGACCAAGACCAAGAGCGCGAAGTAAATGAACTTCATCTTCGTCTCGCCGCAGTTCCCGCATGTCTACTGGCAGTTTTGCGCGGCGCTGCGGCGAGACGGCGCACGGGTCCTCGGTATCGGCGACACGCCGTTCGATGCGCTCGCGCCCGAGGTGCGCGACTCGCTCGACGAGTACTTCTGGGCTCATGACCTCGAGGACTACGATCAGGTCTACCAAGCTGTCGCGTACTTCTCGTATCGCTATGGCAAACCCGACTGGATAGAGTCGAACAACGAGCACTGGCTGGGTCTCGATGCCCGCCTGCGCGAGGACTTCAACGTCACGCACGGCCCGCGCCCCGCCGAGATAGCCCGTTGGCAGAGCAAGGCCGGCCAGAAGCCCCTCTATGCCGCCGCGGGCGTACCCACGGCCCGGCAGACACGTCTCACGACCTTCGACGAGACCCGCTGGTTCATCGGCGAGATGGGCCACTATCCCGTGTTCGCCAAACCCGAGTTTGGCGTTGGTGCCGGTGGGACGCGCGTCCTTTCCTCCGACGCGGACCTCCGCGCCCTTCTCGCCGACCACGGGGACGTCCCCTACGTCATCGAGCGGCTCGTTCACGGGGACATCTGCTCCTGGGACGCCATTCTCGACAGCCGCGGCGAGCCGCTCTTTGAGAACCAGGAGGAGTTTCCGCCGTCGATGGCCGACGTCGTCTACGGCGGCCTCGACCTGACGTATTTCTCGCGACCGCAGGTGGACCCCGAGCTCTCGCGCCTAGGCAGGGCCGTGGCTCGCGCTTTTGGCCTCACGAGCCGCTTTGTGCACCTGGAGTTCTTCCGCCTGGACCGCGAGCATCCCGGCCTCGGCGGGGCTGGCGACTACGTTGGACTTGAGGTGAACGTCCGGCCGCCCGGCGGGACCACGCCCGAGATGATGAACTACGCGCACGACGTGGACGTCTACCAGATCTGGGCGGACATGGTCTGCTTTGACGAGCGGCGCGCCGAGCAGGACGGAACGGACGGCTTCTGCGTGTACGCGAGCCGCCGCGACGCGCATCGCTACGCGCACCCCCACGAGGAGGTGCTGGGGCGCTACGGGTCGGCGGTCGTCGCGCACGGGCGCGTGCCCGACGCGCTCTCTGACGACATGGGCAACTACCAGTACACGGCGCGCTTCGAGACGCGCGCCGATCTTGACGAGTTCGTGGCGTTCGTCCACGAGAGGGGGCATGAGGACGATGCGGATTAGAAGGGCCGGCGAGAAGGACCTTGAGGGCGTGCACGGCCTGTTGAGCCAGGTGCTCGAGGTGCACGCTGCGGGCCGGCCGGACATCTTCCGCTCCGGGACCCGCAAGTACACCGACGAGGAGCTTCTTTCCCTGTTCCAGGATGACGCACGCCCCGTGTTCGTGGCCGTTGACGACGAAGGGACCGTGCTCGGCCATGCCTTCTGCGAGATCCAGGACTATCGGGAGTCAAACAGCTGGCAGCCCATCGTGAGCCTCTACATCGACGACATCTGCGTGGACGAGGCCCATCGCGGGCAACACGTTGCCACCGCCCTCTATCAGCACGTCATTGCTTTTGCGCGCGAGCTGGACTGCCACAACGTCACACTCAACGTGTGGGAGTGCAACCCCGGAGCCCGCGCGTTCTACGACGCGATGGGCATGACCCCACTCAAGACCTGTCTCGAGCAGGTATTGTAGCGGGACCTACGCCTCCATGACCCAGCTCTTGCCAAAGTCGTCCGTGACGCGGACCATGTCGCTCACGAGCGGACACACGTGCGTCCGCACCACCCGCGCCGGGTTGCCCACGACGGTGGTGTTGGCGGGCACGTTGTCCACGACGACCGAACCGGCGCCGATATAGGCACCGTCGCCGACGGTGATGGCGCCGAGCAGGATGGAGCCCGCGCCCACGAGCACGCCGTTTCCGAGCGTGGGGTGACGCTTGCCGCCGTGCTTTCCGGTCATGCCGAGCGTGGCGTTCTGGTACATGAGGCAGTCGTCGCCGATGATCGTGGTCCCGCCGACGACCACGCCGATCCCGTGGTCCACGGTGAAGCGCCGGCCGATCTTTGCTGCGGGGTGGATGTCCGCGCCGTACTTGATGCGCGAGCGCTTGGCGAGCCACAGGGCGAGCGTCCGGTGCCCGCGCTCGTAGAGCCAGTGCTGGTGGCGGTAGGCGCGCACGATGCGAAATCCAACCGAGAAGCGCGTGACGTCAGCGACCGAGCCGGCGGAGGGGTCGCGCGCGAAGGCGGCCTCCGCGTCCTCGTGGATGAGGGATTGAAGCTCGGACCAGGTGTTCTTCTCGGCAGACATCAGGCCTCCACAGAGAGGTAGCGCTCCCCGGTGTCCGGGAGGACGACAACGATCGTCTTGCCGGCGTACTCCGGGCGCGCGGCGAGCGCGAGAGCGGCGGCGACGGCGGCACCGGAGGATATGCCCACGAGAAGTCCCAGCTCGCGCTCGAGGCGGCGCCAGGTGGCAAGGGCGTCCGCCGAGCTCACGGGGACGATTTCGTCCACGAGGGAGCGGTCGAAGTTGCCGGGTACGAAGTTGGCGCCGATGCCCTGGATCGCATGCGGGCCCGCAGCACCACCGGCGAGAACCTGTGACTCGGCGGGCTCCACGGCGACGGCGCGCACGGCAGGGTTCTTCTCCTTGAGGAAGCGGGCCGACCCGCAGAGCGTGCCGCCGGTTCCCACGCCGGCTACGAGCGCGTCCACGGTGCCGTCGGTGTCCGCCCAAATCTCCGGGCCGGTGGTCTCGTAGTGGGCGCGCGGGTTTGCGGGGTTGTCGAACTGCCCGGCGATGATGGAGTTGGGGGTTGCGTCGGCCAGCTCCTCCGCGCGCGCGACCGCCCCGGCCATGCCCTCGGCGCCCGGCGTGAGCTCGATCGCGGCACCGTAGGCGGCCGCGAGGGCGCGCCGCTCCACGCTCATGGTGTCCGGCATCGTGAGGACGAGCCGGTAGCCGCGCGCGGCGGCGACCATGGCGAGGCCCACGCCGGTGTTGCCGCTGGTGGGCTCGATAATGGTGCCGCCGGGGGAGAGACGTCCGGCGCGCTCGGCGTCGTCGACCATCGCGCGGGCCACGCGGTCCTTGGCCGAGCCGCCGGGATTGGCCGCCTCGAGCTTGCCCAGTACGCGGGCCTCGCCGTCCGTCAGCGACGAAAGGTCTACGAGGGGCGTGGATCCAATCAAGTCCTCTACCGTGTGTGCTATGCGCATGGTGCCTCCCTCTCTCGCGTTTCAGGGTGCCACGCATAAACCCACCCTACAAGTAGGAATTACGTATCGGTAACATCCCCGGCATCCCTCTCCCGGAGGTTTGGGTTCATCGTTTTGGCGACGCGGAATGAACCGTTTCTATTTCCGCAGGTAAAACGCTTGCGAGAAAAACGCGCGTGCCCGACAGCGGGAAAAGTGAACCCAAACCGCAAAATGGTTTGGGTTCGCGGGCGCGTGTGGCTAGTAAAGAGGCAGCTCGCCCGTTAGCGGGTCGATCTTCTCGGCGGGGAGGGGCTCGAAGGCGAGGCAGGTGTAGGTGGGCTCGCCGTGGAACTCGGTGTGTCCGGCGTCGCGGACGAGCGCCACCGCAAAGCCCTGCTCGCGCCCGCGCTCCGCGAGGTCGAGCAGCTCCTCCTCGGAGTCCACGTAGACGCACACCTTTGCCACGCCCGCGTCAAACCAGTCGGTGAGCGGGGTGACGTCGTCCTCCGCGTGCTCGACCCAGGCCCAGCCGTCCGTGGCGCGCAGGTCCGCCCCGCGCCCCTCGCGCACCAGCGCCATGAGGACGGCCTCCACGCACGCGTGTCCCGCCTGGGCGGCGATCTTGCCCTTGCGCATCTTGAGGTCGCGACGCATGACGATCATCTGCTTGGCGAGGTAGCTGCTGGAAGGCATGGAGGCTCCGATCACTGGCGAGAAGAGACGTAGGAGTCGTCGATAGTTATCTTGCAGATGGCGCGCGGATAGCGCTCGCGGACGAGCTCAGAGATGCGTTCACGCAGCTCGGCGGCGGTAAGCGAGAGGCCCGCGGGCCGCACGCAGTCAAAGATCACGTTGGTGTGCGTGGGGCCGGGCACGCAGCGCAGGTCGTGAATCGAGAGCCGCTCGTCGATGCCCTTCACCGTGAGGTCTATCCAGTGGCGCATGTCGCGGACCTCGGGGTCGTCAGTGACGATGGGGTCGTAGTGAAGCGTCATGACCAGGCCCTCGTCCACCTTGAAGTCCTGCTCGATGTTGTCGAGAAGATCGTGCTGCGCGAGCGGGTCGCCCTCGGCGGCCATCTCCACGTGGGCGCTCGCGAACTGCCGTCCCGGACCGTAGTCGTGGACCATGAGGTCATGGGTGCCCAGGACGCCCGGGTACCCCATGATCTTGTCACGGATGTGCTCCACGTAGGTGGGGTCGGGCACGCGGCCCAGCAGCGGGCTCACGGCCTCGCGCACGAGCTCGATGCCGCTCCAGCAGATGAAGGCGCCCACGGCAAGCCCCGCCCAGCCGTCGAGGTCGAAGCCCGTGAGCTGGGAGACCACGGCCGAGGCGAGAACGGCTGCGGTGGAGATCACGTCGTTTCTCGAGTCTACGGCGGTGGCCTCGAGGGTGTCGGAGTCGATCGTTCGGCCCAGGCGACGGTTGAACGACGCCATCCATAGCTTCACCAGCATCGATGCGACAAGCACGATTACCACGGCAGGGCCGAACTCGGTGGGCTCGGGGTGGAGGATCTTCTCGGCGGACGACCCGAGCAGGTTGATGCCGATGGCGCATACCAGTACGGCCACCACGAGCCCGGCCAGGTACTCGTAGCGACCGTGGCCATAGGGGTGCTCCTCGTCTGCGGGGCGGCTCGCGAGCTTGAATCCCAGCAGGCTTACCACGTTGCTCGAGGCGTCGGAGAGGTTGTTGACTGCGTCCGCCACAATGGAGACCGACCCGGCAAGCAGGCCCACAACGCCCTTTCCCAGACAGAGCGCGATGTTACAGACGATGCAGGTGACGCTGGCGAGAAGCCCGTAGCGCGTGCGCACCGCGGCGTCGGACGTCTCGTCCGCGTTGGGCACAAACGTTCTCACAAGCCAGCTCGTCATTGGACGGTCCCCCTCAGTACGTCACAGCGAGAAGCAAGTATACCCGCTTGCGGGCGCGACGTGCCCAGCGAGCTCGGGAGGTGCGGCTGCTCCGCTGGTCACGCGTGCAAGGGTCCGCTTTTCTAGAAGCAGCGTGCGCGCGGGACGGCTACAATGCCACGCACCCGAAGGGAGGGAGCATGAGCGTCACGGGAGTCTTGCTGGCGGTTATGTGCCTCGGCGTGCTCGCAGCCGCTCTGGGGGTTGCTGCGGCTACCGACCTTAGCTGCAGGATCGTGCCAAACGGGTGCGCGATCGCCGTGGCCGCGGCCGGTGCGCTCCGTGCTGCCGTTGCCTCTGCGCACCATCATGACATGATGCCGTTGCTTTCCTCTGCGGGCGGTGGTCTCGTCGTTCTTGTTGTCATGCTGACGGCTGCCGGCCTGTATGCTCGCGCCGGTCATGGCTCCGGCGTGGGCGGTGGGGACGTCAAGCTCCTCTCTGCCGTCGGGTTCTGGGTTGGTCCTGTCGGGGGTCTGCTCGTGGTGGGGCTCTCGTGCGCCGTGGGGCTTGTGGGCTGGTGCCTTGGCAGGGCAATCGCGGCGGCGCGCGCCGCCGGGGGCGCCCATGACGGGGGGATTCCCCTGGCGCCCGCCGTGGCGGTGGTCGTCCTGCCCATGGTGCTCGTCTGTCACGTCGGAGCCGCCCCAACCCTCTGAGATTCGCGCGCTACCGTCTGCGGCTTTCTGCGGCATGTACCTGTTCGAAGTGGTTATATCTAGAGATGGTCGCATGCCGATCCCCCAACACCGGCATGCGGCGTGTTCGGGCGCGACGGCCCCCGACCGTCGCGCCTGGGTTCGCTCCGATGGCTGCGCGCTGGTCTGCGCTCGGCGCCTGGCGCCCCGCGTGACCGCCGCAGCCATCGTCTTGAGGAGGTATCGTGATCCGGCTCGTGCTCAGCGACCTCGACGCCACGCTCATCTGGCGGGAGGACCACGTGATAACACCCTTTGCGCTCGACGCGATTCGCGCGCTGCGCGAGGCGGGCGTGCACTTTGCCCCCTGCACGGGAAGGATCTACCGCGATCTGCCGCATATGTTTGCGGGCGACGAGACGGCCTGCTCCACCGCGGTCACGAGCAACGGGCAGCTCGTCTACCTCGACGGCGAGCTTGTCGACAAGGTCCCCATCGACCACGGTGAGCTCGTTCGCGTGGCCGGGGAGCTCGCCGGCGTCGAGGACGCCTACCTCGTCGTGGAGTACGGGGGCGAGAAGGTCGCCGTTGGTGCGGACATCGCCTTCGTGACCGCACATCCCGATAATTTCTGGCGGGTGGAGACCGCGGTTCCGACGGTCCCCGAGGAGCCCTGCTACAAGGCAAACGTCCGCGTTGTGGGGAGCTTCGAGCGCTGTCAGGAGGTCGCCGCCCTTCTCGCCGGGCTGCTCCCCGCGCTCGACTTTGTCTGCCCCATGCCCGGTACGCCCCACATTGACATCACGCCGCACGGCTTTGGCAAGGACCATGGCGGCGACTTCCTCATGGAGCGCCTGGGTCTTACGCCCGACGAGGTCTGCTGCTTCGGCGACGCCGAGAACGACCTCGCCGTCCTGCGCCACTACGCCAATTCCGTCGCCGTTGCGAACGCGGTGCCGGTCGTGAGGGAGTGCGCGCGGTTCCACATCGGTCCCGCGAGCGAGGAGTCCGTGGCGCATGCCCTCCTCGACATAGCCGAGGCGACCTCCGCCGGGCGCATGCCCGCGTTCATGTGTGAGAATAGAGTCGAACCCGATTGACCCGGAGGGGGCCATCATGAGGATTGCCGACAAGCTCGCCGAGCGCCAGACCTTCTCGTTTGAGATCTTTCCTCCAAAGGGCGAGCTGCCCCTCGAGGAGGCGTTTGCCATCGCGGGCGAGATGGCCGGCGACCGTCCGGACTGGATCTCGGTCACGTATTCGGCCGGGGGGTCGGGCAACTCGGCGAACACGGTCCCGATTGCGGCGTCCATAGAGCACGATCTTGGTGTTACGGCCCTCGCTCACCTCACGTGCCTGGGCTCGACGCGCTCCGACGTCGACGCCTACGCAGCATCCCTTGCCGAGAAGGGCGTCGAGAACGTGCTCGCCCTGCGCGGCGACCGCGCCCCCGGACGTGACGCCATCGACTTCGAGCATGCCTCCGACCTCATCGAGTACCTGCGCTCCTCGGGCACCGGGCTCTGCATCGGCGCTGCGTGCTACCCGGAGGGCCACGTCGAGTCCCCCAGCGAGCAGGAGAGCTTTGAGAGCCTCTACAAGAAGCAGGAGGCGGGTGCCGACTACCTGGTCTCCCAGCTCTTCTTTGACAACGAGGACTTCTACCGCTTCCGCGAGAAGTGCCTGAGGCACCGGGTCCGGCTGCCCATCGTTGCGGGCATCATGCCGTTCACGAGTGTGAAGCAGATCCAGCGTATGGCCTTTACCTGTGGCGCCTCCATCCCGGCCAAGGTCGTGAAGCGCCTCGTGCTCGCTGGTGACGACCCGGTCGACCAGGCGCGCGCTGGCGTTGAGTACGCCTGCGAACAGCTTGCCGACCTCGCCGCCAACGGGGTTGACGGCCTTCACGTTTACAGCATGAACAAGCCGTCGGTGGCGCATGCCGCCCGTGAGGCCCTTCTCGCCTGCGGCTACCTGGAGGCTTAGCGCGTGGACGTGGTCCAGTCCTACGACATTTGCTCGGTAGAGCGCTCTGAGGTCCTGCACTACCTGGGGTATGCGGGACAGAAGATTTCCCCGGAGCTCGACGCGCGGGTCGACGCCGTAATTACTCGGTGTCTGGAGGTGGCTCGGCCGCGTGGGGTCGTTCGTCTGTTCGATGTGGCGGGCTGCTGCAAGGAGGGTGGCCTGCCTGTGATTCGTCTCGAGGGTACGGCGCTCGAGCTGCGGGGTAGGTCAATCTCGGAGCACCTCGACGGCGCCGTGGCCGTGGGCGTGCTTGCGGTGACGGCGGGTGCGGGTGTTGACGCGGAGCTGCGGCGCCTCTCGTTTACCGACCGTGTTGCCCAGGTCGTGTTCGATGCTGCGGGTTCCGCGCTTGTCGAGCGTGCGGCGGATGCCGCCGAGGCAAGCGTCGTTTCTCTGGCCGCGGGGCGCGGGCTCTTCTGCGGGGCGCGCTTCTCGCCGGGATACGGCGACCTGCCGCTCGCTACGCAGCCGGTGCTCCTCGCCACGCTCGACGCGCAGCGCGCACTGGGGATAACGCTCTCGAGCGATCTGCTCATGTCGCCCACCAAGAGCGTGACAGCGGTGATTGGCCTCTTCGAGGAGCCGCGCCAGGACGCGCGCGCGAGCTGTTCCGCTTGTCCCTGCCATGATTTCTGCCCCCTGCGTGCGTCTGGGAGGACCTGCGGGCGGTAACGAGTCTGCATAACCCTTCTTCGTGATGAAAGTCGATAGTACGTGCGGCAAAACCTCGGTTCGTGATGAACGATTTCGGGCAAGGGTGGCGTACGTGTGGAAGGCTGCTCTCGTTTGCGCAGGTAAGAATATAAATAAATTAATCGCCCTCCTTTCCGAAGGAAAAATCATTCATCACGAGCGCGCGTTTTGCATTTGGAAGCCAACTTCTTCATCACGAGCGCGCGTTTAGCAGACCCGCGCTCCGTGACACGACGGAAACCACGCCTTGCTAGGATGGAAGCAGTCGATTATCGGAGGAGGATCATGGTGGGCGATCAGTGTCGAGGGCTGCTCGAGGCCGTCCTGGCGGGCGATGACTTTCTGCTCTTCGACGGGGCCATGGGCACGCAGCTCCAGGCGCGCGGGCTTGCCGCTGGCGAGCTGCCGGAGCTGCTGTGCCTCACGCATCCCGAGGTGGTGACGGAGGTCCATGCCGCCTACGTCGCGGCGGGAGCAGACGTGGTGACCACCAACACCTTTGGCGCCAATGCGGCCAAGCTCGGTGACGCCACTACGGTCGAAGATGTTTTCTCGGCGGCCGTTTCCTGCGCCCGCGCGGCGCATCCCCGTTATGTTGCCGCCGACCTCGGCCCTACGGGGCAGCTCTTGGCACCGATGGGTCCCCTTGCCTTCGACGACGCCTACGAGCTCTTTGCCCGCCAGGTGCGTGCGGCCGTGGGCGCGGGCGCCGACCTCTTTGTCGTAGAGACCATGTCCGACCTCGCGGAGGCCAAGGCGGCGCTGCTCGCCGTACGCGAGAACTCCGACCTCCCCGTGCTGGTCACGATGACCTTCGAGGAAGACGGGCGGACCTTCCTGGGCACCACGCCCGAGGTGGCGGCACTCACGCTCTCCTCGCTCCACGCAGACGCCGTGGGCATCAACTGCTCGCTCGGTCCCGCCGAGGTGGCACCGCTCGTGGCGCGCATGGCGCAGTGGGCACCCTGCCCGCTCATGGTGCAGGCTAACGCCGGCCTCCCGCACGTGGAGGATGGCGTGACGGTCTACGACATCGGCCCCGAGCGCTTTGCCGCGGAGATGGCTCCCATGCTCGAGGCGGGCGTCACCATCCTGGGCGGCTGCTGCGGTACCACGCCGGAGCACATCGCAGCAGAGCGCGCCCTGCTCTCGGGCCGCGCCCTGGTCCGCCGCAACCTGCCCGACCGCTTTGCCGTGTGCGGTCCGCAGCGCGTGACCTCGCTCGCTCCGGGCGAGGTGGGCGTGATTGGCGAGCGCATCAACCCCACGGGCAAGCGGAGGGTCAAGGAGGCCCTGCGCAGCGGCAACCATGATTACGTCATCGGGGAGGCCATCGCCCAGGAGCGAGCGGGTGCGCAGGTCCTCGACGTCAACGCCGGTCTGCCGGAGATCGACGAGCGCGCGGTGATGAGTCGTCTCGTCGACGAGCTCCTCGGCGTGACCACGCTGCCGCTGCAGATCGACGCCTCGGATCCCGCGGTCATCGAGGCCGCCGTGCGCAGCTATCCCGGCAAGGCGCTCATCAACTCCGTGAACGGCAAGGCCGACTCGCTCGCTACCGTGGTCCCGCTCGCCGCACGCTACGGCTGCGCGCTCGTGGGCCTCACGCTCGACGAGGAGGGCATCCCCGCCACCGCCGAGGGGCGTCTTGCCGTGGCGCGCAAGATCGTGGCAGCAACGGACGCCGCCGGTATCCCGCGCGCGGACGTCGTCATCGACTGCCTCGCCATGGCGGCCTCCACCGACCAGACCGCCCCGCGCACCATCCTCGAGGCCATCCGCCTGGTCAAGGCGGAGCTCTCCGGCGTGCGCACGGTCCTTGGCGTCTCCAACATCAGCTTTGGCCTGCCCTTCCGCCCGCTGGTCAACGCGACGTTCCTCTCGGCAGCGCTCGGCGCCGGGCTCGACCTCGCAATCATCAACCCGGGCGCAAGACGGATGATGGACGTGGTGGACTCCTGGCGGGTGCTCTCCGGGGAGGACGAGGGCGCACGCTTCTACGTGGAGCACTATGCGGACCGTTCCGACGCGGCTCCGGCTGCAGCCCCGGGCGAGAAGGACGTGCGTGTTGAGAAGGACGCGGCGCTTCCTGCCGATCCCGTCGAGCGGGCACGTCGTCTCGTCCTGGACGGTCGCGGCGGCCCCATGGCGGAGGCCATGCGCGAGGTCCTTCTTGCCCATGACGCACTGTACGCGATCAACGAGGTCCTCGTGCCCGCCCTCGACGAGGTGGGTCGTCGCTTTGAGACGGGGACGTTCTTCCTGCCGCAGCTCATGGCCTCGGCCGAGGCGGCAAAGGCCGGATTCGAGACCATCCGTGCGGCGAGTGCGACCGGGGAGTGCGTCGCCGACAAGGGGACCGTGGTGGTGTGCACCGTTCGCGGCGACATCCATGACATCGGCAAGAACATCGTGCGCATGCTGCTCGAAAACTACGGTTTTGATGTGATTGACCTGGGACGCGACGTGGCGCCCGAGGCGGTGGCGGACGTTGTGGTGGAGCGCCATGTGCGGCTGGTGGGGCTTTCCGCCCTCATGACCTCGACGGTCCCGGCGATGGCCGAGACGATCGAGCTCTTGCGCGAGCGCGCGCCCTGGTGCAAGGTCATCGTCGGGGGTGCGGTGCTCACGCCCGAGTATGCCCAGATGGTGGGTGCGGACTTCTACGCCAAGGACGCCACCGAGACCGCGCGCATCGCCGGCGAGGTGTTCGCATAGAAAAGGGGCGCCGGCCGCAGCCGACGCCCCCGCATTGCCGTGTGCCCTGCAGCTAGATGAAGATCTGCTCGATCTCGCTGTTGGAGCTCTCGTCCAGCTCCCAGCCGTCGTCACCGTTGACGAAGGTGAGCGTGACGGTCTTCTCGGACGGCTCGATGGCATCGACCAGGTTCATGACGTACTCGCCTGCCCAGGCGTTGATGGCATCGCCGTCGTTTGCGTCGAGCGCCCCGGACGTGAGGTCTTCCATCAGGGCCTCGGTCATGGCGTCGGTGTCCATGTTCATGAGCTCTCCCATGGACTTTGCGGTGACGGAAACCGTGGCGACGGCGGCGTCGCCATCGACCGTGACGGACTCGATCGAGTAGTCAAACCCATCCAGCATCGTGGCGAGGAGGTCGGTCGTCTCGATGCCGTATGCCTCAAGGCCCGTATCGCCCAACTCCTCCGCGAGCTCTTCCATTGTGGCGTCGTCGAGGTTCTTGATCTCGTCGAAGTCGGCAGTGATGTACTGCCTGATGGCCTCCTCGGGGTTCGTGCCCGAGCAGCCCGTGAGCACAAGCCCGCCGACGAGGGCGAGCGAGGCGCACAGGGTGCAGACGAGGGTCTTGAGTGTGAGCTTCTTCATGTGTCGCTCCTTTGCTTGCGGATGTCTGTCCCTCTAGCTTCTCAGATTTATTTCAGGCGGGCGTAACGGCTCGGTTGTCGGCGTCGATTTGTCGCGTCGGTGGTGAGCGGCGATTGAGGGTCGTGCCGCTTGCCGAACGGTCGTCCTTCTCGCCGAATGTTTCTGATAAGTGTCTGCTCTTCGACGTAATGTAAATCAACTATGTCGTGGCCGAGGGGGCTGCGACGACCGTACTCCATGAGTGCAAGGAGAGGGCCTATGGCAAGAATGCACGTCATGGAGCAGAGCGAGACCCAGGCGATCATGTCGAGCATGCACGAGATGCTCGAGAAGCGCCTTTCGGTGAGCTCGCTCGCTCCGTGCCCCGTCGAGTTCACGGCCTCGTATGTGGCCATGTGCGCGACGCAGAGCTGCGGCAAATGCACGCCGTGCAGAAACGGCCTGCGCATGCTGCGCCACCTGTTCAACGACGTCCTGAACAACCGCGCCACGCTGGAGACGCTCGACCTCATCGAGTCCACCGCCCGCACGGTGTACCTGTCGAGCGACTGCGCGATCGGCTACGAGGCCGGCGAGGTGGCCCTCATGGCCATCCGCGGCTTCCGTGACGACTTCGAGCACCATGTGACCAAGCACGCGTGTGGCTTCTCGCAACACCAGACGGTGCCCTGCGTCTCCGGCTGCCCGGCTGGTGTGGACATCCCCGGCTACATCGCGCTCGTCGAGGCCGGCCGCTACACCGAGGCGGTGCGTCTCATCCGCAAGGACAACCCGCTGCCGCTCGTCTGCGGTCTCGTCTGCGAGCACCCCTGCGAGATGCATTGCCGCCGCGGCATGGTGGACGACCCGATGAACATCCGCGGCCTCAAGCGCTACGCCGTGGACCACGCCGGCGACTACCGCCCGCTCGTCAAGCCCGCCACCGGCAAGCGCGTCGCCGTCATCGGCGGCGGCCCGGCCGGCATCTCGTGCGCGTACTACCTCACGCTCATGGGCCACAAGGTCAAGATCTTCGAGCAGCGCGCGCACCTCGGCGGCATGCTCCGCTACGGCATCCCCAACTATCGCCTGCCACGCGAGCAGCTCGACTCCGAGATTCAGTGGATCCTTGACTGTGGCATCGACGTCGAGCTCAACCACAGCGTCGACGGTGACGAGATGACCCGTCTGCGCTCCGAGTACGATGCGGTCTACCTGGCCATCGGCGCGCACGCGGACAAGAAGCTTGGCCTTCCGGGCGAGGACGCCGAGGGCGTCATGTCCGCCGTCCAGCTCCTGCGCGACATGGGTGACAACAACCCGCCCGACTTCAAGGGCCTCACGGTCGCCGTCGTCGGTGGCGGCAACGTGGCCATGGACGTGGCCCGCACCTCCGTGCGCCTGGGCGCCGAGAAGGTCATCATCGCGTACCGTCGCCGCGTGGCCGACATGACGGCCCAGGACGAGGAAATTGCTGGCGCCGAGGCCGAGGGCTGCGAGGTCATGGATCTGCACGCGCCCAAGGAGGTCGTCGTCGACGAGAACGGTCACGTGGCCGGCCTCAAGGTCGAGCCGCAGATCATCGGTGGCCTCAAGCGCGGGCGTCCCGCGCCGCGCGCGGCCGAGGGCGGCGACGTCGTGGTCCCGTGCGATCGCGTGATCGTGGCCATTGGTCAGGACATCGACTCCGTCACCTTCGAGGAGCAGGGCGTGCCCTGCAAGTGGGGCCGCATCGTCACCGATCCGGACGGTGCCGTGCCCGGACAGGACGGCCTCTTCTCCGGCGGCGACTGCCAGAGCGGCCCGGCCACCGTCATCCGCGCGATTAACGCGGGCAAGGTCGCGGCCGGCAACATCGACAACTATCTCGGCTTCAACCACAAGATCGAGCTCGACGTGGAGCTGCCGCCCGTGCAGTTCAAGGGCAAGATTTCCTGCGCGCGCTGCGAGATGCGCGAGCGCGAGGCGTCCGAGCGCATCAACGACTTCGACATCGTCGAGAACGGCCTCACCGACCAGGAGGCGCACCAGGAGGCATCCCGCTGCCTGCGCTGCGACCACTTCGGCTTCGGCGCGTTCCGCGGAGGGAGGGTCGAGCAGTGGTAAACCTCACTATCGACGGCCGCGCCGTCACCGTGGAGGAGGGCACCTCCATCCTCGACGCCGCCGCAACCGTGGGCATCAAGATCCCCACGCTCTGCTACCTCAAGGACCTCAATGAGATCGGCGCCTGCCGCATCTGCGTGGTCGAGATTGAGGGCATCGACCAGCTCGTGGCCGCGTGCAACAACACGGTGCTCGAGGGCATGGTCGTGCGCACCAACAGCCCCAAGGTGCGCGTTGCTCGCCGCATGAACATGGAGCTCCTGCTCGCCACGCACGACTCCGAGTGCACGAGCTGCGTGCGCTCCGGCAACTGCACGCTGCAGACGCTCGCCAACGACCTCGGCATCTCGGACCTGCCGTACGAGAAGCGCCTCATGCACGACGAGTGGGACAAGTCCTACCCGCTCATCCGCAACAACGACAAGTGCATCAACTGCCTGCGCTGCATCCAGGTGTGCGAGAAGATCCAGGGCATCGGCGTCTGGGACCTCGCCAACCGCGCCACGCACACGAGCGTGAACGTCCGCGGCGGCATGACGATCCAGGAGTCCGACTGCACGCTCTGCGGCCAGTGCATCACGCACTGCCCGACGGGCGCCCTGCGCGAGCGCGACGACACGCAGAAGGTCTTCGACGCGCTGGCCGACCCCGAGAAGGTCGTCGTGGTACAGATCGCACCGGCTGTGCGCGCTGCCTGGGGTGAGAGCCTCGGCCTCGCGCGCGAGGACGCCACCGTCGGCCGCCTTGTGGCCGCGCTGCGCCAGATGGGCGTGGACTACGTCTTTGACACGAACTTCTCGGCCGACCTCACCATCATGGAGGAGGGGACCGAGCTCCTGCACAAGCTCGCCCACAAAGAGGAGAACACGTTCCCGATGTTCACCTCCTGCTGCCCGGGCTGGGTGCGCTACGTCAAGGCCGTGCGTCCGGAGTTCACCGACCAGCTCTCCACCTCAAAGTCTCCGGGCCAGATGTTCGGCGCCGTGACCAAGAGCTACTTCGCGGAGCTCAAGGGCATCGACCCGCACAACATCTTCTGCGTGGAGATCATGCCGTGCACGGCCAAGAAGGCCGAGGTCGCCATCCCCGTCATGAACGACGCCTGCGGCGATCCCGACGTCGACGTCTCCATCACCACGCGCGAGGTCGACCGCATGATTCGCGCCGAGCACATCGATGCCACGATGCTGCCCGAGGAGGACTTCGACGACCCGCTGGGCACCTCAACGGGTGCTGCCGTCATCTTCGGTGCCACCGGCGGCGTCATGGAGGCCGCGCTGCGCACCGCTTACCACGTGGTCACCGGCAAGAAGCCCGAGCCGGACGCCTTCTCCGACGTCCGCGGTCTGGACGCCTGGAAGGAGGCCACCTACGACCTGGCGGGCACCCCGGTGCGCGTTGCCGTGGTGAGCGGCCTTGCCAATGCGGGCTACCTGCTCGACGCCATTGCGGCGGGCGAGGTCGAGTACGACTTCGTCGAGGTCATGGCCTGCCCCGGCGGCTGTGCGGGTGGTGGCGGCCAGCCCATCCACGACGGCGAGGAGCTGGCGGGCGTTCGCGGTGACGTCCTCTGGGGCCTCGATCACAACGCCGAGCTGCGCAACTCTTACGAGAACCCGTCGATTACGGCCATCTACCAGGACTATCTGGGCGAACCGCTCTCCGAGCGCGCCGAGGAGCTGCTCCACACCGATCACCACGCCTGGAGCATTCACTAGTCGATGCGAAGGGGACATCCCCTTGTCATCTGGGCCCGGACCGCCAACCCCCTGCGGTCCGGGCCCGCTTCATGAGATGGGCGGATTCAAGTTTGCAGGCGGGCGAGAAACCCAAAGCTGTCGATATTTTGGCGACAAGCTTGCCCACAAAAGAGGGCGCACGTCAGGTGGGCCTTGGTGCCGTGGGACTACCACCCGGCCACACGCTCGCGCATGCCCTCGACGTCCAGCACGCCTTCGGCAAAGCCCTTGCGCACGAGCTCCGTAGGTACCAGCTCGTCGTACTTTTCGAAGTAGGGGATCTCGGCAGGGTAGAGGAGCTCCATCGGGTCCTCGAGCCGCTCCGCCGTGTCCTTTACCACCGAGAAGAACTCCTGCTCGCTGGCCTTCATCACGAATGTCATGAAGTACGGGCGCGACGAGTTGACGCCCTTGATGCCCAGCTCCGCAGCGCACTTGATCTTGATCAGGCGCTCCAGGGCGAGAAACGCGTAGGTTCCCAGCCACGGCAGCAGGCACCACATGGTCTGCTCTTTGTTGTTCTCGCCAAGGCAGACGAGGGGGCCTGTGGTGAGACGGGAGTTTCGTGCCACGCGGCGAGCGTCGCGCAGGCGCGCGCGGGCGTGGTCGCGCAGGTAGGGGTAGGGAACGCTCTCCTCCAGCACGCGACGCATGCGCTCGAGGATGTGGGTGTTGATGTCTCCCGCCACGTCGCCAAAGTACGCCGGGACCTTACCCTTGACCTGCGTGACGTAGAGCAGGTGTCGCTCGTGGTCCACCTCGTCCACGATCCAGACGTGCCCGGCGATGGCAACCTTCTCCCCGGGCGGGGGCGGCGCGCAGAGCGTTCCGATCTCCTCGGAGCCCGAGCGCACGGTGTACTCCACGTTCTCCTGGAAGACGGCGAAGAACTTGTAGGAGCTCGTGACGCGCTCGCCTGACAGGCCCACGATGAGGCCACCGCCCTCGGTCTGCTCGATGTAGTCGTGCTGGAGCAGGTGGCGGAGAAGGACGCGGAAGTCGTCGGCCGTCACACGGTGGAAGTACGTCAGTGTGAGCACGCGGCTCGCGAGCTGGGCGGGGGAGAGCTCTCCCTCGCCGGCGAGCGTGGCGAGCGTCTGGTGGCAGAGCAGACTGTAGGGCAGGTGGTTGAGGTTGGGCGGCTCGACCCAACGCTCCTCTCGGTAGAGCTGGACGAGCGCGATCCCCTGGAGCAGCTTCCAGGGGATGGTCTCGGGTAGGAGCGTGCGGGCCTCCGGTTGCTCCTCGCGCATGACGAACCACATCTCGGGCGGTGCCTCGCGCCTGCCCGTGCGACCCATACGCTGGAGGAACCCGGATACGGTGAACGGCGCGTCAATCTGGAACGCCCGCTCGAGACGCCCCACGTCGATGCCCAGCTCGAGTGTGGCGGTTGCGACGATGGAGAGGTCTGAGGCGTCGTCTCTCATCTGCTCCTCGGCGCTCTCGCGGATAGCGGCCGAGAGGTTGCCGTGATGGATGAGAAAGCGGTCCGGTTCCCCGTTGAACTCGCAGTAGGCGCGCAGCGTCGTGCAGACCTCCTCCGCCTCCTCGCGCGAGTTTGAGAAGATCAGGCACTTCCTGCCGCGCGTATGCTCGAAGATGTAGCCGATGCCGGGGTCGGCGTTCGCGGGTGCCAGGTCCGTGGGAGGTTCGGGAGGGCCGGGGCTTATCGCCGTGCTCAGACAGTCCTGCTCGCACGGACAGGCCACCGGCCTGTCCGGCTCGTGCGGAACTGCGCGCGGCGATAAGCCCCGGCCCTCTGGCGAGGTTTCCTCAGGTTCCAGGGCAACGACGTCTGCCTCGACTTCTCTTCTCGTAGTCTGAAATACGGACTCGTCTGCCTGGGGGCCGGTCTGGTAGAAGTGCTCCATCGAGAGGCGCCAGGTGCGCGGGGGCTCCTCGATGCGAGGGACGATTGTGTCGCGGCCGGTGCCGGCGGCGAGGAACGCGCCCACGGCCTCGGGGTCGCCGATCGTGGCCGAGAGGCCGATGCGCCGTGGCTGCACGCCCGCTATTCTCGCCAGGCGCTCGATGAGGCAGAGGCACTGGCCGCCGCGGTCCTGGCGCAGCAGCGAGTGGACCTCGTCGATGATGACGTAGCGCAGGTCGCAGAAGAGCTTGGACACCACGGCGTGGCGGCGCATGAGCAGGGCCTCGAGGGACTCCGGCGTGATCTGCAAGATGCCGGAGGGCCGCTTCACGAGCCGTGCCTTGTGGGAGGCAGAGACGTCCCCGTGCCAGTGCCAGACGTTGATGCCGGCCTCCTCGCAGAGGTCGGTGAGACGGAAGAACTGGTCGTTGATCAGCGCCTTGGTGGGGCCGATGTAGAGGGCTCCCACGGAGGCGGGCGGGTTCTCCCAGAACTCGGTCAGGATGGGGAAGAAGGCCGCCTCGGTCTTTCCGGAGGCCGTGGAGGCGCACAGCAGCACGTGGTCGTCCGTGTCGAAGATCGCCTCGCCGGCGGCCACCTGCACGCCGCGCAGGTTCTCCCACTCGTGCGCGTAGATGAAGTCCTGCACGAACGGCGCGTATCGGTCAAAGACGCCCATGGCGACCTCCCCTCGGTGCTAGTCAGTATACGAACAAATGTTTCTGATTGCAAGGAGGATACCTAGCTATTGCTAGCAGAATATGCTAGCATATGCTTTACATTGGAAAGGAGACCAATGGATACCACCCTCGCGCAGATCAATGCACGTATTGATTCGAACCTCAAGGTCTCGGGAGATGCGGCCCTTGCCAAGGCGGGGCTCACGCCCACGAAGGCCATTCGTTCGATGTGGGGGCTATTTTCTAGCCTGGCGGACAGACCCGACAAGATCAGGGAGCTCGTGTCCGGCCAGCAGTCAGAGTCGTCTTCCGCAGCGTGCGCCGAGCGGGATCGCAAGCTCACGCTGGCGCGAGAAGGAAGTCAGATAGTTGCGCGCTCGCTGGCATCTCGAGGCATATCGGTGTCCGAGGGATTTGATGAGCCTCCTTATGACGAGCTCAGAGAGCAGGTTCTGCTCGAGCGCCTTCGCGAGAGGGGGCTAGATTCGTGAGCCCGCAGCTATCGATGCTCCTGGACACCAATGTCTGGCTTGACTACTATCTCCCCTGGAGAGGCGGTCATGCGGCGGCTAGGCAGCTTATAGAGCGCGCCCTCGAGGATAATTGGACCCTGGTCTATGCCGTCTCAACTGCCAAGGACGTGTACTACCTGGTGTCGGCGGAACACAAGCGCGCCGAGCGCGCAGCGGCTGGCTCGCTCAGTGAGTCCGCCGCTCAGGCGGCGACCGCCACGGCGTGGGGTTGTATCAACAACATGCAGGCAATCGCCTGCGCCGTGCCGCTCGATCACACGGACGTGTGGATGGCCTCCAAGCAGCGCGCCTTGCACGGGGACTTCGAAGACGACCTCGTCATCGCATCGGCGATGCGAGGCAAGGTCGACTATCTCGTGACCAATGACGAGACGCTCCTGCGACACTGCCCCGTTGCAGCGCTCAACGCGACGGACATGTGCAAGCTGCTCGAGATTCAGCAAGAATAGAGGGCATCGGCCGCGCGCAGTGATTTGATGTGACTTCATGTGAGGGGGCGTCGTGAGTACGAAAGACAGGTTCCGCACAAGGACTCTCGTGATGCTTGCCCTCGCGCTGGCAGTTGTCGCCTTGTGCACGGGATGCTCTGAACGCATCGACACCCTCGTCCGCTTTGTAGAAAGCAAGGTGACGGGCGAGGAGTACGTGAGCCCCCGGGGGCAGGCCTGCCTTGACGCGGCGGAGGGCCTTCTCGGCGCCCTCGAGGCGGGTGACGGGGACGCGATTGTCGGGCTCTTCTCGCCCGAGGCCCGCACGGGCTCCGACGATCTTGACGAGCAGGCCGGCGAGCTGGTGGAGAGCTGTTCCGGTCACGTTGGCTACCTGGACACTCATTCGGTGACGCGCCCCATGGAATCCGAGAAGGTCGAAGACGGCAAGCGTCGCGTCGAGCTCTCGACCGATTTCTCGTTTGTCCTCGACGGCGAGAACTACTGGTGCTACATGACGCTCGTGAGCGTGAACGACTTTGACGAGGCAGAGGTGGGCGTCTCCACCGTCATCGTATGGTCCGAGGACGCGTACTCGGCGATGCTCTACGACGCGCGCGAGACGGACTGGCCCGAAGGGATGGGACTGCACCTTCGGCTGAGCTATCCCCTGGAGTGGGAGACGCGCCTCGTGAATGACGACCCCCTGCGCTACGAGGCCGGGGACACCATCTCTGATGTTGACGAGGTCACAGCGTTTCTCGATGGGGGCGAGAAGACCGTCGATGACTTCGAGGAGCGTTTTGGCCGGCCCTGCTGCGTGTCGTGGACGGGCGACGGACGTGTCTACTACGAGCTCGACGACAGGGAGGGTCCCCGCTACCTCGAGGTGAACGCGACCGCGCCGGACGAGCCGATTTACTCCGCGTATGTGGTGGACGAGCGTGGCGTCGTCGAGAAGGTGTGGGACGCGGACGGCGACGCCTAGATCGTGAACTCGGCGTAGGCGTCGTCGACGCCCTGCGCGCCGGCGGCAACGGCGGGCGCTGAGATGGCGCCGGAGAACGCGTCCGTCTTGAGCAGCGCGTCCACATCTGCCCCCGGGTTCTGGCACACGATGTCGAGAAGCTCGATGAAGTCGCGGATTACCTCGCGCGGCGTGAGGTGGGTGTCCGCGCCCACGCGGCCAAACTCCACCTTGAGGAAGCCCACGAGCTGCGCCTCGGTGAGCGTGCGCTCGTAGCCGAAGTAGCCGGCGTGGATGTCCGCGAGCTTCTCGATGAGGACGAGCAGCTCCTCGTAGGTGAGCGGCTCCAGGTGGATGACGGGCGCGAGCATGTCCGCGAGGCCCGCGCTCGCGAAGCGCCCCTGCGTGAGGCGGCTGCGCAGGGCCTCGTAGGAGAAGACGCCGCGACGGCGGTCCTCGATGGACTGCGGCGTGCCGCCCATGACGATGCCCAGGTGGTGCGCCTTGCCCTGGAGCGTGTCGTTGTACATGGTGAGGATCTTCTCGTAGTTGTACTGGCGCGAGGTGGCGTTGGGAATCTTGTAGAGGTTCACGAGCTCGTCGATGAGGACGACGAGGCCCTTGTAGCCGGCGCCCACGAGGAACTGCGCGAAGAGCTTGAGGTACTCGTACCAGGTGTCGTCTGTGATGCAGGCGTTGACGCCCAGCTCGCCGCGGGCCTCGGTCTTGGTGCGGAACTCGCCGCGCAGCCACTTGATCACGCCGGCGCGCGTCTCGTCGTTCCCCTCGAGGCTCGCGCGATAGTAGAGGCGCAGGACCTGCGTGAAGTCAAAGCCGCAGACGAGCTCCTGAATGGGGGAGAGCTGTGCCGCGAGGGACGTCTCGGCGTCCGGCTGCTCGCGCAGGGCCGCCACCCAGCGGTCCAGCACCAGCGCGAGGGCGCCCCCCTCGGGGCGCGTCTTGGTAGAGAGGTTGCGGATGAGCTCGCGATAGGTGGCAAGGCCCTGGCCCTGCCCGCCCTGGAGGCGTCGCTCCGGGGAGAGGTCGGCGTCCGCCACCACAAAGTCGTTGCCCATCGCGTGCGTGCGGATGGTCTGGAGCAGGAAGCTCTTTCCGGCGCCGTAGCGGCCCACGAGGAAGCGGAAGCTCGCGCCGCCGTCCGCCACGAGCTCGAGATCGTGCAGGAGCGCCTGGATCTCGCGCTCGCGCCCGACGGTGACGTAGGGCAGTCCGATGCGCGGCACGACGCCGCCCTTGAGCGAGTTTATGATGACCGCAGAGATGCGCTTGGGCACCTTCGGCGTGCCTGTCACAGAGCCTCCCTTCCCCGACGGGCCTCCCATGATAGCATGCGCCCGGGACAGAGCAAACAGATGTTCTGCTCACAGAGAGGGGTCGGTCCCGAGCTTGTCGGGACCGACCCCGAAGATGCCGTGCTGCCGGATGTGCTACCAGCTGATCTTCACGATCGGCTTGATGAGGTCGCGGGGCTTCTCGTCCATGACGCGGAAGGCGTCCTCGATCTTGTCAAATCCCTCGAAGGTGTAGTTGAGCATCTTGCCGGGGTGCAGACGACCGGCGCGGATGATGTTGAGCAGACGGCCGATGCGGTAGGCGCCGCCGGGGCAGAACCCCGTCTTGAGGGCGACGTCGCTCATTCCGAGGCCCCAGAGCGCGGTGGGAATCTCAAAGGTCTCGGAAGCGTCGAAGTAGTTGATGTTGGAGATCACCCCGCCGGGGCGCGTGAGCTGGAGCGCCTGGTTGACGCTCGATGCCCTGCCGCCGGCGATGATGCAGGCGTCGACGGGGCCGGCGAGGTCGAGGATCTGCTCGACCACGTCGCCCTCCTTGTAGCTCACGATGTCCGTGGCGCCAAACTCCCGCGCGAGGGCGGCGCAGTTGGGACGGGTGCCGATGCCGATGATGCGGCCGGCGCCGCGCAGCGCCGCGCCGGCGATCGCCATGAGGCCGACGGGGCCGATGCCAAAGACCACGACGGTGTCACCAAACTGCACGTCAGCCTGCTCCACTCCGTAGAAGCCCGTGGACATCATGTCGACGGTCATGAGCGCATCCTCGACGCTCACGTCCTCGGGCTTGGCCACGAGGTTGGCGTCGGCGTTGTTGACGTGGTAGAACTCGGCGAAGACACCGTCCTTGCTGCCCATGAACTTGAAGCTGCCGATGAGACGGCGGTCGTGGGCGTTGTTGTCGTTGCGGCGCTGCAGCTGCGGGACCTCCCAGTCGGGCGTGTTGCAGGGCACCACGACGATGTCGCCGGGCCTGAAGTTCTGGACGAGCTCGCCCACCTCGACGACCTCGCCGATGGACTCGTGCCCGAGGATGAGGTTGTGCTTGGGACCCGACCCGCCGTGCATGCAGTGCGTGTCGCTCGAGCACGGTGCGACCGCGACGGGGCGCAGCAGCGCGTCGAGCGGGCCGACCTGCGGGCGGTCCTTCTCCATCCAGCCGGGGTTGTTCACTTCTATGACGCCGTACCCACGCATGTTGGTGATCCTTTCCTTCGGGAGCGGCGTTGGCCCGCCGCTCGGACAACCTGGTTCTTCTCGCCGGTCCCGGCGCCTGCTAGGAGGTGTGGCCCTCGCGCCTGTCGAGCACGAAGATGCGCACGAGCGTGATGACGATGCCCACGATCACGAGCCCCATGAGGATGAGGAAGGTGCGCGACATGCCAGTGATGAAGACGTCCGGCCGCTCGGGGATGTAGGCGGTCACGCGATAGCCGGCGACGTCGCTCATGTTGCCGTAGAGCAGCGCCATGGAGACGGTGATGCCGAGCGACTGGCCGAGGTAGCGCATGAGGTTCCCGAGCGAGCCCACGAAGCCGAGCATCTCGGGCTTGGCGTGGCTCATGATCAGGGAGTTGTTGGGCGCCTGGAAGATGGCGCTGCCAAGCGAGGTCCCCATCATGATCGCGACGATGAGCGGGACGGGGGTGTCGAGCGAGAGCGAGGCGAACAGGCTCAGGCCCAGCGCGAACAGCGCCGCACCGACGACGACGGGGATGTTGCAGCCGATCTTGTCGGAGACGGTACCGGAGATCGGGCCGACGATGGCGTTCACGAGCGAGTACGTCGCCACGATGGCGCCCGCGACGCCCGGCGCGATGCCCATGGCCTGCTGCAGGTAGAACGGGGAGATGACCGTGATGCCCGAGAGGGCGAGGAACACGCAGACGGCCGTGAGCAGGCAGGCGTCGAAGCCGAGGTTCTTGAAGACGTCCATGTTGATGAGCGGGTCGGACTCGCGGCGCTCCACGATGACGAAGAGCACGAGCAGGACCGCCGCCACGGCGAGCATGACCGCGTGCAGGGGCGAGAACCCCTTCTGCATGAGGGTGATGGCGGCAAAGAAGAGCAGGATGGCGGGGGAGAGCAGGACGGCGCCCTTGACGTCGAAGCGCTTCCTCTCCGCGGGGCGGCGGTTGGGCAGGACCCTGAGGCCGACGAGGAACGAGACGATGCCGATGGGCACGTTGATGAGGAAGATGACGCGCCAGGGGGCCATGGAGACGAGGGTGCCGCCGATGGTGGGGCCGGACATGGCGCCGAGGGCGGTAAAGGTGGCCAGCAGCCCGAGGGCGCGGCCTCGGCTGTCCGCGAACATCTCGGTGATGATGCCCTGGTTGTTGGCCATGCTGGCAGCGATGCCGAGGCCCTGGACGGCGCGCGCGGCGATGAGAACGGGCAGGCTCGGCGCAAGGGCGCTCAGGAGCGACCCCACGGTGAAGGTGACGACGCCGAACTGGAAGACGCGAACCTTGCCGATCATGTCCCCGAGACGGCCGAAGGTGAGCAGGAACGCGCAGCTCACCACCAGCAGCGTGCTCGAGACCCACTGGACGAGGGCCATGTCCACCTCGAACGCGGTCTGCAGGGTGGGGAGTGCCACGTTGGCAATCGTGGTGTCGAGCATCTCCATGAGCGTCATGCACAGGATGACGACGAGGGCGAGGTTCTTCTGCCCCTTGGAGAGCTCTGCCGGGGACGAGGGCGATGTGCTCTGCTTGTTCACGCTGGTTCCTTTCGGTCTTGCCGTCGGAGGACTGACTTGGCGTACACGAATGTACGCCACGCGCACCCATAAAATGACCAGATTAGGAAAATCGGTCACGTTTATTCGGTCAAAATGGGGGGAGGAGACGAGCGGGAGGCGATCATGCCGGCGATTTTTTCCGAGGAGGAGCGCAGGGGGCTGCGCCTTCGCATGCTGGACATCGGCTGGGAGCTGCTGCGCGACAAGGGCTTCCGCGCGCTGCGCGTGGAGGACGTGGCCCGGCGGGCGGGTCTCGCCAAGGGCACCTTCTACCACTTCTTCCCGTCCAAGGACGCCTTCCTTCAGGAGATGGTCGCGGAGAACCGGCGCGAGCTCTCCTCGGAGGTCGAGGGGCTGCTCGCCGACGAGGGCCGTCCCGACGAGGCGCGCGTCCGGGCGTGCCTGCACGAGGTGTGGAACAGCGATCGGCTGGTGTTTCGCTGCGTCGGGCTGGAGGATTACCGTAGGGTGTGCCTTACGCTGCCCGAGGGGTTCCAGCTGGGGCCCGTCGCGGGGAGCGGCATCATAGGAGGCCTGCTCGAGCGCGTTGCCCCCGGGCGCGACGCCGAGGTGCATGAGGTTGCGATGGCGCTGCAGCGCGTCGCGGCGCTCGCGCTCATGACCGAGGGGGTCTCCGACCGCGCCACACTCGACCGCGTCGTTGACATCTTGATTGACGATGCGGTCGACGTGCTCTTTGGGAGGCGGGATGCGTCCGGCGAGCCCGTGCGTGAGGGGGCGGGGCGCTCCTAGCCGTCGAGCGCCGAGCGCACCTCCTCGACATAGTCCTCAACGAGCTTGGGAACGCCCTGCGCGTCAAACTCGACCGCCGTGTCGCCGAGCAGGTCGAAGAGCTTCTCGTTGATGGCGTCTACGAGGAGGTCCGTGCCGGGCGACGAGGACGCGTGACCGTCGAGCAGCTCATGAAGGAGCGAGAGCTCCTCTGGGGTGAGCCCAAGGGAGGAGTCCTGTTCTGGCGTTGAGGGCATTTCGCGGACAACGGGGGCAGCCTCGTCGCGCTCCTCGTCCACGAGCAGGGCTTCGCGTGTCTCGGCGGCCATCGAGCGAATGCCCGCGAGCTTGGAAAGGTCAATCTCGATGCGGCGCGGGGCGTGCTGCTTTCGCCACTCAAGATAGTCGTGGACCTCACGGTCGATGATCTGCGCGAGGTACTTTGGGTCGCCGCGCTCCTTGAGCGGGTGAGAGTAGTCGAGCGCCGCCCGGAGCCGCTGGTCGACAGCATGGAGTGCCTGGCCGAGCTTTGCGTTCCTGGCTCCGCCGTCATGGAGTGCGTCGCAGGTCCAGATGCCGTTTCTGCAGAGGTAGCGGCAGGTGTCATCGAGCTCGTAGACGCCGTCGGGGTGTCGGGTCCCGGGATAGAACACGGCCGAGGCGAACATGAGGTGGGGCATGGGATGGCGGGAGCCGAAGAGGCTTTCTGTGAGTCCCTGGGCACGGCCGCTGTGGTAGTAGCGTGCAAGCTGGGCAAAGACGGCGCAGGTCACCGCCATGAGCGCGTCTGGTTCGTCCTGGAAGAGACGGGACTCGCGGAGCCGGTACGTGGACAGGGTGTCGAGCGCGTCGAACAGCTCGGGGTCGGTCACGGGCACGTATGCGGCGCGCCGCCGTTGCCTGGGTTGGGAGCGCGCCACGGCGTCGGCGCGGGAGAGGATGCCGACCGCGTGGTCATGCTCCGTGTTGAGATAGGGTCTGGCAAACTCCGGCGACAGCTCGTGATAGACCACGTAGTCCACGAGCCAGGGGCGAACGTAGCGGTCCATCGCGGGCTCAAAGGTGCGATAGGCCTGCCAGAAGCCCTCGATGACCCGGAAGGCCTCCTCGCCCGGCTCGACGCCGATGCCGTTCAGGAGTTCGTAGAGATAGACGTAGGCAAAGGACGCCGACGTCTGCGTGACGTTTCCGGACCGGACGCCTCCGCGCCAGGTGAAGTACCCGCGCAGCTGCTGGTTGTCCATCGCTTCGTAGGTGGGGAAGTAGCTCTTGAACTCCCCTGGGTAGGGGCGGTCGTCAACGTAGTCCGCCATGAGGCGTGCCTGCTCGACGAAGAGGTGCGCATCCGACCAGGAGCGGGCCTCGGGACGACGGGCGAGCGCGCGCATCTCGCGAATGGGATCGGGGAGGTAGTTGGCAAGCTGCGAGCCGCGCAGGAGGATGGGCTCGTCGGCATAGGTGCGCTCGCTTGAGAGCGCCCGACCGCCCTTGGCGCGGCTGGCCGCGAGAATCTGTTCAATGATCGCGTCGACGTCTGCCATCGAGCTCCTTGGATCGTGTCTGTCTTCATGATAGCCAGCCGCCTAGCTGAGACCGTTCGCAAAACGGTCCCTCGTGCAACATCAGATGGATCATATGGACAAAACCGCCTCTCGTGCGCCAATAAACTGACTCATCTTAGAAGTATGATTTCATATCTAGTTAACTAGATGATTATTCAACTGGGATGATGGAAGTTGGTAGGTGTATTGCGCCCTGAACGGACGTTGCACGAGGGGCCGTTTTGATTTCTAGACATGCGATATGTTGCACGGATGTCTGTTTTGATTGGCATTGAAACTTATCGACGCGCAAAGACGAGGGTGTGTTCGTCGGAGCGGTCCTCGTCGAGCGCGTAGCCGCGCTCGCGGAAGTCGCGTAGACAGCTTGTGTCCTCGACGCCCCGCTCTGCGCACCAGCGCACGAAGGTGCCGCGTGCGGCCTTGGCCTCGGTAGCCGGCTGACGGAGGCGTCCGTCGCGCAGCACGCCAAAGATACAGGTCAGGACCTGTGGTCCGTCCGGACGGACCCACGGCGTCACGGCCCGCGCGTACTCAACGGAGGCAACATTCACGATTGTGTCGCAGCCCTCCGTAGCGAGCGACTCGTACAGCGTGTCGCCCCAGAACTCGTAGAGATCGCGGCTGTCACCGACGGCGAGCCGCGCCTGCATCTCCAGGCGGTAGGGGACCACGCCGTCGAGCGGGCGCAGGATTCCATAGAAGCCGGAGAGGATGCGTAGGTGCTCGTCGAGCCAGTCGAGCTCCCTCTCGCTCATGACCCCTGCTGCTAGATGCGTGTACTGGATGCCCTCGTAGGAGACGACGGCGGCTGTCGTGTCGCTCCTGAGGTCCATGGTGCGGAACCGCTCGTAGTTGAGGTCGGCAAGTCGGTCGCTGCAGGCCCAGAGGGTCTGCGCCTCGTCGCGCGAGAGCCCCTGGACGGCGCGCATGAGCTCGGAGGTGCGGTCCAGAAACGCGGGTTCGCGTGCGGGCCAGGGTGGCATGTCCTGCGTCCGCATCTTCTTTGCGGGGGAGACGATGAATCTCAACGACATACTTCTCCTTTCGGGAACAATCCTACCAGCCGGCTATCATGAGGATGGAGGGGAGGGCCATGTCGCACAGGGGGAGCAGACTCATCGGAGCCGCGCTGGCGTGCGGGGCTGCTGCGGCGGTCTGCCGGGTGTGGCGCGCTCGCCCGCATGTCGTCCGCACCATGAGCGGCATCGCCCTGGTCTACACCACGCGCGACGCCTCCGGAGGGCGTGTCCGCGTCCTGCGCACCGGCGGCGTCTATCAGTCTGCGACCCACCTTGGCGCTCGGAGGATGGAGCCGGTCTTCGAGTACTACCGGGCCTTTGGCCGACTCTTCGACCTCAGGCCGGACGCGCGCCAACTGCTCGCAATCGGAGGTGGGGGCTTCGCCTTCCCCAAGCTTGTTGCCGCCGAGCATCCGGGCGTGCGCACGGACGTGGTCGAGATCGACCCTGCGGTCGTGCGCATCGCCCGACGCTGGTTCTATCTCGATGACGCCGTTGCCCTGGCCCGCGCCGGCTCTGGCGACTTACAGGTCATCTGCGACGACGGCCGTCGTTTCCTCGAGAGCGAGCCCGGCCCCTACGACGCCGTGGTCCTGGACGCCTTCGTCGGCGAGACGCCCGTTCGCTCGCTCGCCACGGTGGGGGCCCTGCGCCTGGTCCACCGTGCCCTCGCACCCGGCGGCCTCCTCCTCATGAACGTCGTCTCGTGCGCCGACGGCACCGACGTGAGCTTTCTGCGTTCGGTTGTGGCCACCGCCCTCGTGGCCTTTGACCACGTCAAGGTCGTTCCCGCCACTGATGACTCTCACGCCGCGGAGGACAACTACCTCCTCGTCGCCTCTGACACCCCCATCGACCTCCCCGACGCCATTCCCTTTGACGAGGACTTCCTCGGGGACGTCCTATTCGATATCTAAGCGCGAACGACTAAGATTATCTAAAGTCGGGTAGACTAGCCCACGTTCAACAAGGCAGCACGGAAAGGGGCGCGTCGCATGCGCAAGTTCAAGACAGAGAGCAAGAAGCTCCTCGACCTCATGATCAACTCCATCTACACCAACCGCGAGATCTTCCTCCGCGAGTTGGTGTCCAACGCATCCGACGCCATCGACAAGCTCTACCTCAAGAGCCTCACGGACAGCTCCGTGCAGGTTGACCAGGCCAACCTCGCCATCAACGTGGCCTTCGACAAGGACGCCCGTACCATCACCGTCTCCGACAACGGCATCGGCATGACGGCAGACGAGCTGGAGAAGAACCTCGGCACCATCGCCCACTCCGGCTCCGAGGAGTTCAAGGCCGCCAACGCCGAGGCCCAGGGCGACGCCGTGGACATCATCGGCCGCTTTGGCGTGGGCTTCTACTCCGCCTTCATGGTGGCCAAGGAGGTCAGCGTCATCACGCGTGCGTACGGTTCCGACGAGTGCAACCGCTGGACCTCCGACGGCGTGGAGGGCTACACGATTGAGCCCGTCGCCGCCGATGACCCCGCCTACCGCACCACCTGCGGCACCACGATCGTCCTCACGCTCAAGGACAACGCCGAGGAGGCCAACTACGACGAGTTCCTCAGCGAGTGGAAGCTTCGCGATCTCATCAAGAAGTACAGCAACTACGTGCGCTACCCCGTGCAGATGCTCGTGTCCAAGAGCCGCGAGAAGGAGAAGCCCGCCGATGCCGGCGACGACTACAGGCCGGAGTGGGAGGGCTACACCGAGCTCGAGACCATCAACTCGATGACCCCCATCTGGAAGAAGCGCGGCTCCGAGGTCACCGACGAGGAGTACGCCGAGTTCTACAAGTCCACCTTCCACGACTGGGCGGACCCCGCGCGCACCTTCAGCCTGCACGCAGAGGGCACGCTCGAGTACGACGCTCTGCTCTTCATCCCCGGCAAGGCCCCCTTTGACCTCTACAGCCGCGACTACGAGAAGGGCCTCGAGCTCTACAGCTCCAACGTCCTCATCATGGAGAAGTGCGCGGACCTGCTGCCCGACTACTACAACTTCGTCTGCGGCGTCGTGGACTCCTCCGACGTCTCCCTCAACATCTCCCGCGAGACGCTCCAGCAGACCCGCCAGCTCCAGGCCATGGCGCGCCGCATCGAGAAGAAGATCACGAGCGAGCTCGAGGCCATGCGCGACAACGACCGCGAGGCATATGAGACCTTCTTCGAGAACTTCGGCCGCGGCCTCAAGTACGGCATCTACTCCAGCTACGGCATGAAGAAGGACGAGCTTGCAGGCCTGCTCCTGTTCTGGAGCGCGCGCGAGCAGAAGATGGTTACGCTCCAGGAGTACGTGGCCGCCATGCCTGCCGACCAGAAGGCCGTCTACTACGCCGCCGGCGACGACCGCGAGCGCCTGGCCAAGATGCCCGTGGTGGAGTCCGTCCTCGCCAAGGGCTACGACGTGCTTCTCTGCACGCAGGATGTGGACGAGTTCTGCTTCCAGGCCATGCGCGACTTCACGGCGACCGGCCTGCCCAAGACCTACGAGGACGACGCTGCGCGCGAGGCGGCGGAGAAGGCCGTGGCCGACGGTGCCGAGCCCGAGGTCGAGGACCGCACCGTTGAGCTCAAGAACGTGAACTCCGGCGACCTGGACCTCGCGAGCGACGAGGAGAAGAAGGAGGCCGAGGAGGCCACCAAGGCCAACGAGGACCTGTTCGGCGCCATGAAGGACGCGTTGGGCGAGAAGGTCGAGAAGGTCGCGGTGTCCACGCGCCTCGCCGCCGACGGCGCGCCGGCCGTGATCACCTCTGAGGGTCCGCTTACGCTCGAGATGGAGAAGGTCCTCGCCGCCGTCCCCGAGGCCGGTGAGGCTCCCAAGGCCGTCCGCGTGCTCGAGGTCAACGCCAAGCACCCGGTCTTCGAGAAGCTCCGCGCCGCGCAGGAGGCGGGTGACGCCGAGAAGGTCAAGCTCTACGCCGGCCTACTCTACAACCAGGCGCTGCTCGTCGAGGGCATCCTGCCCGAGGACCCCGTGGCCTTCGCCTCCCAGGTCTGCAAGCTGATGTAGCAGACGTATCGTTTGACGATGAGGCCTAGCCGTAGCGCTCTTGGCAGGCGTTGCGGGCGACTTTGCGGACCTCGGCGGCTCGGGCATCGTCGTTCAGCTGCTCGCAGATGCGCTCGACGATGACGTCCTCCGTGGCGCTCTTGTCCCAGCGGACGCCGGAGCGCCAGGCCTTGCGGCAGATGCGCCTCCAGACGGTCTGCCAGGTCGCGGCCCTGCGATGCCGGACGAGAAGTGCGGCCGCGCCGCCACCGAGCACAAGGACCGCAAGGCCAAGAAGAGCGGCCGTCTGCCAGGGGACTGACGGGCCGTCGTCCTTCTCGTCCTCCTCGGCAAGGGTATCCTGCTGCGGCGTCTCCTCCTCGGGCTCGGCGGGCGTCTCCTCCGGCTCCGGCTCGGTCTCCGACGGCTCGACCTCGGGCGTCTCCTCCGGTTCCGGTGCGGCCCCGCCCCCATCCGCCGCGGGTGTCACGTCCACGCCGACCCAGCCGACGCCATCGAACCAGACCTCGGCCCAAGCGTGGAGCTGGCGCATCGTGACCACGTAGTCCCCGCCTCCGTCCCGTGCGGAGCTGGGCGCATAGCCGAGCGCCACGCGCGCGGGAACGCCGAGCTCCCGTGCGAGCAGTGCGAACGCCGTTGCGTAGTGCGTGCAGTAGCCCTCGCGCTCGACGAGGAAGTCGTTGACGGCCTCGAGGTTGTCCCGTCCGTCGCCGCCGGGGGCGTCGAGCGAGTAGGAGAAGCTCCCGTCGGTGAAGAAGGACACGAGCCAGCGAACGGCCTCCACCTCGCTGACGATGTTGTCCGTCGAGGCTGCCATCCCCTCGTCGCGTGCGCGGTCTACCACGGACGCGATCTCCTCGGGAAGTTGCTCCGGGACTGCGGTTGCCCGCTCGTCGGGGCCGTCGCCCCTGGAGTCGTAGCGCTCGAGGCTCGGAGCGAGCCGGAGCAGCGTGTCGAGGTACGACGCACCCGTGATCGGGGAGAGGTAGCAACCTGACGCAACGAGGCTTCCGTCGTCATTGAGGAGCTCGGTCGCCGTGCCCGGCGGTGCAGGCAGGTCCTGCTCGTTCGTCTCGTCCGGCACGAGGGTCGTCGTGACGAAGGGGGCGAGGCTCGCGGCAAACGCCTCGTCCTCGATGCCCTGGCTGCGGCCCGCCCAGTAGAGTGCCGAGTTCTCCTCGACCGCGGCGTCGTCCCGCCCCTCGAAGCGCCATGTGGCGCCGTCAAAGGTATCGAGTACGCCGAGCCGCAGGTAGACGGGTCCGAGCGCCGTGGTGTCGTACGTGAGGACCGGGTCGTCCGACCGGCTGCGGAGGTCGCGCGAGAGGTCGACGAGCGTCTCGACGCGCGCCCCGCCCGCGGACCACGGCGAGAAGCTCCCCGATGGTGCGACGGCGCTCGCGCCCCAGCCGAGCGCGCAGGCAACCAGTGCCACGAGCAGCCCGCGCGCTGGGCGGGGTCGCGCGCTGACGGAGAGCCAGACGAGCAGAAGCCCCAGTGCAACGCACGCCCAGGTCCACTCGAGATGCGCGGATGGTCCCATGATGGACTGGTCGACGGCGGAGAGCGCGAGTGGGACGAGCGCGACGGAGCCACGGAGCGCGCGCGAGGAGGCGAGCAGCGCGAGAAGCGCCGCGAGGCCGCCCCCCATGAGCACCACAAGGAGGTCCCAGGTCTCGGCAACGCCGTCGAAGCCGGTTCCGGCGAGCTGCTCGGAGCCGGTCGTCAGGATGGTGAGCAGCCAGTCCACGGGCTCGTCCCATACCGTCCGGTACGCGACGGGTTCGGTGCCAGAGACGGCGAGGGGCCCCACGCGCCCGTCGAGCGCGCCCAGGGCGAGCGCCGTCCCGACGGCTGCCAGCGCTACGGCCAGGACGAACAGGAGCACGACACGGATGGGAGTCCGCGTGCCGCGCCAACGCAGGAGCGAGCCGAGCAGCGAGCCGCTCGCCGCACCCGCGCAGAGGAGTGCGGGAACGTAACCTCCCCATGCGCCCTCGTAGATCATGCTGGTGAGGGGGACGCTCGTGAGCAAAGCGATCGCGACGCAGGCGAGAAGGGCCACGAGCTCGGCGGCCCCGTCCTGCCGTGTGACCGCACGGCCGGCCGCGATAGCCGCCCTCTCGTCGATCTTCTCGGCAGTGCCCTCGCGCGCCTCGTCGGCCCCCGTGGCACCTTCTGCGCGCACGACGGTGACGGAGCCCGAGAGCGGGCCGACCCGCAGGGAGCGTGCCATAGCACCGTCCGGGTCACAGGTGACGAGCACCACGCGCCGGCGCTCGGATCCAACGCCCGCGAGCCGCGCCACCTCGCGGGCGCGCTCGTCAACAGGGACCGTCCCCGCGCGCTCCCCGACTACGGCGGCGCAGAAGCGCTCCTGCTGGACCGGCGTGCGCAGGGTCTGGGTGCCATCGGTCAGCAGGACGTCCGGGACGCGGCGCAGCCCCTGGAGCAGGGCCGACAGCGTGGCTGCCAGCCCGTCTGCGTCCCCGGCGTCGGTCGCGTCGGCAACCACGAGCACCGGCGGCCTGTCCCGTCCGGACTGCTCGAACGACATGAACTGCCCGTGGTGGGCGGTCTGACGCCAGGAGATCTGGCGGATGCCGTCGCCCTTCTCGTAGGGCCGCACGCTCACGCGGTCCTGCTCGGGCTCACGCTCTGCAAGCCACGACATCGAGCCGTCGATGACCTCGCGGAGCAGCCGGGGGCTGACGGCAGGAGGGACGCGCACCTCGCGTCCGACGGGCTCCACGCGCGTGGCACGCCAGAACCCAAACGCATCGGTCCACGTAGTGAGCACGCTCTGCTGGCGGTAGAGGCCGCGCCGGGTCCCGGGTCGCGCGAGGCGCTCAATCACCGTACCGCGCTGGTTGACGCGCACCCATGACTCGACCCTCGCGCTCTGCTCCGCGAGGGGCGTCACCCGGCGCCCGCGGCGGCCGAGTCGACGGGCGAGCAGGACCTCCGCCAGGCCCATGAGGCAGCCGGCGAGCAGCGCGATGCCGACGGCGCCCGGCGCGAGCCAGCCGCCGACGAAGCCCGTGGCGAGCAACGTGGCGGCAAGGACGAGCTGGACGACCCCGCGTCTCGTGAGGGCCAGCGAACGCGCGTCCTTCTCGCCCCGTCCGCTCATCTGCGGCGGGAGCCCGGGGCGCTCACGCGTGACATGAGCCGTGCGAGCACGGTGCGCTGCTGCTCCGCCTGAGGGGTGCCGGGGACCGCGTCGCGCAGCACGAGGCGGTGCGCGAGCACGGCGGGCGCGAGCGTGCGGACGTCCTCGGGGAACACCGCGGTCCGCTCGTCGAGCAGGGCGTGCGTGCGGCTGATGGCCACCAGTGCGAGCCCGGCGCGCGGGGAGGCGCCGAGACGGACCTCGGGATCGCGGCGTGTCGCCTCGAGGATGGAGAGTGCGTAGGCAGCCACCTCGTCGCTGACGTGCACCCGCGACGCAAGCGCCCGGAACGCGCGCACGTCGGCGAGCTCGCAGACGGGGCGGACGCGGGTCACCGGGTCGGCGCCGGACGTTCCGACGAGCATGGCCTGCTCGTCGCGCGCGTCCGGGTAGCCCAGACTCGTTCGCACCATGAAGCGGTCGAGCTGGGCCTCGGGCAGGGGATAGGTGCCCTCCATCTCCACGGGGTTCTGCGTTGCCATGACGAAATAGGGATCGGGCAGGTCATAGGTGGTGCCGTCGACGGAGACGCGATGCTCTCCCATGGCCTCGAGCAGCGCCGACTGCGTCTTGGGGTTGGCCCGGTTTATCTCGTCCGCGAGCACCATGTCCGAGAAGAGCGGCCCGGGGTGGAAGGTGAATGCGCGCGACTGCGGATCCCAGACGCTCACGCCCGTAAGGTCGCTCGGAAGCATGTCGGGCATAAACTGCACGCGCGTGACGCGTGCGCCGACGACACGGGCGAGCGCGCGGGCGAGCGTCGTCTTGCCCACGCCGGGAACGTCCTCGAGGAGCAGGTGGCCGCCCGAGAGCAGGCACATCACGGAGAGGGCGATGGTCTCCTGGCGGGTGCTCAGCGTGGCGGCGAGCTGCTCGGCCATCGCGTGACCGAGCCGCGCGGCGGCGCTGACGTCGGCAGCTGCGGGTGCCGGCGCGTGTGTGGCATGCGAAGGAGTCACGGGTCCACCTCCCTGTGTAGAACATCGATAGTGCCGTTGTTACAACCCTGAAAGCCGCTCCCCGGGGCAGCGATTCGGCGAGCGGCGAATTGCTATGCTAGAACTTCGGTGGTCCCACCGAACGCGAGGAACGGGGGAGACATGGTCAAGATGCTGGTTCTCGTTCGGCACGGTGCGCCCGAGGCGACCTCGCCTACAGGCTCTGACCTCGACCGCAGGCTCACGGACTCGGGCGCCCGCTCGCTCAGGGCAGCCTACCCCCGCACCTTTGCCCTGCTCGGCGACAATCCGAGCGTCAGCGTCTGGAGCAGCTCCGCCGTGCGGGCCCTCGAGACGGCGGACGTCGTGGCGGCTGCCGTCGGTGTCGAGGACATCGAGGTCAGGCAGTCGCTCTACGCCCAGGACGGCGCCGCGTTTATCGCCGAGTTGGAGGCGTCGGACGCTCCCTGCGTGATCGCGGTGGGACACGCGCCCTTTGTGGACACCATGGCCGCGCGCCTCGCGGGCTCGTGCCCGTCCTTCGGCAAGGGCACCGTCGCCGCGATCGACCTGCCCGAGGGCCCGTCCGGTTGCGGAAACCTGCGCTGGTACGTGGCCGGTCCCGAGTGCGCTTCGTGGGAGGAGCTCGCGATCGTCGAACGTGTGCTCGCCGAGTCGGCGGACGACCTGGTCGGATGCACGAAGGCGTTTCTCAAATCGCCGGACGAGCCGTCGGCCCTTCTCGAGTTCAGGGTTGCCATCCGCCGGGTGCGGTCCCTTCTCCAGTTCCTCGAGCCGTGGCAGGCGAAGAAGCAGAACCGCCGCTGCGAGCACATTCTGAAGGAGCTGCAGGTCGCCTCGGCCCACCTGCGTGCGCTCGACATCCTCTCCGAGGCCGTCGACGGCCTGGTGGAGAGCGGCGAGCTGGGCGAGAACTGCCTGCTGCCGATGGCGTGCGCCAAGGAGCGCGCGCTCGAGTGCTCCTCGCTCGTCACGCTCATGCACAAGCGTCACGCCGCGAAGGACCTCAAGCGCCTCGCACGCGACCTCGGCTGCCTGAGCTGGAAGTCGAAGGTTGCCGAGCGCGGCCTTACGGCCGAGGACTTCCGTGCGCGCTTTGACGCGGAGTTCAACGAGGTCGACGAGGATCTCTTTGGCCTCGACCTGCGCGACGGCGACGCCGTGTACGTGGCGCGCCGCGACACCAAGGAGATGCGCTATGTCGCCGAGCGCCTGGGCGAGGTCCTGGGCCCGGAGCGCGCGCAGATGAGCGAGGCGCTCGACGAGATCCAGCGCGAGCTCGGTGCCCTCTCGGACGCGCGCAGCAACAAGCAGCTCGCCGAGGAATGCGCCAAGAGCCCCCGGTTCCGCGGCGTCCGCGCCGACCTGGGCGTGGTCGCGCGCGACCAGGCGGAGGTCGTCTCGGCGATCACGTCGGGCATGGAGCGCCGCGAGGCCGACGCTCGTCCCGCTCGCACGACGGACGCCGAAGACGAGGAGTAGGGCATGGTCGAGACGAGCGGCACGGACGGCTGGCGCATCGAGCGCGACTCCATGGGCGAGATGCGCGTTCCCGCGGACGCCCTCTGGGGCGCGCAGACCGAGCGCAGCCACGAGAACTTCCCCATTGGCACTGAGCGCATGCCGGAGGAGATCGTGCGTGCGTTCGCACTGGTGAAGAAGGCTGCCGCACGCGCCAACTGCGGCCTGGGCTGTCTCGCGCCCGAGGCGCGCGACCTCATCTGCTCCGCTGCGGACGAGGTGCTCTCCGGTGCGCATGACGCCGACTTCCCGCTCGTGGTGTGGCAGACGGGCTCCGGCACGCAGTCCAACATGAACATGAACGAGGTGCTTGCCAACCGTGGCAACCAGCTCGCGGCCGAGAGGGGCGTGGCGCTGGAGAAGCCCCTGCACCCCAACGACTCGGTCAACATGAGCCAGTCCTCCAACGACACCTTCCCCACGGCCATGCACGTGGCCGCGGCGGTTGCGGTGACGGAGCGCCTGCTCCCCGCGATCGACCAGCTCACGGCCACGCTGCGCCGCCTGGAGGAGGAGAACGCGGGCGTGGTCAAGAGCGGCCGCACGCACCTCCAGGATGCGGTGCCCATCTCCTTCTCGCAGGAGATCTCCGGCTGGTGCGGTCTACTCGAGGGCAGCCGCGAGGAGCTTCTTGCCGCGATGCCGGGTCTGTATCGCTTGGCGCTCGGCGGCACGGCCGTGGGCACGGGCCTCAACGCGCCGGAGGGCTTCGACGAGGCCGTGGCCGCGGAGCTTGCCAAGCTCACGGGCCTGCCCTTCGAGACGGACCCCAACAAGTTCCGCGCGCTCACGGGCAAGGATGCGCTCGTGTTCTCTCACGGTGCCGTGAAGGGCCTTGCCGCCAACATGATGAAGATCGCCAATGACGTGCGCTGGCTCGCCTCGGGTCCGCGCCTCGGCCTCGGTGAGATCACGATTCCGGCCAACGAGCCGGGCAGCTCGATCATGCCGGGCAAGGTCAACCCCACCCAGTGCGAGGCCGTGACGATGGTTGCCGTGCAGGTCATGGGCAACGACGCCGCGATCGGCATGGCAGCCTCCCAGGGCAACTTCGAGCTCAACGTCTTCATGCCCGTGATCGCCTACAACTACTTGCAGTCCGTGCGCCTGCTCGCGGACGCGATCGTCTCCTTCGACGAGCGCTGCGCCTGTGGCATCACGGCCAACCGCGAGAAGATGGACGAGAACCTCCACCGCTCGCTCATGCTGGTGACGAGCCTCAACCCCCACATCGGCTACGACAACGCTGCGCGCGTGGCCAAGAAGGCCTTCGCCGAGGGAACGTCGCTCAAGGAGGCCTGCGTGGCGCTTGGCCTGCTCACGCCGGAGCGCTTCGACGAGGTCTTCCACCCCGAGCAGATGGTGTAGCCGCACGCTCCTCTCGTCGCGCGCTATCATGGAGCGCAGCCTACGAAAGGAGCCCCATGAGCGAGCAGAGCATCGGTACACGCTGCGTCCAGGCCGGCTACACGCCGGGCGACGGCGAGCCGCGCCAGATTCCCATCGTCCAGTCCACCACCTTCAAGTACGCGACCTCCGAGCACATGGGTCAGCTCTTTGACCTCGAGGCCGAGGGCTACTTCTACACACGTCTGCAGAACCCCACCAACGATGCCGTCGCGGCTAAGATCGCCGCGCTCGAGGGTGGTTCCGCGGCCATGCTCACGAGCTCCGGCCAGGCCGCCAACTTCTTCGCGCTCTTCAACATCTGCGAGGCAGGCAGCCACATCGTAGCGAGCTCGGCCATCTACGGCGGCACGTACAACCTCATCGCCCACACCATGGCCAAGATGGGCGTCGAGAGCACGTTCGTCTCGCCCACGTGCACGCCGGAGGAGCTCGCGTCGGCCTTTCGCCCCAACACGCGCGCCGTCTTTGGCGAGACGATCGCCAACCCCGCGCTTGACGTGCTGGACATCGAACGTTTTGCGCAGGCTGCGCACGACCACGGCGTGCCGCTGATCGTGGACAACACCTTCCCCACGCCGGTCTTCTGCCGCCCCATCGAGTGGGGCGCGGACATCGTGACCCACTCGACCACCAAGTACATGGACGGCCACGGCGTGGGCGTGGGCGGCGCGATCGTGGACTCCGGCAACTTCGACTGGATGGCGCACGCCGAGAAGTTCCCCGGCCTCACCACCCCGGACGAGTCCTACCACGGCATCGTCTACGCCGAGAAGTTCGGTCAGGCTGGTGCCTTCATCACCAAGGCGACCTCCCAGCTCATGCGCGACCTCGGATCCATCCAGAGCCCGCAGAACGCGTTCTATCTCAACATGGGCCTCGAGAGCCTGCACGTGCGCATGCCGCGCCACTTTGAGAACGGCCTCGCTGTGGCGAGCTACCTCTCCGGTTCCGACAAGGTGACCTCGGTGCGCTTCCCGCACCTGGAGGGCGACCCGTACCACGAGCTCGCGCAGAAGTACCTGCCCGAGGGCGGCTCCGGAGTGGTGTCCTTCGAGCTGGCCGGCGGTCGCGCGGCTGCCGAGAAGTTCATGGCGGCGCTGCGTCTTGCCGCGATCGAGACGCACGTGGCCGACGCGCGCACCTGCTGCCTGCACCCGGCCTCCGCGACGCACCGCCAGATGAACGACGAGGAGCTGGTCGCGGCTGGCATCTCCCCGGCCATGGTGCGCTTCTCGTGCGGCCTGGAGGACAGCGCCGATCTCATCGCCGACATCGAGCAGGCCCTCGCCGCGATCTAGGGTCGCAGGTTTCTCGCGCGTTTCTGCCGCATGGCGGCGCGTTGCGAGGCTGCGTCAAAGGTTTCAATCTCGCCGCGCGGAGGTTACCTCCCGCGCGGCGAGTCGTTTCTCGGCGCTGAAAGAGAGCAGCATCGGTCAGGTCAATTCCGCGCGACCGAGGAGGCTCTCATGTATGACAGCGGATCGACGGCCTTCATGCTCGTCTGCACGATGCTCGTCCTGTTCATGACGCCGGGGCTTGCGTTCTTCTACGGTGGCCTTGCCCGCCGCAAGAACGTGGTCAACACCATGCTCATGTGCTTTGCCGCCATCGGCGTGGTGGGGCTCGTCTGGGTCCTGGCCGGCTGGTCGTTCGCCTACGGCGGCGACGGCTCGCTCTCGTGGTTTGGCGGCTTCGACCAGCTGGGACTTACCGGCGTGGTCGACGGCATGTTGGCCGAGAAGGACGCGGTGCCGGAGGGCGTCGCCTACCCGAGCATTATCGACGTGGGGTTTCAGATGGCCTTTGCCATGATCACCGCCGCGATAGTCACGGGATCGGTGGCCGGTCGTATGCGCTTCGGCGCCGTCGCGGCCTTCCTCACCGTGTGGGTGCTCGTCGTGTACGCGCCGCTCGCGCATATGGTGTGGGGCGGGGAGGGCTCGCTCATCGGTGATGTGATCGGCGCGCTCGACTTTGCCGGTGGTGACGTGGTCCACATCAGCTCGGGCGTCACGGGTCTCTTGCTCTGCCTTGCGCTCGGCGGACGGCGCGGCTTTGGCCTCACGAGCTACCGACCCCACAACGTACCGTTCGTCGCCCTTGGCGCAGGTCTCTTGTGGTTTGGATGGTTTGGGTTCAACGGTGGCTCCGAGTTCGCGGCAGACGGCACGGCGGCCCTGGCGATTCTCAACACGGTCGTGTCGAGCGCGGCGGGCTTGGTCTCCTGGCTCGTGGTCGAGCGCCTTGCAACGGGCAAGCCCACGCTCGTGGGCGGGTGCACCGGACTTGTCGCTGGCCTCGTGGTGGTGACGCCGGGGGCGGGCTTCGTCGAGCCATGGGCTGCCGTGGTGATGGGCCTTGTCGTCTCTCCCGTCTGCTACCTTGCCATCTCGCATCTCAAGGCGCGCTTTGGCTATGACGACGCGCTCGACGCCTTTGGCTGCCACGGCGTGGGCGGCATCCTGGGTGGCCTGCTCACGGGGCTCTTCTGCGTTCCCGAGCTCTCCTGGACCGGACAGGGCGGCCTGCTCTATACCGGCGACCCGTCCCTCATGGTGAGCCAGGTGCTCGGCATCCTGGTGACGCTCGTCATTGTGGTTGCGCTCGACCTCGCTCTCATCGGGGTGCTGCGGCTTGCCTTCCGCGGCAAGCTGCGCGTGAGCGACCGCGACGAGGCGCTCGGCCTCGACGTCGCCGAACACGGCGAGAGCGCCTATCCCGCATTCACCGGTCTTGATGCCTGAACTCACGATAAGGAGCCAACCATGAAGAAAGTGACCGCCATCATCCGTCCCGAGAAGCTCGAAGAGCTCAAGGACGAGCTCAACCAGCGCGGGCTTCACGGCATGACCGTCTACGAGGTCCTAGGCTGCGGGACCCAGCACGGCTGGAGCGAGTACTATCGCGGCCACGAGGTCATGCTCAACATGATCCCCAAGGTCAAGGTCGAGCTCGTTGTCAACAACGCGCAGGTTGACGCACTTATCGACCTTATCTGCGAGGTCGCGCGTACCGGAGAGGTCGGCGACGGCAAGATCTTTGTCTATCCAGTCGAGGAATGCGTGCGAATACGTACCGGAGAGCGCGGCGTCAAGGCCGTCTGACCCTGCCGGCCACGTTTTCGCCCTCCCTCTCGGAGGTTTGGGTTCACGTTGTAGGCATTTCAGAAGTAACCCGCAGGTGAGCACGTCGCTCACCTGCGGGTTTTCTGGATGGTGTCTTGGCGGACGCCGGGCGATGAACCCAAACCGCAAAACGGTTTGGGTTCAGGGACGCTACTCGACCTCGAGAAGCTCGATGTTGAAGTTAAGCGCCTTGCCTGCCATCTCGTGGTTCATGTCAAAGGTGATGTTGCCGTCCTCCAGGGCCGCCACGACGGCCGGGAAGGGCTGGCCGGTGGGGGAGGCAAGCATCACGCGATCGCCCACAGAGAGCTCCTCGGCGCCTGGCATCGCGGAGACGGGCACGGTCTGCACGAGACGCTCGTCGCGCTCGCCGTATGCCTCGGCGGGCTCGAGGCGCACGTCTACGACCTGACCGACCTCCATCTCGCGCACGGCCTCGTCAAAGCCCTTGATCATCTGGCCGGCCATGCAGGTGAAGGCCAGCGGCTCGCCGCGGTCGCGCGAGGAGTCGAACTTCGTACCGTCATCGAGCGTGCCCACGTAGTGAACCTTGACCTTCTTGCCCTCGTTGCTCATGTCTCTCCCGTCTCTGGGGTTGGATGCACCGACCCCCGATTCTGACAGATGCCCCGGTCGGACGCTAGTCAACGTCCGCGCTCTCCCAGATGGCGTCCCAGGCGCGCGTCGTCATGACCTCGTTGCGCGTGGCGTCCCACGTGTCGCTGACGAGAAGCTCGGCGTTGAGCGGGAAGCCGAGGATGCCCTCAACGGTCGCTCGGTCAAACACGTGCACGTCGCGGTCGAGCTCACCGTCGTCGTCGACCTCCTCCTCCACTATCCGCAGGGTCTGGAGGTCGCTCGTGACGGACATGGCGGCCACCACGTCGTAGACGAGTGCGCGGTCCACGCAGTCGTCGTCGCGGGCGAGCGCGTCGCGGTCGTCGTAGGCATAGGTCAGCTCGATGGTTCCGGTGTCGGGCTCCGCCATCGCCTCATGGGCATAGAGCCCGAGGGGCAACGAGTTCATCATCGCTAGGAAGGGCTCGGAGCTTACGGGCATGCCCTCGTACGAGGCGAGGTCATCGACGGAGTGGGACTGCACCTCGGCCATCAGGTCGGTGTCGCCCTGGGCGGGCGCGCCGTAGCGGTTGCCGGTGCCGTCCTGGGGCGCGGTGCCGTTGGTGCTCCCCACGTCGGTCGTGGTCTGCGACGCGTCGTCGTCCCCTTGGTCGATCTGCTGGACGTCCTGCGAGGTCTGGGGCTGGTAGTCACTGACGGCCCGTTGGGTGTCCAGCATGTTGAACACGGTGCAGCCCGCTATGCCCGCGACCACGAGCACGACCGCCACGACGGCGACAATCACGGCCGTCGACCAGCGCCCGGGGGCAGAGCGGGCGGGCTTGGGCGCCGGGGGCGCGTCGGTCGACGTGGCGGGCGCCGGTCCCGGCGTCGCCTTGGGCATCGCCGTGGTGGGTGCAGCCGTCTCGTCCTTCCCGTCTATGACGTCGTCGACGCTGGACACGGCGTCGCAGGTGCGCTGGAACGCCTCGTCCTCGCCCATTCCCTGGCTTACGTAGTCATCGAAGCGTGCCACGAGGTTCCCGTAGATCTCCTCCTTGAGCTCGATGGTCTCCGCGTCGAGCGTACGCCCCTCGAAGAGGTGCTCGACGTACATCCTGAGGTCGCTTCTGCCACTCATTTGTTGCCTCCGCCCTGTCCGAGAAGTCGATCGATGATGGTCCTGGCGCGAACCCAACGTGCGGTCGCCTCGGCAAGCTCCGCGCGACCACCTGTGGTAATGCGGTAATACTTTCGTCGCGCTCCCTGGGACTCACTCCCCCAATAGCTCTCCACGAACCCCTGGCCCTCAAGGCGCTTGAGGCTCGTGTAGAGCGAGGGCTCCTTCATTTCGTAGTCACCCCGGCTCGTGCTCGCGACGTCCTTGAGGATCTCGTAGCCGTAGGAATCGCCGCCCGCGAGCGTGCGCAGCACGATTGCGTCGATGTTGCCCCTGATCAGGTCGCTCTCGGCATCTCTCGTAGCCATGGGTCACCCCCTCCTCTGCGCTTTCCTTGAGGAGTATCGTACCCATTATTACTATGTGTGTTGATATACTATTGAGAAAGAAGTACTGTGAGTGAAAACATACAGGCCGCCAGCGGCGCCTTGGGCTGTCTCTGGTGGGGATACGGCCTCTAGTTGGTCTGCCTGCGCTCGCGCGCGGTCCCGCACTTGGGGCAGAAGTTCGCGGTGTCCGGAATCTGCGTCCCGCACTTGGGGCAGAACCAGTGGGCGCTCGTCTGGGTCGGGGCCGCGGAGGTCGCGGGGGAGGTGGCGCGAGCGCCCAGGCTGGGAAGCGTCACGCTCACCGCGCCGAGCAGCGGCTCAACATGACCCTCTGCGCTGAGCTTCAGCCCCTCGAGGGCGAGGTACGTCTTCCCGTAGATGTTGTCGAGGTCGCGGCGCGTCTCGGCGACCCCGTCGGCGTCGATCGTCGAGCCGGGGAGCCCGTTGTCTGCGTCCGGCAGGCACATGGCGAGCACGGCGTACTGGCCAAGGCCCAGCGAGCTACCCTTGTCAAGGCGGTCCGCTGCCTGGTAGGCGGAATCGTTGGCATAGGCGGCGGAGAAGAACTCTCGTGCCGGTTGGGTGTGCTCGAGCGTGGCGGCCGCCAGGCCGACGTTGCGCACCCATCCCTCTCCCGCGAGATAGGCGATGCCAAGACTGGCGACAAGGCCAACGACTCCAAAGATTACGCCGGGCAGGTTCTTGTTACGCATGCCGCCAAGATACTCGTTGAGCTCGTCGTCGGTCATCCCGCTGGCGTCACCGAACGTCTCCGTGTACCACGTGTCGACGTAGCTCTGAGGCTGATAGAGGCTTCCCGCGTCGTATCCGGCATAGGAGCCGGCATTCTTGGTGCCAAAGTAGACCAGACAGACAATCGAGAGCGCGGTGAGCGCCCAGATGACATAGCGAAAGCGCGGCCGCGTGTATCCGACCTTGATGCTGGCGTCGAGTCGCGCGCTGCCCGTGGGACCGTTCATGCTGCCTCCTCTGATCGTCTTACTCGATTGTAGCCCCCCGTCTTGGCAGCGGGTTGCTCACAAGTAACTATTTGATGCTGAGGCCAGAAGTGGGGATGCGCTATGCTTCATGTGGCTCGAGCCTGAGGGGAGGAACATGGGGGAGCGGCGGAACGGCTTCGTCGGGGTCTTTGACTCCGGTGTCGGCGGCATCAGCGTGCTGCGCTCGCTCGTCGCCGAGCTTCCGCATGAGGACTTCCACTTCTTTGGTGACTCGGCGCACGCGCCGTATGGCGAGAAGACCGAGGCCCAGGTGCTCGACCTCTCCTGCGGCATCGCCGAGCGCCTCATCTCCGAGGGCGCCAAGGCCATCGTGATCGCCTGCAACACGGCGACCTCCGTGGCGGCGGCCACGCTGCGCTCTGCCCATCCCGACGTGCCGATTGTGGGAATCGAGCCGGCGCTCAAGCCGGCCGCCCGGGCGCTTCCCAACGGGCGCGTTCTCGTGATGGCGACCGAGGTGACGCTGCGGCTGGAGAAGTACCGTGAGCTCGTGCGCACCTGGGGAGGGGAGTGCGACGTCGTGGCGGTTCCCTGCCCCGGTCTCGCGGCACGCATCGAGTGGGGCGACCTCGACGCCCCCGACCTTGCGGAGATGATTGAGGGCTACGTGGGTGCGTATGCGGGCAAGGTTGACGGTGTGGTGCTCGGGTGCACGCACTATCCCTTCGTGCGCCGCCGGATCGCCGAGGTCCTCGGCGAGGGCGTGCGCTTCTTCGACGGCGGGGCGGGCACTGCGCGGCAGCTCAGGGCACGCCTCACGGATGCCGACCTGCTCGCCGGTCGAGAGCGTCCCGGACGCGTCGAGTTCGCCTCGAGCCTGGACACACCCGAGGAGCTGGCGCTCTACGAGAGGTTCTTCTCGCTTCAGGCGTAGCGTCTCCGAGGTTTGGGTTCGCGTCTTCGCGCGGTGAGGTCTCACCGTTTGCAAACGTGCAGGTAGAAAAATGGCACCTCCCAGGCTGTATTTGGGAGGTGCCAACATGATGAACCCAAACCTCGGAGAGGATGGGGCTTACGCGCGCTTCTCGCCCCAGAAGAAGAGGGCGACGGTTCCCGGACCGGTGTGAACGCCGATCGTGGCGCCAATGGGGAAGATCTCCACCTTGCCGTTCAGCTTGGGGAACTTCGCCTCGATACGGCGTGCGACCTCCTGGGCGTCATCGATGCACTCGGACTGGGAGATGAAGCACTTACCGGAGTAGTCGAGGCCTCCCTCGGCGAGTTCCTCCATCTTCTCCACGACGCGGTTCACTGCCTTGGCCTTGGTGCGGATTTTCTCCCTGACGGCAAGCGAGCCGTCGGGCGCCACGTCCATGACCGGGCAGATCTTGAGCATGCCTCCCACGAGACCGGCGGTCTTGGAGATGCGGCCCCCGCGGATGAAGAACGTGAGATCGGACGAGAAGAACCAGTGCTGGACCTCGCGCTTGTGCTCCTCGGCCCACGCGCCGAGCTCGTCGATGCCCATGCCGGAGTCGCGCAGCTCGGCGAGCTTGTCCATGAGCAGGCCGTAGCCGGAGGAGGCTGCGAGCGAGTCCACGATGATGACCTTGCGGTCGGGGTACTTCTCGGCGAGCTGGTCGCGCGCGATGCAGGCGGAGTTGTAGGTGCTGGAGATTCCCGAGGAGAGCGTCACGTGCAGCACGTCTTTGCCGGCGGAGAGGAACTTCTCGAAGTGCGCCGCATAGTCGCCGGCGCTCACCTGCGAGGTCTTTGCGTCCGCGCCGGCGAGCATCTTGGCGTAGAGGTCGGCGGGGGAGTTGGTGACGCCAAAATCGTCCTTGCAGGTCTCGCCGTTCAAGTAGTAATTGAAATACAGATAGTTGATGTCGCGGGACTCGAGCCATTCGCGCGTGACGTCGGCGGTCGAGCAGCAGCTGAGAACGTAGTCGGACATGGGTGCTCCTCCCGTTTTCGTTTCCCCCTGCATCATAGCCCAAAGTGCGGACGAGAATCGCGCGGCGGGGCCTCCGGCGGACTTGGTCGGGACCGAGGAGGACGACCGCTCGCGGGTCATGCGCCCGCGCGGGGAATTCCTGTCCGGCGCATCGGGCATACTCATAGACGGGGTTTCTCAGGAGAGGGGCGCGCATGGGTAGGTCCGGTGGTGGAGGCGGCGGATTCTCCGGCGGGGGCCGCAGCGGCGGATTCTCGGGCGGCGGGCGTCGCTCCGGCGGATTCTCGGGCGGCGGCTTCGGCGGAGGGCGCTCCGGCGGTCGCTCCGGCGGCGGGGGCTTCGGCTTTGGCGGGCCACGACCGGCTGGCGGGCCGCGCCGTGTCTACGTGCCCTTCTTCGGCGGCTGGCGCCGGCCCGTCGTCGTGACGCCCGGCGCAGGCGTTGGCGGCGCGGGATGCGGCGGGTGCGGGGGCTGGGTCCTGGGCCTGGTGCTGGCCGTCCTTCTCGTCAGCCTGATCTCCAGCTTCTCGTTCTGCGGGAACGGCTACGGTGGCTCAAGCTACGGCGGCTACGGCTCCATCCAGACCCAGGCCTCCCCCACGGTACGCGAGAAGCTTCCCGCGGACGCCGTCACCAAGACCGACTGGTACACGGACGCCGACGGCGACTGGGTCCACAGTGCGAGTCGTCTGACGGTCGGTCTCGAGCGCTTCTATGACAAGACGGGCGTCCAGCCCTACGTCTATATCCTGCCCAACGGCACCTCGACCTCGGTCGACGAGCTCACGGCACGCGCCGAGCGGCTCTACGGGGAGCTCTTCCAAGACGAGGGCCACTTCCTGCTGGTGTTCTGCGACGACGGCAGCGGAAGCTTCACCTGCGGCTACACGGTGGGTACCGCCGCCTCTGCCGTGATGGACTCCGAGGCGCTGGACGTCCTCGCCGACGAGCTCGACTATGCCTACAACAACGCCGCCACTGACGAGGGGGTCTTCTCGGATGCCTTCGAGCGCACGGCGGAGCGCATCATGTCGGCCGCGGAGGGCGAGGCTGCCGGACGAACCTGGCTCGTCGTGGGTGGCGTCGCCGTTGCCGTGCTGGTGGTCGGCGGTGTGGTCCGTGCCGTCGTGACCCGCCGCAAAGCCGCGAAGGCCGAGGAGAAGGAGAGGATGGAGGAGATTCTCAACACCCCGCTCGAGCAGTTCGGGGACAAGGAGGTTGAGGACCTTGCGGACAAGTACGAGGACGAGGAAGATGGGCCCGTCGGCGGGGACAAGGACTAGCGGCGTCGGCTGACGTCTAGAGAAGGGAAAAGACATGGGTATTCTGGACCGCTTCACCACCATCGTTAAGGCCAACATCAACGAGCTGCTCGACAAGGCCGAGGACCCGGCCAAGATGGTCGACCAGTACCTCGTGGACCTCACCGAGTCGCTTGCCGAGGTCAAGAAGGAGACCGCCGGCGTCATGGCCGAGGAGACGCGCACCCGTCGCGCCGTGGAGCGCAACGCCGAGGAGGCCGCGCGGATGGAGGGTCTCGCCCGCAAGGCGCTCGCCGCCGGGAACGAGGACGACGCCCGTGTCTTCCTGGTCAAAAAGCAGAAGCTCGACGCCACGGGAGCCGAGCTTGCCAAGGCGGCTGAGGCGGCGCGCGCCAACGCCGAGAAGATGCGCCAGATGCACGACAAGCTCGTGGGCGACATCGAGGATCTCAAGGCGCGTCGCGAGACGATCAAGGCCAAGGCTGCCGTCGCCCGTACGCAGGAGATGGTGGGCGGCTATACCTCCGGCTCCGACAAGGCCGAGAGCGCCATCGAGGCGTTCAACCGCATGGAGGCCAAGGTGGACCGCGACCTGGACGCCGCCAACGCGATGGCCGAGCTGAACCAGGCGCCCGTCGACGAGGCCGCGGCCCTCGAGGCAAAGTATGCCGACGCCGCGGATGACGCTGCGGTGGATGACGCGCTCGCCAAGCTCAAGGCGGACATGGGGCTTTAGGGCAGAGCCGACTGCTCTCCAACGGGGCGGCGTTCGGAACGGCGGGCGCCGCCCCGCGCTATGCGCGCCTCGCCTCGCCCTCCCCGGTCGCCGCGCCCCTCTCGGCAAGGGCACGCTCCTCGCTCACGAGGTCGGCGATCCGGCGCCTGCGCACCACGCTCACCACGAGCGGCATGGCAAACACGAGCGAGCTGGCGGCAAGCAGGGTACCCTGGACGCCGAATACCCTCGCGAGGGCCGGGGCGCACACCAGGGGCACCGCGCCGGCCATGTTGTTGCCGAAGCTCATGACCGCGTTCACGCTGCCCAGCACCTCGAGCGGGGAGTGCATCTGAGTGAGCGTGGTGAGCAGCGGCATGAGGGCGCCAAAGGCCACGCCCAGAAGGGCCTGCCCCAGACAGGCCACCGCCGGCTCGGCCGTGCCAACGTAGACGAGGCAGAACAGGCCCTCGGAGGCAAGCACGGCGAGCAGCGTCCGTATGGTGACGTGACGCGTCGGAATGCGCAGCACCAGCAGCGACCCTACGATGCCGCCCAGCCCCGCCGCCGCCGAGAGCCAGCCCATCCAGCTCACGCCCACGTGCAAGACGTCTCGGTAGTAGAGGGATTCGAGCGGGTCGAAGGCCCCGTAGCCGAAGAACGAGACGAAGCAGCTCCAGAACAGCAGCGCGAGCGCGGGCGTCGAGGAGACGGCGGCAAAGCCCGACGAGAGGACCGAGCCGTCAGCCCCCTTGCCGCGCGGCTCGCTGCGCCGCGGCTCGCGGAGCGCGCGAAAGCCCAGTGCCGGCACGAGCGAGATCAGCGCACAGCCCGCCAGCAGCAGAAAGACCGCTCGCGTTGACACCGCGGCAGCGAGCGCCCCGCCCGCCACCGGCCCCGCGACAACGGCGACGTTGGAAACCGTGAAGATGACGGAGTTGATGTTCTTGAGCTCGGCGGGGACGTTCGTGAGATAGGAGGGGAACGCCTTGGCGATCATGTCGCCAAAGCCCCAGGCCACTCCAAACAGCGCCGCCCCGGCCATGACGCCCCAGAACGTGGCGGCAAGCACCTGGAACGCAAGTGCCGAGATCACGAGACCCGCAACGACGAACACGAAATAGCGCCTGGGGCCGATGCGGTCGAGCAGGGGGCCACCCACAAACGAGCCGGCAATCATGCAGAGGTTGAGGATGCCGATGCCCAGCACGTTCTCCCCCACGCCTCCGCCCATGGCATAGGTGAGCGTACCCACCACGCCAATGAAGTAGCAGCACTGGACGCCCAGGTAGACAAAGAAGCGCATGGCAACGAGCCGCCGCGCCATGGGCGAGAGGGCTCGCAGGCTTGCGAGAAAAGACATGTAAGCTCCTGACGTTGACAAAAGGGACGGGTCGACGCGCGACGCACTACCGCGCGACAGAACCGTCTCAGATGGGAAGCGTCGGGTGCAGCATAGGCGTTTTTGTCGGCAGGGTCTAGGCGAGCTGGGGCGAGGAGAAGAGCCTGCGGGCGCGCTCGGCGAGCACGTGAGCGGCCTCGTAGGGCTCCCAGATGCCCTCGACTGAGGCGTCCATCGGGCACTGCCCATCCCTAGCGTGGTTCTGGATGTGCGGCACGAGCGCATCGTAGCTCGTGGCTGTGCCCGCGGCGAGAAGAACGGCGCGGCCGGTCCAGGACATGACGGGGGAGAAGACGGCATCAGGGCCGAGCACGGCGTAGAGCAGGGCGGGCGCCTTGCCCACGACCTTGTCCGCCACCGAGAAGCCCGTGAGGTCGCGACCATCGCGCACCCACGCCAGGAGCGGCTTGATGCCGTGCTCGGTGCAGGTGATGATCTCATCGTCGCGAACTGCCACGAGCGTGGCGTCCTTGTCGGCGATGAGCAGGGCGCGAGCGAGATCAAGGTCGGTGAGGTCCATGTCTTCAATCCTCCCGTACGAGTGGGTGAATTCAAGTCCGCGGGCACTCTACCACAACCGCTGAGTGGCTTGCCGACCGCTCGCCGAAATCGCCGCAATGCGCGAGTGCTCCTCAGTGAGGCGTCCTTCTCGGCAAACTGTCGCTTTTTGCGGCCCGCGGGCGCCGAGAGCGCGCTGCGATACGCAGAATGCGACAGTCTGTCCGTATGCGGCGCAGAGAAAACGGGCCGCCACCCAAAGGTGACGGCCCGCAGCCAAGACGCTGGCGAGAAACGCTACTCGTTCAGAGCGGCGTTGACGGCGACGGCGCAGGCGACGGTCGCACCGACCATGGGGTTGTTGCCCATGCCGATGAGGCCCATCATGTCGACGTGCGCGGGCACCGAGGAGGAGCCGGCGAACTGGGCGCTGGAGTGCATGCGGCCCATGGTGTCNNGTGTCGGTCATGCCGTAGGAGGCGGGGCCGGCGGCCATGTTGTCCGGGTGCAGGGTGCGGCCGGTGCCGCCGCCGGAGGCGACGGAGAAGTACTTCTTGCCGGCGAGCACGCGCTCCTTGAAGTAGGTGCCGGCAACCGGGTGCTGGAAGCGCGTCGGGTTGGTGGAGTTGCCGGTGATGGAGATGTCGACGTTCTCGTGCCACATGATGGCAACGCCCTCGCGGACGTCGTCGGCGCCGTAGCAGTTGACCTCGGCGCGCGGGCCATCGGAGTACGGGATCTTCTCGACGATGTTGAGCTCGCCGGTGAAGTAGTCGAACTGGGTCTTCACGTAGGTGAAGCCGTTGATGCGGGCGATGATCTGGGCGGCGTCCTTGCCGAGGCCGTTCAGGATGACGCGCAGCGGCTTCTTGCGGGCCTTGTTGGCGTTGAGCGCGATGCCGATGGCGCCCTCGGCGGCGGCGAAGGACTCGTGGCCGGCCAGGAACGCGAAGCACTCGGTGTCGTCACCGAGGAGCATGGCGCCCAGGTCGCCGTGACCCTTGCCGACCTTGCGGTCCTCGGCGACGGAGCCGGGGACGCAGAAGGCCTGGAGGCCCTCGCCGATCATGGCGGCGGCCTCAGAGGCGCTCTTGGCGCCCTTCTTGATGGCGATGGCGCAGCCGCAGACGTAGGCCCACTTGGCGTTCTCGAACGCGATGGACTGGACGCCCTCGACGATCTCGCGCGGGTTCACGCCCTTGTCGAGGCAGATCTGCTCGGCCTCCTCGAGGGAGGAGATGCCGTTCTCAGCGAGCACCTTGTTGATCTTGTCGATGCGGCGCTCATAGCCCTCAAACGAAACTGCCATTTGGTTTTCCCTCCCTTTCTACTCGTGAACGGGGAAGACGTTGGCGACCGTGTGGGTCTCCTCGTCCGTGCGCGGATCGATGTACTTGGCGGCGTTCTCCCACTGGCCGTAGTGACCCATGGCGCCGGCGATGGCGTCCTCGGGGGTCTTGCCGGCCTTGAGGGCCTCGGTGAACTTGCCGAGGTTCAGGAACTCGAAGGCGATGATCTCGTTGTTCTCGTTGAGCGCCATGCGGGTGACGTAGCCCTGGGCGAGCTCGAGGTAGCGGGCGCCCTTGGCCTTGGTGCCGAACATGGTGCCGACCTGGGTGCGCAGGCCCTTGCCGAGGTCGTCGAGGGAGGCGCCGACGGGCAGGCCGTCCTCGGAGAAGGCGGTCTGGGAGCGGCCGTAGACGATCTGGAGGAACAGCTCGCGCATGGCCACGTTGATGGCGTCGCAGACGAGGTCGGTGTTCAGGGCCTCGAGGATGGTCTTGCCCGGGAGGATCTCGGAGGCCATGGCCGCCGAGTGGGTCATGCCGGAGCAGCCGAGGGTCTCGACGAGGCACTCCTCGATGACGCCCTCCTTGACGTTAAGGGTGAGCTTGCAGGCACCCTGCTGGGGCGCGCACCAGCCCACACCGTGCGTGAGGCCGGAGATGTCCTTGATCTCCTTGGCCTGGACCCACTTGCCCTCCTCGGGGATGGGCGCGGGGCCGTGATATGCGCCCTTGGCGACCGGGCACATATTCTCGACTTCTGCGGAATACTGCATGTAATGCTCCTCTCCGTGATACTCAGGTCGGTGCCATGCGACCGGCCGTGTTGCCAGTCTGGGTCTAGTTTACGGCAAAACATGCGCCGAGAAGCGCGTGGCGACGCTATAATTCCGCTCCATGAGTGCCGAGAAGAACATAGCGGGGGCTGCAGGGCGCAAAACGGTCCCCATGTGGGCCTGGAAGCTCTCCCTGGCGGCGTGCGCCGCCATCTGGGGAGGCTCCTTCGTCGTCATGAAGGACACGCTGGACGCCATCCCGCCTGCGTGGCTCATGGGCATCCGCTTTGCCGCGTCCGCCGTCATCGTGGGGGCGCTCTTCTGGCGCACCCTACGAGACAACCTCGACGTGAGCCATCTCGCCATGGGCGCAATCCTGGGCCTGGCGTCGGGTGCCGCGTTCGTGGTGCAGAACATCGGTCTCGACGACACCACGCCGGGTCGCAACGCCTTCCTCACGGCCACGTACTGCGTGATGACGCCGTTCATCAACTGGGTCGTCACGCGCCGACGCCCCGACGGGGGCAACGTGCTCGCCGCCCTTCTCGCCATCGTGGGCGTGGGGCTCGTGGCGCTGGGCGACGACCTCTCGCTCGCCATGAGTCGCGGCGACTGGATGACGCTTGTGGCGGCTGTGCTCTTTGCCGTGCACATCGTGCTCGTGGCGCGCTTCTCGTCTGCGCACGACGTCATGACGCTCACCGTGGTGCAGCTCGCGGTCAGTGCGCTGGTCGCACTCGGGACGGCGCTCGTCCTGGAGGTTCCGCCCGCACCCGAGGTCTTTGCCTCGCCGGAAACGTGGTTCTCCCTCGCGTACCTGGTGCTTCTGTCCTCGTGCGTCTGCATGGTCTTCCAGAACCTGGGCCAGGCGCACGTGCCGCCCGCCCAGGCGTCGCTTTTGCTCTCGCTCGAGAGCGTCTTTGCCGTGGTGGCGAGCGTCGTCTTCTACAACGAGCTCGTGACGCTGCGGATCGCGCTCGGCTTTGGCACGATCTTCGTCGCCGTGCTCGTGAGCGAGCTCGGCGTGGGCAGGCGCCGGTAGCCTCGTCCCGTGTTCCTCGAATCAGGCGACTTGGCGCAAAATCTCCTGCCATATTGCCCAATTTGAAGAAGACGGCGAGAAGAACCGCAGGTCGTTCTTCTCGCGCTCTGCCATGTCGCCAAATATCGGGAAGCGCCTGTCGCATCGGCGGTATGCTGTGTCCGGAACCGAGCCGGTTCGGAAAAGGGGAGCGCATGATTCAGGAGTTTGGCGACGAGCATCGCTATGACAACCACTTCGAGCCGTACACGCCGGCCGAGAAGGACTATCTGCTGCACTTCACCGCCGCAGGATGCCTCGCGCGCGTGTGCCACGTGGGCGGCGCCGACGCTGATGCCGGGGACTCCGGCGAGGTGGTCGAGCTGCCCCGCGTCGCCGACTACCCGCGCGTCCCCACCGACGTCACCTATCTCTTCTCGCTCGGGGAGGAGCGCTTCTTCCTCGCGCTCGAGGACCGCGTTGCGGCGCCGGCGGGCTTTGCCTACGAGTCCGTGAACTGGCTGCGCCACGCCGAGCCCCAGCACCTGCTCTTTGCCGCCGCGACGGCCTCCCAGCTGGACCGTTGGTATCGAGACAACCGCTTCTGCGGGCGCTGCGGCGCGCCGACCGAGCTCGGGCCCTCGAGCCGCGAGATCGTGTGCCCGGAGTGCGCCAGGATCGTGTATCCCAAGATCTGCCCCGGCGCCATCTGCGCCGTGGTCCGTCTCGCCGACGACCCGGCCGACGACGCGATCGTGCTCACGCGCTATGCGGGTCGAACGACCGCGCTCTGGGCGCTCGTCGCCGGCTTCACCGAGATCGGCGAGCCGCTCGAGGACACCGTGCGCCGCGAGGTCATGGAGGAGGTCGGCCTCTCTGTCAAGAACCTGCGCTTCTACAAGAGCCAGCCCTGGAGCTTCACGGACACCCTCATGGCCGGCTTCTGGTGCGAGGTCGACGGGGACCCGACCATCACCGTCGATCGCTCCGAGCTCAAGGAGGCGCGCTGGTTCCGGCGCGACGAGATTCCCCTGGAGCGCACCGGTGACCGCGCGTCCATGACGGGCGAGATGATCGAGCGCTTCCGCACGATGGGCCGCGCCGCCTGGGAGTAGGGCAGCGGGGCGGGCTACTCCAAGAGCTCCCCGAGGGCCCGCTCGTCGGCGAGCTCCTCGGGGGTCACGTAGTCGATGATGTCGCCGGGCTTGCAGCGCAGGACCTGGCAGAGGGCCTCCAGCGTGGAGAAGCGCATGCCGCGGATGTGGCCGTTCTTGATGTTGGAGAGGTTGACCGTCGAGGTGCCCACGCGCTTTGCGAGCTCCAGAGAAGAAATCTTTCTTTCGGCCATGACGCGGTCGAGACGCATGACGATGGGCACCTCATCACCTCTCTCGTAGGCAGCTTGCCCACATTTTACGCGATGCCGTCCAAGTCTTCCTTGAGGGCGTCCCCGTAGCAGACGACCAGCGCCAGGCACAGGAGGAAGCCCGCGAGGCTGAGCATCATCGGGTTGAAGCCGGGCTGGGAGGTGATGGCGACGGGCATCGTCCCGCCCGAGACGTCGAGGTGATAGCTCGTCGCCGGGCCAAAGAGGTCGAGGAGCGCGTACGAGAGCAGGAGCAGCCCCGCAACGGCAACGCGCGTCGCCTGGCCGCTCCCAAGGGGCGACGCCCCCTGCCTGAAGTTGCGCAGGAACTCCGCGAGGCAGATCGTCGTCACGGCGGAGAGGGTCAGTCGGGCGATCGGCGCGAACGGGACCTCTCCCTGCCCCATAAAGGTGAAAAGGCTCGTCAGGGCGATGGCGCCCAGCGTCGCCGCTATGACGTACATGCATATGGCTCCTATGCGAGACGCGCTCTGGGCGCGGAGCAGTCTGCGCATGACCTCTTCGGGCATCGTGTCCTCCTAGACTCCAATGATGATCGGGCCGATCTCTATGCAAGCCGCACGGCTATCCGTGATCTCAAACAGCATGACCGTCACCTCCTTTCGCACTGACCTGTCGGGCAAGCCGCTCTCCGAGGCGCTCGCAGTACGCGCGCGAGAGCTCGCAGTACGGGTCCCGCCGCGTGAGGCTGCCCGTCGAGAGGAACGACCTCGCGCGGCAGCCGCCCCCGCAGAGGTGCCGGACCTCGCACGACGAGCACCCCTCGAAGGAGTCGACGCGCAGCGCGCGGAAGGTTCTCGCGGCCGCGGACCCCGCGATCGTCGCAGGGTCGTCGGTAAACGCGTTTCCCATGGCGAGGCGACGGTCGTGCAGCATCTGGCAGGGGTAGACCGTCCCGTCCGCGCCGACGCTGAGGGCGCGAACTCCCGCCCCGCACGTGCGGCGGGCGCACATGCGGACGGCGCGGCCGCCGAGGGAGTCGTCAACGCCCGTGCCGCTCTCGGCGGCGCTCGCTCCGAGGGTGCGAAGCTGCTGGTCGTCCAGGGCAAACGCCCCGAGGTCGCAGGCAGCGGCTGTGAGCAGGCTGTAGCTGAGCGTCGCCTTAAGCTCGCTCGCGAGCTCCTGGTAGCGGGCCATGTCGGAGAGGTTCTTGGCGTGCAGGGTCGGCAGGATGCGCGGCTCGATGCCAGCGTCCCCGATTGCCCTCACTGCTGCGACGAGCCGGTCGTAGTTCTGCGCTCGTCGAAGGTGCGCCGCCGACTGCGCCGAGGTTCCGTCAAAGGCGACGGCCACACATGAGACGGCTCCCGCGAGCGGGTGGACGCTCTTCTCGTCCACCAGAAGGCCGTTGGTGAGCACGATGATGTTGGAGATGCCGGACGCTCGAGCTTGCTTGGCGATATCAGCGAGGTCGTCGCGCAGGAACGGCTCGCCGCCCGAGACGACGAGCCGCTCGCACCCGAGCGAGGCGAGCAGGTCGATGGCGCGGAATAGCTCGCCGGGGGTCGGGTCGGGCAGGCGGTTTCGCCCGTCGTCCTCGGAGTAACAGAAGCGGCACGAGAGGTTGCACCGCTGGGTGACGTGCAGATAGGCGGACTCGAGGCGGGCCTGCGGTGCGGACGCTCCCTCGAGGTAGCCGCCCGCTCGCAGGTGCTCGACGAGCTCGTGGCAGCCCTGGGGGACCGAGTCGGGAGGGACGTCCTCCCGCGCGAGCCGCCGGCAGAGCGTCGCCCCCTCCTCCGTGAGGCCGATGATTCCGCCGGTTGCGGGATTTCCCACCATGGGAATGCCTCCAAGGGAGACGAACACGATGTCAGTCGAGAGCCTCATCTTGTTCCGTTCTCACGAAACGTAATACTTTATGAACATGGGCCAATACTGAATTGCATAGAGGTATTGTTTCATAACTTTCAGCTACCTGCGATGTCAAGGATACAAAAGTTGATCAATTTATATATTGCAATACAGAGGTGTTAAGCTGCCCTACTTCACGAGGACAAAGCGCTCGAGCGCCTCGGCCACGGCGCCGCCGCGGTTGTCGGCGCGGCACACGTAGTCGGCGGAGGCCCTCGCCTCGTCGGTCGCGTTGGCCACGGCCACCCCGAGCCCGGCCGCCTCGATCATCGGGACGTCGTTGGAGTTGTCGCCGATGGCCATCGTCTCGCCCTGGGGTATCCCGAGACGGCGGGCCAGCTCGAGCAGGCCGGCGCCCTTGTTCACGCCGGGGGCGTTGAACTCGAGGTAGCGGTTGGAGGAGTAGCAGACGTCAAGGCCGCGCGTGATTCCCGCGGCGGCGAGCTCCTGCTCGAGTGAGCGCAGGAGCGCGGAGTCGAGACTCATGTAGAGAAGCTTGACGACCGGCTCCCCCTTGTCGCGAAGGAAGGAGAGCGTGGACCTGCCCGTCTCGACGATGCGCATCCTTCCCTCGATGTAGGCACGCTCCTCGGGGAGGTAGTTGTAGACGTAGACCGTGTCGAGGGTGTAGACGTGCATGCACAGCCCCCGCGCGACGCCACGTTCGTACAGCGTCTCGGCGACGCCCGGGTCGAGCTCGCAGGACGTGAGCGGGCGCTCGTCGACGTTCTCCGTGATGACCCCCCCGTTGAAGGAGATGACGTACTCGTCCCTGGTACCAAGGAGCCCAAGCTGGTCCAGGGTGCGATGCGTCGAGACGTACGGCCGTCCCGTGGCAAGCACGAAGCGCGCGCCGCGCTCGCGCGCGGCGGCCACGGCGTCGCGGACGCGCGGCGGCACGTCACCGTTGTCGTCGAGCAGCGTCTCGTCAAGATCGCAGGCAATGAGGCGGTACATGACACTCCCTCTCCGGCACTTCCCGCTCATTGTACCCGCCCCCTCGCCCCCATTTTGAGGTTTGGGTTCACGAATCGGGGGTCCGCCGAAAGACCCAAATCAGCGCACGCTTTCTACCTGCAGTTCTTCAAAGTTGCTCCTGCGACGTAGGCCGCGCGTGAACCCAAACCAAAAACTGGTTTGGGTTCATAAAGCGGCGATTCGGGCGCAAGATATGAAAACTTGAATGAGTTACATGCGGTTTTGCGGAGGGTGATAGCTCTGCGGGCGAGACGGTGAACCCAAACCTCCGTAAGGGGCCGCCCGCGTGGGTTGCCCGACCTTCTGCCGCGCCGTTTGTTTCAGCTGCAAAACCTTTTTTCCTGCGGGACTTCAACTGTGGGAAACTCCCTCTATCGCTATCGCGCCCGACGGGGGCGCGCCTGACCACGAGGAGGTAGGGCATGGATCGCCGCGCTGCAGCTGACGCTTTGGTTTCTCGGCATGATCTCGCCCTTCTTGCCCTCAACCTGCTCTCGCTACCCGGCGCGCGCTAGGGCTCCGCTCACCTGGCGCGCGCATGAGCCTTGTCCCCAGCGGACGAGGCGTTTTTTCTGAGCACGCAGACCCCCGTGAAGGCCAACGAGAAAGGCACCCACATGACCAGGAAGATTCACATCTTTGACACTACCCTGCGCGACGGCGAGCAGAGCCCCGGCGCATCCATGAACACCGAGGAGAAGCTCGTCATTGCTCAGCAGCTCATCCGCATGGGCGTAGACGTGATCGAGGCGGGCTTCCCCATCTCCTCGCCGGGCGACTTCCGCTCTGTGCAGGAGATCGGTCGTATTGCCGGCGACGACTGCGTGGTCTGCGGACTCACGCGAGCCGTCGAGAAGGACATCGACCGCGCGGCCGAGGCGCTCAAGACTGCCAAGCGCCCGCGCATCCACACCGGCATCGGCGTCTCACCGAGCCACCTGCGCGACAAGCTGCGCATCACCGAGGACGAGTGCGTCGAGCGCGCCATCCACTGCGTGGAGTACGCCAAGAAGTACGTCGAGGACGTCGAGTTCTACGCCGAGGACGCCGGCCGCGCCGACCAGGCCTTCCTCGAGCGCGTGATCCAGGCCGTCGTCAAGGCCGGCGCCACCGTCGTGAACATCCCGGACACCACGGGCTACCAGCTGCCCGAGGACTTTGGCAAACGCATCAAGGGCCTCGCTGACAACGTCATCGGCATCGAGGACGTCATCATCTCCGTGCACACCCACAACGATCTTGGCATGGCCACGGCGCTCGCCCTCCAGGGCGTCAAGAACGGCGCCCGCCAGATCGAGTGCACGATCAACGGCCTGGGCGAGCGCGCCGGCAACACCGCGCTCGAGGAGGTCGTCATGGCCATCAAGATGCACGGCGAGGAGCTGGACGCCCACACCGACATCGTGACCACCGAGCTCACCCGCGCGAGCCATCTGGTCTCTCGCATCACGGGCATGAACGTCCAGGCCAACAAGGCCATCGTGGGCGCCAACGCCTTCGCGCACTCCTCGGGCATCCACCAGGACGGCGTCCTGAAGGCCCGCGATACCTACGAGATCATCGACCCCGCCGACGTGGGTGCTGCCGGCTCCGAGATCATCCTCTCGGCCCGCTCCGGTCACGCCGCGCTGCGCCACCGCCTGGCCGAGCTGGGCTACACCTTCGAGGACGCCGAGTTCGACGAGGTCTACCAGCGTTTCCTCGAGATCGCGGACCAGAAGAAGGAGGTCTACGACGAGGACCTGGAGTCCATGGTCCAGGAGCGCCAGCGCGACGTCGCGGCCGTCTACACGCTCGAGGCGCTGCAGGTCTCCTGCGGTGACCCGCTGATCCCCACGGCCACGGCCACGATTACCGACGAGCTGGGCGTCAAGCACGTGGTCGCCGCCACCGGTTCCGGCCCCGTCGACGCCGCCTACAAGGCCATCGACAAGGTCGTGGCGGTCCATGGCGACCTCGCGGAGTTCTCCGTCAAGGCCATCACCCGCGGCATCGACGCCATCGGCGAGGTCACGGCGCGCATCCAGGCCGAGGACGGCAAGATCTACACCGGCCGAGGCGCGGACAACGACATCATCGTCTCCAGTGCCAAGGCCTACGTGAACGCCATCAACCGCATGATCCAGACCGCGCGCTCCAAGGAGGGTAAGTAAATGGCTCGTCCCATGACCATGGCCGAGAAGATCCTCGCTGCCCACGCGGGCCTCGAGGAGGTCGTCCCCGGCCAGCTCGTCGAGTGCGACCTCGACCTCGTGCTCGCCAACGACATCACGGCTCCCATCGCGATCAAGACCGTGCGCGAGATTGGCGCCGGCGTCTTTGACAAGGACAAGATCTGCCTCGTGCCGGATCACTATGCCCCCAACAAGGACATCAAGAGCGCCGAGCAGACCAAGGTCACGCGCGACTTTGCCCACGAGTACGAAATCACGCACTACTACGAGCAGGGCTGCATGGGCATCGAGCATGCGCTGCTCCCCGAGCGCGGCGTCGTGGTCCCCGGCGACCTCATGATCGGCGCGGACTCTCACACCTGCACCTATGGTGGCATCGGCGCCTTCTCCACCGGCGTTGGCTCCACGGACGCCGGCGTGGGCATGGCCACCGGCCGTGCCTGGTTCAAGGTGCCCGAGACCATCCGCATCGTCATTGACGGTGAGCTCCCCGAGGGCGCCTCGGCCAAGGACGTCATCCTCTACGTCATCGGCAAGATCGGCGTGGACGGTGCGCTCTACTGTGCCATGGAGTTCGCGGGCTCCACGATCGAGGCGCTCTCCGTGGAGGGCCGCCTCACCATTGCCAACATGGCCATCGAGGCGGGCGGCAAGGCCGGTCTCTTCGAGGTCGACGACAAGTGCCGCGAGTACGTGAGCCGTCGCACCCAGCGCGCCTTCGTCGAGTACCACCCGGATGAGGATGCCCAGTACAAGCAGGTCATCCACATCGACGCTGCCGACATCGTGCCCACGGTCTCCTGGCCGCACCTGCCGAGCAATACCCATCCGGTCGCCGAGAGCCGCCACATTGAGATCGACCAGGTCGTCATCGGCTCCTGCACCAACGGCCGCATCGAGGACATGCGCGCCGCTGCCGAGGTGCTCTGCGGCCGCACCGTCGCCGATGGCGTCCGCTGCATCGTCATCCCCGCGACCCAGGGCGTCTGGCTCGAGTGCGTCCATGAGGGCCTTATGGACATCTTCATCAACGCGCACTGCGTGGTCTCCACGCCCACCTGCGGCCCGTGCCTGGGCGGCTACATGGGCATCCTCGCGGCGGGCGAGAAGTGCGTCTCCACCACCAATCGCAACTTCGTCGGCCGCATGGGCGACCCCACCTCCGAGGTCTACCTGGCGAGTCCCGCCGTCGCGGCCGCGTCGGCCGTCGCGGGCCACATCGCGCTGCCGTCGGACCTGTAAGGCACGTCCGGGAGCCCCCGCCCCTCTCTCCAGCTCAGACAGTTTGCTGCGCAAAAACTCGCTGGCGAGAGGGGCGGGGGCTCCCTCTTGCTTGTCAGGCGGTCGCCCTGCCTCGTGGCCCGCGACGGCGGCTCGTCGCCGGCGTGCGACTCGTACCGAGAGGGCGCATAATGGGGACGAGAAGAACCTCGGTGTGGGGAGGGGCCATGTACTTCATTGGCGTTGATCTGGGGACGTCAGCCTGCAAGTTCCTGCTCATGGACGAGCGAGGCGAAATCCTCAACATCACGAGCAGGTCCTATGACGTTGAGTACCCGCACCCCGGCTGGAGCCAGCAGAACCCCGAGGACTGGTGGCGCGCGGTGCGCGAGGGCGTGCCGGAGCTGCTCTCCGGGTTTGACGCCGCCCTGGTCGCTGGCATCGGTTGCGGCGGCCAGATGCATGGTCTCGTTGCCCTGGACGAGAAGGACCAGGTGATTCGCCCCGCGATTCTCTGGAACGACGGCCGCACGGTCGAGCAGGTGCGCTACCTCAACGAAACCGTTGGCACTTCTCGGCTGCTCGAGCTCACCGGCAACATTGCCTATGCCGGCTTCACGGCACCCAAGGTTCTGTGGATGCGCGACGAGGAGCCCGAGCTCTTCTCGCGCATCGCGCACGTCATGCTTCCCAAGGACTACCTGAACCACCTGCTCACAGGTGTCTATGCGACCGACGTGTCGGACGCCTCGGGTACACTGCTCTTCGACGTGGCGCGCCGTACGTGGAGCGAGGAGATGCTCGCGCTCTGCGGGCTCACGGCCGCGCAGATGCCCGAGGTCCACGAGAGCTACGAGCCTATCGGCACGCTGCTGCCCGAGGTCGCCGCCGAGCTGGGGCTGCCCACTGGCGTGGTCGTAGCTGCCGGCGCGGGCGACAACGCCGCGGCCGCCGTGGGCACGGGCGCCGTGGGCGCGGGCACGATGAACATCAGCCTCGGCACGTCGGGTACCGTCTTCATCCCCACAGCGGGCTTCGCCGCCGGCGTGGGCGACCGCATCCACTCCTTCTGCCACGCCGACGGCGCCTGGCACCTCATGGGTTGCATCCTCTCGGCGGCGAGCTGCAACGCCTGGTGGGTGAACGACGTGCTGGGCGCGGACGACATGGCGGCCGAGCAGGCCGACATCGACGTGCGCTCCGCCGACCCCTCGCTCCCGTACTTCCTGCCGTACCTCATGGGGGAGCGCACACCGCACAACGACGTCACCGCGCGCGGCGCCCTCGTGGGCATGAGCATGTCGACCACGCGGGCTGATCTGACGCGTGCGGTGCTTGAGGGCGTTGCGTTCGCCGTGCGGGACTCGGTGGAGATCGCCCGCTCTTTGGGTGCGAGCGTTTCCTCCTCGACGGTCTGCGGCGGCGGGGCGAGAAGTGTGACGTGGCTGCAGATGCTCGCGGACATTCTGGGCATCGAGCTCGTTCTGCCTGCGACCGAGCAAGGGCCAGGTTACGGCGGTGCCATGCTCGCTGCGGTGGCTGCCGGCGTCTACGACAACGTGGCCGCCTGCTCGGACGCGATTGTGGCAGAGCGGGAGCGCATCGTCCCCAGCTGCGACCTCGCGGCTGCTTACGATGACCGCTATCGCGTGTGGCGGGGGATGTACCCAGCGTTGAGGGAGAGCTTCTCGGAGATTGCCGGTAGGTAGGACCTCTCCTTCGTTCTCGCAGGTCAACACCTCAGTATATAAACGTTTGTAAACAAAGGCCTTCCTAGGGGTTCTCCGTGCGCGCCGATAACGCAAGAAATGCGACCGTTCGCAGATTTCTGTCGGTACTAAACGTTTATTAAAACGACTCTAGACAGTGAGCATAATGGGTGGGTTCCGCGCCCCATCGGGACCCTCTGGAGAGGAGTAACAGCATGGCCATCAAGTCACCCAACATCCCTGACGTGAAGCTCGGCATCGTCGCCGTCTCGCGCGACTGCTTCCCGATCGAGCTCTCCGAGCGTCGTCGCGCCGCCGTGGCCGCCGAGGCGGCCAAGCTCGGCATCGACGCCGTCGAGGTGAAGAAGACCGTCGAGTACGAGGCCGACGTCGAGCCGGCCCTCGCTGAGGCCGTCGCTGCTGGCGCCAACGCGCTCGTCGTGTTCCTCGGCAACTTCGGTCCCGAGACCCCGGAGACCCTGCTCGTCCAGAAGTTCGACGGCCCCGCGATGTGCGTGGCTGCCGCCGAGGGCGACGGAGATCTTGTGAACGGTCGTGGCGACGCCTACTGTGGCATGCTCAACTGCAGCTACAACCTGGGCATGCGTCACCTCGCCGCCCACATCCCCGCCTACCCGGTCGGCACCGCCGCCGAGGTCGCCCAGATGATTCAGGACTTTGTGCCCGTGGCCCGCGTGGTCATCGGCGTGCGCAACCTCAAGATCATCACCTTCGGCCCGCGCCCGCAGGACTTCTTTGCCTGCAACGCCCCGATCAAGGGCCTCTACCAGATCGGCGTCGAGATCGAGGAGAACTCTGAGCTCGACCTGCTCGTCGCCTACAAGGCCCACGCCAATGACCCTCGCATCGCCGACGTCTGCGCCGACATGGCGGCCGAGATGGGCGAGGGCAACTACTACCCCGACCTCCTCGAGCGCATGGCGCAGTTCGAGCTCACCCTGCTCGACTGGGCCGAGCAGCACAAGGGCGCCCGCAAGTACGTGGCCTTCGCCGACAAGTGCTGGCCGGCCTTCCCAGAGGAGTTCGGCTTCGAGCCGTGCTTCGTGAACTCCCGCCTCGCCACCCGCGGCATCCCCGTGGCCTGCGAGGTCGACGTCTACGGCGCCCTCTCCGAGTACATCGGCATGTGCGCCTCCGATGACACCGTGACCCTGCTCGACATCAATAACTCCGTGCCCGCCTCCCTCTACCAGGAGCAGATCGCCGGCAAGTTCGAGCACGACTGGCAGCTCACCGACACCTTCATGGGCTTCCACTGCGGCAACACCCCGAGCTGCAAGCTCTGCGCCGACCGCGCGGTCAAGTTCCAGCTCATCCAGCACCGACTCCTCGAGCCCGAGGGCTCCGAGCCCGACTTCACCCGCGGCACCCTCGAGGCCGACATCGCCCCGAGCGAGATCACGTTCTACCGCCTGCAGTGCGACTCCGACGGCGCCCTGCGCAGCTACGTCGCCGAGGGCGAGGTCCTGCCGGTCACGACCTGCTCCTTCGGCGGCCGCGGTGTCTTCGCGATCCCGGAGATGGGCCGCTTCTACCGCCACGTCCTGATTCAGAAGCGCTACCCGCACCACGGCGCGGTGGCCTTCAACCACTGCGGCCGCGCCCTCTTCGACGCCCTGCGCTTCCTCGGCGTCGAGGACATCGCCTACAACCAGCCCAAGAGCCTCCCGTACCCCACGGAGAACCCCTTCGCGTAGGCATGCGCCGCTGACATAGCCTGACCCTTCGGACGGGTTCTGAGAGCAGTTCCGTTAATGCTCGAAGAACCCGTCCTCCTTTCTGTAAGAGCTCCTCGGTCCCGACGCTAGAATGGCGCCAACGAAAGTGAGGTGGGGTCCGCATGGCGCGAGCCGCGTCAGACGGTTCCCTCCTAACAGCACGTTCTTCTCGACCACGAGCCGCCGGGGCCATCCCCGTGCGCAGCTTTGCGAAGCAACTGTTTGAGCACGGAGATGGCCCCGGCGGCACCGAGAGCGACCAGAAAGGACAACGATGCAGTTCAAGGGAACCGTCTTCCGCTACGGGCGCGACATCGACACCGACGTCATCATTCCGGCGCGCTACCTCAACACGTCAGACCCGGCCGAGCTTGCCAAGCACTGCCTCGAGGACCTCGACCCCACGTTCGTGAGCCGCGTGCAGTCCGGCGACATCGTGGTCGCCGACGAGAACTTCGGCTGCGGCTCCAGCCGCGAGCACGCCCCCGTGGCCATCAAGGCCGCCGGCGTCTCCTGCGTGATCGCCAAGAGCTTCGCGCGCATCTTCTACCGCAACTCGATCAACATGGGCCTGCCCATCCTCGAGTGCCCCGAGGCCGTTGACGCCATCTCCGACGGTGACGTCGTCTCCGTGGACGCGGACACCGGCACCATCACGGACGAGACCACGGGCGCCGTCTTCCACGCGCAGCCGTTCCCGCCGTTCATCCAGGAGATCATCAACGACGGAGGCCTGGTCGCGCGCACCAAGCGCGTCATGGCCGAGAAGGGCGGTAACTAGCCATGGCGTCTGCGACCTATCGCGTCTGCACCCTTCCGGGTGACGGCATCGGCCCCGAGATCATCGCCGAGGGTAAGAAGGTCCTCGCGGCGCTGGGCAAGAAGCACGACGTTGAGTTTATCTGCGAGGACCATCTGATCGGCGGCGCGGCGATCGACGCCACCGAGGCCGCGGGCGGCCCCATCTCCGCACTTCCGCCCGAGACGCTCGAGTCGGCAAAGGCGTCCGACGCCGTCCTTCTCGCCGCGGTGGGCGGCCCCAAATGGACCGACACGCGCGTGGGCGCCGTCCGCCCCGAGCAGGGGCTTCTCGCCATCCGCAAGGAGCTGGGCCTCTACCTCAACCTGCGCCCGGTTCGCATGTTCGATGCGCTGATTGACGCCTCCACGCTCAAGCGCGAGGTGCTCACGGGCGTTGACCTGCTCATCGTTCGCGAGCTCACAGGCGGTCTCTACTTTGGCGGGCACGAGCGCACGATGGGCGTCGAGGGCGCCGGCGTGGGCGGCACGCGCGGCGAGTATGCGCGCGACATCCTCGAGTACTCCGAGTACGAGGTCGACCGCGTGGTGCGCTGGGCCTTTGACGCGGCGCGCCGCCGCCGGGGCGTGGTGCACTCAGTGGACAAGGCCAACGTGCTCGACACCTCCCGCATGTGGCGCGAGGTCGCGCACAACATCGCCGCCGAGTACCCCGACGTCACGCTCGAGGACATGTACGTGGACAACGCCGCGATGCAGCTCATTGCCAACCCGGCGCAGTTCGACGTGCTCGTGACCGAGAACACCTTCGGCGACATCCTCTCCGACGAGGCCTCCATGCTCACGGGCTCGCTCGGCATGCTCGCCTCCGCGAGCCTGGGAGACGGCACGGCCCTCTACGAGCCGAGTCACGGCTCCGCGCCGGATATCGCCGGTCAGGGCATCGCCAACCCGATCGCACAGATCCTCTCGGTGGAGCTCATGCTGCGCTACAGCTTTGGCATGGACGACGCCGCCGACGAGCTGGCCGCCGCGGTCACGCGCGTGCTGGACGAGGGCTGGCGCACCGTGGACATCGCCGACGAGAGCACTCCGGAGAACAAGATTCTCGGCACTGCTGCGATGGGCGACAAGATCGTGGAGGCCCTGGGCTAGGCGGGGCGCTGGGAGGCGAGAGGCCCCTGTCCCCGTGCTCAAACAGTTTGCTTCGAAAAAACTGCGCCCGGGGGCAGGGGCCTCTCGCAGCGGCACGTCTGCCGACGTGACCGATTTTTGGCTAGACGGTGATTTCGATCTGGTTGTGTTCGAGGGCGAGGATGCAGCTCTCGTAGTAGCCGTCGCCGGTTGTGCGCGGACCGCTCACGACCTCGTAGCCCGCTGAGGCAAGCTCGGCGGTGAGTCGGTCGACCTCCTCGGCGGAGCCGACGGAGAAGGCGAGATGCGCCCAGCCGGTCCGCGCGAGTCCCTTCTCGGCGTCGGTCATGTCGGGCTTGGTCATGACCTCGAGACGAGCGCCGTCGTCGAAGGTCAGGAAGTACGAGCGGAAGCTCGTGCGGGGGTTGTGATAGCCCTCGTTGGACGTGGCGCCAAAGTAGCGGACGAAGAAGTCTCGCGCCCCCTCGAGGTCGTTGACGTAGAGCGCAACGTGTTCGACGCGCATGGCAAGCCCCTTCCCCTCTCTGCATCCCATGGGGCGACTGTGCAAAACGGTCGCTCGTGCATTATTTTGTCGCATGCTGAAGCAAAACGGCCGCTCGTGCGGCGTCTTTTCAATGCAATTTGCGGCTCGGGTCAACTCGTGAAAGCGTTTCCGCAGGAAAGATTATAAGGAATTAAACCAGGGCACGCTTTTGGGCGAAAAAGGCACTACACGAGCAGCCGTTTTGATCTACGGAAGAGCAAAATACTGCACGAACGGCAGTTTTGCAGTGACAGCCGGTTGCCGAGCCCCTTCGCTCGCGGCCGTACGTTGGAGGGACGCCCATGACCTACGACTTCACCTCGATCCTCGACCGTGCCGGCCATGACGCGCTCGCACTCGATGCCATTGGCGCGCCGGGTTCCGGTTATCCGGCACCGGACGCGGGTTTCGATCCCATCCCCATGTGGGTGGCGGACATGAGCTTTCCCGTGGCGCCGTCGATCACGAGGGCCATCCAGGAGCGCCTCGAGCATCCGACCTTTGGGTACTTCTCACCGAGCGATGACTACTATCAGGCAATCATCAATTGGCATCGTGACCGCAAGGGGGTGTCCGACCTCGAGGCGCGCCATATTGGTTACGAGAACGGCGTGCTCGGGGGCGTTGTCTCCACGGTGGGCGCATTTGCTGCGCCCGGAGACCCCGTTCTCGTGCACAGCCCCACCTACATTGGCTTTACGCACAGCCTCGAGGACAACGGCTTTCGCATCGTCCACTCGCCGCTCGTGCGCGACGAGCGGGGCGTCTGGCGCATGGATTACGAGGATATGGAGCGTCGGCTCGCCGAGGACCACATACACGTTGCGATCTTCTGCTCGCCGCACAACCCCTGCGGGCGTGTGTGGCAGCGCTGGGAGATCGAGCGGGCGATGGCCCTCTTCGAGAAGTACGACTGCGTCGTCATCTCCGACGAGATCTGGTCAGACATCGTGCGGCCCGGCCTCATGCATGTTCCCACACAGAGCATTTCCGATGACGCGCGCCGACGCACCGTTGCCCTCTATGCGCCGAGCAAGACCTTCAACCTCGCTGGCCTCATCGGCAGCTATCACGTCATCTATGACGACTACCTGCGCGACCGCGTTACGTCCAAGGGGGCGAAGACTCACTACAACAGCATGAACGTGCTCTCCCAGCACGCACTCATCGGCGCCTACAGCACCGAGGGTCGCGCTTGGGCCGACGAGCTCAACCAGGTCATTGCCGGCAACGTCGACTGGGCGTGCGACTTCATCGAGAAGAGCCTCGACGGTGTGAGCGTCTTTCGTCCGGAAGGTACCTACATGCTCTTCCTGGACTGCTCGGCATGGTGCGAGGAGAGCGGGAGGACGATTGACGACCTCCTGCGCGCGGGCTGGCGCGCGGGCGTGTACTGGCAGGACGGCCGCGCCTTCAACGGGCCGTGCCACATCCGCATGAACCTCGCCCTGCCACTCTCTCGCGTACAGGAGGCCTTTGGACGCCTTCGAGAGCACGCGTTCTAGGGGACCTAGACAAGCTCGCCGCTCGCGAACCCTCGGTCGATGATGCGTTGGAAGCGCTCGGTGACGCGATTCTCATCGTCCGGGATGCCCTGCGTGTAGTTTGCAAGCTGACGGGAGGAGGCTATGAGCCGCTGCGCGGCGAGCCCCGCGATCTGCTCGGTGATGAGCGGCAAGGCCCATGACGCGGGCTGGGGCGAGAGATGCAGCGTCTTGCCGTCCGTCACGATGCCCCCCTTGAACGGCAGCAGGGTGAGGAGCATGAGCGAGGGGATGTGGTGCACGTGCGAGTCGGCGGGGTCCTGCATCGCGCCGACCACGAAGAGGCGATCCTGGTTCATGTAGATCGCGCGATCCTCGTTTGCGTCGACGACGGTGAACATGTCGCGCAGCGCGCCCCGCCACGGGCGTGCGGTCTCGAGCTGGCGCCTCGAGAGGCCGAGGGGGTTGTCGCGCACGAAGTCCTCGATCAGCGCGCGATGGCGCCAGAGCGCCTCTGCCACCTGGGCGCCGTTCTCGTAGAGCATGTCGGGGTTCTCGGGACGCTCCCTCAGGCGCTGGGGCGCCACCACGTGTAGCCGCTCATTCGTGTAGACGAGCAGTGCGTTCATGGTCGAGTAGAAGAGACGGGCATCCGCGTCGCTCATGTGCGAGTAGGGTGCGCTCGCGTTCTCAAAGACCTCTCCGATGGTCCTCATGTTCCCTCCTTCGGTCGCCGTGCGAAGGAGGTTATCAGGCGGCGCGTTCAGGAGGCTGCCCCTTGGCGTGCACCACGCTGCGCGCCAAGCTCAGGCGCGTCACGCCTGTGCGGTGGCGCTACAACGAGTTCGCACGCGGTCTCGTTTGGCCCGCGAACGGTCGGGCGGAGGCGTCGGATTCGGGGGCGCCGTCACTCCATGGTGTGCGTCGAAAAGATGGGCTCGTCCTCCCACCAGATGATGTCGTCACCCGGGGCCTCGAGCGTGGCCCGCACGTCGATGAGGCGCTGGTTGGAGGAGCCGCGGAAGCGCAGCGTGATGTCGTGGAGGTCCTGCACGAAGGGTCCGTCCACGAGCACGTCGAGCGTATCGAGCAGCCGGTCCGTGACGTCGCCGAGGTTCCAGGCGCCACCGGGCGCCAGCTGGTCCCACGTGTGGCCCGAGAAGAGCCAGATGGACTTGGTATCCCCAAAGCGCTCGCGCACCGCCTCGAGAAAGCCGACAAGCCCCCGCTGGTTCTCGGGCTCCATCGGCTCGCCACCGAGGATGGTGAGGCCGGTCACATAGGGCACGTCCATCGAGTCCATGATCTGGGCCGCCACCGCGTCCGTGAACGGCTCGCCGGCGCTGAAGTCCCACGCCTCCTCGTTGAAGCAGTTGGGGCAGTGCAGGCGGCATCCGGAGACGAAGAGCGTGGTGCGCACGCCCGGTCCGTTTGCAATGTCGCAGTACTTGATGTTCGCGTAGTTCATTCCGTTTCCCTTGTCGAGAAAAACCTCGTCCCGAGACGACTCGTGGCGGACCCCAGGCGATGAGGTCCGCCACGAGTTCCTTGCGTAGCAAAGCTGTCTGAGCGCCGGACCTCATCGCCTGGGGTCCGTGTCGAAGCCCCTACAGGTGCAGCACGCGGTCCTTGATCTCCTCGGTGCGGCCCTGGTTCCAGAACTGGGTACCGATGTAGCCGCAGGTGCGACGAGCGACGTTCATCTTGGACTGGTCACGGTTGTGGCAGTGCGGGCACTCCCACACGAGCTTGCCGTCGTCCTCCACGATCTGAATCTCTCCGTCGTAGCCGCACACCTGGCAGTAGTCGCTCTTGGTGTTGAGCTCGGCGTACATGATGTGGTCGTAGATGTACTGCATGACGGAGATGACGGCCTCGAGGTTGTCCTGCATGTCCGGGACCTCCACGTAGGAGATGGCGCCGCCAGGAGAGAGGCGCTGGAACTCGGACTCAAAGCGCAGCTTGGTGAAAGCGTCAATCTCCTCGGTCACGTGGACGTGGTAGCTGTTGGTGATGTAGCCCTTGTCCGTGATGCCCGGGATGATGCCAAAGCGACGCTGGAGGCACTTGGCGAACTTATAGGTGGTGGACTCGAGCGGCGTTCCGTAGAGCGAGTAGTCGATGTTCTCCGCGGCCTTCCACTCGGCGCACTTGTCGTTCATGCGCTGCATGACGGCGAGCGCGAACGGCGTGGCCTCCTCGTCGGTGTGGCTGTGGCCGGTCATGGCCTTGACGCACTCGTAGAGACCCGCGTAACCGAGGGAGATCGTGGAGTAGCCGCCGTAGAGCAGCTTGTCGATCTTCTCGCCCTTCTTGAGGCGCGCGAGGGCGCCGTACTGCCAGAGGATCGGGGCGGCGTCGGAGGTGGTGCCGAGCAGACGCTCGTGGCGGCAGCGAAGCGCGCGGTGGCAAAGCTCCAGGCGCTCGTCGAAGATCTCCCAGAACTTGTCCATGTCGTGGTTGGCGGAGAGCGCCACATCCACGAGGTTGATGGTCACGACGCCCTGGTTGAAGCGACCGTAGTACTTGGGCTTGCCCGGCTCCCAGTTGCCGGCGTTGGACACGTTGTCAAAGCCGTTGCCGGAGCGGTCGGGCGTGAGGAAGGAGCGGCAGCCCATGCAGGTGTAGCAGTCGCCGTTGCCCTCGGTCTCGCCCTTGGAGAGCTTGTACTCCTTCATCTTCTTCTCGGAGATGTAGTCCGGCACCATGCGCTTGGCCGTGCACTTGGCTGCGAGCTTGGTGAGGTAGAAGTACGGGGTGCCCTCGCGGACGTTGTCCTCTTCGAGCACGTAGATGAGCTTCGGGAAGGCAGGCGTGATCCAGACGCCCTCCTCGTTCTTGACGCCCTCGTAGCGCTGCTTGAGCATCTCCTCGATGCACATGGCGAGATCGGCCTTCTCACGCTCGTTCTTGGCCTCGTTGAGGTACATGAAGACCGTGATGAACGGTGCCTGGCCGTTGGTGGTCATGAGGGTGACGACCTGGTACTGGATGGTCTGGACGCCGCGGGCGATCTCCTCGCGCACGCGCTTCTCCACGATCTCCGCGATCTTCTCCTCGCCCGGGTTCACGCCGATGATCTCCATCTCGGCCTCCACCTGACGGCGGATCTTCTGGCGCGAGACGTCGACGAACGGCGCGAGGTGGGTGAGCGAGATGGACTGGCCGCCGTACTGGCAGGAGGCCACCTGGGCGATGATCTGCGTGGCGATGTTGCAGGCGGTGGAGAAGCTGTGCGGGCGCTCGATGAGCGTGCCGGAGATCACCGTGCCGTTCTGCAGCATGTCCTCGAGGTTCACGAGGTCGCAGTTGTGCATGTGCTGCGCGAAGTAGTCCGAGTCGTGGAAGTGGATGATGCCCTCGTTGTGGGCCTCCACGACCTCAGCGGGGAGCAGCTCGCGCATCGTGAGGTCCTTGGAGACCTCACCGGCCATGTAGTCGCGCTGGACGGAGACGACCGTGGGGTTCTTGTTGGAGTTCTCCTGCTTGACCTCCTCGTTGTTGCACTCGATGAGGGCGAGGATCTTGTCGTCGGTCGTGTTCTTGTGGCGCTTCTGGTTCTGCACGTAGCGGTAGATGATGTACTTGCGCGCCACCTCAAAGTGGTGCAGACCCATGAGCTGGTCCTCGACGAGGTCCTGGACCTCCTCGACCGTGACCGTGTGGCCGGCCTCCATGCACTCGTCGGTGACGTTCAGGGAGGCGAACTTGATCTCGCGCTCGGTGAGGCGCTCGCTGGCGGACGCCTCGGCGTTGGCCGCGCGGATGGCGTTCTCGACCTTCGAGATGTCGAAGGCGACCTCCGAGCCGTTCCGCTTAATGATCTTCATGCTGCGCCGCCCTTTCGCTAAAGAGGTGCGCCGCCGGGGCGCGCCATGGGTACCCAATAGTGTGTGCAAGAACAACTATGGCACAACTGCTAGTGGTTTTGACCGACAAATACTACTAGATGTTGTTGACAAGTGGTCGAAAACACATGAGATGCTGTTGATAACCCATATCGCCGCAGCTAGTAAAAATGAGGGTAAAAAATGCTTTCCCCAAATTGTCGGCGGTGTTTCCGTGAACGGCTTGCCAAACGGTTGAGACTGTCCATGGGATAGAGTGAAGGGGACGGATGACGAGAGGGGAGTCATGGAGTTCTCCAAGAGACTGGAACTGTTCGGCGACGAGGTGTTCGCCGCGCTCAACGCAAAGCGCAGGGAGCTGGAGGCTGCGGGCCGCAGGGTCTTTGACCTCTCCGTGGGCACGCCCGACTTCGAGCCGCCCGCCCACGTGGTGGAGGCGCTGCGCGCGAGCGCGGCAGACCCTGCCAACTGGAAGTACTCGCTCCACGACAAGGACGAGCTGCTCGATGCCGTGGGCGCCTACTACGAGAGCCGCTACGACGTGGCCGGCATCACGCGCGACATGGTGATGAGCTGCCGTGGCACCCAGGAGGGCCTCGTCCACGTGTGCTCGGCCCTCGTGGACCCCGGCGACGTGGCCCTCGTGCCCGACCCGTGCTACCCGGTCTTCCAGAACGCGACGCTGCTCGCCGGCGCCCGTCCCTACTACTACCGCCTCACGGCCGAGCATGACTTCCTGCCGCATCTGGCGGACGTGCCTGCCGAGGTGGCGGACGCGGCGAAGTACCTCATCGTCTCGCTTCCCGCCAACCCGGTGGGATCGGTGGGCACGCCGGAGGTCTACGAGGAGGTCATCGCCTTTGCGCGCGAGCACGACCTCATTGTCGTCCATGACAACGCCTACTCGGACATCGTCTACGACGGGCCGGCCGGCGGCTCGTTCCTGTCGTACCCCGGAGCGCTCGAGGTGGGCGTGGAGTTCCTCTCGCTCTCCAAGTCCTTCAACGTGACGGGCGCGCGCCTGTCCTTCCTCGTGGGACGGCCCGACGTGGTGGCCGCCGCGCGCAAGCTGCGCTCGCAGATCGACTTTGGCATGTTCTATCCCGAGCAGGACGCCGCCATCGCGGCGCTCACGGGGCCTCGTGAGCAGGTGGAGCGCCAGCGCATGCTCTACCAGGAGCGCCGCGACGCCCTCTGCGACGGCCTCGAGGCCATCGGCTGGGAGCGGCCCAACGCACACGGCTCGATGTTCGTGTGGGCCAAGCTGCCCGGCGGCCGTACGGACTCGGCGGCCTTCGTGCTGGAGCTCATGGAGCGCGCCGGCGTGATCGTGACGCCGGGGGCGAGCTTTGGCCCGTCGGGGGAGGGCTACGTGCGCATGGCGCTCGTCATGCCGCCCGACGAGCTGCGCGAGGTCGTCGCGGCCATCGCCGCGGCAGGGATTCAGTGATGGCCCCTGCGGAACGGCGCGCCTGGAAGACCCCTGCGAGGGTGCGCGCCGCCTTCTTCGACGTGGATGGCACGCTGCTGAGCCTCGCGCAGAACCGCGTGCCCGAGTCCGCCGCCGCCGCGCTCACGCGCCTCCGCGATTCGGGGGTCGCGCTGGTGCTGGCGACCGGCCGGACCCACTACCTCCTGGACAAGATCGACCTCACCGCCTTCGATGCGGCCGTGACCTTCAACGGTCAGTTGGTGGAGGTCGGGGACCGCGTGGTGCACTCCAACCCGCTCGACCCCGAAGATGTTGCGTCCGTTGTGCGCCAGGTCGAACAGGGCGCTTTCGAGTGCCTGTTCATGGAGCGCGACCGGATGTATCTGAGCGGCTCCAACGAGCTCACCCGCGCTATGGAGGCGCTCACGCACAATCACTTCGAGCTCGCGCCTGTCGAGCAGGCGCTCGAGCATGACGTCTACCAGCTCAACGTGTTTCTCGCCCCGGGGGAGGAGCACCTGCTGCTTAACCAGACCGCCCACGTCAAGACCACGCGCTGGAGCGACCTCTTTGTGGACGGCATGCCGGACGCCGGAGGCAAGGACGTGGGCGTGCGCATCGTGATGGACGAGCTGGGCCTTGCACCCGAGGAGTGCGTGGCCTTTGGCGATGGCGGCAACGACGTGGACATGTTCGGCGCGGTGGGGACGTCCGTGGCCATGGGCAACGGCGGTGCCGACGCCCGCGCCGCGGCCACGTACGTGACCGACGACGTTGACACGGACGGGATCTGGAACGCGTGCGTGCGGCTCGGGCTCTTCGACGCCGCGGGTCGAGTCTAGGAATCGTCGTCCTTGTCGGCTGCCCTTCTAAGAATCACCGCCTTTGCTATGGCGGCTTCTAAGAATCGAGGACCTTGCACAGCAAACGGTACGTTTCGCCGTGCAAGGTCCCCAAAATGTAGAAGAACAACCCGCCCGAGAGGACAAGCCCTCGCATTTTAAGACGCACTGTCGACAAGCTCCTCGTTTTCTAGAAGGGCTGGCGACAAGGGCGGCGATTATCGGACTAGCAGAGCTCGGTGACGGAGTCGAAGGCGACGCCGCTCGACTCGATGGCCTCGCGCCCGCCGAAGACGCAGATTCCGCTTGCCGCGTCCGCGTCGGCGAGCGCCGCCGCGAGCGAGCGCAGGTCGTCCGCCGTCGTGGAGAGCTCCTGCTCGCGTACCGCGTCGCGCCAGCCTGCCGGCCGGTTGTCGAAGCGCGCCACGTCCTGGCGCCGTGCGAGCTGGCGGGGCTTCACCGGGGCGTCGTGGCCGGCGACCGTCGCCACGATATAGCCGTCGAGCTCGCCGTCACCGGGCTCCCAGTCCGCGAGCCAGCCCGCCGCCGCGTCATAGCGGGCGAGCGTGGCGTCGACGGACGGGTCACGATACGACCAGAACTGGCGGAGCCCCTCGGTCGAGCGCTTGAAGCCGACGCCGTAGGCACCGCCCTTCACGCGGACCTCGTTCCAGAGGTAGTCGTAGGAGAGGGCGCGCGTGGCGACCTGCCAGGTGCCAACGCTGCCCGTGTCCGCGGCGGAGGGGGCCGACGCGCGGGCGACGTAGGCGACGTCCGAGGGGATGACAAAGGCCTCCCTGCGCGGGCTGGTCGCAGGCACGGCCAGGCGCTCCGTGCGACTGGCGCCCGCGCTCAGGCCGAGCGTGCCGCCGGCGTCCCAGAAGCGGTCGCGGTCGGCCGCAGGACCGGTGAAGCTCACGACGACGTCGTCCGCCGTGAAGACGCGCCGCGCGAGGTCGGAGAGAAGCTCGGGTAGCCCCGACGCCCGCTCGTCCCAGTGCTCGAGCAGTTCGCGCAGGAAGAGATAGTAGTCAAGCCCGCCCATCGCGCCCGAGACGAGCGCCGCGGCCGAGAAGTACGTGCTCGTGCGGCCGAGTGCGGCGGAATGCCCCGAGCTCAGGTAGTACTGCTCGAGCGCGACCCTGCGCTGCGTCAGGATGTCGCGGATGCGGGCGAGGTCGGTGAAGTCCGTCTCTGCCCAGACCTCGCGCGGGAGCTCGTGGAGCGCGTCGACCTTCTCGGAGAGGGCCGAGGCGCCCACGACGAGCGTCGGCGCCGCGAAGGAGAGGTCGTCGTCGCGTGTGTGCGTCTCGAGGAAGAAGTCGAGGCCGCCGAGCCTGGTCTCCACGATGGTGTCCAGGTCGGAGGCGCTGTGGCGGGCGGTCGCGAGCCTGCCGAGGAGCTCGGTGAGCACGCCGACGTAGGGCAGCTCGTCAAACGCGAGGCAGCCCAGTCCGAAATAGTGGTAGACATAGTCGATGCCGTGGGTCTCGAGCTCGTGGGCGACGCAGGGCAGCGGCGCGTCGACCGTGAGCGTTGGGGGCTCGGCGGGGGCGGGCCCGATGTCGGAGACCCTGAGCTGGGGGAGCGTCGCGAGCGCCTCGGGCGTGTCGGGCGCCTCCTGCTCGGCGCGCAGTGCCGCCACCTCCTCGCGGACGGCGACGAGGTCGCCCTCGCTCATTGCCTCGCGCAGGCGCGACAGCTCGGCCGCCTCCTCGTCGGCGTCGCCGCCCTCCTCGACGGGGACGAGCTCGACCTCGGCGCAGTGTGCGCTCTCGCAGACGAGCTCGCGCAGCAGTCGCTCGAAGAGCCCCTCGTCGAGCCCGCGCTTGAGCTCGGCGAGCGCGTCCTCGTAGCGCAGGTAGTCGACCGGTCGCTCGTCGTCATAGAGCCAGCTCGACATCGCCTGCATCGCGAGCGCCACGCCGTCGGGATAGCCGCCCCAGTCACCCTCGCGCAGGTTGAACTCGGCCTGCGCGAGCGACGCCTCGAGCTTGTCGCGCGGGATGCCGGACTCGGCGAGCTCGGCGCAGGTGGACTCCACGAGCGCGCGGAACTTCTCGCCCGCGCCGGGACGCAGGCCGCGCAGGCAGAACATGGCCTGCGGCTGGAGCACGCCGTCGATGAGGGTGGCGGAGAAGTCGTCGGCAAGTCCGGCGTCGAGCACACGCCGCTTGAGCGGCGCCTCGTTGGAGCCGCAGAGGGCGTCGAGAAGCACGTCCGCGGCGAGCACGCGGGTGCGGTCGGCCGCGGTCCCGATCACGTAGGAGAGGCCGACCTCGGAGTTGCTCGGCGCCGTTGCCATGCGCACCTCAGTTCTGTTCGCTCGCACGGGGGTCTGGAGCGTCAGCGGGTTGGGCGCGCCCGCGCCGCGCCCGGCGGCACCGCGCAGGGCCTCGTCCACGAGGGCGAGCTCGCGATCCGCGTCCAGGTCACCGTAGAGGAAGACATAGGCGTTGGAGGGGGTGTAGTGGCGCGCGTGGCTGTCGAGGAACGCCTCGTAGGTGAGGGTGGGAATCGCGCGCGGGTTGCCGCCGGACTCAAAGCTGTAGCAGGTGTCGGGGAAGAGCGCGCGCGTGAGGGCCTGGTAGAGCACGTCGTCGGGGTCGGAGAGCGCACCCTTCATCTCGTTCAGGACCACGCCGTTGTAGCTGAGCGCGCCGTCCTTATCGGCCTCCAGGTGCCAGCCCTCCTGCTCGAAGATGCGCCTGCGATGCCAGATCGCCGGATGCAGCACGGCGTCGAGGTAGACGCTCATCAGGTTCTCGAGGTCGGTCGTGTTGGTCGAGGCCACGGGGTACATGGTCTTGTCGGGGAAGGTCAGGGCGTTCAGGAACGTCTGCATGCTCGTCTTGAGCAGGTTGACGAAGGGCTCCTTCACCGGGTAGCGATCCGAGCCGCAGAGCACCGAGTGCTCCAGGATGTGGAAGACGCCCGTGTCGTCCGCGGGCGGGGTTTTGAAGCTGATGGCGAAGGCCTTGTTCACGTCGGCACACGCCAGCCACAGGGCGCGGGCGCCGGTGGCGTCGTGGCGCATGACGTAGGCGCAGCCGGAGAGCTCACGGAGCGGCTCGACGGCGGTGACGGTGAAGCCGGCGTGACGGGTGCCCACGGCAAGCTCGGCGCGCGGCTCGACGAAGTTCTTCTCGGCCATGTTTCTTCTCCTTGACGTTGTTCTCACAGGGTCGAGCATAGCGCAGGCGGGCCGTGGTAGGCTATCGACCGTTGTGAAGGGGGGCGCATGGGCGAGAAGGACGACGAGCAGAGGCGGCGCATTCGGCGCGGCATCGTGGCGACGCTTGTGGGCGGCACGTTCTGGGGACTCAACGGGACCGTGTCGAAGTGGCTGATGGACACGTACGCGATCGACCCGCTCTGGCTGGTGTGTCTGCGCGAGCTCACGGCCTGCTGGCTCTTTCTCGCCGCGGCCGCCGTTACGGCGCAGGGACGCGAGCAGCTGACAGGCGTGTTGAGGAGCCCGAGCGGCCTGCTGCAGATCCTCGGCGTGAGCTTTGCCGCGATTCTCTTCTCGCAGGTCGCCTACCTCGAGGCGATCGACTGGACCAACTCGGCAACGGCCACGATCATGCAGAGCCTGGGCATGGTGCTCGTGCTCGTCTATGTGTGCCTGAAGATGCGCCGCAGGCCCCGTCGCCGGGAGCTTCTCGGTGTGGTGCTCGCGCTGGTGGGCACCTACCTCGTTGCCACGGGCGGCAACCCGGGCCAGCTCAATCTGCCGCCGGAGGGTCTGGCGTGGGGCCTGGGGTGTGCCGCCGCGGCGGCGTGCCTCTCGATCCTCCCGGCTGCGCCGATGGCACGCTGGGGCAACTTCACGGTGAACGGCCTGGCGTTTCTCTTCTCGGGCGCTGCGCTCTCGCTCTGGTATCGGCCCTGGGAGCACGTGCCCGCGCTCGACGGTGTTGCGCTGGCAGTGCTGGCACTGTGCGTGGTGGCGGGGACGTTTGGCGCCTACGCGCTCTACCTGCAGGGTGTCAAGGATGCCGGCTCCATGCGCGCGAGTCTGCTCGGCACCATCGAGCCCGTCACGGCGACCATCGCCACGGTCGTGTGGCTCGCCACACCCTTCTCGCCCGCGGAGATCGTGGGATTTGCCCTCATCATCGTGATGGTCTATCTCACGGCGTAGGGGTGCGGTCCGGGGAGTGGGTCCCGCCCGCTAGATGCGCTCCATGTTGGCTTTGACGCCCGCGTACCAGAAGTCAGCGTTGGGCGGGCAGTACTTGTGGGCGCCGGCGTAGGTGAGCTGGCCGCCGTAGCCGATGGCGAGGCCGGCAACATGATCCCAGATGGCCTCCTCCCAGCTGCCCCAGCTGGAGCTGCCCCATCCCCAGGCGTTGTGGGGGAGGAAGCAGTAGCGGCCCTGGGTGCTCTCGATCATCGAGATGGCGGGCGAGAAGCGCGGGTCGACCCCGTACTCCCACGCCGCCTCGGCGAAGGTCCGCCCCTGCCCGGCGAGCGGGGAGCCGGCGAGGTAGGCGTCGATGCGCGCCGACCAGGTGCTGATGAAGGTCTCGCGGTCGACGTTCCAGTCCACCCCGCCCGTGGAGGTGGCACCGCCGTTGCCGTTGCTGCCGTTGTTCGTCTCGCCCTCGTCGGGGGCGGGCTCCTCGGCCTCGGGTACCTCCACGGTCGCCTGGTTGCCGGACTCGGTGGTGAACGTCTCGCCCTTGCTCTTCTCGGCTGCCTCGATGGCCGCCTGGCGCTCGGCCTCCTCGGCCGCCGCCTGGGCGGCGATCTCCGCCTCGAGGCTGGCACGCGCGGCGTTTGCTCCGGCGAGGGCGCTCTCGGCCTCGGATTGCTGCTCCTCGGCCTCCTGGATCTGGGAGCCGAGGCTGGCGCGCGTCAGCTCCAGCTCGCTCTCGAGGGAGACGAGCTCGTCGACGGCACCCGTGCTGTGCTCCTGGATGACGTCGAGGTACTGGATGGTGGCGAGCAGGTCGTAGAAGTCGTCGGAGGCGAGCAGCAGGTCGACCAGGCCGCCCGAACTCTGCTGCATCTTATAGAGGGTGCGCATGGAGTTTGCCGCGCGCTCCTGTGCGGCCGGGAGCTCCGCCTCGATCTGCGCGATGCGGTCCTCGTTGTCGTCGATCTGCTCCTGGAGCTTGTTGACCTGCTCGGTCGCCGCCTCGTAGTCGGCGTTGTTCTGCTGGATCTGCTCCTGGATCTGCTGGAGCTCGCTAATCGGGTCCGCATATGCCGTCTCGGGCTGCAGGAGGGCCGGGCTCAGGGCGCAGGAGAGGAGGCCGGCGAAAAGAACGCCAAGGGCCTTCGTTCGGGTGCGTTTACCTGCTGTCACGTTAGAGATCCTCCGTGTTCTGGCGTCCGCGCGAGGCGGTCATGCGAGCGTACAGACTTTCCTATTCTATCGTTTGGGGCCACGGCTCATCGTTTCTGCATGAGTCGGCCCCGCCGCGGAGGCGACGGGGCCGACGAGCGAGGCGGTCGCTGCGGGGGGCGGCTACTTGATGATCAGCGTGTCACAGTCCGTGTTGCGTGTGAGGAAGGTGGAGATGGAGCCGAGGATGGCGTACTTGATCGAGGAGAGCCCGCGAGCGCCGCAGATGACGAGGTCGGGCTGGATGACGTCGAGCATCTCGTCCTTGAGGGTCTCGCGTATGCGCCCCGAGCGAACGAGCACCTCGACCTTCTTGATTCCCGGCATAGCCTCGGCGTCACGGACCTTGTCGGCAATGGAGTCGCGGAAGGTCTGCTCGAGCGACGGCACGATGTCCACGGGGAAGGTGCCGGCCGCCTCGAGCGCCGTGGAGTCGATCACGTGCCCGATGTAGAGCTCGGCGTTGTCGTTCGCCGCCATGACGATGGCGCGGTCGAGCACCTTGCCCTGCTCGTCCGAACCGTCAAGGGAAACGAAGATCCTGTCGTAACCAAGGTCTTGATACGAGGTGGTGGCTTCGGCCATGATAGCTCCCTTCCGCATGAGGTCACCTGCTGCAGGCTTTCTTCCTTATGCCCCAAGATTCGTCTTTGTGCAGCTCGACTCGCCCAGCGGCATAGTTTTTCGGTGGCGGCGGGCATGCGCCGACGTCGGTCGTCCACGATGAGAGAATATAAAAAGGTTGTCTGGCGAGAGGGAGGCCATGAATCTCATTGAGCTTATCAAGGCGGCGGTGTACGGCGTCGTCGAGGGCATAACCGAGTGGTTGCCCATTTCCTCGACCGGTCACATGCTGCTGCTCAACCAGTTCCTCAGCATGGACGTGTCGGAGGACTTCTGGAACATGTTCCTCGTCGTCATCCAGCTTGGCGCGATTCTCGCCGTCTGCGTGATGTTCTTCCATCGGTTGAATCCCTTCTCCCCGAGCAAGAGCTCGGGCGAGCGGCGCGACACGTGGCTCCTGTGGGCAAAGACCATCGTTGCCTGCGTGCCCGCCGCCGTCATCGGCATCCCCATCGACGACTGGATGGAGGCCAACCTCGGCAGCCCCTTCGTGATCGCCGCCGCGCTCATCGTCTACGGTGTCGCGTTCATCGTCATCGAGACCGTGCGGGAGCGCCGCGCGGATCGCGCGTTCGAGGAGCGCGGGGGCGCGTCCCGCGGGCGCCACTTCGCGCCGGGCGCCTCTGCTCAGCTCACCCGCTCGGAGCTCGCCGACGCCGACGCGCGCGTCCAGACGCTCGAGGAGCTTGACTGGAAGACGGCCATTGGGATCGGCCTGTTCCAGGTGCTGTCCATCGTGCCGGGCACCTCTCGCTCGGGCTCCACGATCATCGGCGGCCTCATTCTCGGCTGCAAGCGCACGGTGGTCGCCGAGTTCACGTTCTTCCTCGCGATCCCCGTCATGGTGGGTGCGAGCGGTCTGCGGCTTGTGAAGTACTTCCTGGCCGGCAATGCCCTCTCGGGCACGGAGGCCTCGATCCTCGGTGTCGGGTGCGTCGTCGCGTTCCTGGTCTCGCTCGCTGTCATCCGCTTCCTCATGGAGTTCGTGCGCCGCCACGACTTCAAGCCCTTCGGCTGGTACCGCATCGTGCTCGGCGTCGCCGTGATCGCCTGGTTTGCCCTCGTCGGATAGGAGGCTCCCGTGAAGGGTCTGACCCGTCGTCTGCGTGCGCTCTCCGCGTCGCTGGTCCTTGTCCTCGCCCTCGTCCTCGTCGCGGGTGCGGCGCCGCTTCCCGCTTTGGCGGAGGATGCCGCGCAGACCGCGTACTCCGCCGCCGAGCCGCCGACGCTCACGTCGTCCAAGGCCCTGCTCGTCGAGCGAGAGACGGGTACGACGCTTCTCGAGATGGGCGCCGACGAGCGGGCCTACCCCGCCTCCCTCACGAAGGTCATGACGGCGCTCGTGGTGCTCGAGAACGCCGACCTCGATGCCGAGGTGACCGTGGAGGAGGGCGATCTCGACGAGGTCACCTGGGACAGCTCGATCGCTGGCCTCAAGGTGGGGGAGACGCTCACCGTCCGAGACCTTCTCGCCTGCCTGCTCGTGCCCTCGGGCAACGACGCCTCCTACGTCCTGGCCCGCTTCGTTGGCGGCGGGGACTGGCACGCCTTCGTGGACATGATGAACGAGCGCGCGGCGCAGCTCGGCTGCGAGGGGACGCACTTCGCCAACCCCTGCGGCCTGCACGATGACAACCACTACTCCACGGCTCGCGACCTCGTTCGCATCTTCGAGGCGGCGCTCACCCATCCCGAGTTCGAGGAGATCGCGGGCAGCGAGAGCTGGAATCTGCCGGAGACGAGCCAGAACCCCGCGCGCACCCTCGAGAGCACCGACACGCTGCTCGACCCCGAGAGCCCCGTCTACATGGGCGACACGGTCGTCGCGAGCAAGACCGGCACGACCCTGGAGGGCGGCCGTTGCCTGATTACCCTGGCCCAGCGGGATGGAAGGACCCTGGTGGGCGTGGTGCTCGGCGCCCCGATGGACGCCGACGCAGAGGGCGTGACGAGCAACTTCTACGACATGCGCTCGCTTCTTGAGTGGGGCTTCGGTGCGTGGAGGACCGGTGACGTCGTCGCTGTTGGCGACGTCGTGGGGTCGGCCGAGGTGAGCCTGTCGAGCGACGGCGATGCGGTCGACGCCCTGGCGACCTCGTCGATTGCGGCGACGGTTCCGGCGGAGACGACGCTCGACGACCTGACACTCACGCCGTCGTGGGACGAGGCGTTCCAGGCCCCGCTTGACGCCGATGCCCCGCTCGGAAAGGTGTCCGTGGCGCTCGGCGACCGCGAGCTCGGGACCGTGACGGTTGCCGCGGCGCATGCGATGGCCCTCTCGATTCCGAGCTATCTGGTCTGGTGGCTCACGTCCGACCCGGTCCATACCGTCCTCGCCGTTGTTGGCGTCGTTGCGGTGCTCGTGGTGGTCGGTCTGATTGCGAGCGCCCCGTCTCGCTCGCGGCGTCGTCGCTCCAAGGCGACCTCGTCGCCGCAGCGCCGGGCGGTCGCGCGCAGTGTCGAGCCGACGCGCCTCAAGACTCCTGCCAAGGCAAAGGGCAAGCACATCGGCAGCCACATGCGCCGTTAGCGCCGCATCCGCGACCGTGCCCGTGCTCGTAGCGAAAGGCATCCCAGGCATGCACCGCATACTCTTTGTCTGCCACGGCAACATCTGCCGCTCGACGATGGCCCAGTTCGTAATGGAGGAGCTCGTGCGCCGCGCCGGGCGCGAGGGCGAGTTCCTCATCGACTCCGCCGCGACGAGCCGCGAGGAGCTTGGCAACCCGCCGCACCACGGGACGGTGGGCAAGCTCCGCAGGGAGGGGATCCCGGTGGGGCGGCATCGCGCGCGGCAGGTCCGGCGCGACGAGTACGGCCGGTGGGACCACATCATCTATATGGACGCCGAGAACGCCTGGGGCCTGCGGAGGATTCTCGGCGACGATCCCGACGGCAAGGTGAGTCGTCTGCTCGACTGGACCGGGCGGCCCTCGGACGTCGCCGACCCCTGGTACACCGGGGACTTCGACGCGACGTACCGCGACGTGCTCGCCGGCTGCGAGGCGCTGCTCGCGGCGCTGTAGGGTGCGGAGGCACGGGGTTTCTCGCTATACTCGTGCGCGTATGAGGACGCGACGAGGAGGATTCGCATGGCGGCAGACGGCAAGGGAAGCAAGGGCTCGAGGCTCTTCTCGTATCTTGGCAAGAGGAAGACGCGCGAGAGCACGCCCACGCCGCACCTCATGGAGGAGCTGAACGCCCCCAAGCGCGACGTCCCGCTCTGGTCGAGGGCGTTTGCCCCGCTCGGGTTTGTCCTCGTCATGGTGGCCATGGGCGTCGGTTGCTTCTACCTGGGATCTCCCGCTGTCGGCGTGCTCTTCTGCCTGTTTGGCATCCTCCCTGCCGTGGCGGTGGTCGCGCTCGTCGCCCGCGCCCTGCCGGGCGTGTTTGGCCCCCAGCGACGTGCCGGCGAGGAGGAGCTCGGCCCCTATCTCGGCGGAGGCGGGGACAAGCGCGTGCGCGAGATGTCGCCCGGGCTCTTCGAGCAGGAGCGCGAGAAGATCGAGTGGAACCGCGCGGAGGAGGCCGACCGAACCTGGAGGTGGCTGCAGGCGCTCCCGTGCGGGGTCGAGCGCGTCGAGACGACCTCCGATGACGGAACCCGCCTCGTCGGACGCGCGATCGCGTGCCGACCGGACTCCGAGCGCTGGCTCGTCTTCGCCCACGGCTACGCGGACAACTGGCGAGCCGGTCTCACGTATGCGCGGCGCTATGCCGAGATGGGCTTCAACCTGCTGCTCGTGGACCTGAGAGCGCATGGCGAGAGCGGCGGCGCCTGGGTGGGCGCGGGCTGGCTCGACCGTCGGGACGTCGTGGCGTGGTGCCGCTGGGTCGTGAGCCGCGCCGGCGAGGGCGCGCGCGTCACGCTCGCCGGCATCTCGATGGGCGCCGCCTCCGTGCTCATGGCGTGCGGCGAGGAGGACCTGCCTGGGCAGGTGCGCGCCTGCGTTGCCGACTCCGCCTACGACGACTTCTGGAACACGGCGGTGGGCGTCGTGAGCTCCGGCTCGCTGGGTACGCCGCCGATGCCGGCGCACCCGGTCATCGACCTCGCGCGCCTCTCCCTCAGGCTGAGGCGCGGCGGCTACGACGTGGTGAGCGCCCGTCCTGTGGACGCGATCGCGCGCTCTGCCGCGCCCGTGCTTCTCGTCCAGGGCGAGGACGACAAGGTCGTGCCCACCTACATGACCGATGCCCTCGCCGCGGCTGCCGGCGGCGCCGCGGCAGGCGAGGGCCACGAGGTGGTCAAGATCCCGTCCGCCGGTCACTGCTGCGCGGTCTTCGCCGATCCCGAGCGCTACTGGGAGGCCGTCGGCGCGTTCCTGGGTCGCTGGGCGTAGGAGCGCATCTGGGAATCGCGAGGCCCGTCTCGTGGGCCCTTCGGGTCGCGGGCCATGTGCGTCCGTTGGTCCTTTCCGTCGTGCCCTGTATTGCGTCCGGGCTTGCCGCTACACTCAGAGGGCGAAAAGACGGCGAGAGGAACATCGAGGCATGACGAGCGACCAGCAGACCCTGTTTAGCCAGACGCCGACCGTAGACCTTGCGGGGCTCAATCCCGCGCAACGTGAGGCCGTGGAGTGCACGCGCGGCCCGCTGCTCGTGCTCGCGGGCGCAGGCTCGGGAAAGACGCGCGTGCTCACGTACCGCATCGCGCATATGATCGCCGACGAGGGCGTGAGGCCCTGGCAGGTCCTTGCCATCACGTTCACCAACAAGGCGGCGGCCGAGATGCGCGAGCGCCTGGAGGCCCTGCTCCCGTACGGCACGCGCGGCATGTGGGTCTGCACGTTCCACGCCATGTGCGTGCGCATCCTGCGCGAGGACGGTGAGCTTGTGGGCTATCGCCCCAACTTCACGATCTACGATGACGACGACTCGCGCCGCCTGGTCAAGACCATCATGGCGGACCTGGACCTGGACCAGAAGCAGTTCCCGATGAACTCGGTGCGCGCCAAGATTTCCGCCGCCAAGAACGCGATGGTGGGGCCAGACGAGCTGTCGAGCTCCTCCAACCCGGCCGACCGCGCGGCGGCCCGCGTCTACCGCGAGCTGGACCGCCGCCTCGCCCGCGCCAACGCGATGGACTTCGACGACCTGTTGGTCAAGACCTTCGAGCTGCTCTCCAAGCGCCCGGAGGTTCTGGAGCGCTACCAGGACCGCTTCCGCCAGATCAGCGTGGACGAGTACCAGGACACCAACCACGTCCAGTACGCGATCACCAACCTCCTTGCCGCGCGCTACCGCAACCTCATGGTCGTGGGCGACGACGACCAGTCAATCTACAGCTGGCGCGGTGCGGACATCCAGAACATCCTGGACTTTGAGAAGGACTACCCGGACGCCCACGTGGTGCGCCTCGAGCAGAACTACCGCTCCACGGGGCACATTCTGGCGGCGGCCAACGCCGTGGTGGCAAACAACGCGCGTCGCAAGCCCAAGTGCCTGTTCACGGATGCCGGCGACGGCGAGAAGATCAAGGTCTTCCAGGCCTCTGACGAGCGCGACGAGGGTCGCTGGATAGGCTCGGAGATCGAGAAGCTCCACGACGGCGGCACGAGCTACGACGACATGGCCGTCTTCTACCGCACCAACGCGCAGTCGCGCATCCTCGAGGACATGTTCCTGCGCGCGGGCGTGCCGTACAAGATTGTGGGCGGCACGCGCTTCTTCGACCGCGCCGAGGTCCGCGACGTCATGGCCTACCTCAAGCTCGTCGTGAACCCGGATGACGACGTGGCGGCACTGCGCGTGGTCAACACGCCGCGGCGCGGCATCGGCACCACCTCGATCAACAAGATCCGCGAGCTGGCGGAGGATGAGGGCGTCTCGTTCTTCAGCGCCTGCGAGCTGGCAATCGCCGAGACGGGCCTCCTGGGTGCGAAGGTTCGCGGCGCCCTGGCGGAGTTCACCGGCACGATCGAGGCGGCGCGCCACTTCACCGGTGAGCTCGCGGACGTCGTGGACGCGATCGTGGACCGCTCCGGCCTCATTCGTGCCCTCGAGGCCGAGCACAGCGTGGAGGCGGACGGCCGCATCGAGAACATCAAGGAGTTCCTCGGCGTTGCCGCCGAGTTCGACGAGACCCACGACGCGGTCGAGACGCTCGAGAGCCTCGCGCAGCTGCGCGCGGCGGGGGCGCTCGAGTCGTCCGGCTCCGGGGCGACGCCCCCGGCGGGCTCCGCGCTCGCTTCGCTCGCTCGCCAGGGCGAGTCGCCCTCTGGGGGCGTCGCCCCGGAGCCTGCCCCGCCTAGGCCGCCCGTCGCCTCGGAGAAGCTGCCGGCGCTCATCGAGTGGCTGGCGTTGAGGTCGGACCTGGACTCTCTCGACGGGCAGACGCACGCGGTCACGATGATGACCATCCACTCGGCCAAGGGCCTGGAGTTCCCGGTGGTGTTCGTGGCCGGCATGGAGGAGGGCATCTTCCCGCATGCCTCCTACGAGAGCGACGAGGCGAGCGTGGAGGAGGAGCGGCGCCTGGCCTACGTGGCCATCACGCGCGCGCGAAAGAAGCTCTACCTCACGCATGCAACCACGCGCCGCACCTTCGGCTCCGTGGCTGCCAACGCGCCGAGTCGCTTCCTTCGGGAGATTCCCGAGACGGACGTCGAGCGCGTGGGCGTGGGCTCGTCGGGCTTTGCCGGTGTGGGCTGGGAGAAGCGCGGCGACCGTCACGGCACCTTCGGCAGCGGTCGCGGCTCGGAGGTTTATGGTGGGCATGTCTTTGGCTCGCGCACGCGGTCCACGGGTGGTGGCGCAGCTCGCCCGACGCCCACGGGACCCAAGCCGGACGCGGCTCGCGCCGCAGCGAGCTTTGCCGCCGGCGACCATGTCTCGCACAAGACCTTCGGCCCGGGTGTGGTCATCGCCGCCTCCGGCGACACGATCGAGGTCAAGTTCACGCGCACCGGCAAGACGAAGAAGCTGCTCAAGGGCTTTGCGCCCATCGTCAAGATCGAGGGATAGGAGCGGGCGATGGAGCACTTCATCGGCATCGACGCGGGCGGCTGGCTCGACAAGGTCATCGTGCTCGTCGTGGCGGTTGCCATAGCGCTCGTGATCCAGCGCGTGGTGGTGCGCCTCATGCACAAGGTGCTGGACGCCTCCAACCTGCCGAGTGCCTCGCTCTTCATCAACATCGTGCGTGCCGTCATCTGGGCGCTCGTCCTTCTCAGCGTGATGCGTCCGGTCTTTGGCGTTGACCCCGCGGGCTTTGTGGCTGCTCTCGGCGTGGTGTCCATCGCGGTCTCGCTGGGCATGCAGGACACCATCTCCAACATCATCGGCGGCATCAGCCTCATGCTGAGCAAGTCCGTGCAGCCCGGCGACTACATCACGGTCGGGGGCGTCACCGGCGAGGTGACCGACGTCAACTGGCGCAGCACCACCGTCCTCATGCGCGGCGGTGCCGAGGAGGTCATCCCCAACTCGGTGCTCTCCAAGACCGCGCTCACGCGCATTACGCCGTGGAGCGTGGGCTACTGCGGTGTGCCCATCGCAGTGGTGCCGGGGGCCAATCTTGACGCCGTGGCGCGGGAGTGCTGCGAGGTCGCGGCGCGCGAGCTCGCTGACCTTCTCGACCCCGCGTTTGAGACGGACGTGGTCTTCTCGGCGTTTTCCGCGTATGGCACGCAGGGCGAGATTCGCCTGCACGTGAAGCCTGACGTGGTCTTTTCGACCGCGCAAGACCGCCTGGCGCGTGCCCTCTCCGGCAGGCCCTGGCTCGCGAGCGCGCTGTAGCGTTCCTTTGACGGAGCGCTTACCCCGCCTTACGAAACTGTGCTGCAGATTGATGCGGTCTCCTTACCGTCCCCTGTTGTTCTGGGCGGTAGTGCCCCTCTCTGGTGAAACTCGTCTGCTGGATCGGCCGCAGACGCCGAGAGGGGAGTCCGTATGCCCAGGGGAACCACTCGTCTGGATGGGGCGTTTCTCGCCGCAGCTTCCTGAAGCTGTCCGTTGCGCTGGGAGGGGGAGCTGCAGCGATTGCCACATCTGCGCCGGAGACCGCCCATGCCGCCGAGGGTCAAGCCAAGCTCCTCTCGATCGTGGACTTTCTCGTGCGCCTGCTCATCACGGCCGCCGTGGACGAGGCCCCGCACAGCCTCCTCGACCTCGTCGACTTCTGCTATTAGGCGCACCTCATGGGCCGAGAGAAGACCGAGGGCTGGGTCGAGACGGCCATCAAGGCGATTCCCAGGGAGACCGGGCTTCTCGCCAGCGTCGTTGCGAGCGGCGTCAACGCCGGTCTGGCCGACCAGGAGTTCGTGGACTTTGCCACGAGCATCGAGCTCGACGCCAAGACGCTGCTCAAGAGCGACGTGGTCCTCATCGGATCCATCGCCATCAACATGGTCGCGGGCATGATGGAGAACTTCAAGGCGATGCCGGCAACGGCGGCAGCACCGGCAGCGGCGGCTTGCCCAAGACCGGGGACTCCACCAACGCCGTGGCCGCGACCGTCGCGACCGTGCTCGGTGGAGCCGCGATTGCTGCGGGCTTGGCGTTCGTTCGACGCACGGTTCCGAGGAGTAGGCCCTCGCCTCAGAGGTAGCCCCAAGCGCTCGTCCTTCTCGCCAGGCTCATGGCGAGAAGGACGAGCTGTCTAGACAATCCGGCGGTTGTTGAGAGGCAATCCAGGAAATCGGGACTTTGCTTCGACGG
>DBQY01000002.1:16326-57887 GCA_002305805.1 Atopobium sp. UBA1382 | reverse complement strand
GTCCAACTTTTCGTCCGCACCCCCGGATGGCAATTCTTAGAAGTTCAGCCGACAAGAAACGCCCGCCGACGTTCCGGAAGGAAGTTCCGCGAAGCGCACTTCCTGGAGGAACGTCGGCGGGCGTGGGTCGCTCGTGGGGGCTGGGCTACTCGAGCTCGAAGGCGCCGGTGTAGAGCTGGTAGTAGGTGCCCTTCTTTGCGATCAGCTCGTCGTGCGTGCCGCGCTCGATGATGCGGCCGTGGTCGAGCACGATGATGACGTCGGAGTTGCGGACCGTGCTCAGGCGGTGCGCGATGACGAACGTGGTGCGCCCGGTCATGAGCGCGTCCATGCCTCGCTGGACGATCGCCTCGGTGCGCGTGTCGATCGAGGACGTGGCCTCGTCCAGCACCGTGACCGGCGGATCGGCCACCGCCGCGCGCGCGATGGAGAGCAGCTGGCGCTGCCCCTGCGACAGGTTGGAGCCGTTGTCCGTGAGCATGGTGTCGTAGCCGTCGGGGAGCCTGCGCACGAAGTCGTCGGCGCCGGCCAGGCGCGCAGCGGCGATGCACTCGTCATCCGTGGCGTCGAGGCGCCCGTAGCGGATGTTGTCCATGACGGTGCCCGTGAACAGGTTCACGTCCTGCAGGACGACGCCCAGGGACCGCCTCAGGTCGGGCTTCTTGATCTTGTTGATGTTGATGCCGTCGTAGCGGATCTTGCCGTCCTCTATGTCATAGAAGCGGTTCAGCAGGTTGGTGATCGTGGTCTTGCCCGCACCGGTGGCGCCCACGAAGGCGACCTTCTGGCCCGGCTTGGCGTAGAGCGAGACGTTGTGGAGCACGGTGTGTCCCGGCTCGTAGGCAAAGTCCACGTCGAAGAGGCGCACGTCGCCGGCGAGCGGGGTGTAGGTGACGCTGCCATCGGCTTGGTGCGGGTGGCGCCAGGCCCACTGTCCCGCCCAGTCGTGGGCTCGACGGTCGCACTCGGTGACCTTGCCGTCGCGGTCGATCGTGCAGGCTACGAGCTCGACGTAGCCCTCGTCCTCCTCGATGGGCTCGTCCAGCAGCTCGAAGATGCGCTCGGCGCCGGCGAGGCCCATGACGACGGAGTTCACCTGGTTGGAGATCTGGCCGATCTGGTTAGCGAACTGCTTGGTCATGTTGAGGAACGGCACCGCCACGGCAATCGTGAGCGGCAGACCCGAGATCGAGGGGTTGGGGATGCCCGTGACGAGAAAGATGCCGCTCGCTACGGCAACCACCACGTAGAGCAGGTTGCCCATGTTCATGAGAATCGGCATGAGCGTGTTTGCGTAGGAGTTGGCGGCGCGCGCCGCGGCCTCGAGCTCGTCGTTCAGCACGTCGAAGGCTGCCTCGGTCTGGCGCTCGTGGCAGAAGACCTTGACGACCTTCTCGCCGTTCATGACCTCCTCGACGTGACCCTCGACGGTCGCCACTGCGCGCTGGGTGCGCAGGAAGTTCCTCGCGGAGCGACCGGCCAGCGTCTTGGCGAGAAGCGCCATGATCGCGGCGCCGCCCACCACGACGAGCGTCAGCGGCAGGCTGTAGTAGATCATGATGCAGCTCACGGAGATCAGCATGAGCGTCGTGAGGAAGAGCTGCGGCAGCGACTGCGCGATCATCTGGCGCAGGGCGTCGACGTCGTTGGTGTAGTAGCTCATGATGTCGCCGTGCGGGTGCGTGTCAAAGTAGCGGATCGGCAGGTCCTGCATGTGGTCGAACATGAGGCAGCGGAACTTCTTGAGCGCACCCTGCGTGAGGATTGCCATGAGCTGCTGCCACACGGCGTTGCAGATGAGGCTCAGGAAGTACATGACGGCGAGAATCGCGGCGTTCTTGAAGACCTCGGGCTGGGCGGCCGCCCAGTCGCCGCTCTCCCAGAACTCGCCCACGACGGTAAGGCAGCGCTCCATGAAGACGTTGGGCGTGGCCTGGACCACGCACTGCACGAGGATGCAGATGGCCACGGTCGGCAGCATCACGGGGTAGAACTTCCGCAGCATCTTGAGGACGCGCAGCGCCGTGCGTCCGATCGACTTGGGCGCGCGTCCGCGCGCGGCGGCGGGCTTATCGGCCATTCTCGCTCACCTCCAGCTCGTCGAGGTTCTTCTCGTCATGGCTCTGCTTGTTCTGCGAGAGGTAGACCTCGCGATAGATCGCGTTGCGGCGCAGCAGCTCCTCGTGGGTGCCCACGTCGTTGATGCGGCCTGAGTCCATGACCACGATGCGGTCGGCGTCCTCAACGCTGGAGGTGCGCTGCGCGATGATGATCTTGGTGGTCTCGGGGAGGTAGTTCTTGAACCCCTCGCGGATGAGCTTGTCGGTCTTGGTGTCGACGGCGCTCGTGGAGTCGTCCAGGATCAGGACCTTGGGGTGCTTGAGCAGGGCGCGCGCGATGCACAGGCGCTGCTTCTGGCCGCCCGAGACGTTGGTGCCGCCCTGCTCGATGTGGGTGTCGTACTTGTCGGGGAAGGTCTGGACAAACTCGTCGGCCTGCGCCAGGCGCGCCGCCTCGAGGATCTCGTCGTCCGTGGCGTCCTGCTTGCCCCAGCGAAGGTTGTCCTTGATCGTGCCCGAGAAGAGCACGTTCTTCTGGAGCACCATGGCCACGGCGTTGCGCAGCGTGTCGAGGTCGTAGTCTCGCACGTCCACGCCGCCTACGCGCACGGTGCCCTCGGTGACGTCGTAGAGGCGCGGGATGAGCTGGACGAGCGTGGACTTGGCTGAGCCCGTGGAGCCGATCACGCCGATGACCTCGCCGCTTCTGATGTGCAGGTCGACCTCGCGCAAGGCCTCGTGGTCCTTGTCGCCCTTGTAGGAGAAGCCCACGTGGTCAAAGTCGATCGAGCCGTCCGCCACCTCGTAGACGGGCTCCGCCGGCTGCTCGATCGTGGTGCGCGCGTCGAGCACCTCAAAGATGCGGCGCGCGTTCTCCTCGCTCATGACGACCATGGCAAAGATCATCGAGAGCATCATGAGGCTCATGAGCATCATGAAGCCATAGGTGATGAGCGACGAGAACTGGCCCACGTCCAGAAGCTCTCCGCGCGTAGAGACGATCGCGTAGGAGCCCACGTAGATCACGAACACCATGACGGTGTAGACGCAGAAGTTCATGATCGGGGCGTTGAGGGCGAGGATGCGCTCGGCGTACGTGAAGTCGCGCTGGACCTCGCTCGCGGCGGCGTCGTACTTCTGCTTCTCGTAATCCTCGCGGACGTAGCTCTTGACCACGCGGATGCCCGAGAGGTTCTCCTCGGCGCGCTCGTTCAGGGCGTCGTACTTGCGGAAGATGCGGCGGAAGATGGGCATGACCTTGCGCACCACGGCGAGAAGCGCCACCGCCAGCACCGGAATCACCACGACGAAGACCACGGCCAGCCAGCCTGCCATCGTGTAGGCGGCGATGAAGGCGCCAACGAGCATGAACGGGGAGCGGATGGCGGTGCGGATGAGCATCATGTAGGCCATCTGCACGTTCATGACGTCGGTGGTGAGGCGCGTCACGAGCGACGAGCTGGAGAAGCGGTCGATCACCGCGAAGGAGAAGGTCTGGATGTTGTAGAACATGTCCTTGCGGAGATTCTTGGCAAAGCCCACGGAGGCCTTCGCGCAGGTGAGGCCCGCCGCGGCGCCAAAGCCGAGCGAGACGAGCGCCATGAGGGCAAGCAGGCCGCCCGTGGAGAGGATCTGGCTCAGGTCCGCCCCGGCCTTGATCGCGTCGATGAGGTCGGCGGTGAGCAGCGGGATCAGCACCTCAAAGACGACCTCGCCCAGGACGAGCAGGGGCGTGGCTATGGCGGTGCCCTTGTACTGGCGGATGCTCCCCATGAGCCGCCGCATGATCTGGGGATAGCTCATGTGCGCGGCGGTCTTCTCGAACCGCTGCTCGGCGGCTAGTTGCTGCTGCATGCGGCCTCCTCTCGTCCCTGAGCCTCGATCTCTTCCCAGCGCCCGGCCACGCGGTCGAGCGTCTCGAGCAGATGGTCCCTCTCCTCAGGCGTCAGGCAGTCGAAGGCAAGGCGCTCGAACTCCCGGCGACTCTCGATGAAGTTGCGGGCGCGGCGCCGGCCCTCGTCGGTGAGCGTGAGGGTGAGCTGCCGACGGTCGGTCTCGGAGCGCTCGCGGGAGAGCAGGCCCTCCGTCTCGAGCTTGGTCACGACCTCGGAGAGCGAGGCGGACGTGATGCACGACGCCTCCTGCAGGTCGCGCTGGGTCATGCAGCCATCGTGGGCGAGCAGCTCAACGAGGATGTGCTGCTTGCCGTTGCGGCCGCCCCAGTGCGTGTGAAGGTAGTAGCCAAAGTACCCGAGTCTGCGAAGTATCTGCAGCTCGGCGCTTGGCTGTGCGGTTGTTTCGCACATAGCGCTTCCTTTCGCGGTTGACGATACGCGCACAACTCTGCGACGCTGCGCGAAAGATGTCAAGGTACCATGCGATATTTCCATGGTACCTTGCAAAGACGGGCGAGAAGAACGTTCTTCTCGCCCGTCTGTCTAGGAACTCGCACCTTTGTCGCGGGTACTTCTAAGAATCGCTGCCCTTGTACGTTGCCCTTCCAAGAATCGTCGACCTTGTCACGTACTCGTCTAGGAACTCGTGCCCTTGTACGGGAGAGGACCGTCGAGCGCGGACAAGGGTCGGGATTTCCTGAACGTCTTCGGACAAGGGCGCCATTTTCCGGAGCATCTGCGGACAAGGACGCTGATTTCCGGAACGCCGGGCGACAAGGGCGGGGATTCGCGGATCGCACGGCATGAGAGGGCGCCCCGTCCGCGGGGTGCGGGCGGGGCGCCAGAGGAGGACGCGGGTTCTTGTCGCTCGCTACTCGAGCTCGAAGGCGCCGGTGTAGAGCTGGTAGTAGGTGCCCCGCTTGGCGATCAGCTCGTCGTGGGTGCCGCGCTCGATGATGCGGCCGTGGTCGAGCACGATGATCGCGTCGGAGTTGCGCACGGTGGAGAGCCGGTGCGCGATGACGAACGTGGTGCGCCCGGTCATGAGCGCGTCCATGCCGCGCTGGACGATCTCCTCGGTGTGGGTGTCGATCGAGGACGTGGCCTCGTCGAGGATCATCACCGGCGGGTCCGCGACGGCGCAGCGCGCGATCGAGAGCAGCTGGCGCTGGCCCTGAGAGAGGTTGGAGCCGTTGTCGGTCAGCATGGTGTTGTAACCCTCGGGCAGGCGCTTGATGAAGCCGTCGGCGCCCACCAGGCGCGCCGCTGCCATACACTCCTCGTCGCTCGCGTCGAGACGGCCGAAGCGGATGTTGTCCATGACGGTGCCCGTGAACAGGTTCACGTCCTGGAGCACCACGCCGAGCGAGCGACGCAGGTCGGGCTTCTTGATCTTGTTGATGTTGATGCCGTCGTAGCGGATCTTGCCGTCGGCGATGTCGTAGAAGCGGTTGATGAGGTTGGTGATCGTGGTCTTGCCCGCGCCCGTGGCGCCGACGAAGGCCACCTTCTGGCCGGGCTTGGCCCAGACGCTCACGTCGTGCAGGACGGTGTGGCCCGGGCGGTAGGCAAAGTCCACGTCGAAGAGGCGCACGTCACCGGCGAGCGGGGTATAGGTGAGCGAGCCGTTGCCGTGCGGGTGGCGCCACGCCCACTGGCCGGCCCAGTCGTCGGAGCGGCGATCGCACTCGCGGACGTTGCCGTCGCGATCGATCGTGCAGGCCACGAGCTCGACGTAGCCCTCGTCGTGCTCGACCGGCTCGTCCATGAGCTCGAAGATGCGCTCGGCGCCCGCAAGGCCCATGACCACGGAGTTGATCTGCTGGGAGATCTGACCGATCTGGCCGGCGAACTGCTTGGTCATGTTGAGGAACGGCACCGTGACGGCAATCGAGAAGGGCAGGCCCGAGATCGAGAGGTTGGGCACACCGCACTCGATGAACACGCCCCCCACCAGCGCCACGATGACGTAGATCAGGTTGCCGAGGTTCATGAGGATCGGGCCGAGCGTGTTGGTGTACATGTTCGCGGCGCGGCTCGCCTCGAAGAGGCGACGGTTGCGCACGTCAAAGTCCTCTTGCGCGGCCTCCTCGTGGCAGAAGACCTTGACCACGCGCTGGCCGTTCATGACCTCCTCGACGTGGCCCTCGACGATGCCGATCTCCTTCTGCTGCGCCACGAAGTTGCGCGCGGAGCGGCCTCCGAGCTGCTTGGTCATGTAGGCCATGAAGAGGACGCCGACCACGATGACCAGGCACATCCACACGCTGTAGTAGACCATGACGGCGACGACCGAGCAGCAGGTGACAAACGTGAGCGTGATGTTGGGCAGCGACTGGCCGATCATCTGGCGCAGGGCGTCGATGTCGTTGGTGTAGTGGCTCATGATGTCGCCACGCTGGTGCTGGTCAAAGTAGCTGATCGGCAGGTCCTGCATGTGGCCGAAGAGCCGCTCGCGGAACTTCTCGAGCGAGCCCTGTGTGATGATGGCCATCGCGCGGGTCCAGGTGAAGTTGAGGATGAGCGAGACCACGTAGATGCCTACGAGCGTGAGCACGAGCGAGCCCACCTGGCCGGCGACGGACTCCCAGTCGCCACTCTCCCAGTTGGCGGTTACGATCTCGAGCGTGCGCTGCATGAACGTGGCGGGAAGGGCCGAGAGCACGGCAGAGACCACGATGCAGAGGATCACGAGCGGCAGCATCTTGGGATAGAACGAGAAGAGCGTCTTGATGAGGCGTCCGAGCGTCTTGCCCCGTCCGCCGCGACGCCGCGGCGCCGCGACCTGGCGGCCTGCTACGTTCTGGCGCTCCGGCTCGCGCTCGGGCTCGGTCGGCTGGTTGGAGCCGGTGACGTTCTTGAGGATGCTCTCGGCGGAGTTGTTCCTAGCGGCCATCGGCCTCACCTCCCTTCACGGACGCGACGTCCGCGGGCGCGTCGTCCTTCTCGGCCTCCTGGCTCGTGCGGCTCTGTGCGAGGTAGGTGTCACGGTAGAACGGGCAGCTCTCGAGAAGCTCCTCGTGGGTGCCGAGGCCGGCGATGTGGCCGTTGTCCAGCACGAGGATGCGGTCGGCGTCCTGCACCGAGCTCACGCGCTGGGCGATGATGATCTTGGTGGCCTCGGGGAGGTAGGTCTTGAGACCCTCGCGGATGAGGGCGTCGGTCTTGGTGTCGACGGCGCTCGTGGAGTCGTCCAGGATCAGGACCTTGGGGTGCTTGAGCAGGGCGCGCGCGATGCACAGGCGCTGCTTCTGGCCGCCCGAGACGTTGGTGCCGCCCTGCTCGATGTAGTAGTCGTACTGCTTGGGTAGGCCCTGGATGAACTCGTCGGCCTGCGCGAGCTTGCAGACCTCAACGAGCTCGTCGTAGGTGGCGGATGCGTTGCCCCAGCGCAGGTTCTCCTTGATGGTGCCTGAGAAGAGCACGTTCTTCTGCAGCACCACCGCGACGTTGTTGCGCAGGAACTCGAGGTCGTAGTCGCGCACGTCCACGCCGCCGACCTTGACGGAGCCCTCGGTGACGTCGTAGAGGCGGCTGATGAGGTTCACGAGCGAGGTCTTGGCAGATCCCGTGCCGCCCATGATGCCGATCGTCTCGCCGCTCTTGATGTGTAGGTCGATCTCGGCGAGGGCGCGGTGCTCGGCCTTCTCGGAGTACTTGAACGTCACGTTGTCAAAGTCGATCGAGCCGTCGCGCATCTCGGTCTCGGGGTGCGCGGGGTTCTTGATCGTGGGCTCGGTCGTGAGGACCTCGCAGATGCGCTCGGCGCTCTCCTGGGCCATCGTGATCATGGCAAAGACCATCGAGACCATCATAAGCGCCATGAGGATCATGAAGCCGTAGGTGGTCAGTGCCGAGAGCTGGCCCACGTTGAGCAGCGTTCCCTGGCTGGAGATGATGAGGTAGCTGCCAAACTGCAGGGTCACGGCAAAGACCGTGTAGACCGCGAAGTTCATCATCGGCGTGTTGAGCGCGAGGATCTTCTCGGCGCGCGTGAAGTCGGCGCAGACGTCCTGGGCGGCGCGACCGAACTTCTCCTTCTCGTAGTCCTGGCGCACGTAGCTCTTGACGTCGCGCATGCCGGTGACGTTCTCCTCGATGGACTCGTTGAGGGCGTCGTACTTGTGGAAGACCGAGCGGAAGATCGGGTGCACGGTGCGCACGACCTTGTAGAGGCCAAAGCCCAGCAGCGGCACGATGATTACAAAGACGAGCGCCAGCGGGCCGGCCATGATGAAGGCCATGACGATGCCCGCGATCAGAAGCAGCGGGCAGCGGATGGCGGTGCGGATGATCATCATGTAGGCGAGCTGCACGTTGGTGATGTCCGTGGTGAGGCGCGTCACGAGCGAGCTCGACGAGAACTGGTCGATGTTGGCGAAACTGAAGCGCTGGACCGCCGCAAAGACGTCGTGGCGCAGGTTCATGGCAACGCCGCAGCTTGCTTGGCTGCAGGTGACGCCGGCGCCGATGCCAAAGGCGAGCGACGCGAGCGCCATGAGCACGAGCTGCAGCGCGTAGGGGAGCATGTCCCCAAGCGTGGCGCCGGCCTGGATCGCGTTGATCAGCTGGGCGGTGACAAAGGGGATCGACACCTCCATCACGACCTCGCCCGAGACGATGATCGGCGTGGCGATCGACGACGCCTTGAACTCGCGGATGCTCTTGCCGAGGGTGCGGACGATCTCGCGGCCCGTGAGCCCCTTCTCTTCTTCTCTCTTCTTCATGTGACTCCTTTCGACAAGGGGTCATTCTGAGACGGGCCGGGGGAGATTTCAAGGTACCTAGCGATATTTCCCATGGTACCTGACAAACCATCCACAAACAGGTGTGCCCGCCGCCACTGTAAGCCGAGTCTTGCACATTGTTACCTGCGACCTTACAAAACAGGCGCCTTTTGTAAGGCGCTCTGTAAACCGATTGTAAGGCGCTGTCAGGCTCCCGTAATGCATCGGAAACGCGGGCCGAGAAGGGCCGGGCGCCTCCTAGGATTCTCGCTGAACCGGTCGGAGCCCTGCGGGGTCCCGGCCACATCCACGGGAAAGGATTGTTCATGTCCAAGCTTGATCTCACGCGTCGTCAGTTCATGGGCGTCTTCGGCGCCACCGCCGCCATCGCCGGCCTCGCCGCCTGCGGCGGCAACACCGCGTCCGACACCACCGCCGAGGGCGACGAGGGCTCCGCCGACGCCGCGCTCGTCGGCTCCATCTCCTGCTCCGGTGCCACCTCCTTCCAGCCGCTCGTCGAGAAGGCCGCCGACGCCTTCATGGACGCCAACCCCGAGGTCTCCGTCGCCATCTCCGCCGGCGGCTCCGGCCAGGGCCTCTCGCAGGTCGCCGAGGGCTCCGTCCAGATCGGCCGCTCCGACGTCTTCGCTGAGGAGAAGCTCGAGGCCGATCAGCTCGAGGGTCTCGTCGACAACCAGGTCTGCATCGTCGGCATGGGCCCGATCGTGAACGCCTCCGTCGACGTCGACGACATCACCACCGAGCAGCTCAAGGGCATCTTCCTCGGCCAGATCACCGACTGGTCCGAGGTCGGCGGCACCGCGGGCGCCATCCAGGTCATCCAGCGCGAGGCTGGCTCCGGCACCCGTGCCACCTTCGAGAACGCCGTCCTCGCCGGCGAGACCGCCCCGGACAGCTTCCGTCCCGTCGCCGAGGTCGACTCCTCGGGCACCGTCGTCGAGCAGGTCGCCGCGACCGAGGGCTCCATCTCCTATGTTGCCTTCAACTACATGGAGAACGACGGCGTCAAGGCCCTCTCCGTCGACGGCATCGACCCCACGCAGGAGAACGTCGAGAACGGCGACTTCCTGATCTGGGCCTACGAGCACATGTACACCCGTGAGGACGAGGACGAGGCCACCGCGCCCGTGACCAAGGCCTTCATCGAGTTCATGCTCTCCGAGGACTTCGCCTCCACCGTCGTGGAGGAGGGCTTCATCCCCATGGGCGACATGAAGGTCCAGAAGGACGCCGAGGGCAACGTCACCGCTGTTGCCTAGGTCCCCAACTAAGCCCCTGTTGGCGGCGTCCCTCACCTGAGGGGCGCCGCCGCCCCTGACGAGAAAGGCTCTCCCACATGGCAAACCTCATGCCCAAGCGGAGGCTCGAGAACATAGGCCTGGGCATCACCGGCTTCTGCGTCGCCCTCGTCGCCCTCGTCGTCGTCACGCTGATCTTCATGGTGGCCCAGCAGGGCCTCTCCACGTTCTTTGTCGACGGCATGGACCCGATCGCGTTCTTCACCGGGCAGAACTGGATCCCCGAGCAGGAGCGCTACGGCGCGCTGCCCATGATCGTGGGGTCCTTTGCGGTGACGCTGCTCTCGACGCTCTTCGCCCTGCCCGTCGCCATCGGATCGGCGATCTTCGTCGTGGAGGTCGCGCCGGGCTTTGGCCGCCGCGTCTTCCAGCCGGTGATCGAGCTTCTGGTGGGCATTCCCTCGGTCGTCTACGGCGTGCTCGGCCTCTACGTCATCAACTCGCTCGTGAAGGCCATCTTCGGTGAAGCCGCCCCCACCGGCGCGGGCATCCTCTCGGGCTCGATCGTGCTCGCCATCATGATCCTGCCCACGATCACCACGCTGTCGATGGACGCCCTGCGCGCGGTTCCCAACCAGTACCGCGAGGGCTCCTACGCGCTTGGCTGCACCCGCTGGCAGACCACGTGGCACGTGGTGCTCAAGAGTGCCACGCCCTCTCTCATGACCGCGGTCATCCTCGGCATGACGCGCGCCTTCGGCGAGACGCTGGCCGTCCAGATGGTCATCGGCGGCGTCGAGCGCTCCATGCCCACCGGTCTTCTCGACCCGGCGTCCACGCTCACGGCCGCGCTCACGGCCGGCCTCTCCAACGCGGTCTCCGGCTCCGAGTACTACCACGCCCTGTGGACCCTTGGCCTGCTCCTGCTCGTCATGTCGCTCGTCTTCATCATGATCATCCACCTCATCGGCAGGAAGGGGGCGAAGGCGAATGGCTAACCGCTCCCTCGACGCCCACGTGGCGCGCATTGACCGTCAGGACAAGATCGCGACGGGCGTGCTCACCGTGATCGTGGGCCTGGTCATCCTGCTCGTCGTCGCGATCATCGCCTATATCATCGCCCGTGGCGCCGGCCGGGCGCTCACGCCGGGGTTCCTCACCAACCCCTACAACGACGAGGTGCTCCCCGGCATCCTCTACCAGCTGTGGGACTCCTTCTACCTGCTCCTGGTGACGCTCGTCATCTCGGTGCCCATCTCGCTCGGCGCCGCCATCTTCCTCGTGGAGTACGCGCCGGACAACTGGGTCACCTCTGCGGCCAAGACGGCCATCGAGACCCTCTCGAGCCTGCCCTCCATCGTCGTGGGCATGTTCGGCTCGCTCTTCTTCGTGGTGACGCTCGGCTGGGGCATCTCGATCATCGCCGGCGCCTGCGCGCTCACGATGTTCAACATCCCCATTCTGGTGCGCACCATCCAGCAGGCGCTCGAGGACGTGCCGCGAAGCCAGCGTGACGCCGCGCTCGCCATGGGCCTCACCCGCTGGGAGACCACGCTCAACGTGCTGCTCCCGGCCGCCATGCCCGCCATCGTCACGGGCGTCGTGCTCTCCGCGGGGCGCGTCTTCGGCGAGGCCGCCGCGCTGATCTTCACGGCCGGCTCCGCCCCCGCGCGCCTGAACTTTGGGTCGCTCAATCTGCTGAGCCCCACCAACCCCTTCAACATCTTCCGCCCGGCCTGCTCGCTCGCCGTCTACATCTGGCGTCTGACCTCCGAGCCCACGGCTGGCTCCACGGAGATCGTCTGGGGAACCGCCACGATCCTTCTCGTCTGTGTGCTCCTGTTCAACGTGCTTGCCCGCCTGCTCGGCAAGTTCCTCTCGAGGAGGCTGACCGCCGAATGACCGACACCACCACCATCCAGGACCAGGCCGCGGGCGAGAAGAACCTCCCGCTGCTGCGCACCAAGGACGTGACGGTCACCTACGACCTCACGCACGAGGCGCTGCACAAGACGAGCCTCGACTTCGAGGGCGGCCAGGTCACGGCACTCATTGGCCCGTCCGGCTGCGGCAAGTCCACGTTCCTGCGCTGCCTGAACCTCATGAACCGTGAGATTCCCCGGTGCTCGGTGGGCGGCCAGATCTTCTACCACGGCCACGACATCAACACGCCCAAGGAGAACCTCTTCGAGCTGCGCAAGTCGATCGGTATGGTCTTCCAGCAGCCCACGCCCTTCCGCAAGTCCATCCGCGAGAACATCCTCTTTGCCCCCAAGAAGCACGGGCGCGTGCGGACCAAGGACGAGGAGGACGAGCTCGTGGAGACGTCGCTTCGGCAGGCGGCGCTCTGGGACGAGGTCAAGGACAAGCTGCGCCAGTCTGCGCACGCGCTCTCCGGCGGCCAGCAGCAGCGCCTGTGCATCGCCCGCACGCTGGCCATGAAACCCGACGTAGTGCTCTTCGACGAGCCGTGCTCGGCGCTCGACCCGATCTCCACGTTCGCGATCGAGGAGACCATCCGCGACATCGCCGCGAGCGGCATCTGCGAGATCATCGTCACGCACAACATGGAGCAGGCCACGCGCGTCTCGGACCGCACGGCGTTCTTCTACGTGGGGGACATGATCGAGACGGGCACGACGCAGCAGATCTTCTCGGACCCGCACGACCAGCGCCTCGTCGATTACCTGACGGGCCGCTTTGGCTAGGGGGAGGAACATGGACACGGAACTTAACGAGAGCGTCTACCGCTCCCTGGACGCCGCCGAGACCGCCATCAAGGTCAGCGACTTCGATCTGTGGTACGGGGACTTCCGGGCGCTCAAGGGCATCAACCTGGAGATCCCGCGCAACCGGGCAACGGCCTTCATCGGCCCCTCGGGCTGCGGCAAGTCCACGCTTCTGCGCACGTTCAACCGCATGTGCGACTTCGTGGAGAGCGTGCGCACCGAGGGCACGATCGAGTTCGACGGCCAGGACATCTTTGCGATGGACGCCAACGCCCTGCGCGTCTACGTGGGCATGGTCTTCCAGCACCCCAACCCGTTCCCGATGAGCATCCGCGAGAACATCCTCTACGGCCCCAAGCGCATGAAGCACCTGTCAAAGGCCGAGGGCGACGAGATCTGCGAGCGCTGCCTCACGCGCGCCGCGCTCTGGGACGAGGTCAAGGACGACCTGGACAAGAGCGGACTGGGCCTCTCCGGCGGCCAGCAGCAGCGCCTCTGCATCGCGCGCGCCCTCGCCACCGACCCCGAGATCCTGCTCATGGACGAGCCCACCTCGGCGCTCGACCCCATCTCCACGAGCATGGTCGAGGAGCTCATGACCGAGCTCTCCGAGGATCACACGGTGGTCGTCGTGACCCACAACATGCAGCAGGCCGCCCGCGTGGCCGACAAGACCGTCTTCTTCTACCTCGGCGAGCTCATCGAGGAGGCACCCACCCGAGAGTTCTTCGCCAACCCGCGCGAGCAGCGCACGCAGGAATACCTATCAGGGAGGTTCAGCTAATGTCCGCAGCAGCAACTCGCTCCAAGTTCACCAAGCAGCTTGACGACATCGAGGAGTACCTGAGGCGCCTCACCGAGAAGTGCGCCTCCGACGTGCGCGCCGCGGGCCTCGCGGCCACCGGTGACAAGGGCGCCGCCGAGGGCGTCATGGCCGGCCGCAAGAACGAGGACCGTCTCCGCAATGCCATCGAGGAGAACTGCCTCGACGTGATGCTGCTCCAGCAGCCGCTCATCGGTGAGGACCTGCGCTTCGTCTCAGGGTCCTTCCGCATCGTCTCCGACCTCACGCACATCGACGGCATGACCCGCGACATCGCCTTCCTCGTGGAGGAGATTCCGGGCAAGGCGGCCAAGAAGCTCGTCGCAGAGTTCACCGAGATGGCCGAGTGCGCGGCATCGATGGTCGAGCAGGCCGGCGCCGCCTTTGCCGCCGCCGACGTGGAGGGCGCGCAGCGCGTGGTCGAGAAGGACAACCGCGTCAACGAGCTTTATGATGAGGTGGAGGGCAAGCTGGTGGAGCTCATCCGCGCCGGCAAGTCTTCCGCGCAGTACCTGCCCGAGCTGCTCATGGTGGCCAAGTACTTCGAGCGCATCGGCGACCTTGCCAAGCGCGTTGCCGCCTGGGCGATCTTCCGCGTCACCGGCGAGCACGTGGTGGCGGAGAAGGCGAGCCAGCAGCGCCCCACCGAGGGGTAGCGGGTCTTAGGGACGACGGTACAGGAACGGGAGAAGAGCGTTGGTCTACTACGTCGAGGACGACAAGAACATTCGCGAGCTGACGGTCTACGCGCTCGGCCAGGGCGGCATCGAGGCCCGGGGCTGCGCCGACGACGCCGAGTTCCGCCGGGCCTGTGCCGAGCGCACCCCCGACGCCGTTCTTCTCGACATCATGCTCCCCGACGCTGACGGGCTGGACATCCTGGCCCGTCTGCGGCGGACTCCCGGCCTCAAGAACGTGCCGGTCATGATGCTCACGGCCAAGGACACCGAGCTCGATACCGTGCGCGCGCTCGACGGGGGAGCGGACGACTACCTCTCCAAGCCCTTTGGCATGATGGAGGTCGTGAGCCGCACGCGGGCCCTGCTGCGCCGTGCCGGGCGCGAGGCCGCGGTGGCCGAGAAGCCCGTCTCGCTGACCTGTGGCGACGTGACCCTCTGGCCCGACCGGCGCGAGGTCAGCGTGGACGGTCGCGAGGTGCAGCTCACGATGCGCGAGTTCGACCTGCTGGAGTTCCTCATGCGCTCCCCGGGCGTGGTCTTCTCGCGCGAGACGCTGCTCCAGCGCGTCTGGGGCTGGGACTTCGACGGGGGCTCGCGCACGGTCGACGTGCACGTGCAGCAGGTCCGCGCCAAGCTCGGCGAGGCCTCCGACCTAATCGAGACCGTGCGCGGCGTGGGGTATCGCGTCCGCGGCTAGGAAAGGGGCAGCGTGGTCAGACAGCCGGGGGCAAAGGGCTCGCTCTCGCACCGCATGTTCGTTGCGCTCGTCGTCGCGTGCACGAGCGTCGCGGTGGTCGTGACCGTGGCGGCCTCCCTCATCTACCAGAGTGCCTTTCTCGCCGACGAGCACGAGCAGCTCGCCGGCGAGTGTCGTACCATCGCCTCGCTGCTCGACCTCGCCGACGACGATCCGGCCGTGCTCTCCGAGCTCGATCTGGGAGACATCCGCGCCACGCTGATCGACCCCGACGGCACCGTCACCTACGACAGCCTGGCGCCTGCCGACGAGCTGCCCAACCACGGGGACCGTCCCGAGGTGGTCGCGGCGTTTGCCGAGGGCTCCGGCTCCTCGGAGCGTTCGAGCGACACGGCGGGCTACATGAGCCTCTACGAGGCGGAGCGCCTGGAGTCCGGACAGGTCGTGCGCCTCTCGGTCGACCGCGCCGGCGTCGTGGCGTTTTTGTTCCAGGACCTGGTCCTTCTCGCCCTGTTCGCCGTGGTGCTGGTGGGCGCGAGCTGGCTCGTCTCGCGCAGGCTGTCGCGTCGCTTCGTCCAGCCCATCCTGGAGATCGACCCGTCCGTGGGCGACGGCGTGGCTCCCTATGAGGAGCTCGATCCGCTGGTGAGTCGCCTGAACGAGCAGCACGGCCAGCTCATGCACCGCATGGAGCAGATCCAGGACGCCGCCGACCTGCGCCGCGAGTTCACGGCCAACGTGACGCACGAGCTCAAGACGCCCATCGCCTCGATCTCCGGCGCCGCCGAGCTCATCCGCGACGGCATCGCCAGGCCCGAGGACGTCCCCGGCTTCGCGGGGCGCATCTACGACGACGCGCGCCGGCTCTCGAGCCTGGTGAGCGACATCCTCACCCTCTCCAAGCTCGACGAGTCCGAGCGTGCGGGCTCCCAGGAGCTCTTCGGTCCGTCGGAGAGCGTGAACCTGCTCGCCGTGGCGCGCGATGTGGCCGACCGCCTGGCGCCCAAGGCCAGAAAGGCGGGGGTCGACGTCTCCGTTGAGGGCGTCTCGATGATGGTGCGCGGCAACGCGCGCCTGCTCGACGAGCTCGTGAGCAACCTCTGCGACAACGCAATCCGTTACAACCGACCGGGCGGCAAGGTCTTCGTGTGGGTGCTGCCGGCCGAAGCGGGCGGCGTACGCCTGCGCGTCTCCGACACCGGCATCGGCATCCCTGAGGCGTCGCAGGACAAGGTCTTCGAGCGCTTCTACCGCGTGGACAAGGGGCGCAGCCGTGACATGGGCGGCACCGGTCTGGGGCTTGCCATCGTAAAGCACGCCGCCGCCTATCACGGGGCGCAGATTGCGCTCGAGAGCGAAGTCGGCAAGGGCACTACGATCACCGTGACGTTCCCGCACGCGTAGCGGCCGCGCGGACTATTGCTACGCGTCGAGCCGCAGCTCCCAGAGGTTGGTCCAGCCGGGCATCGGCAGCTCGGGGTAGGGGAGCCAGATCGGCCTGTGCCGGGTGAAGCCGCAGTGCGTGTACATCGCGTTGGCCTCGACGCTCTGGACCGAGGTGTTGAGCCGGACCGCGCGGGCGCCCTCCGCGCGGGCCTCGCGCGCCATCGCGGCGAGCAGAGCGACCGAGACGTGACGTCCGCGTGCCACCGGGTCCACGGCGAGCAGGTGGAGCCCCCGCACCGCGCGCTCGGGCAGGTCCTCCCAGCCGGGGCCGCCCGTGCCGGAGCCGTGGCCGGGGGCGGTGCCGTCGCCCATGTCCGCGTCGGAGTCCATCGCCACAGCGCCGAGAAGGGCGGCGTCCTCGCGGGGCATGCCGTCGTGGACGGCCGCAGCGTCGAAGGCGCCCCAGTAGGAGCCCGCGGCGAGCAGCCCGCGCGCCATGCCGGCGGGGGGCCAGACCTCCGGGACCCAGCCGCAGGTGCCGCCGGCGGCGCTCACGTGGGCATACAGCGTGTCGAGCCTCTCGGCCCAGAGGCCCGAGATCGGCAGGCGCACGACGGCGACGTCGGACGCAACGACCGCGTTGCCCTCGTGGCGCACGTCGTTGCGGGCTATTGTGGCAAGAAGCTCGCGCGCCACGGCGGCGGGCGCCATCTTGGGGAGGTTGTGGTCGACGCCGGGTTCCACGACCTTGTGCGCCCCGGGGATGGCGGCGACGATGCGGTCGGTCTCCTCGGGGAGTATCTCGTCGAACTCGCCGACCATGACGGTCACGGGGCAGGAGATGCGTGCCAGCGAGGCGGCGTCGATCTGCGGCTGCTCGACCATGAGCTGCAGGAGCTCGGCAATGCGGGCGGACTCGGCGGGGGAGGGCACCGGCGTGCCGTCCTCGAGGGTGACCCCCTCCGTCCCCTCCTGGGCCCAGCGGCGGTTCTCGGCGGCGGCGAAGGCCATCCAATCGGTGTCCTCCCGGGGCAGGCCGGCTGGCGTGAGGTTGGCTCCGAGCGCCGTCACGGAGAGCACGTGCTCGCCCCAGTCGCGCGCAAGGAGCAGGCCGAGGATGCCACCGTCGGAGAAGCCGAGCACGTGGACCTGGGGCACGCCGAGGCGCGAGCAGACCTCACGGGCGTCGGCGGCCATGAGCTCGTAGGAGAGCGGCGCCGTGCCGCGGGTCGAGGCGCCCTGTGCGCGGGAGTCCACGGCGATCACGGCGCGACCGCTCGCGCAGACGGCGTCGATCACCGGGCCAAAGATGCCGTGCTCCTCGCCGTTGCCGTGCAGCATGAGGACCGGTGGGACAGCGAGGCCAAGACCATAGGGCGTCCCCGGCTCGTCGATGACGCCGGCGGGCGCGTACGTCCACGCCACGATCGTTGCCCCGTCCTCCGTCGGCACCTCCACGCGCGCCGCGAGCGCGGTGGCCGGCAGCGCGTACGGGCGCGGAACGTGCACGGGCGGCGGCGTGACCTTCATGTGAGTCCCTTCGGTTGCGTGCTGTTCCGGTCTGGCGAGAAGGTCCGGCGCTCAGACAGTCCTCGCCGCAGAGTGCGCGGCTGCGGAACTCGCGGCGGACCTTCTCGCCAGACCTGCGACAACGATATCGCAGGCCCGGGGCAGGGAGGCCCGCCGCGAGTTCTTGCCGAGCGACCTTCTCGGCAAGCTGTCTGAGCGCCGGACCTCCCTGCCCCGGGCCGGACGGAAACGTTACTTGCCCTTGAGCTGCGTCGGGTGCTTCTCGAAGAAGTCGTAGCGCGGCGGGAGAGGAACGATCTCATGCTCCGCGGGCGTCTCGCCGCAGGCGGCAGCGAGCTCGACGGGGCCGTCGAAGGCGTGGTCCCAGGAGAAGAAGAGCTCGGGCGAGAAGCCCATGTGCTCGCAGATCTTCTCGCAGCCAAAGGGCACGGCCGGGTGCATGAGCAGGGCTGCCGTGCGCAGCGCGACGAAGGCGTCGGCAAGAGCGGCCTCGTAGGCGGCGTCGTCGCCCTTGGCGGCCTTGGAGGCATCGTCCCAGCGCTTGTTTGCCGCACGGGCAAACTCCTCGGCCACCGCGAGCGCGCCGTGCGCGTCGAACTCGTAGGCGCGCCGCTCGAACTCCAGCGTGGCCGCGCGGGCCGCCTCGGCGGCCTCCGGGCTCGGGGCCACGGCGGGCAGGTGCGCGTCGCAGACGTTGGCGGCGCCGTAGAAGCAGCTGCGCGCCAGGCGGTTGAAGATGTTGGTGAGGAAGGCGCTCTCCTTGAGGGCGGGGTCCACGACGCGCGGATCGTCGCGGACGAGCACGTCCTCGCCCGTCTTCTTGTCCTTGTGGCTAACGGAGGTGTCAAACGCCTTGGGGTTGAAGGAGACAGCCTTCTGGTCAAGGCCGAGCGAGAGCCAGTGGGCGCGCAGCTGCTCGGGCGTGTAGGCGTCCAGCAGCTCGGCGGCCATCGGTGGCGCGATCTTGCCGGAGCTCGAGGCCTTCTTGTTCATGAACAGGATGTGGTAGTTGGCCACGGGGATGTCCTGCGTGAGGCTCCAGTCGAGCGCCTCCCACATGGCCGGCTGCGCCACGCAGTAAAAGTAGATGTTGTCCTGACCGATGAACTGGTAGACGCGGGCGTCCTCGCTGCACCACCAGTCGTGCCAGTCACGGCTGGAGTAGCGGCCCTCCGGTGCGAGCTCGAGCGTCGTCTGCGTGAACGAGATCGGCGCCCACAGGCTCTCGGGCCAGCACCAGACCGTGAGGCCGCTCGTGCCCTCCAGCTCGGGCGCGGCCACGCCCCAGTCGATGTTGCCGGTGATGCGGAACGGGAGCAGGCACTTGCCGGTGCGGAAGCGCACGCCTGCGGCGTCGAGCTTCTCACGCGCCTCGTCGCGCTCCTCCCAGCCGGCGAAGGTGAGCGAGAAGGACTGCTGGCCTTTCTCGGCCTCTGTGAGCGTGTGGACGGGGAGCTCGGCAGCGACGGCGTCATAGGCCTCGCGGAACTTGGTCTGGATGTAAATCACCGGGTCGACGAGGCTCTCGCGCACGGTCTTGGTGACGATGGCGCGGACCTGCGGGTCCATGTCCCACTCGTCCATGAGGCGCTCGAGCTCCTCGCGGAAGGCGGGCAGATCGAAGTACCAGTTGTCAACCGGGCGCAGCTCGGGAGTGGTGCCGCTGACCTGCGAGACGGGGGCGATGAGCTCCTCCGGGTCAAACTGGTGGCCGAGGTCACACTCGTCGGCATAGGCCTTCTCGGACTTGCAGCCGCGCACGGGGCAGCGGCCCTGGACCTGGCGGCCGTTGAGGAAGGTGCCTGCCTCGACGTCGTAGAACTGGCGCGTGGAGCGCTTCTTGAGGTAGCCACGCTCGTGGAGGCGGCGGATCAGCTCGTCGGTCACGCGGGCGTGGACGTCACGTGCGGGGGCGAGGCCCGAGCCGGCGAAGAGGTCGAGCGAGATGCCGTAGGCGTCGAGGGCGGCCTTCTGGCTCTCGTGGTTCACGCGGACATAGTCCTCGATCGTGCCCGTGTACCCCTCGTTCTCGACCTTCTTGCGGTAGCCCTCGGCGATGGGGGAGCCGTAGCAGTCCGTGCCAGAGACAAAGATCACGTTCTCGGCGCCGATGCGGTCGCGCAGGAAGCGCGCGAAGAAGTCGGCCGGGACGAAGACGCCGCCGATGTGGCCGAAGTGCAGGTTCTTGTTGCCATAGGGCATGCCGCCGGTGATGACCGCGCGGCGGGGGAAGCTCGGGCGAGAGGAGGTCTCGGGCATGGGTGCTCCTTCGTGATTGGGTACAGCCCTCCCATTCTCGCACTTCTCGGCCCTCTGCGGGGTCGGCGCGCTAAGATGGGCTCATGCGAACGATCGCCGACATAGACGTCCTGGGGGATTCCGAGCTCCAGAGAGGCATCGCCCGGCTGTCCCTCGTGATTGCCGGCGCAACGGTTCTGCTCGCCGTCCTGCTCTGGCTTGTTCTGGGCGGGGAGCGATCCAACGTGTGGTGGTGGGTCGTGCTGGCGGCTGGGTCTGTTGTCGCCCTGCCGGTCCACGAGGTCGTTCACGCGGCCGCGTTCAAGCTGCTCGGCGCCGGCGGCCGGGTGTCCTTTGGGTTCCAGGACGCCTTCCTCTACACCAAGACGGACGGGGCCGTGCTGTCACGCGCCCGCATGGTCGCCGTGCTGTTGGCACCCGCCGTGCTGGTGACGGCTGCTCTCGCATCGGCGGCCCTCGCCGCAGGCCGGCCCGTGCTCGCGGCCCTTCTCGCCGGCATACATCTCTCCGGATGCGCTGGTGATATGCTCATGGCCGCGGCGTGCCTGCAAGAGCCGGCCTGCACCCACGTCCGTGACACCGAGACCGGAATCACCCTGCTCTCCAACCGCAAGGGGGTCGAATGAACGATACCATCGCCCAGCTCCACGAGCGTCGCTCCGTGCGTGCCTACACCGATGAGCCCGTAAGCGCCGCCGACGAACGCGCCATCCTCGAGGCGGCGTGTCAGGCTCCTACGGCCGGCAACCAGCAGCTCTACTCCATCATCGTGGTGCGCGACCAGGCAGAGAAGGAAGAACTTTCCGTCACCTGCGACAACCAGCCCTTCATTGCCAAGGCGCCCCTCGTTCTGGTGTTCTGTGTTGACGTGCTCCGCTGGTACCGGGCTTTTGTCGCTGCCGGTGCGGAGCCGCGCGAGCCGGGCGTGGGCGACTTCCTCCTTGCGCTCGAGGATACTGCCATCGCGGCGCAGAACGCCGTGGTTGCCGCTCACAGCCTGGGGCTCGGCTCCTGCTACATCGGCGACATCCTCGAGCGACGCGAGGACCAGGCGCGCATCCTTGGATGCCCGCGCCATGTGGTGCCTGCGGTGATGCTCGTGATCGGACATCCCACGGAGGGGCAGCTCAAGCGCGTGAAGCCGGTGCGTTTGCCGCTCGAGGACATCGTCTTCGAGAACCGTTATCCCGAGCAGGACGACGCTGGCTGTCTGCGCGCCCTCGAACCCAAGCGCACGGGGACGGGCACGCCCGAGGACTGGGCGCGCGCGTTCTGCGAGCGCAAGTGGAACTCGGGATTCTCGCGCGAGATGACGCGCTCAGCCGCTGCGATCCTCGCGGACTTTGCGACGGACGTCTCATGACGCCGCTCCTTCTCCATGCATGCTGCGGCCCGTGCTCGCTCGAGCCGGTGAGACTGCTTCGCGCCGAGGGGTTCGAGCCCACTATCTGCTGGACCAACCCCAACATCCAGCCCGTCTCCGAGTGGCAGCGCCGCCTGAACACGCTGCGCACCTGGGCCGGCGAGGTGGCGCACGTGGACGTGATCGTCGCCGGCGACGACCGCGTCGCCTGGGAGAGCGCCGCGGCGCCGGCGGGCTTCGACCGCGAGCGGCGATGCCGCGCCTGCTATGCGCTGCGCCTCGCCGAGGCCTGTCGTGTCGCGCGCGAGCGAGGCTTCACGTACGTGTCCACGACGCTCGTGGTCTCCCCGTACCAGCTCTTCGACGCCTGTGGCGAGATTCTCGCCGCGTTGGCGCCCCGCTTTGGCCTCACGCCCGTCTGGCGTGACTTCCGCCCGTACTACCCCGAGGCCACGCGCGAATCTCGCGAACTGGGAATGTATCGCCAGAACTACTGCGGGTGCCGCTTTTCCGCCGCGGAGGCCGCCATCGAGCGCCACGAGGCCCGCGATGCGCGCAAGGCCGCAAAGGCAGCGGCGCGTTCAACCGCCCTTCAGGTGTAAGGGTTTTGGCAAGACCGTCGATCTTCTTGCCCACCCATGGCTGGCCTGCTCTATCGTGATGGGCGGCCCACCCAAGACGAGAAGGACGGTGAGAACATGATTCAGTGCCTGTTGACCAGCGAGAACGGAACCATCGAGAAGGTCCCCGAGCCCTGTAGCGGGTGCTGGGTCAGCGTCGTGGCGCCCACCGCCGAGGAGCGTGCCTGGCTCGAGAACGAGCTCGGCGTGCTGTCGGAGTTCGTGAGCTCCGCCCTCGACGACGAGGAAACCTCCCGCATCGACTACGACGAGGACGCGCATCAGATCTTCGTCATCGTGGACTACCCGGTCGTGGGGGAGGACGGCGCGGGGGTGCGTCCCCAGAGTCCGCTGCAGTACGACACCATGCCGCTGTCCATGGTCTTCCTGCCCGAGCGGGGCCTCTTCGTCACCATCAGCATCCTCGAGAACGAGGTCGTGGCGGACATGGCCGGCGGGCGCGTCCGCAACGTGGACACGCGCTACCGGACGCGCTTCCTGTTGCAGATGCTTCTGCACATCTCGCAGCTTTACCTTGTCTACCTGCGACGCATTGATCGCCTCTCGTCCAACACCGAGGCTCGCCTCCATGCGTCCGTGCGCAACGAGGAGCTCATCCAGATGCTCAACCTCGAGAAGTCGCTCGTGTACTTCTCCACCTCGCTCAAGTCGGACGAGGTGACGCTCAACAAGATCGCCCAGGGCCGCATCATCCCGCTCTACGAGGATGACCAGGACCTGCTCGAGGACGTGCTCGTCGAGGTGCACCAGGCCATCGAGATGGCCAACATCTACTCCGGTACCCTCTCCGGCACGATGGATGCCTTCGCGAGCATCATCTCCAACAACCTCAACATCGTGATGAAGGTGCTCTCGGTCATCACGATCGTCATGGCGATCCCCAACATCGTCTTCGGCTTCTACGGCATGAACGTCGACCTGCCCTTCGACGGCGTGCCGCTGCTCGACAACTGGGCGTTCCCCCTGCTGCTCGCGGTGGCGTGCTGCCTGGTCGCCGCCTGGGTCTTCAAGCGCAAGGGCCTCTGGCACTAGGGCCCCGAGAAGCGCTATCGTAGTGCGCTGGAAAACTCGAGGAGGAACCATGCGCACCGACGATTTTGACTATCCGCTGCCCGACGAGCTCATCGCCCAGGCCCCGGCCGAGCCGCGCGACTCCTGTCGCCTGCTCGTGCTGCATCGTGGGGACGGCTCCGTCGAGCACCGGCGCTTCTCGGACATCATCGAGTACCTCGAGCCCGGCGACCTGCTCGTTGCCAACCAGACCCGCGTCATGCCGGCGCGTCTCGTCGGCCGCAAACGCGGAACCGGAGGCGTGTGCGAGACGCTGCTGCTCAAGCGCCGCGAGGACGTCGACCCGCTCGGCTGCGTCTGGGAGTGCCTGGTCAATCCCGGCAAGAGGCTGCGCCAGCCGGGCATCGTGATCGAGTACCGTGCGGGCGGCCTTCATGCGCCCGAGTCGGCGCCGGTGGTGCTGACCGGGGAGATCGTGGACTTCGTCGAGGGAAGCAGGGGTGGCCGCCTCGTGCGCTTCTCGCCGGCGGGCGAGAAGGACGACGGCGCGCCGCGCACCCTGGACGAGGCGATCCATGCCGCCGGCCACGTTCCGCTGCCACCCTACATCACCCAGTATGAGGGCGATCCCGAGAAGTACCAGACGGTTTACGCGATGAGCGAGGAGCATTCCGCCGCCGCGCCGACGGCCGGTCTCCACTTCACGCCCGAGCTCATCGACCGCCTGCGCGAGAAGGGCGTGGGCTGGGCGACCGTGGAGCTCGAGGTGGGAATCGACACCTTCCGCCTGGTCACCGAGGACGATCCTACGCAGCACGTCATGCACACCGAACGCTATCACGTCCCCCGGGAGGTCGTCGACGCCGTGCACGCCACCAAGGCGGCGGGGCATCGCGTGATCGCCGTGGGTACCACCTCGGTGCGCTCGCTCGAGAGCGCCTGGGATCCGGACGCCATGCCGAGCGAGCCGCCCGTGGTCGCGCGACGCTTCGAGGGCGCGGCGGGCACGGGTGACATCGTCGTCCGCGAGAACGCCACAACCAACCTCTATCTCATGCCGGGGTCGGACTTTCACGTGGTGGACGCGATGATCACGAACTTTCACGTGCCGCGCTCGACGCTCATGATGCTCGTCTCGGCCTTTGCCACGCGCGAGCAGATCATGGCGGCGTACCATGCGGCTATCGAGGAGCGCTATCGCTTCCTCAGCTTTGGTGACGCGATGCTGATCGAGTAGGGTTGGCTCTCGCTATCCGGCGGTGACCACCAGGGCGATGACGATCGCCAGGAGCACGACGACGCCCACCACGGCCGCGAGAAGCGCGAGTCGTGCGCCGCGGGTCCGCGTGCGCAGGCTGCGCTCGCCCTCGGCGAGAGAGTCGACCTCCGCCTGCTGTCGCGCGACGTCGGTGCGCTGCTGCTCGATGCTCCGGCGCAGGCGAACGGTCTCCTCGGGCGTGGCGTGGACGGATTCCGCCTCGTCAAGCAGGGCCTGTGCGGCGTCGTGGCGCTCCGCCGCCTCGTCGTGCGCCGCCTTTGCGTCGTTGGCGCTGTTCCGGAGCGACTCGATGCGCTCTTCGAGCGCCTTCTCCTCTTCCTGCTCGCGCGCGAGGAGCTCGTCGTGCTCGCGCTTGCGCTCGTCGTACTCGCTCTTCGCCTCGTCCGCCTCGCGCTGCGCCTCCTCGAGCGACTGCTTCTGCGTCCAGAGGTGCGTCTGCGCCGCATCGACGCTGGCCTGGGCGTCGCGCGTGACGACGCCCACCTCCTCGCGCGCGGACTCGACGTGTGCGAGCTCGGTGGTCACCTCGTCGTGGAGCTGTCGCAGGGCTGAGGGGTCGGAGTTCGCGTCCTGCGCCCGCTTGAGCTCCTCCTGGACCTTGCGCAGGCGAGCCTGCGAGGAGTCGACCGCTCGGTTGGCGGAGGATATGGACTGCTCGCGCCGCTCGGTGGCGTCTTTGACCTGTCCCTCGGCGCCCCGTACGGCGCGCTTTGCCTCTCCCACCGCGCGGTTGGCCTCCTCGGAGCGCCCGCGCGCGGTCTCAAGGAGCTTCTTGTACGGACGCAGCTCGCGCTCGTGCTCGGTACGCATCTGCGCGAGCTGCTGCTCGAGCGAGCTCGCCTCGGACTCGAGGCGCTCGACGGCTTCCTCCTGGCGGGCGATCTCCTCGGCGGTCTCGGTGACGATGGCGCTCTGCTCGGCGACGATGCCCTCGTAGCCCGCCTCGACCTCCTCGCGCCGGGCCAGCGTGGCCTCGTCTGCCTCGAGCGTCTCGGTGAGCTGCTTAAGGCGCCCACGGGCGGAGGAGTGTCGCTTTGCTGCCGCGCGCACGTCCCGCACGGCCGATATGCCGCTTCTGATTTTCTTTGCGGCACCCGAGGCGGCCCCGCGCGCCGCGCCAAGAACGTCCGTGCCGCGGCCGTCGTCGACCTCGGCCTGCTCCGGCTTCATCCGGTCCTTCTCGTCCGACATCGCGGCTCCTCTCGATAACCTCCGACACACCTCACCATTGTGCAGCAAGCGTACGCTCATCCCGTCGTTAATTCCGCTCAGCCCCTCACTCTGCATCCTCGGCGGCATCCTCATCACCGAGAACCCACATGTTTGTTAGGATATATCGCGTTTACGGGGAGACCTGTTCGTCTCCCGGTTGTTGGGATTCTGGAAAGGAAGTCTACGCATGGTTTCTAAGCAGACGAGCATCATCAACGCCACCGGTCTTCACGCCCGTCCCGCGTCCGTCTTCGTGACCGAGGCCAAGAAGTACCAGTGCAACGTCACCATCAAGAACGTCGACAAGGACTCTGCTCCCGTCAACGCCAAGTCCATCATGATGATCCTGGCTGCTGGCCTCGGCACTGGCACCAAGGTTGAGATCGCGTGCGACGGCGAGGACGAGCAGGCCGCCCTCGACGCCCTCATCGCCCTCATCGACTCCGGTTTCGGCGAGTAAGTCGCACCAAAACCGACTCGGTACGGCCTGGCACCCTGCGGTGCCGGGCCGTTTTTAATGTTTCGGCCGCGTAGTCCTTCTCGCCATCTGACGAGCCGCGTCTTGCCCTGCTCCCGGGCCCCGCTTTGGTTTTGGGCAACAAGTTTGATGCGTGGACGAGAAGAGCTTCGTCCTGTTATGCAAAACCAAAGAATGCCTGACAGTTTGGCGCTTTTCTCGGCCCTTGGGGCTCAAATAATGGGACTGTATAAAATCATTTGCCCACAACCACGGGTTTCCCTTGGATTCGCCTCGCTGGGACGCACGCGAGCGCCGTTTCCCCAAAACCGGTCTTTTTCTGGCACGCCCGCGCGACGTCGCGAAGTTAGCTAGGATGGGGTGCCGTGCCTACGATTGCGCAGGCTGGCGAGAGGCCCCGCGGGGCCTCTCGCCAGCCGATTCCACGAGCGGAGACAGCATGGACCAGAGCCTCTTTACCTATGACATCGTTGCCGAGGACCCCGGCACCCACGCGCGTGCGGGCGTCCTCCATACCCCTCACGGCGACGTGCCTACGCCGATCTTCATGCCGGTGGGTACCAAGGCGACGGTCAAGGGGCTCATGCCATCCACCCTCCACGATCTGGGCACCAAGATCCTGCTCGCCAACACCTACCATCTCTCCATGCGTCCCGGGGCGGACCTCGTGGCCGAGATGGGCGGCCTGCACGGCTTCATGCGCTGGGACGGTCCCATCCTTACCGACTCCGGCGGCTTCCAGGTCTTCTCGCACGAGGAGTTCTGCAGGCTCTCCGACGACGGCGTGCGCTTCCGGGCCGTCGACTACGACGGGAAGTGGGTCTCCTGGACGCCCGAGGACAACATGGACATCGCCCAGAAGCTGGGCGCCGACATCGTGATGCAGCTCGATCAGTGCGTGGGATATCCCGCCCCGCGCCGCAAGGTCGAGCGCTCCGTCGAGCTCTCGAGCCGCTGGGCCGAGCGCTGCTATGCGGCACATCGGCGCCCGGACCAGGCGCTCTTTGGCATCGTCCAGGGTGGCATGCATCTTGACCTGCGCCTTCGCAGCCTGCGTCACCTCGAGGAGGTCGGCGACTTTCCGGGGTACGGGATCGGCGGCTACTCGGTGGGGGAGGACCACGAGACGATGTTCGAGACCCTCGCGCCCCTCGTCTCCGAGCACATGCCCTACAACAAGCCCCGCTACCTCATGGGTGTGGGCAACCCGACCACGCTCGTGCGCGCCGTCGCCTGCGGCGTCGACATGTTCGACTGCGTGCTGCCCACCCGCGCCGCCCGCACCGGCTCCGCCTTCTCGAGCGAGGGGCGCCTCAACTTCCGCCACGCCCGGTTCACCCACGACCCGCGGCCGATCGACGAGGCGTGCGACTGCCCGGTCTGCCGACAGGGCTTCTCGCGCGCATACCTCCATCACCTCGTGCGGCAGAAGGAGATGCTCGCCGGCATCCTCGTCTCCCAGCACAACATCTACTACCTGCTCGATCTTATGCGCCGCGCGCGCGAGGCCGTGATCGCCGGGACCTACGCGGACTTCCTGGCCGACTGGATGGCGTCTCCGGCGGCGCGGGACTGGTAACCGCTTCGTTGACGTCCGGTGCCTCTGGTACAATCGAGGGCGATCAACAGTCGAGGCGCTTGGCGCCCACCCGCACGAGAGCACAGAGATGACAAACGAGAAGAACTTGGTCCCGGCACGCGCTGCCGGGCGATGGCCCGTCCGCACCATGGCTCGGGAGGTTCGCTGACATGGGCGGCCTGGCACAGAGCCGCCGATGGACGGTGCCGCCCTCCGACGAGCGCTCGGAGCGCGCCCTTGCAGCTGAGCTGGGGATCGCTCCGCTTCTTGCCCGCGTCCTCGTGGCCCGTGGGCATGCGGATCCCGATGACGCGCGGGCCTTTCTCGAGCCCTCCCTCGACGCCTCCTGGGAGGATCCCCTGCTCATTCCCGGTATGGGGGACGCCGCCGACCGTCTCGAACGGGCGCTCGACGCGGGCGAGACCATCGCCGTCTTCGGAGACTTCGACGTCGATGGCATGACGTCGGCCTGCCTGCTCACGCTCGCCCTGCGCGAGCTCGGGGGAGCGGTCCACCCGTTCATTCCGCATCGCTTCGGCGAGGGGTACGGCCTCTCGCGCGAGGCGCTCGCGCGCGTCGCGGAGTCATGCGACCCCGATCTCCTGGTCACCGTAGATAACGGCATCGCGGCTGCGAACGAGGTCGCGTGGCTCGCCGAGAGCGGCGTGGACGTTGTCGTGACCGACCATCACGAGCCGGCGGACCTCGTTCCCGTGGGCGTGCCGGTCGTCGACCCCAAGCTCTCGTGCACGTGCCCCTCGCGTGAGCTCGCCGGTGCGGGGGTCGCCCTCAAGCTCGTCTGCGAGCTCGGGCGACGCAGGGGCCGTCCGGAGCTCTGGCGCTCCTACGTCGATGTTGCGGCGCTCGGTACCCTCTCCGACATGATGCTTCTCGCGGGCGAGAACCGCGCGCTCGTCGCCGAGGGTGTCTCCCGCATGCGCCGATCCACGCGCCCCGGGCTCGTGGCCCTTGCGGCCACCGCGGGGTGCGACCTGGCCTCGGTTCGCCCCGACGACCTCCCGTTCTCGATCATCCCGCGCCTCAATGCCGCGGGGCGCATGGGGTCGACCGACGTGGCTCTCGAGCTCCTGCTCACCAACGACCCCTCGGAGGCCGCCGTGCTCGCGGCGCGGCTGGAGTCCGTCAACGCCGAGCGTCGCGAGGTCGAGTCCGCGCTCGCCGACGCGGCTCTGGACGAGGCGGCGCGCACCTTTGACGGCGGTCGCGTCGTCGTGGTCGGGGGAGAGGGATGGCACGAGGGCGTGAAGGGCATCGTGGCGTCTCGCCTCGTGAACCGCTATCACGTCCCCTCGATCGTCTTCTCGATCTCCGACGGCATCGCACGCGGGTCCGGCCGCTCGGTCGGCTCGGTCGACCTCTTCCACGCCGTCGAGCAGTGCTCAGACATGCTCGTGCGCTTTGGCGGGCATGCGGGCGCGGTGGGCGTCACCTGCGAGGCCAACCGCCTGGACGAGTTCCGCTCACGTCTGTCCTCGGAGCTCGCCAAGCTTCCCGCCGAGCAGTTCGAGGACGTCGGCGAGGTCACGGCCACGGTCGCGCTCTCCGAGCTCACCGTGGAGACGATCGACGCCCTGGAGCGGCTCCAGCCCTTTGGGCAGGGGAACAAGCGCCCGATGCTCGCCGTGTGCGGCGTCACCACGCGCAATCGTGCCTGCGTGGGGGCCGACCTCTCCCACTTGCGCTTCGTTGCCACCGACGGTGTCAGCTCGGTTCCTGCCATCTACTTCCGCGCCCCGGACGCGGAGCGCGCCTGCGCCTGGGACGGCGTCGTGGACATCGTCTTCGAGGCGGTGAACGAGACCTGGCAGGGTCGGACCAAGCCCAAGCTCATGGTCAAGGACCTGCTGCTCCGTGACGGCGGCGACTCCGATGCCGCAACGGTGGAGGACGACGCCCCGCTCGCGGGGGACGACCCCGTCACGTCCGGGAGCCATGACACGCCGGCGCCCGACCGTCGCTCCGCGCTTGCGCGGCTGGGTTCCGACGAGCTGACGGACGTGCTGCGGCGCCAGCTCATCGGCGACCGCGCCCTGCTCCCCGCGCAGGAGCGCGCTCTCGAGACGCTCTCGGCGGGCCGCTCGTGCCTCGCCGTCATGGCCACGGGGCGCGGGAAGTCACTCATCTTCCAGCTCCACGCCGCGCGTGAGGCCGTCTCGCGCGGTCGCGCGAGCGTGTTCGTCTACCCCCTGCGTGCGCTTGTCGCCGACCAGGCGTTCCATCTGCGCGAGCAGCTTGCCGACATGGGCGTGGCAACCGAGGTCGTCACCGGGGAGACACCCGGACCCGAGCGCGCCCGCGTCTTTGACGCGCTCGCGAGCGGTGCCGCGGACATCGTCCTCACCACGCCCGAGTTTCTCGCCATCCATCGAGTCGACTTCGCCCGTTCGGGGCGCGTCGGGTTTCTCGTCATCGACGAGGCGCATCACGCCGGACTCGCCGCGCCCGGGAGCCGTGAGGCCTACCTCGAGCTCCCCGCCGTTCGTGCCGACCTCGGCGACCCGCCGACGCTCGCCGTCACGGCGACCGCCGCGCCCGATGTGGCGGCGCGCATCTGCACGCTGGCGGGCATTGAGCGCGAGGACGTGGTGCTGGACCTGTCGTGCCGCGAGAATCTCCTGGTCGATGACGGCCGCGAGCTGCGCGATCGAGAGGCGGCTCTCGTGAGCATCGTTGCACGGGGCGAGAAGTGCGTGGTGTACGTGCCGTCTCGCGACCAGGCCGTCTCCCTCGTGCGCACGTTGCGGCACCGAATCCCCGAGCTCGCTGCTCGCACGGCGTTCTACCATGCCGGGCTCCCTCGCCCGACGCGCGCCCGCGTCGAGCGGGCCTTCCGCGGCGGCGACCTCTCCTGCGTCGTCTCCACGAGCGCCTTTGGCGAGGGGGTGAACCTCCCCGGCATCCGTCACGTCGCGCTCTTTGGCCTGCCGTTCGGCCGCGTCGAGTTCAACCAGATGAGCGGTCGCGCCGGGCGCGACGGCGACGAGGCCACGGTTCACCTGCTCTTTGGCGCTCGTGACGTAGCGCTCGGCCAGCGCATCCTCTCCTCTGCCGCGCCGTCTCGCGACGACCTCGTTCTGGTCTATCGCACGCTCATGCGGCTCGCGCGCTCCGGCGGATCCGTCTCCCTCGATGACGTCGCGATTGCGGAGGAGGCCACCAGGCGCGCCTCGATCTCGCCAATCGACGCCCGGGAGGTCGCCTCCGCGCTCTCGATTTTCTCGGAGCTGGGCTTCTGCTCCGTCTCCGGCTGGGGTGACGCCCGCACGGTGAGCATGGCCCCCTCTCCCGCGCGCATGGAGCTCACGCAGTCCGCGTGCTATCTCGAGGGCCTTCGCACGCGCGAGGCCTTCGAGGACTTCAGCGCCTGGGCGCTGCACGCCCCCGCTGACGAGCTTCTCGCCGGTATCCGGCACCCCATCTCGCCGGACTTCGGTATCATCGTCTGATGGGGGAAGGGGGAGCGAGATGAGCATGAGCGAGAACGAGGTCAGGGCGCCGCAGCCCGCCTCGATGCAGGCCGGCACGCCGCAGGTCGAGGCGCCGCAGCCTCTCTCCGAGGCAAAGCGGGCAAAGCGGAGTGCGCCCGACGCCGCGAACTTCCGTCTCCTCCAGTCCGCCTGCTCCGCCTATCTCGACGAGGAGGGGTGCGAGAAGGTTGACCGCGCGTACCGCTTTGCCGCGGAATACCACCGCGACCAGCGCCGTCGCTCCGGCGAGCCCTACATCAACCACCCTGTCGAGGTCGCGCTCATCCTGGCGCACGACCTGCGCATGGACGAGGACACGATCTGCGCGGCCCTGCTGCACGACACCGTCGAGGACACCCCCGCGACCAAGGACCAGATCGCGGAGCTCTTCGGGGAGACCGTCGCCGACCTCGTGGACGGCGTGACCAAGCTCACTTCGATTCAGGTCTCCTCGATGGACGCCAAGCAGGCGTGGAACCTCCGCAAGATGTTCCTCGCCATGAGCCGCGACATCCGCGTCGTCATCATCAAGCTCGCCGACCGCCTGCACAACATGCGCACGCTCGCCGCCCTGCCGCCCGACCGCCGGCTCTTCAAGGCGCGCGAGACGATGGACGTCTACGCGCCGCTCGCCGACCGCCTGGGCATCTCGTCGGTCAAGTGGGAGTTGGAGGACCTCGCGTTCTTCTGGCTCGAGCCCGAGGAGTACCAGCGCGTCGCGCGCATGGTCCAGGACTCGCGCGCCCAGCGCGAGGAGGACACCGAGTCGGCTATCAAGACCCTCGACGACGAGCTCAAGTCCGCGGGACTCACCGGCTACCAGATCACCGGCAGGCCCAAGCACCTCTGGAGCATCTACCAGAAGATGACGCGCAAGGGCCGCGAGTTCTCCGACATCTACGACCTCATAGCCCTGCGCGTGATCACGCAGACGGTGGGGGACTGCTACTCGGCGCTCGGTGCCGTCCACTCGCTGTGGAACCCGCTGCCCGGCCGCTTCAAGGACTACATCGCCACGCCCAAGGCCAACCTCTACCAGAGCCTGCACACCACCGTGGTCGGCCCGGACGGCAAGCCCATTGAGATCCAGATCCGCACGGCGGAGATGCACGAGGCGTCCGAGTACGGCATCGCCGCCCACTGGCTCTACAAGAAGGAGGGCAACTCCCGCGGTCGAATGAGCGCCGAGGACCGTGCGATCGACTCCACGATCAACTGGATCCGCAAGACCCTCGACTGGGCTGCCGAGGACGACATCGACGACCCCCACGAGTTCCTCGACAACCTGCGCGTCGACCTCTTCGAGCACGAGATCTTCGTCTTCACGCCCAAGGGCGAGGTCATGAGCCTGCGGCGAGACGCCACGCCGCTCGACTTTGCCTACGCCGTCCACACCGAGGTGGGCAACCACTGCGTGGGAGCCAAGGTCAACGGCTCGGTCGTCCCGCTCTCCTACAAGCTCCAGATGGGCGACCGCGTCGAGGTCCTCACCAACAAGAACGCCAAGCCGAGCCGCGACTGGATGGCGCTCGTCGCCATGCCCTCGAGCCGCGCAAAGATTCGCAAGTATTTCTCCACGCAGACCAAGAACGACGACGCCGAGCAGGGTCGCACCGAGCTCGCACACGAGCTGCGCAAGCGCGGCTATGGCATCTCCACGCGTCGCACGGTCAAGGCGATCGAGCGCGTGTGCGAGCAGTTCGAGCTGCGTAGCTCGGACGACCTCTTCGCCAACGTTCACAACGGGAAGATCTCCGTCAAGCAGGCGGCAAACCGCATCGAGGAGATTCTCGAGGAGGGCTCGCCCGAGCAGCTCGCGGCGCAGGCGGCGCAGGCGCGGCGGCAGGCCGCGCACGACCAGGCGATGGCCAGTGGCGCCCCCGTCATGCAGCCCTACGCGCTCACCCAGGCGGCCAAGGGACGGCGCAAGCGCAGCAACTGCGGCGTGGTCGTCAAGGGGGACCCCGACCTTCTCGTCCATCTCGCGCACTGCTGCAACCCGGTGGCCGGCGACGAGATCGTGGGCTTTGTCACGCGCGGGCGCGGGGTCTCGGTGCACCGGGCCAACTGCCCCAACGTCTCCGACCTCATGCGCAACCCGGACCGCATGATCGAGGTCGCCTGGGACACCTCGGGCGCAACGGAGTTCCGCGTTGAGATCGTCGTCGAGGCAACCGACCGCATGGGCCTGCTCAAGGACATCACCGTCGCCATCGGCGATGCGGGGGCAAACATCCTCTCCGCCGCGACGCAGACCTCGGCGCAGGGCGTGGCGCGCCTCCGCTTCCTCGTGGCCATCTCGGACGCGAGCCTGCTCGACGTGCTGCTCTCTGCCGTGAGCCGCGTCCCCTCTGTCTTTGACGCGCGCCGCATCATGCCCGGCGAGGGCGCCAACCAGATGAAGCAGCGGGTGAAGTGATGGGCGAGAAGAACGACGAGCTGCGGCGTTACGTGGTTACGCCGCTCCAGACCAACTGCCTTGCCTACGTGAGCGACGGGGAGTGCCTCGTCGTGGACCCGGGCGGCTCGGGGGACCAGCTGGCGACCGTCCTCGATGACGTGCGCGTCACATGCGTCGCGGCCACGCACGGCCACGGCGACCACGTGGGCGGCGTGGCAGCCCTCACGCGCGCCACGGGTGCCCCCTTTGCGATTCACGCGGCAGACGTCGAGCTTGCGCGCCACGCGGGCGAGATGAGCGAGGTCGGCCGCAGCTACGACGAGAATGCTCCGGACCCCGACCGCACGCTCGCCGAGGGTGACGTGCTGCGCGTGGGCACGGCGACCTTCACCGTCATGGAGACCCCTGGGCACACGCCGGGCGGCATCGTGCTCGTGGGCGGCGGCAGCGCCGAGGGCGTGGCCTTTGTGGGCGACACGCTCTTCCCCGGCAGTCACGGGCGCACCGACCTCAAGGGCGGGGACGAGGAGACCATCATGGCGTCGCTCGCGCGCATGGCCGCGGAGATCGCCCCCGATACCACGCTGGTCTGCGGCCATGGTCCTGCCACGACGATGGCGCGCGAGCTCGCCGTGAACCCCTTCCTCCGCTAGACGGCCCTCCCTCACCGAGGTTTGGGTTCACCGTCGCGGGCAAGGGCGTCTTTCGTTCTGAAAAACCGCAGGTAGTAGGTTAGATAAGTTAATTATGAGGGCGCTTCTCGTCCAACGATGAACCCAAACCGCGGAATGGTTTGGGTTCACGGACAGGAAAGCTGGAGAGATGGTGCCCGAGGCGGGGCTCGAACCCGCACGAGTTTCCCCAACGGTTTTTGAGACCGTCGCGTCTGCCAATTCCGCCACTCGGGCCGGGGCGTGCGTGCCGTACGCGAGAAGACTATAGCAGACGGCGCGTTTTTGTCGCCAGCGGGGTATATAGTGAGCGCGTACGGGCAACGACGAGGAGAAGGGAACTCCCATGGCTCTTTCCAACGAGGTCACGCAGGTCCTGAACGAGCAGATCAACAAGGAGATGTACTCGGCCTACCTCTATCTCACCTTCGCCGACTACTACGACGATCGCGGCCTCAAGGGCTTTGCCAACTGGTATGAGATTCAGGCCAAGGAGGAGATGGACCACGCGCTGGCCATCCGTCGCTACCTCCTCGACAATGACTTCAAGCCCACGATGGAGGCCATTGCCAAGCCCGACAAGACCTTCGAGAGCGACCTTCAGCCCCTCGAGGCCGGCCTCGAGCACGAGGAGTACGTCACGAGCCTCATCCACCGCTGCTACGAGGTCGCCCACGAGCAGCATGACGTCCGCACGATGAAGTTCCTTGACTGGTTCGTGGAGGAGCAGGGCGAGGAGGAGACCAACGCCCGCGACATGATCACCAACATGAAGCTCTTCGGCTGCGACCCCAAGGGCCTCTACGACCTGGACCGCGAGTACCAGGCCCGCACCTACGTTCAGTCCGCCTCGCTCAACCTCTAGCGAGCGGGCGTTCTTCTCGGCCTGTGAAGAAGTTCTGAATCGCGCGCGCGTCGAGTCCCGTCGGCAAATCACCCTTGCCCGGGCCCGGCGCGCGTGCTATTGTTCTCGAGTGTGCGTTTTGCGAAGCGGGGCGAGAGCCCCCACCTACACGGCGCCTGATGGCAGCTGTCTGGTCAGACAACGTAACCTTACGCCCTCGCACGGGGCGAGCGATGTCTCCTGGATGCTGCATGGCACCGGGAGCTTTTTTATGCGGCTGCGCCGCGACGAGAGGAAGGTGTGAACGATAGCCAGAAACGACGGTCCTCGCATCAATGAGGAGATCACATCCCGCACGTGTCGCCTGATCGGCGTCGACGGCTCCCAGATGGGCCTGTTCGGCGTGCGCGACGCCCTGCGCATCGCGGGCGACCAGGGTCTCGACCTCGTGGAGATTGCGCCCAACGCAGATCCTCCCGTCTGCAAGATGCTCGACTACAAGAAGTTCAAGTACGAGCAGGACCGCAAGGCCAAGGCCGCGCGCAAGAACCAGTCCAAGGTCGAGATCAAGGAGATGAAGTTCCGTCCCAAGATCGACGTGGGCGACTACGAGACCAAGAAGGGTCACGTCATCCGCTTCCTCAAGAAGGGTGCGCGCGTCAAGATCACGATCATGTTCCGTGGTCGTGAGATGGCCCACCCGGAGCAGGGTCGCCTCGTGCTCGATCGTCTGGCCGAGGACCTCAAGGACGTCGCGACCGTCGAGCAGAAGCCGCTCATGGAAGGCCGCAACATGCACATGACCATCGTCCCGATCAAGGGTGCCTTCGACAAGAAGGACGAGAAGGACGACGAGGCAGTCACGGAGAAGGAGAACTAGCATGCCCAAGATGAAGACCCACAAGGGTACGGCGAAGCGCTTCCGCCGCACCGGCTCTGGCAAGATCATGCGCGCCAAGGCGTTCAAGAGCCACATCCTCACCAAGAAGTCGCCCAAGCGCATCCGCGGCTTCCGTCAGGAGACCGTCATTGCCGACGCCGACGTCAAGACCGTCTCCCAGCGCATGGGCTCCAAGTAGTCCCGCCTTTCGAGTGAAGTTTCCAACGAGGAGTTGATTAGATATGGCACGAGTCAAGCGCGCCGTCGCCGGCCGTAAGAAGCGTCAGACGCTCGTCGAGCGCACCAAGGGCTACTACGGAGTCCGTTCCCGCACGTTCCGCGGCATGAAGGAGCAGGCGCAGCACTCCGGTCAGTACGCCTACCGTGACCGTCGCAACAAGAAGCGCGACTTCCGCGCCCTGTGGATCCAGCGCATCAACGCCGCCGCCCGCATGAACGGCCTGTCCTACAGCAAGCTCATGCATGGCCTCAAGCTCGCCGGCGTCGAGCTCGACCGCAAGGTCCTCGCCGAGATCGCCTACAGCGACGAGGCCACCTTCGCCGACATCGCCGAGGTCGCCAAGAAGGCTCTCGCCGACGCCGAGTAGCGTCGAGCACAGAGCGTGCGTCTGCGTCCCGGGCATCGCGCCCGGGGCGTTTTTTGTCGAGAAGAGCGGTGTCACGGACACTCGCATAGCGTCCGCGACGTGACGGGCGGGCTCGCAGCGGCTACGATGCCCCCAACACGTCACGAATGAGAGGCGGCATGGACGCGAGGAAGAAGACGATCGCACAAGGGGTCGCGTGGGCGGCAGGGGGAGTCATCCTGTTGCTGGCGCCCGGAGTGGCTCGGACGATGGGGGAGGGCGGAAGCCTTCCGCTCGACTACTACCTCTGGACGTCGGCGATTCCGCTCGCGTCCGTGGCGGCGGCGTTCGCCTGGGCGCTGCGCGACAGCCTGGCGCGCTGGCGTCGCGCGCTGGGCGGTGCGGCGCTCGCGGCACTTCTCGTCTATCTGGCGGTGCTCTGGGCGAGCTGCTCGGGGAGCATGAGGCTCGGCTTTGTCCTGCGCTGGCCGGAGTGGGCGCTGCGCTACGTCGCCTGGGTGCTCTGGGGAGCCTCGCTCGTCGTCTGGGCGCTTCCCTCGGGCGACGAGCGAGTCTCGTCGCCGGTGGGGTGCCGCCCGGGGGCGGAGACGCTCACGGGGCGCGAGCGGGAGGTCGTCGAGGCCCTCGTCACGGGCAGCACGCAGGCGCAGGTGGCTGAGGCGCTGGCGATAAGCCCCTCGACGGTTGCCACCTATCGTGCGCGGGCGTGTGAGAAGCTCGGGGTGGCCTCGCTCGACGAGGTCGTGCCGCGCGAGGTCGGCGCGGCGGTCGTCCCGTCCGCGATGGACGTCACGTCCTACGGGGCGCTCCCGATCATGGTGATGGCCCTCAGCGCAGGGCTCACGCTGCGCCTGCTGGCGCGCATGGTCGTGACGAGCACGAGCGCTCTCTCTCAGGCCCTGGGCATTCTGGGCGTTCTAGCGGTGCTCGTGGTGCCATGGCTCGTCCTTCTGGGGTATGCGCGCCTGCGGGACATGCACGTGAGGCCCCGCCGGCTCACGAAGGGGCTCTCCGTCGTGCTTCTCACCCTGTTCGTCGCCGGCACGCTCGCGGGAGGCAGCTTGTACGGGCTCGAGGTGGGTCTCGACTTTGCGACGCTGAGCGTCAACGCGTTCGCTCCGATCGCCTATTCGGCCGCTCTCGCGGCGCTCGCCCCGCACCTTCTGTGGCCGAGGACACGGGAGTCCATGCGGCTTGACGAGGAGCGCTGCGTGCTCTACCTGCGTGGGCGCGGCGCCGGGGAGCTACAGGCGCACGTTCTGGTCAAGATTGCGCTCGGACTCAGCACGCCCGAGGTCTGCGAGGTGCTGCACGTGGCGCCCGGCACCGTGAACGCCTATCGGGCGCAGGGCTATGAGCTGCTCGGGTTGCACACGAGTCGTCAGCTTGCCGATCTTCTCGCCAAGGACGTGGGTCTTGTGCCGTCTGCCGGCAAAAACAAGCCGCTCGCAGACGACTCTGATACGGGTGTGTAAACCTCGCTTGCGTGGGAACAAAGTGAGTAAGCAAGGGCACCGTCGCTACCAACCAAGCGACCGTCAGAAGGAGGCGAGTCCAGTGAACAGCGAAGAGAACGTGCAGTTTGGGCCCGCCGACCGTGCGACCGAGGTCCTATAACATCTGGGGCGAGCGCACTCGCCAACGTTCTCCGAAACGTATTTCGGAACGGACTGATGACAGGAACACTCGAAGCGGGCCCAGGTTGAATACCCAGTTGTCCAACATCGATTCGCAGAGACACGGGTGATTCCAAAGTACAGACGAGGCGGGGCGGCGCAATGGGGCGCCGCCCCTTTTTCGTGTCGAGGAAAGCCCCTGTCGATTGGTTGAGAAGTGCGCTTTAATAGGATTCGCATGCAATCCCGTATCGAGAGGCAGGCATGGGGCAGTCTTCCACAACGCAGCGCATTCACTCCTTGGACGGACTCCGCGGTGTGGCGTGCCTTGCTGTGCTCCTTCTCCATGTTGCCATGATGCTCGAGCTCTGGGGCCCTGACGGGGCATACCCACTCATACCCGGTACGCCTGCTGTCGTCATATTCTTTGTGCTCTCTGGTGTCGTGCTCTCGATCATGCCTCTCGCGCGTCTTCGTGCGCGCGGAACGTACGACTGGCTTGGGTATTATCCCCGTCGCGTGGTCCGCCTGGGGGTTCCTCTCGTTGCCGCGGTTGCCCTCGGCATCGCGGCGGGCTATGTTGCCTGGCGCATGGGCTCAACGGGGCGCTCTGCCACGGCCGTCGAGTTCGCGGGTACGCCGCAGCAGGTCGTGCATGACGTGCTCATGCAGTTCGACGTGCTCTTCTTTGTCTCGGACGACACCCAAAATCTCTTTGGTGACCCCCTCGTGCGCGTGAACTCGCCCGTGTGGTCGATGAGCTGGGAGCTCTGGTTCTCCCTCACGCTGCCGCTTGTGGTGGCGTGTCTTGCGAGGATTCGCAGGGACGGTATCGCAGCGGTCGGCATTCTCGCGGGCATCTTCGTCTCGCATTGGTGCGGGTACTTTCCGCTGCGGCTGTGCCTCACCTTTTGGCTTGGAGTGCTTCTTGCCAAGCATCTCTCCGAGCTATCGGCACAACGGCCACCCGTCTTCCACGAGATTGTTGCTCTGGCGGTACTTCTGGGTGCTGTTGAGCTTGCGCAGGCCGCTCAAGCGGGCCTCTTCGGGCCGCTGGATGCACTCGCCCTCGCCGCGCTGCAGACCCTTTTGAATGCGGCGTGTGCCGGTCTCGTGGCACTCGCTATGACGGACGGCATCGTGCGACGGGCCCTTTCGACGCGGCCCGCTCGTTTTCTGGGAACCGTGTCCTTCTCGCTCTACCTTACCCACGCCCTGGTGATCGGGGGTCTCGAGGTGGTGCTGCCGGCCATTGGCATTACGGATGGCTGGGTGCAGGCCTGCGTTGTCGTCCTTGCGTGTCTTGCGTGTGCCGCAGCGTTCTGGCGTCTTGTCGAGAGGCCTGCCATCGAACTGTCGCGGCGTGTGGGAAACGCCCTTGGTGATGCTGCATAACGCAAGGTCCCGGCACCGAGATTCGATGCCGGGACCTTGTCAAAGCTCACAGTGATCGAGGGGCATCCCCAGATTACGCGGGCTAGTCCTTCTTGATCCAGGAGAACATGGAGCGAATCTTCTCGCCGGTCTTCTCGATGGGGTGGGAGTTGATCTCCTCGCGCTTCTCGAGCAGCCACTTGTGGTCGTTGTTGCAGTCGTCGACGAACTCCTGCGCGAAGGAACCGTCCTGGATGCGGGCCAGGATGCGCTTCATGGCCTCGCGGGACTCGGCGTTGATGACCTGCGGGCCGGCGTAGTACTCACCGTACTCGGCGGTGTTGGAGATCGAGTAGTTCATGAAGTGGATGCCGGACTCGTACATGAGGTCGACGATCATCTTCATCTCGTGGTAGACCTCGAAGTAAGCCAGCTCCTCGGGGTAGCCCGCCTCGGTGAGGGTCTCGAAGCCGGCCTTCACGAGCTCGACGAGGCCGCCGCAGAGCACGGCCTGCTCACCGAAGAGGTCCTCCTCGGTCTCCTCCTTGAAGGTGGCCTTGATGATGCCGGAGCGGGCGCCGCCGACACCCCAGCAGTAGGAGAGGACGATGTCCCAGGCGTCGCCGGTGGCATCCTGGTAGACGCAGGCAAGATCGGGCACGCCGGAGCCCTCGGTGTACTGGCGGCGCACAATGTGGCCCGGGCCCTTGGGGGCGCACATGATGACGTTGACGTCCTCGGGAGCCTTGATGTAGCCGTAGTGGATGTTGAAGCCGTGGGCAAAGGCGAGGGTGTCGCCGGCCTTGAGGTGCGGCGCGACGTGCTCCTCGTAGACCTTGGGCTGGGTCTCGTCGGGGACGAGCATCATGATGACGTCGGCCTCCTCCGCCGCGTCGTCCATGCTCATGACCTTGAGGCCGGCCTCCTGGGCGGCCTGGGCGGACTTGGAGCCCTCGCGCAGGCCAACGCGGACGTCAACGCCGGAGTCCAGCAGGTTCAGCGCGTGGGCGTGGCCCTGCGAGCCGTAGCCGATGATGGCGACCTTCTTGCCCTGGATGACGCTCGGGTCCACGTCCTTCTCGTAATAGATGTCGACGGCCATGTTCTTCTCCTTTGCTTGTGGGGCCGTATGTACCTTGGATGATACGAAGGGACTGTCCCTTCGTATCATTGTGCGCCACGCGACATGGCAATCTTGCCGGTGCGCGTAAGCTGCTTGATGCCGTAGCTGCGGAAGAGGTCCTCCATCGCGTCGAGCTTGCTCGCGGTGCCGGTGGCCTCGATCGTGAGCGTGTTCTTGCCCACGTCGACGACCTTGGCGCGGAAGACGTTTGCGATCTCGATGACCTCGTGGCGGCGCTCCGGCGAGGACTGCACCTTGAAGAGCACGAGCTCGCGCTCCACGGCATCCTCGTAGGTGAGGTCGGAGATCTTATAGACCGAGACGAGCTTGTGCAGCTGCTTGGTGATCTGCTCGAAGCCGACCTCGTCGGCCTCGACGATGATCGTCATGCGCGAGAGGGTCTCGTCCTCGGTGGGGGCGACGGTGAGCGACTCGATGTTGAAGCCGCGGCGGCTGATGAGGCCCGTGACGCGGGAGAGCACGCCCGGCTTGTTCTCAACGAGAACCGAGAGCAGGTAGTTCATCACTCATCAACTCCTTCATGCGACGGCTTCACGCGCGGGCGCCCCGCCTCGCCGAAGCCCTTCTCGGTGACGCGAACGCCGCCGAGCGTGACGTCGAGGGCGCCGATGATGTCGTCGATCGGGGCGCCGGGGGCGACCATCGGGTAGACGGTCTGGGCGGCGGGAATCATGACGTCGAGCAGGTAGGGCTCGTCGGAGGCGAGCATCTCGTCGAGCGCGGCGTCGATCTCCTCGGGCTTGGTGATACGGCGGGNNGAGCTTCACGAAGTCGGGGTTGTCCGCGAGCTCGGTGAACGAGAAGCGGTCGTTGTAGAAGAGGTGCTGCCACTGGTGGACCATGCCGAGCGCGCGGTTGTCGACGATGAGGACCTTGACCGGCACGTTGTTGATCTTGGCGGTGGCCATCTCCTGGCTGTTCATCTGG
>DBQY01000002.1:0-16272 GCA_002305805.1 Atopobium sp. UBA1382 | reverse complement strand
GTGCTGGCCGACCTCGGTGGTGACGATCGAGGCGTGCGGGTCGAGCTTGTCGGAGAGGTGCTCGAGCACGACCTCCGGGGCGATCTTGCCCTCATAGTCGGCAAAGTCGGAGGTGTAAAACGGCCAGCGCTCGCGCCATTCGAAGACCTCGTCGCGCCAGGCCTCGCAGGTGGCGTGCGCGTCCATCTTCTCCAGGCGCTCGTTGAGGGCGGCGAGAATGACCTTGGCGTCGCCGACGATCGGCACGTCCGGGTTGATGATCTTGCCGATCTCGGCCGGATCGATGTCGATGTGGATGATCTTGGCGTGCGGGGCGAACTCGGAGACCTTGCCGGTCACGCGGTCAGAGAAGCGCGCGCCGACGGCGACGATGAGGTCGGACTCGGTGACCGCCATGTTGGCGTACTTGGAGCCGTGCATGCCCACGGGGCCGAGGTTGAGCGGGTTGGAGCAGGGGATGGCGGCCTTGCCCATGAGGGTCGTGACCACGGGGATCTGCATGCGCTCGGCGAGCTCGACGAGCTCGGGGCAGGCATGCGACGCCACGATGCCGCCGCCGGCCATGATGAGCGGGCGCTCCGCCTGGCAGATGAGCTCCGCGGCCTGCTTGACCTGCTTGGCGTTGCCCTTGTAGGTGGGACGGTAGCTCGGGACGTTCACGCTGTCCGGGTAGTGGAAGACCATCTCGGAGCCGGAGAGGTCGCTCGGGATGTCGATGAGGACAGGGCCCGGGCGGCCGGTCGAGGCGATGTAGAAGGCCTCGCGGAAGGTCTTGGTGAGGTCGTCGGTCGACTGCAGCAGGAAGCTGTGCTTGACGATGGGCATCGTGATGCCCACGATGTCGGACTCCTGGAAGGCATCGGTACCGATGACGCCGCGGGTGACCTGGCCCGTGATGACGACGAGGGGCACGGAGTCCATGTAGGCGGTGGCGATGCCGGTCACGGTGTTGGTGGCGCCGGGGCCGGAGGTGACGAGCACCACGCCCACCTTGCCCGTGGCACGAGCGTAGCCGTCGGCCATGTGCGTGGCGCCCTGCTCGTGGCGAGCGAGCACGTGATGGATCTTCTTGGAGTCATAGAGGGCGTCGTAGATCTTGATGGCCTGGCCTCCGGGATAGCCGAAGATGGTGTCCACGCCCTCGGCCTCAAGGCTGGCGATGATGGCCTGCGCCCCGGTCATGGTCTTGCCCTCGTGCTCGGTGTGGCTGCCCGGGCCAAACGGACGCCCCTCGATGGCGCGCTGGCGCCGGGCAATCTTCTCCTCGACGGTGATCATGAGAGATAGGCCCCCTTGTCTGCGCTCGTGACCAGCTTTGCGTAGCGGGAGAGGACTCCCGTGGTGTACTTGGGTGCCGGCGGCTCCCAAGCGGCGCGGCGCGCGGCGAGGACCTCGTCGGGGACGCGCAGCTCGAGCGTGCCAGCCTGGATGTCAATATCGATGACGTCGCCCTCTTCGACGAGAGCGATCGGGCCGCCGGCAGCCGCCTCAGGGGAGACGTGGCCGATGCACGGGCCCTTGGAGGCGCCGGAGAAGCGCCCGTCGGTGATGAGCGCCACGGAGCTCGCGAGTCCCATGCCGCAGATGGCGGAGGTGGGGGTGAGCATCTCGCGCATGCCGGGGCCGCCCGAGGGTCCCTCGTAGCGGATGACCACCACGTCGCCCGGGTTTATCGCCCCGCCGAAGATGGCCTTGCAGGCCTCCTCCTCGGAATCGAAGACGCGCGCGGGGCCGCTGTGCCGCCACATGCCCGGGTCCACGGCGCTCTTCTTGACGACGCCGCAGTCCGGCGCGAGGCTGCCGCGCATGACCTTGAGACCGCCGTCGGGGGAGTAGGCGTTGTCCACGCTGCGGACGACCTCGCCGTCGACGGGCGGGCAGGCCGCCACCCACTCGGCCATGGTCCCATGGCAGGTGAGGGCGCTCATGTCGAGGTGCCCCGCGCGGCCGAGCTCGCCGATGATGGCGGAGACGCCGCCCACGTCGTTGAGGTCCTGGATGTGGAGCGGACCGGCCGGCGCGATGCGCACGATGTTGGGGGTCTCGGCGCTGGCGCGGTCCCAGTCGTCCATCGTGACGGGACAGCCGGCGGCCTGGGCGATGGCCGTGAGGTGGAGCATCGTGTTGGTGGAGCCGCCAAAGGCCATGTCGAGCACCATGCCGTTGTGGATGGCGGCGGAGGTGATGATCTGGCGGGCCGTGACGTTCTTCTCGACCAGCTCCATGACCTTCATGCCGGCCTGCTTGGCGAGGCGGATGCGCTCCGAGTAGACGGCGGGCACGGTGCCGTTGCCGGGAAGCGCGATGCCCAGCGCCTCGGCGAGGCAGCAGATGGAGTTGGCGGTGAACATGCCGGAGCAGGAGCCACAGGTGGGGCAGGCCGTGCCCTCGAGCCAGTGACACTCCTCCTCGGCCATGGTGCCGGCGGTGACCTGGCCCACGGCGTCGAAGAGGGAGTTGAGGTCGGTCTGGCTGCCGTCGCGCCCGCGGCCGGCGAGCATGGGGCCGCCGGAGACGAGCATCGTGGGGATGTCGAGGCGCGCCGCTGCGATGAGCATGCCGGGGACGATCTTGTCGCAGGATGGGATGAGGACCATCGCGTCGAACTGGTGGCCCTGGACCGCGCACTCCACGCTGTCCGCGATGACCTCGCGAGAGGTGAGGCTGTAGTGCATGCCCTCGTGGTTCATGGCGATGCCGTCGCACACGCCGATGGTGTTGACCTGCAGCGGAGTGCCGCCCGCCATGCGCACTCCGGCCTTGACGGCGTCGGCGATCTGCTGGAGGTGAAGGTGTCCGGGGATGACCTCGTTCTGGGCGGAGACCACGGCCACGAGCGGCCGGTCGAGCTCCTCGTCGGTGAGGCCGTCGGCCTTGAGCAGACTCCGGTGCGGTGCGCGCGCCAGACCCCGCTTGATCGCGTCGCTTCTCAGTTCCACGTTCCCCCTCGCTTTCTCTTGTCGGTGTGAGAAATGCGAGGCGTGGCCTCGAAGCCGTGACGGTGGCCGCCGGCGCGCGGTACTTCTCGGCGCGTTGGCGGGGTTGGCCCGGTGACCGCGCGGAGGTTCTCGCGAGCTGCTCGAGGGAGTCTTCGGGGCCGTCCGGCGCGGGTTCTCACGCTGCCCGCTCGCTGTGGGACGGATGCGGCCCGTACTGGCCCTGTCGTCGCATTTGCTCGTTGGCGGACACTCTACGCGGCGCGTGTTTCCGGGACGTAATCACCCGTGAACGGCGCGGTTTCGTCCGCGAGCGGTGAGACAAAGGGACAGCCCTTTTGTCTCACTCGTCTTTGAGCTCGCGCTGCGCGAGAAGGACGCTGCTGCGCGGATCGCCGAGCTCGAGGTCGCGAATGACCAGCACCGGCTCGTCGATGTCGGAGAAGCGCCGCCCGCCCAGGGTGGCGTCGGCAAGGAAGGCGTCGAGGCTCGGGTACTCGTCGTCGTCCACGTGCCAGACGGTGTCAAAGAACCCGCGGCCCCGCTCGTAGTCCGAGGACATGCCCACGCGCTGGCGCACGCCGTCGAGCTCGACCTCGAGGTTCACGACGGGCGCCTCGATGCGCTCGCACTCGCGCATGAGGTCGACGATGTCGCCCGGCATGCAGCGCAGCGGCTTCCAGCGGTAGGTCTTCTCGCCGCCTCGCCCGAACAGGCTTGAAAGCAGTCCCATGGGCCCTCCTCCTTCGATTCGTCGTCTGACGCCTGCGTCCCTACCCGCGCAGGAGCGCGGCCAGACGCTCGCCGTTCCTTGACGTGAATGAGACGAAGGGACTGTCCCTTCGCCTCAGAGCGAGGTCTGGACGAGGGTGGGGGTGAAGCCGGCGTCCTTGAGGGCGCTCACGATCTGATCCTTGTGGTCGGTGCCAAAGGCCTCGATCGTCACGCGCAGCTCCACCGCGGCGTTCCTGTTGGTGCTCACGAACTGGTTGTGCTCGAGCTTGATGACGTTGCCGTTCTGCTCGGCAATCGAGTTCGCCACCTTGACGAGCATGCCCGGGCGATCGGGCAGGAGCACGCTCACGGTGAAGATGCGGTCGCGCATGATGAGGCCGTGCTGCACCACCGAGCTCATCGTGATGACGTCCATGTTGCCGCCGGAGAGGATGGAGACCACGCGCTTGTTCTCGGCGGGCAGGTGCTTGAGCGCCGCTACGGTGAGCAGGCCGGAGTTCTCCACGATCATCTTGTGGTTCTCGACCATGTCGAGAAACGCCACCACGAGCTCGTCGTCCGGCACGGTCATGACCTCGTCGAGGTTGTCGCGCAGGTACGGGAAGACCTCGTCGCCCACTTCGAGCACCGCCGTACCGTCGGCTATGGTGTTGGCGCCCGGGATCTTCACGGGGTGCCCGGCCTCGAGCGCCGCCGTGAGCGAGGGCGCCCCCTCCGGCTCCACGCCGATGACGCGGATCTTGGGGTTGTAGAGCTTGGCGAAGGTCGCCACGCCGCAGGCGAGGCCGCCTCCGCCCACCGGCACGAGGATCGTGTCAACGAGCGGCAGCTCCTGCACGACCTCCATCGCGATCGTGCCCTGGCCGGTGGACACGCACGGGTCGTTGAACGGGTGGATGAACGTGTAGCCCTCCTGCTCAGCCAGCCGCAGTGCCTCGTCGCACGCCTCGTCGTAGACGTCGCCATGGAGCACGACCTCGGCGCCGTAGTGCTTGGTGCGCTCCACCTTGATGAGCGGCGTGGTCTCCGGCATCACCACCACCGAGCGCGCCCCGGCGCGCGTGGCGGCAAAGGCCACGCCCTGCGCGTGGTTGCCGGCGCTGGCCGTGATGATGCCGCGTCCGAGCTCCTCCGGCGAGAGGGTGGAGATCTTGTAGTAGGCGCCGCGGACCTTGTAGGCGCCCGTGCGCTGCATGTTCTCGGGCTTGAGCCACACGCGGTTGCCCGTCTGCGCCGAGAAGTGCGGGCTCTCGACGAGCTTGGTCTCGAGCGTGACCTCGCGGACCTTCTCGGACGCCTCCTCGAACGCCTCGAGCGTGAGCATCTCTGCCATGTGAAACTCCTTTGTGACGGTTGGCCGCGCCGAGGCGCGATTTACCTATAGTAATCCTTGCGGCGCGCGCGGGCGCCGGCCGAAGGAGGGAGTCCCATGAGCGACGCGGAGCAGACGACCCCGCTCTTCCAGATTCACGACGCGAGCGTGGTGCGCGGCGGCAAGACCATCCTGCACGTGGGGGACTTCTCCCTCGCCGAGGGCGAGCACGTGGCCCTTCTCGGCCCCAACGGAGCGGGCAAGTCCACGTTCATACAGCTGCTCACGCGCGAGGTGTTTCCCCTGTGGCGCGAGGAGCCGCCGGTGCGCTTCCGCGGCGCGGCGCGCCCGCAGCTCGCCGACATCAAGCGGACGCTCGGCATCGTGAGCTCCACGATGCACGACCAGGTGCGCGTGCACCTTCCCGTCATGGACATCGTGGTGGGCGGCCTCTTTGGCACGCTCGGCGTTCCGCTTCGCGGCGAGGTGGGCGAGAAGGACCGTGCGCTCGCGGCCGACGCGCTCGATCGGCTGGGAATCGCCGACCTCGCGCCGCGCGACGTGATGACGCTCTCCACGGGGCAGGTGCGCCGCGTGCTCGTGGCGCGCGAGCTCGTGCGCGATCCACAGGTGCTCATCTTCGACGAGCCCTGCACGGGCCTCGACCCCGAGGGCATGTACCACGTCCGCAAGACCATGGGCACGCTCGCCGCCGAGGGGCGCTCGGTCGTGCTCGTGACGCACTACCCCGAGGACATCATCCCCGCGATCGGGCGCGTGCTGCTCATCAAGGACGCCGAGGTCTTTGCCGACGGAGCCAAGGCGGACCTGCTCACGAGCGAGGTCATGAGCGACCTTTTTGACGTGCCGCTCGTGGTGGGGGAGGCGTGCGGCTGGTACTCCCTGCGCGGCGCCTACGCGTGAGCTCGCGCTGGCCCTTCCTCGAATAAGGCAACTTGACAGATGGCGAGAAACGCGACCTGTGGTTCTTCTCGGCGTCTTCTGCGAATTGGTCGACTTGTCAGGCAATTCTCTGCCATGTCGACGATTTCTTGGAACCTGTAGAGAAAAAAGGGCGGACGCCCGAGAAGGACGTCCGCCCGTGAATTCTATGGTGGAGACGAGGGGATTCGAACCCCCGGCCTCTGCCTTGCGAAGGCAGCGCTCTCCCAGCTGAGCTACGTCCCCGGAAATGGTGCGGTGGCTATTGTGGCGCCTCGCGCGCCGCTTGTCAACGTCGACACAAAAAGTCGCCCCCTGCGGTGCGTCAATGAACCCACCTCTCAGAAGGTGGGTGTCCCCATCGCGCGTTCCGGCTTTCCCAGCAACGGGGAATCTCCGTACTGAACACGAGATATCGGACTCCCAAGTAACGCTTGTCGGTTCACCCAGTTTGCCCGCAGGGGAACGACACCTCAACTATAGGGCCACCATACGGAGAAACCAGTCTTGACTTGAGCGTTCTTCTCGGCAAAAGTTGAAGATGTACGTGTGCTCCCGCTCTGTTTCTCCACGGCTGTGACAAGGTTCGGGCGTTTGCGCTCCGTTTCCGCTATTATGGGCAGGGTCTGTGGACAGTGTGCGTGGAAGGGAGCAAGGTGGTTCCGAGCTGGATACCCTACCTGTGCCTTTTCTGTGCCGCGCTGCTCGCGTCGCTTGCCACGACTCCGCTCGCCCGCCACATTGCCGTGCGCGTCGGCGCCGTTGACTACCCCAGCGCCCGCCGCATCAACAAGAAGCCCATCCCGCGCATGGGCGGCATCGCCATCTTCTGTGGCATCGTTGCCGCGTTCGTGGTCCAGTACGTGGGCACGACCTTCTTCCACTGGCCCGTCGTCCTGGTTCCCTCGCCTCTCCTCGAGGTCAACTACTGGATGCTCGTCCTCTCCTTCCTCGTGATCTTTGTCACGGGGCTCCTGGATGACCGCTACTCGCTGACGCCGCTCCAGAAGCTGGGCGGGCAGGTTCTCGCGGCGATCATCGCCGTGGCAGGCGGGCTCGTCATCGGCAACATCTCGAACCCGTTTGGCGGCGCGCACATCAGCCTCGGCTGGCTCGCGTACCCCGTCACGGTCGTCTACCTCGTTGCCTATACGAACATCATCAATCTGATCGACGGTCTCGACGGGCTCGCCGCAGGGATCTCCACCCTCGCGAGCCTCACGATGTTCGTGCTCTCCGTCCAGGCCGGACGCCTCGACGCGGCGGCGCTCTCCATCGCCGTCGCCGGCTCCTCGCTCGGGTTCCTCCGGTACAACTTCCATCCCGCCTCGGTCTTCATGGGCGATTCGGGCGCTCTGACGCTCGGCTTTGCGCTCGGGGCGGTCTCGCTGCTCTCCGTGACGAGGTTCGCCGGCCTCACGACGATCATCGTCCCGCTCGTGATCGCCGCCGTGCCCATCATCGACACGTTCTCGGCCATCGTGCGGCGCCTGCGCGGGCACACGGGGATCAGCCACGCCGATCGCGGGCACATCCACCATCGCCTGCTGGCCGAGGGTTTCGACCAGCGTCAGGCGGTCCTGCTCATGTATGCCTGGACCGCGCTTCTGTGCGTGGGGTCGCTGGTGATGACGCAGGTCGACACGGTGCCGCGCATCGTCATCTTTGCCCTGCTCCTGGTCGTGTCGTTTGCCTTTGCGTATCACCTGCGCCTCTTCGAGCCCGTGCTGCTCCATCACTATGACCCCAAGACGGGCGAGGACGAGCTCGTCAGCCCCTCTGACGAGGCCTTCGAGGAGGAGGCCGAGCGGATGCACGAACGCGGCCTCTCCCGGCGTCGTCGCTCGGGGCGGTAGCCTTCCCATGAGCGTCGCGCTCTCGCATGCCGCCTATGAGTCGTGCGCGCTCTGCCCGCGCCGCTGCGGGGCGCGCCGCCTCGCGGGTATGCCCGGTCGCTGCGGGATGAGCTCGGAGCTTCGCGTGGCGAGAAGCGCGCTGCACTTGTGGGAGGAGCCGCCCATCTCCGGTGAGGCGGGCTCCGGGGCCATCTTCTTCTCCGGGTGCCCCCTCCGTTGCGTGTTCTGTCAGAATCACGAGATTTCGAGCGAGGGCTTTGGTCTGCCCGTGACGGCTGCGCGCCTCGCCGAGATGATGCTCGAGCTGCAGGGCCAGGGCGCCCTCAACATCAACCTCGTCACCCCGACGCACTTTGCGCCACATGTCTGCGAGGCGGTTTCGATGGCCCGCGGGGCCGGGCTTACGCTCCCTATCGTCTGCAACACCTCGGGCTATGAGCTCGCCGAGACCGTGCGCGCCCTCGCGGACGTGGTGGACGTCTGGCTCACCGACTTCAAGTACGCGAGCGGGCGGCTTGCCGGGGAGCTCTCCGCCGCGCCCGACTATCCCGAGGTCGCGGCCGAGGCGCTCGCCGTCATGGTCGAGTCCCTGCGCGCCGCGGGAGGTCGCTCCTGTTCGGCGCACGGCGCCATGCGCCGCGGGATCATCGTCCGCCACCTGGTGCTGCCCGGCGACGCCGACGACTCGTGCGCCGTCCTCGAGCGCGTGTGGGACATCGCGGGCAACGACGCGGACCTCTCGGTCATGAACCAGTACACCCCCAACGAGGCCTGCCGCCGCGCCGGGGGCGCCCTCTCGCACAGCGTCTCGGAGGAGGAGTACGAGATCGTGCTCTGCAGGGCAGACGACCTTGGCTTCGAGCGGATCTGGTGGCAGGAAGGCGGTACGGTGTCAGAGAGCTTCGTGCCCGCCTTTGACGCCACGGGCGTGAGGGGACCCGAGCTCGCGTGCCCTTCTCGCCCACAAGCGCTATAACTATGCAAACTGCCGACCCGAAAGGCGGAAGAGACATGGCAGAAGACACCGGCCTCACCGACGAGGAGCGCGCCGAGCTCGAGCAGCTGCGTGCCGAGAAGGCCGCGCGCCAGCAGGCCGAGAGGGACGCGGCGGAGCGCGCCGAGCTGGAGCGCCTACGGGCGCAGCGCGCCACCGACGAGGCCGAGCGCGCCGCGCGGGCCCGCGAGGCACAGGCGCGCGAGCGAGGCCGTGCGCTCATGGAGCCCGACGAGGACGACCTCAGGATGCCCCTGGGCCAGAAGATCGTCATTCTCGCCATCGTCGGCGTCGCCGCCGTGTGGCTCGCCGTCACCATCCTCGGATAGGAGGGCATATGTCTCTCACCGATCTCACCAAGCCGACTGACGTCTGCCTCAACACCGACCTCTACGAGCTCACCATGGCTCAGGGGTTCTGGGAGGCCGGTCTCATCGACGCGCAGGCCTGCTTCAACGCCTTCTTCCGCGACTGCCCGTTCGATGGCGGCTACGCCGTGTGCTGCGGCACGGGCCAGATCGCCGATCTCGTCGAGAACTTCGTCTTCGAGGATGACGACATCGACTACCTCGCGAGCATCCAGGCACCTGGCGGCGGTCCCATGTTCAAGACCGACTTCCTCGAGTTCCTGCGCAACCATCACCTCGACCTAACGATTCACGCCGTCCCCGAGGGCCAGGTCGTCTTTGGCCGCGAGCCCATGGTGCGTGTCGAGGGCCCGGTCATCGACTGCCAGCTGATCGAGACGGCACTTCTGAACTTGGTCAACTTCCAGACGCTCGTGGCCACCAAGACGGCTCGCGTCGTGCGCGCGGCGGAGGGTCATCCGGTCTCCGACTTTGGCCTGCGTCGCGCCCAGGGCCCCGACGGCGGTCTTGCCGTCGCCCGCGCGTCCTACATCGCCGGCGCCTCCTCGACGTCCAACGTTCTCGCCGGCAAGATCTACGGCATCCCCGTCTTTGGCACCCACGCGCACTCTTGGGTCATGGCGTTCCCGAGCGAGCTCGAGGCGTTCCGCGCGTTTGCCAAGTCGAGCCCCAGGAACTGCGTGCTGCTGCTCGACACCTATGACGTGCACCAGGGCATCAAGAACGCCATCACCGTCGCCAAGGAGATGGAGGAGGCGGGCGAGCGCCTCTCCGCCGTTCGCCTTGACTCTGGCGACCTCGCGCGCCTCTCCAAGGAGGCCCGCGCCGCATTCGACGAGGCCGGGCTTCCCTATGTGAAGATTTCCGTCTCCAACGACCTTGACGAGTACACGATTCAGTCGCTTTTCGCGCAGGGCGCGCCGATCGACTCGTTTGGCGTGGGCACCAAGCTCGCTACCTGCGACCCGCAGCCCTCGCTCGGCGGCGTCTACAAGCTCTCCGCCGTGCGCCGCGGTGCGGACGAGCCCTGGACCCCCGTCATCAAGCTCTCCGAGCAGTCCTACAAGCGCACCATCCCCGGCGTCCAGCACGTGCTGCGCTACTTCGACCAGGCGGGCCGCCCGACGGCGGACATGCTCGTCGTGGACGAGGTCTCCCGCGACGGGGTGGCTCGCGAGATGGTCGACATCGTGGACCCCTATCTCACGCACCGGCTCTCGGGCGAGCCCGTCGAGCTGCTCGTCAAGATGGTCGAGCACGGTTCGCGCTGCGGGGAGCCGGAGGGCATCGAAGTCGCCCGCGAGCGCTGCCGCGAGGCACTCATGCGCCTCGACCCCGCCGTGGCGCGCTTCCTCAACCCGCAGACCTATCCCGTGGGCCTTGAGCTCGGCCTCGCGGAGCTCCGCAGCCGCCTCGCCCGCGAGGAGCGCGCCGAGTCCGGCCGCCCCACCACGGAGTAGCCTCCCGCACCCGCGTGACGTGCGCTCTGATACACTGATGCGGTTGCAGACTGCGTGTGAACAGGAGAGAAGATGCCCGAGAAGATCGAGGAGCTCGTACGCGCCGCCATCGCCGCCGCCCAGTCGGCGGGCGATCTGCCGGAGTTTGACGTTGAGGACCTCGGGCTCGAGCGACCCGCCGACCCGGGCAACGGTGACTGGAGCTCCACGGTTGCCATGCGCTCTGCCAAGCTCGCCCGTCGCGCGCCGCGCCAGATCGCTGACGCCATCGTCTCGCATCTCCCCGAGGACTCCTCGATCGAGCGGGTGGAGGTGGCCGGCCCCGGCTTCATCAACTTCTACCTTGCCACAGCCTCCGCGAACGAGGTCTTCCGCACTGTGCGCGAGCAGGGTGCCGACTTCGCCCGCTCGAACATGGGCGGAGGCACCAAGATCCAGGTCGAGTTCGTCTCCGCGAACCCCGTGGGTCCGCTCCACATCGGTCACGGCCGCTGGGTCGCCATCGGCGACTCGCTCTGCCGCGTCTTCGAGCACGTGGGGTACGACGTTGAGCGCGAGTACTACGTGAACGACCACGGCTCGCAGATGGATGTCTTCGGGCACTCCATCTCGATGCGCTACCAGCAGCTCCTCTCCGTGATGGGGGAGCGCGGCGTCTCCCTTGAGGACGCGCGCGAGGTTCTTCTCGCCGATCGCGAGGCCTTCGTGGCGGACGAGGGCGACGAGCACCCCGAGACGCACCCGCTCACCGACGCCTTCAACGAGGCACTCGGCGGCAACGCCTACGGCGGAGACTACATCGTCGACATCGCCTGCCGCTTCGTAGAGGAGGACGGCGAGAAGTGGGCCGACGCCTCCGAGGACGAGCGCATGGCGGAGTTCCGCGAGCGCGCCTACCTCTGGATGCTCGATTCCATCCGTGGCACCTGCCACGAGGCTCGCTGCGACTTCGACGTCTGGTTCTCCGAGCGCAGCCTCTACGTGAAGGGCGAGGACGGCACCTCCGCCGTCGACCGCGCGCTCGCGGCCCTGGACGAGATGGGCCACCTCTATCGTGACGAGGCGGGTGCGCTGTGGTTCCGTTCCACCACCTTTGGTGACGACAAGGACCGCGTTCTCATCAAGACCAACGGCGACTACACGTACTTCGCCTCCGACGTCGCCTATCACTGGAACAAGTTCCAGCGCGTCGACCATGTGATCGACATCTGGGGCGCCGACCACCACGGCTACATCCAGCGCGTCCAGTCCGCCTGCGAGGCGCTCGGCTATCCCACGCAGTTCGAGGTCCTTCTCGGCCAGCTCGTGAACCTGCTGCGCGACGGCAACCCCGTGCGCATGTCCAAGCGCAAGGGCACGATGGTCACCTTTGACGAGCTCCTTGCCGAGGTGGGTGCCGATGCCACGCGTTACACGCTGATCTCCAAGTCCTCCAACCAGATGATCGACTTCGACATCGAGCGCGTGAAGCGCCAGGACAACACCAACCCGGTCTACTACGTGCAGTACGCGCATGCGCGCATCTGCTCGATCCTGCGCCGCGGGGCGGGCGTCTCTGTGGATGAGGCCGCTGAGCTGGGCATGGATGAGGTCGCGCGCCGCGCGGTGGGGGAGAGCTATGACCTCGGGCTGCTCACCGACCCCGCGGAGGCCGCGCTCGCCCGCAAGATTGCCGAGCTCCCGGGCCTGGTGGAGAGCTGTGCGCGCGACCGCGCCCCGTTCCGCCTCACGCACTACGCGGAGGAGCTGGCCGCCGAGTTCCACTCCTTCTATGCTGCCTGCCAGGTGCTTCCCGGCACGGGGCGCCCGCTCGACGAGGGCCTCTCCCACGCTCGCCTTGCCGCGTGCGATGCCACGAGGCGCGTGCTCGCGCTCACGCTCGACCTCGTGGGCGTCTCTGCTCCCCAGAGCATGTAGGGGGGCGGCGCTGCCCGTCGGGCGCTTGTGTGCGTCTTTTATAAATCACGGTGAGGTCGCATGGTGGGAACGATTACGTTCGGTATACTCGCGTCCATGATGCGGGGCCTCTGCGTGATGGTTTCACATCATGAATGCAATCGGTATCTCGAAGTTCGGAGGGCGAGTCTTGGACCTCAAGGAATACATGTCCGTGCGTAGGGCGTACAACGTCGTTCGCCAGATGGTCGATTCTGAGAATCGCCTCACCTTCGAGGAGTTTGCCATTATCTGTCACCTTTGTGACTGCGACCAGCCGGTCAAGACCTCTTCTATCGCCGAGTACCAGGGCGCCCTGCGTCCCACGATGACGCATAGGACCAACCACCTCGAGGGCCTGGGCCTTATCGATCGCAACGAGGGCGAGCGCGACCGACGCAACGTCGTCTGCGCGGTCTCCGAGCGCGGCCGCGAGCGCGCACTCGAGCTCGCCGAGCTCACCTGCGCCCAGATTCCCAACGGCCACGCCCTCTCCCGCACCACCCCTGAGCGCATGCTCAAGTACGTCGATGCGATGGGCTCCTTCTTCTGCAAGGCGGGCGACCTCGTCCTTTTGGGCCTGCGCTCGCTCGAGGGGGAGTCGGCGACCATCATGAAGTTGGTCGACGTCCTGGGCCTTCTCCAGCCCACGGTCTCGATGTCGGTTGCGTCGCTCGCTGACCGCGGCCTCGTTGTGCGCGACCGATCCGCTGCCGGCGCCCATACGACGAGCGTCAGGCTCACGCACGAGGGCGCGCTCGCGGTCGACGAGCTCGTCGACCAGATCGAGTCCCTCGTCGTCCGGCGCAGGCCGCGCACGTCAGCCTAGGGTTGCCGCATTTCTCCGTCCGCCCTCGAGGTGGACGGATTTCTTTATCTATCGACGTAGGCGTGCTATACTCTGCTGGTCCTACCGGCCGGAGCGCCGTAGACAATCACGTTCTTATGCGAGCGATTGCTCGACACATCTCACATGGTAACTTGTTGACTCGTTGACGACGGTATCCTCATGTCGCAAACCTCCCATGTGGGCGCAGCAAACGAGAGGTAGAACCTATGACGGATGACGTGACCCCCGCTTCCACCACGCCGACCGACGCGGCTCCCGACGCGCCGGCGCCAAAGCCGAGGCGCAAGCGTCGCACGAAGGCGGAGATGGAGGCGGCCCGCGCCGCCGAGGCCGATGCCCGTGCCGCCGCCGAGGCGGCCGGCGAGCCCTGGCCGCCCAAGCGCCGCCGCGGCCGTCCCCGCAAGAGCGAGCAGACGCCCGAGCCCGCGCCCGAGGCGAGCGCCCCCGAGCCCGCGCCCGAGGCGAGCACCCCCGAGCCCGCGCCCGCGCCCGAGCCTGGTCAGGCGACCTCTTCCGAGACCACCGAGACCCCCAGGCGCCGCCGCGGCCGCCCGCGCAAGGCGGACACGGCCATCGACGAGATGACCAAGATGACCGAGAGCGCTACCGTGGCGAGCTCCGAGCCGACCGACGCTCCCGTGCAGACGCTCGCCGCCGCCCATGCTCCCGAGTCCGTCGAGCAGCCCGTCCAGACGACCGAGGGGGGACGCTCCTCGCGGCGCCACCGTCGCTCCGGAGGCTCCTCGGGTAACGCCGCCAACGGGGCCTCCGCGGATGGCAAGGTACAAGGCCGCCGCCAGGGCGGGCAGAACCGCCGCCGAAACCGCCGCCAGGACTTCACCGCCGAGCCCTCCCTCACGCGCGACGAGCTCGCTGCCATGAAGGTCGCCGAGCTCCGTGCGAAGGCGGGCGAGCTGGGCGTCGACTACGCCGGTGTCAAGAAGGGCGAGCTCGTCGAGGCCATCTTCGAGGCCGCTGCGCGTGCGGAGGGATTCCGTCCCGTCGAGGGTGTCCTCGAGGTCGGCAACGAGGGCTACGGCTGGATTCGCACCGGCAACTACATGGAGGGCGACAACGACGCCTTTGTTCACCAGCAGCTCATTCGCTCGCTCGGATTGCGCGCGGGCGATCTTGTGGCCGGCACCGTCGGCCCCGGCCGCGCCAACGGGAAGTACCCCCCGCTCCAGAGCGTGATCACCGTCAACGGCCAGGTTCCGGAGAACCTCAAGAGCCGTCCGCGCTTCCGCGACCTCACTCCGGTCTATCCCAACGAGCGCCTCGTCATGGAGTGCGGCAAGGACTCGATCACCGGCCGTGCGATCGACCTCGTTTCCCCGATCGGCAAGGGGCAGCGCGGCCTCATCGTGTCTCCCCCCAAGGCCGGCAAGACCACGGTTCTCAAGAAGATCTGTCAGTCCATTGCCGCCAACAACCCCGAGGTGCACCTCTTCTGCCTGCTCGTGGACGAGCGCCCCGAGGAGGTCACGGACATGGAGCGCTCCATCCGCGGCGAGGTCGTGGCGTCCACCTTCGACATGCCCGCCGAGAACCACACCCGCGTCTCCGAGCTCGTCATCGAGCGGGCCAAACGCCTCGTCGAGATCGGTGAGGACGTCGTCGTGGTGCTCGACTCGATCACGCGCCTCGCGCGCGCCTACAACCTCGCGCAGCCCGCGAGCGGACGCATCCTCTCCGGTGGCGTCGACTCCGCGGCGCTCTATCCGCCCAAGAAGTTCCTCGGTGCCGCGCGCAACATCGAGAACGGCGGTTCCCTCACGATCATCGCCTCGGCGCTCGTGGACACCGGCTCCAAGATGGACGAGGTCATCTTCGAGGAGTTCAAGGGCACGGGCAACATGGAGCTCAAGCTCGATCGCGAGCTCGCCGACAAGCGCATCTTCCCGGCGATCGACCCGGTCGCCTCGGGTACGCGCAACGAGGACCTGCTCATCGAGCCCGACTACCAGCCGCTTGTCTGGGGCATCCGCCGCGTGCTCGCCAACATGAACAACGTCGAGCGCGCCGCCCGTGCGCTGGTGAGCGGACTCAAGGGGACCGAGAACAACCGCGAGTTCCTGATCAAGAGCGCCCGCAAGGCGGCGCAGCAGACGGACTACATCGCCTAGCTCGCGTGGCATCGTTTTTCTCGACGCGGGTCGACGCCTCCGGGTGCCGGCCCGCTCGCGTTTATCCTTTGACCCAAAACATGAGGAGCGGGCCGCGAGATTCGCAGCCGAGAAGCACGATGGGCGTGAAAGCCCAAAACCGGGCAAAACGTGGCGGCGGGAAACGCCGGAGGAGGGGGGACAATCCGTCTGCACGCGCTTCTCAACTTTGACGGGAAGAGGCTTGCAAAAGCCGCATGAAACCGGATATATTCTTCACAGTCCGGCCCTTGGGTCGGCATGTCACGGTACACACACTTGAAACGCAGCCTACGCCGTTGACGAATCCTCGGTCCCTAGGGGCCAGTCTCTTGGTATGGGCTCGTTTCTCCGCTTCTGGGAGGGCGAGAGGAACATGGTGAAGAGAATTCACCCGGTCGTCGTTGCCGGCCTCTTCGGAGCCGCGTCTCTGACGCTGCCCGGACAGGCGAGCGCGGCGTCTATCTCCGAGTCGCTCGACCAAGCGCTGGGCTCTCCGGCACTTGGGTTCGCCGTCGGCATGGGAGTCGGCGTCCTGCTCACCGCCGGGGTCACGACTGCCGTCCGTCTCGCCCGGCGCCCCCGCCCCAAGCACGCCCCCCGTCACCTCCGCTCGGCGGATGCGCGGCCCGTCGTGGCGAAGCCCGCCGAGAAGGTCGACAAGGCTCCCAGCCATGCGGCGACCAACTACGAGGACATTGCCGAGAACTACGTCGGGGGGGTGCGGACGAAAAGTTGGA
>DBQY01000004.1 GCA_002305805.1 Atopobium sp. UBA1382 | reverse complement strand
CATTCCCCGCGCCCTCCGCAGCCCGGACAACCGGATTGCCCTTCTCGCCAGCGTATCTAAGGAGCAACCATGAAGCAGCGCGACAAGCAGCAGCGTGACGCCGCGGCCTCGAAGGTCGACGTCCTGAACGAGGCCCTGCCGTGGATACACCGCATGACCGGCAAGACCTTTGTCATCAAGTACGGCGGCTCGGCCATGGAGAACCCCGAGCTCTGCCGCCAGGTGGTGGCGGACATCGAGATGCTCAAGCTGCTGGGCATCCGCATCGTGCTCGTGCACGGCGGCGGCAAGGCGATCAGCGCACACGTCAAGGCGCTCAACCTGCCCGTCGAGTTCAAGGGCGGCCTGCGCGTGACCGACGACGCCACGATGGAGGCTGTGCGCGAGGTGCTCGTGGGCAAGGTCAATCAGGACCTCGTCTGGGCGCTCAACGAGTACGGGCACAACGCCGTGGGCATCTCCGGCGCGGATGGCAAGACCCTCAAGGCCGAGCAGGTGGACCCCGAGCTCGGGCGCGTGGGCCGCATCCGCGAGGTGGACCCGAGCCTCATCGAGACCATCCTCGAGGACGGCTACATTCCCGTGGTGGCAACGGTGGGATGCGCGCCCGACGGCTTCTTCAACATCAACGCCGACGTGGCGGCTGGCAAGATCGCCGAGGCCATGGGCGCCGACAAGCTCATTTACCTCACGGACGTGGACGGCCTCTACGGAGACGTCAACGACGAGAACTCCCTCATCCAGACCCTCACGCGCGCGGAGACCCACATGCTGCTCGAGTCCGGCGAGCTGGACGGCGGCATGCTGCCCAAGATCCGCTCGATCGCGGAGGCCCTCGACGGGGGCGTCTCCGAGGTCGTCATCCTGAACGGCACCTTCCCGCATTCGCTGCTATTGGAGATCTTTACGGACGCCGGCTGCGGTACCATGTTCACCAGAGACTAGCCGCCAGGCGAAGGGAGCCCCCGATGTCCGAGGACGAGAAGAACCCCACTACAGAAGCTGTCGTCGCGGAGGACCGACAGCTTGACGATGCCTTTGTGATGCATACCTACGGGCGCCTGCCCGTCGAGTTCGTCTCCGGCCACGGCGCCACGCTCGTGGACGCCGCGGGCCGCGAGTACATCGACCTTCTCGGCGGCATCGGCTGCTCGAGCCTGGGCCACGCGCACCCCGCCGTGGTCGACGCCCTGCGCGAGCAGGCCGGCAAGCTCTGGCAGACGAGCAACTACTTCTACGCCGAGAACCGCGGCGAGCTGGCCGCGTCCCTCTCCGCGCTGCTCTCCACCACTACCGACGAGGGCGGCCACGAGATGGGTTCCACCGGTACGCACTGGAAGACGTTCTTTGCCAACTCCGGCGCCGAGGCCAACGAGGGCGCCATCAAGCTGGCCCGTCGCTGGGGCGAGGTCAAGCTCGGTGGTGCGGACATCATCGTGACCGCGCGTCAGAGCTTCCACGGCCGTACGCTCGCCACGCTGGCGGCGACCGGCCAGGACAAGTTCCACCGCAGCTTCCGCCCTCTGCCCGAGGGCTTCGTCACCGTGTCTCTGAACGACATCTACGCTCTGCGCGAGCGCGTGGAGCGCGGCGGCATCTGCGCAATCATGCTCGAGTGCGTGCAGGGCGAGGGCGGCGTCTGGAATGCCAACTACGACTACCTGCGCGACGTGCGCGAGCTCTGCACCGAGAAGGGCATCCTGCTGATCTGCGACGAGGTCCAGACGGGCTTCTATCGCTGCGGCTCGCCGTTCTGCTATCAGCGCTCCGGCATCGAGCCGGACGTGGTGGCCATGGCGAAGGGCATCGCCGACGGCTTCCCGATGGGCGCCGTCGCGGCGCGCGCCGAGGTGGCCGACCTCATGGCCCCCGGCGACCACGGCTCCACCTTCGGCGGCAACCCGCTCGCCTGCGCGGTGGGTCTTGCCTGCGTGACCACGCTCGTGGACGAGGAGATGGGCGAGCACGTCCTCTCCGTCGGGCGTCACCTGCGTCACCGTCTCACCGCCATGGACCACGTGACCGAGGTGCGCGGTCACGGCCTCATGCGCGGCGTCCAGCTCGACGTCCCGATCGCGACGCGCGTCGTCGAGGAGTGCCTGGCCGAGGGCCTGGTCCTGAATCACATCGGCGACTTCATCCTGCGCCTGCTTCCGCCGCTCGTCATCACGTGCGCGGAGGTCGACGAGGCCTGCGACCGCCTCGCCGCGCTCATCAACCGCCTGGCATAGGGCATGCGCGTCGTCCTTCTCGCCAGACCGACCATTTTTTCTGTGCGGCGCATGGTGAGAGAACGCGTGGCTCCGGATTCTTGGTGACCGAGGCGGCTGCGGCTACCCGTCCCGCTCGTCCAGGCGGGCGACAAGGTCGGGCAGCTCGCGGGCGAGCCGCTCCATGGGGCCGCGCCAGACGGCGTCGCGCGGGCGCGCGTGACCGACGTAGGCCGTGCGCAGCCCGCAGTCGTTGCGCACGATGTCGCGGGAGGCGTCGTTGCCGACCATGAGGCACTCGTCGAGGCGCACGCCGAGCTGGTTGGCAAACTCCTGGTAGTAGCGCACGCTCGGCTTGCAGCGCGTGGAGTTGGAGTAGGTCGAGACGAGTGCGAAGTCGCTCTCGTCCACGCCCGCCCAGCCCATGCGGGCGCGGTCGCATGCGAGGGAGAACGTGGGGTTGGTCGCCAGCGCGCAGATGAGGCCGGCGTCGTGCACCGTCTCGATCGCCTCGCGCGCGCCCGTGACGGGGCGCGCCGCCACGACGCCGCCCGCGAACCCGGGCACGATTTCCGTCTCGTAGTAGGTCACGAGGTCCGCGATCACGGGGTCGTCGAGCGGAATACCCGTGGTTTCGAGGATGGTCTGGTTGAACAGTCGCTCGTTGGTGAGGGAGTCCTCGCGGTCCTGGGCGTCCATGGCGAGAAACGCGCGCACGTAGGGAACGCCGAGAGAGACAGGGCTCGTACGCGCGACGCTCGCGAGCAGGCGAGAGGCCCCCGCGACGTAGCGGGCCACGAACGCGGTGAGGTTGAGTCTCAGCAGCGTGTCGTCAAGATCGAAGAGCACCGCCTTGATCACGTGCCGATACCCCCTTTCTTCTCGCCGCGTCCTTGCGAAAATTAGTAAATACCCACTCCTCGCGCTTGAAAATCATACGCGATTAACGCTACTCTATCGTACGTGTGGGCAACGGGCCCGCACAACCGTATCTGTCGGCCCCCGAGAGCATGTAAGTTTCCACGTAGACGCCGCGATTTGGCACTGCAGGCAGCGACCATGACGACCGGGGCCCCGAAGTTCGAAAGGGGTCCACTTTTGAGTGAGATTCAGAACTCGTCCATCTTTGCGCTGGACGACATCTCCGACGAGGAGATGAGCAACCTCATCGACGGCACCGTGACTGACTTCGACGAGGGTGGTCTGGTTACCGGCACCGTCGTGAAGATCGAGCGCGACGAGGTTCTGCTTGACATCGGCTACAAGTCCGAGGGCGTCATCCCGTCCCGCGAGCTCTCCATTCGCAAGGACGTCAACCCCGCCGACGTGGTCGCCATGGGCGAGGAGATCGAGGCTCTCGTCCTTCAGAAGGAGGACAAGGAGGGCCGTCTGGTCCTGTCCAAGAAGCGCGCCGAGTACGAGCGCGCCTGGAACGCCGTCGAGGAGAAATTCAACTCCGGCGAGACCGTCGAGGGCGAGGTCATCGAGGTCGTCAAGGGCGGCCTGATTCTCGACATCGGCCTGCGCGGCTTCCTGCCCGCCTCCCTCGTCGACCTCCGTCGCGTCAAGGATCTCAACGCCTACCTCGGCACCCGCATCGAGGCCCGCGTCATCGAGATGGACCGCAACCGCAACAACGTCGTCCTCTCCCGCCGCGTCGTCCTCGAGGAGGCTCGCAAGGCCGAGCGTCAGGAGATTCTCTCCAAGCTCCAGGTCGGCATGCGCCTCAAGGGCACCGTCTCCTCGATCGTCGACTTCGGCGCCTTTGTCGACCTCGGCGGCATCGACGGCCTCGTGCACATCTCCGAGCTCTCCTGGAACCACGTCAACCACCCCTCCGAGGTCGTCAAGGTCGGCCAGGAGGTCGAGGTCCAGGTGCTCGACGTCGACCTCAACCGCGAGCGCATCTCCCTCGGTCTCAAGCAGACCACCGAGGACCCCTGGCGCTCCCTGGTCAAGAAGTACCCCGTTGACGCCATCGTTGAGGGCACCGTCACCAAGCTCGTCACCTTTGGCGCGTTCGTCGACCTCGGCGAGGGCGTGGAGGGTCTCGTGCACATCTCCGAGATGGCCAAGCAGCACGTCGACCAGCCGTCGCAGGTCTGCACCGTGGGCGACACCGTCCAGGTGAAGGTCATGGAGATCGACCTCGATCGTCGTCGCATCTCCCTCTCCATGAAGGCCGCCGCCGAGACCCTCGGCACCGAGGTCGAGGTCAAGCCGCTCCCCGAGAGCGACAAGCCGGCCGAGGAGACCGAGGCTGAGGTCGAGACCGAGGCCGAGGAGACCGTCGAGGAGTAGTCCTTCTCGCCAAGCGCTCTGTGGGCGGGGTCACCTGATGGTGGCCCCGCTTTTTTATCTGCGGTTTGGGCGATTTCCGCGATTTGGCCGATATGGCAAGAAAACCCCTGCCACGTTGAAGAGTATGAGGAGTGGGCGAGAAGAACCCCCAGCTCGCGAGTTTTCCGACCTGCCAAGTTGTGCATTTTCAGGAAAGGACTCGACAGGGTGGTCGAGAGGCGGAGAACGGGTATCAGAGAGAAGTTGACCAAGGAGAGAGGAACGACATGGCATCTGGGGACTGGCAGCGCAAGGTGGCGGAGTGGCTTCGCGGAAGGCAGGGGCCAGACGACCTAGCAGCCTTCTGCGTGAACCTGGCCATTGTGGTCGTCCTGGTCAACGTCTTCGCACGGACGAGCTGGCTCGGATGGGCGGGTCTGGTCCTGGTGGCGTACGCCATGTTCCGCATCCAGTCCAAGAACCTCGGGGCCCGCGCCCGCGAGAACGAGGCGTTCCTCAAGGCGCTCGGCCCCGTTCGCCCTTGGATTCAGAACCCGCGGGCAGCCTGGACGGAGCTGCGCTCCTACAAGCACGTGCGCTGCTCGTCCTGCAGGCAGCGCGTCCGCGTCCCGCGGGGTAAGGGTCGCCTGCGCGTGACCTGCCCCAAGTGCGGGACCAAGTTCGAGGTCCGCTCGTAGGGCCGCTCGGCGCCCCCAGCCCCGACCAGCGGTCGGCGGCGGCCTCGTAGTGCTATCGTTCTTATCGCATATCAACGATAGGGAGGATCGCCATGAGGATTGACAGAAGGACGTTCCTGAAGATCGCCGGCGCCAGCTCGGCGTCGCTCGCGCTCGCCGCCTGCGGCACGACCGCCCAGGAACCGGCCGCCGACGAGGAGGAGCCCGCGGAAGACGCGGAACCCGTCGCCGTGCGCACCGCCGCCCTCAAGGGCCCGACCGCCATGGGCCTCGTGCGCTTCATGAGCGAGGTCGACGCCGGCAACCTCGCGGACAACGACTACACCTTCGAGATCTACGCCGCCCCGGACGAGATCACCCCGCTCATCGCCAAGGAGGGCGTCGACATCGCCGCCGTGCCCGCCAACCTCGCGGCCACGCTCTACAACAAGACCGAGGGCGGCGTCCGCGTCATCGCGATCAACACGCTCGGCGTGCTCTACATCTGCGAGCTGGGCGACACCGTCCACAGCGTCGAGGACCTGCGCGGCAAGACGATCTACGCCTCCGGCAAGGGCTCCACGCCCGAGTACGGCCTCCAGTACGTGCTCGAGAAGAACGGCCTCGCCGTGGGCGAGGATGTGACCGTCGAGTGGAAGAGCGAGCACGCCGAGTGCGTCCAGGCGCTCGCGACCGCTGAGGGCGAGGCCGTGGCGATGCTGCCCCAGCCCTTCGTGACCACCGCCCAGGCGCAGAACGACAAGATCCGCGTGGCGCTCGACCTCACCGAGGAGTGGGACCGCGTCCAGACCGGCGGCGAGACGAGCTCCATGATCACCGGAGTCGCCATCGTTCGCTCCGCCTTCGCCGACGAGAACCCTGCCGCCGTTGACGCGTTCCTGGAGCACTACGCCGAGTCCGTGGACTTCGTGAACGAGAACGTGGCGGACGCCGCGCAGCTCGTGGGCGACTACGACATCGTGCCGGCCAAGGTGGCCGAGAAGGCCCTGCCCGAGTGCAACATCGTCTGCGTGACCGGCGAGGACATGAAGGAGCGGCTCTCCGGCTACCTTGCGGTTCTCGCCGACCAGAACCCCGAGGCCGTGGGCGGCGCCGTTCCTGGTGACGACTTCTACTACGGCGCGTAGGCTTGGCGCGCGCGGGCGAGAGAGGCACCGAGAAGGACGGGCGTCTCCGGACGTGGGCCGTTCGTCTCGCCTGCGTCGCCTTCTGGCTCGTGGTCTGGGAGCTTGGTGCGCGGGCGATTGACGCGCGCATCATCCTCGTGGGACCGCTCGAGGTGCTGGTTCGCCTTGCCGAGCTGGCGTCGACGGGTGAGTTCTGGGCCTCAGTGGGCGTGTCGCTCGGGCGGATTGGCGTCGGGTTTCTCGCCGCGGTCGTCGCGGGGACGGCCCTCGCCGCGCTCGCGAGCCGCGCGACCGTGGTCCGCGAGCTGCTCGCCCCGGTGATGGGGGCCATGAAGGCCGTGCCGGTGGCGTCGTTCGTGATCCTCGTGCTGCTGTGGGTCTCGTCGAGCTACCTCTCGATGGTGATCGCGTTCGTCATGGCGCTGCCCGTCGTCTACGCCAACGTGCTCGAGGGCATCTCCCAGACCGACCCCGGCCTGCTCGAGATGTGCGACGTCTTTCGCGTGCGCGGCTGGGACCGCGTGCGCCTGGTCTACGCCTCCGAGGTGCTGCCGTACTTCCGCGTCGCGGTGACGCTCGCGCTCGGCCTCTCCTGGAAGGCGGGCATCGCGGCCGAGGTGATCGGCCTGCCGGACTTCACGATCGGCGAACACCTCTACGACGCCAAGATCTACCTGGACACGCCGGACCTCTTCGCCTGGACCGTGGCGATCGTGGTGGTGTCCGTCGCGCTGGAGGCGCTCGTCAAGCGCGTCATGGGACGTCTGATGGAGCGATGGGAGGCACGGCCGTGAGCGCGGGATCGCAGACGGGCGGCGACCTCGCGCTCGCCCTCCGGGATGTCGAGAAGGGCTACGGCGCCGTGCGCGTCCTCGAGGGCGCGAGCGCGAGCTTCGAGCCGCTTCGCCCGCACGTGATCATGGGGCCCTCCGGCGCGGGCAAGACCACGCTGCTGAGGCTGCTCGCCGGGCTCGAGCGGCCTGACGCGGGTGCGGTCGTGCGGGGCGCGGACGTGCGGCTGGGCATGACGTTCCAGGAGGACCGGCTCTGCGAGAGCCTCACGGCCACCGCGAACATCCGCCTGCCGCACGGGTATCTCCCCGACGAGCTACTCGAGCGCTTCCTCGCGGAGGAGCGGGAGGCGATGGAGGCCTGCGGCCTGCCCGTCGACGCGCGGCCCGTGCGCGAGCTCTCGGGCGGGCAGCGCCGGCGCGTGGCGATCCTGCGCTGCGTGCTGGCCGACGCGAACACCCTGCTCTTCGACGAGCCGCTCAAGGGCATGGACGAGAAGACCGTCGACGCCGTCATGGCCTTCGTCGGCCCGCTCGTCGCGGAGAGGACCGTCCTCTGGACCACCCACGACGAGCGCGACCTCGCCTTCTTCGAGAACCCCGTCCTCTGGCGCGTCGAGGGCGGCCACGTCTCGACCTGCTAGGCCCGCGCGCCGGCATACCCTCCCCGCTCGAACAGCTTCTCCGCACCTTCGGATGCGGAGAAGAACTCGCGGATGAGGGTATGTCGGCACGCGTTCGAGCTCGTGGCGGGGCAACATACCCCAGATGCGAGTTCTGCAGGCGCGTCCTTTGCGCCGAAGCTGTCTGAGCAGATGGGGTATGTTGCCCCGCCGTCCCGTCGCATGTGCGATGATGGGTCAACGGTCTAGGAAGGGGGTCGGGGTGTACACGGTGTTTCTCGCTGGGGGGACGGCGTCGGGGAAGTCGACGGTCGCGCGCGAGCTGGAGCGGCTCGGGGCGTGGCGCATCGACCTCGACGAGCTCTCGCGTGCCGTGCTGGCACCCGGGGAGCCCTGCGTGGCGGAGGTCTGCGCCGCGTTCGGAGGCGACCTCGTCGACCCCGAGACCGGGGTGCTCGACCGCGCCCTTCTCGCCCGCCGCGCCTTTGCCGACGATTCCTCCGCCGAGCTGCTCGAGGGGATCGAGCTCCCGCACATCCGCGCCATGCTCGTCCGCATGCTCACGTCCGGCATCTGCGGCCAGCGCGAGCCGGCGTGCTGCGTGGTTGAGGTGCCGCTGCTCGACCGGGTGGAGTCGATGGTCGACCTCGCCGACGAGGTCGTGGTGGTGGCCTGCCCGCTCGAGGTGCGTCGCGAGCGGGCGCGGGGGCGCGGCATGGACGTGGGGGACTTCGATCGGCGCGTGGCGCGCCAGCCCTCCGACGAGTACCTGCGCTCCCATGCGACGACCGTGATCGACAACACGGGGGAAGAGAAGGACCTGGTCGCGCGGGTCCGCGCCTGGTGGGACGCGCATGGCTGGGCGTAGGCCGACGCCGCGGCGCCCGGCTCGCCGCCCGACGCCGCGCCCGGGTGCCGGACCGCGCGGAGGGGAGCGCTTCGCCCGCTGGTACCGCGTGGTGCCCGTGGCCGCCCTCGTGGCGGTGCTCGCGGTGGTCGCCGTGGTGGTGGCCCTGCCGACCTCGCTCGGTCGCGTGCTGCACCCCGTGCGCCACGCCGATTGGATAGAGGCGTCGTGCGAGCGTCATGGCGTCGACCCGCTGCTCGCCTGCGCGGTGATAGAGTGCGAGTCCGGCTGGGACGAGGGCGCGGTCTCTCCCGTCGGGGCCGTCGGGCTCATGCAGGTCATGCCGGACACGGCGCGCAGCCTCGTGTCGCTCGGCCTCGTCGACGACGACGCCTATGACCCGGACGACCTCGCGGACCCGGCGACGAACATCGAGTACGGCTGCGCCTACCTGGGTTACCTCCAGGAGCACCTCTCCGGGCTGGAGGAGGTCATCGCGGCCTACAACGCCGGCATCGGGGCCGTGCAGGGATGGATCTCTAAGGGCGGCACAATCCCGGAGGACGTCGAGTACGCCGAGACGCGTGCGTACCTGGACCGCGTGCTTGCGGTCTACGAGGCATACCAGGACAGCTATCCGAGCGGCATCACGGGCGTGTGAGCGAGCGGCGGACGTCGAGAAGGGCGTCGTCGCTGATAAGCTCGTGGAGGCTTCCCGCAAGTGCGCGGGCGACGGAGAATACCCCGGCGTCGGTGGTGGCGACGAGGGCGTCGCGCGTCTGCCGGCGCATCTTGGACACCTCGCCCGTCGGCAGGCCGGCCTGAGAGAGGGCCTCAACGATCTCGTCATCGGGCAACGGCTTGAGCTCGCTGTTTGCCGAGAGGAGGTCGTCCAGCTCCTCCTGTGCCAGCTTGGCGACCTCCGGGTGCAGGCTGATGGCGCGCTGGTAGCAGATTACCGTGAGGTCCTCGCGGCCGAGCTTCCATTCCATGAAGGCCAGGCGATAGAAGCAGATGGCGAGGTCGCGCACCATCGAGGCGTACCCGATCGTGTCCTTGAGGAGGTCGGCGGCCTCGAAGATGCGTGACTGGTCCTCCAGGGCACGAACCTTCATGAGCGCCGCGTCGGGGGTGAGGGGGGCGATGCGCATGAGCTCCTCGGCGTGGGGCAGGGCCTCCCCGGGGCGCCCGAGCAGGTTGAGCATGCGCGCGGCGAGCGAGTGCGCCGCATAGTACTCGTCGGGCACGAGCCGCACGACGCGCCCGTCGTCCTGGAACGTGAGGTTGTAGCGGATCCGCTCGGGGAACGAATTGAAGTAGCGGTACACCGATGCGGTGTCGTCGAGGTAGATGCCCATGTTCGTGATGGGGGCGAGTGCTGCCTCGAGCTCGGCGAGAAGACCCTCGAGTCGCTCGGGCGGGCACTCCTGCTCGAGTGCGGCACGCGCCCGGTCTGTCACCGCGACGAGGTCGCCCCCGTCGACGAAGAGCCGCTCGAGCTCGTCCGTTGCGGTGACGTCCATCGTGCCGGCGACGAGCGCCCTGCTTGTCCGCTCGCACGCCTCGGCGACCGTGACGTCGTCCGTCCGGTCGCGCAGGTCAACGAGGAGGGCGACGGCGCCCTGCGTGGTGTCGCCGAGCCGCGGGGCCAGCTCCCGCCAGGCGCAGGTCCGCCCCGCCTTCTCCATGATGCCGAGGTCGGCCGCGCGTCGTGCCCCGCATGCCGTGGCAAGCGGCTCCCCGACGGGCGAGACGTCGAGCTCGACCTCCCGGTAGCGCCCCGGGGGGCAGAGCCGCTCGTCGTCGAGGGCGAGGTGGGGCGCCACGGGCTCGGATTCCGGCCCCTCGCCCCCACGAGCTCGCAGTGCCGGGTCGGAGGGCAGGGCCTCGACGTCCGTGCCCATGAGGCGGTCGAGTCGCTCGATTGCCTCGACGTCGAGGTCGAGCGAGACGAGCGTCTCCCCGGTCCTGTGACCGCAGCTCACCACGACGCGCGTGAGCGCGGGGGACGACGCGAAGGCCGCACGGGCGACCGCGAGCGCGGCGCGCGCCGCGTATCCCGTGAGGATCCGCTCGCGCGCCGGCTCGTCCGAGCTCACGGCAGAAAGGCAGGTGGGGTACGGCACGGTCAGGCGCGCACAGAGGAGGCCCCGCGCGACGTTTGCCCGGAAAGACAGTCCTGCGCGGACCGGAAGCGGAAGGTTCTCGAACGCGTCCGCGAAACGCACCCGGCAGGACCACTCGCCGCGCTCGTCAGTCTCGTCGGTCAGAAACTCCAGGAGCTGGGCGGCGGGGTCGTCCGCCTCGAACGTCCTGGGACGCAGGCGGTGGACGCCGGCGAGGACGGATCGGGCGCGCTCCTCGAGTGTGGCCCCGGGCGGGCAAGGCCGGCCCCTCAGGTCGTCGGTCAGATTGAGCGCCACCTCGAGCGCGACGATCCCGTCGTACGTCATCTCGTCGTCCATGGTGGCGCCCAGCCACCAGCGGCCGCTCCGATGGAGACGGTGGGCGCGTGTGGCCGGCGCCTCCGCCCAGTCCATGAGACCCGTGCGGCGCAGCAGGTCCGGGAGGTCGCCGAAGCCGTTCCCGCCATGGGCCACGATGTCGCGCAGCGTGGCCACCACGTCCTCGCTGTGTGAGACCATGCCCTCGAGCGCGGCGTTTCCGGGGGAGGGACGGGCGTCCGGGACCCGGGCGGCGCCAGGCTGCGAGGCTCGTGCGCCGGACTCAGGCCTGGCGGCGAAGAATCCCGTGCCGAAGATCACGGCGGTCACCCCGGCGAGACACCCCTGCCAGGCGGTGCGTGCCTCGCCGCGCTCGCCGGTGCCGAACGCGATGAAGAAAAGTATCGAACAGACCGCGAGCAGGGCTCCGACGACGATGACGATGCCCCCAAAGACTTTCCTGCCCGTCGTTTTTCTCGGATGCGTCACATGACCCCCTTCGGCTCTGGTCAGATTGTAGCCGAGCGTTCGGATAAAAATAAGAACACATGTTTGTGTTCTGGGAAATGGGGTACACTGTTGCAACGGAGGCGGCGAAGGGGGAGCGATGGCAGGAGAGGGCGAGGTCCGGGGCCCGGAGCGAGTCGGCGGCGAGCTCGTGCGCTTTGGGCGCGAGGGCGCCGGCGAGCCGCTTGCCGTGGTCTCCCCCTACGAGCCCGCGGGAGACCAGCCCCAGGCCATAGACAAGCTCGCCGACGGCGTGGAGCGCGGCCTGCGCTACCAGACGCTCATGGGCGTCACGGGCTCGGGCAAGACCTACACCATGGCCAAGACCATCGAGCGCCTCAACCGCCCGACGCTCATTATGGAGCCCAACAAGACCCTCGCCGCGCAGGTGGCGAGCGAGATGCGCGAGCTGTTCCCCAACAACGCCGTGGTCTACTTCGTCTCCTACTACGACTACTACCAGCCCGAGGCCTACGTCCCGCAGACGGACACCTACATCGAGAAGGACGCCTCGATCAACGAGGAGGTCGAGAAGCTCCGCCACCAGGCCACCTCGAGCCTGCTCTCGCGGCGCGACGTCATCGTGGTGGCGTCCGTGAGCTGCATCTACGGCATCGGCAGCCCGCAGGACTACGCCGGGCTCGCGCCCAACGTGAGCAAGGACGAGCCGCTCGAGCGAGACGAGCTCATCCACAGCCTCATCGACATCCAGTACGACCGCAACGACTACGACCTCTCCCGCGGCACGTTCCGCGTGCGCGGGGACACCGTGGACGTCTACCCGCCCTACGCCGAGAACCCCCTGCGTATCTCGTTCTTCGGGGACGAGGTGGAGCTCATCGCCGAGGTGGACAACGTCACCGGCGAGATCGTCCGCGAGTTCGACGCCATCCCGATCTGGCCCGCCTCGCACTACGTGACCGAGCGACCTAAGGTCACGCACGCCCTTGAGACCATAAACGAGGAGCTCGAGCAGCGCGTGGCGGAGCTCAAGGCCAACGATCGGCTGCTCGAGGCCCAGCGCCTCGCGCAGCGCACGAGCTACGACCTCGAGATGCTCGAGACCATGGGCTACTGCAACGGCATCGAGAACTACTCGCGCCACCTCGACGGCCGCAAGGCCGGCGAGCCCCCGTACACGCTGATCGACTACTTCCCCAAGGACATGGTCTGCATCATCGACGAGTCCCACGTCACGGTGCCCCAGATCCGCGGCATGTACGAGGGCGACCGCTCGCGCAAGGTCACGCTCGTGGACCACGGCTTCCGCCTGCTCTCCGCGCTCGACAACCGGCCCTTACGCTTCGACGAGTTCGAGGCGCGCGTGCCGCAGTTCATCTACGTCTCCGCCACGCCCGGCGACTACGAGGAGTCGGTCACCCAGCAGCAGGTGGAGCAGATCATCCGCCCCACCGGTCTTCTCGACCCCAAGGTCGACGTCCGCCCGGTGAACGGACAGATCGACGACCTCATCGCAGAGATCAAGGAGCGCGTTGCCAAGAAGGAGCGCGTGCTCGTGACCACGCTCACCAAGCGCATGGCGGAGGACCTCACCGACCACCTGCTCGACGAGGGCGTGCGCGTGAACTACATGCACTCGGACACCGCCACGCTCGACCGCGTGGACATCATCCGCGACCTGCGCGTGGGCAAGATCGACGTGCTGGTGGGCATCAACCTTTTGCGCGAGGGCCTGGACATCCCCGAGGTCTCGCTCGTGGCGATCCTGGACGCGGACAAGGAGGGGTTCCTGCGCAACCGGCGCTCGCTGATCCAGACCATGGGCCGCGCGGCGAGAAACGCCCAGGGCGAGGTCATCATGTACGCGGACACGATCACCGACTCCATGCGCGTGGCGATAGGGGAGACCAACCGCCGTCGCGCCCTGCAGGAGGCCTTCAACGAGGAGCACGGCATCGTCCCGCGCACGGTCAAGAAGTCCATCACCGACGTCTCGTCGTTCATCTCCGAGGCCGAGGCCACGCTCGAGGGCAAGACGCGCGACCGCCACGGCACGGGCAGCCACGGCGCCTTCGAGAGCCTCTCAGCGCACGAGGAGAGCGAGCAGACGGTGCGCTCGGTTGCCGCGGAGCTCGCGGGCCTCTCCAAGGAGGAGCTCGCCGACGTGCTTGACGCCCTCGAGGAGGAGATGGCCGCGGCCTCCGAGGCCATGGACTTCGAGGCTGCGGCGCGCATCCGTGACCAGATCGTCGAGATTCGCACGCACGTTGAGGGCGGCAGCGCCGATGAGGTGATCGAGCGCCTCAAGGCGGGCGCGCGCAAGGGCAGCGCCCACGCCACGCGCCGTCGCTACCGCCCGCGCAGAAAGTAGGGACGTCATGGGACCCAGCTCAGGACGGGACGAGAAGAACCTCTTCGGGTACCTCGCGCGCGAGTTCGAGACCCTCGCCGAGCGCCCGCTCGGAGAGGTGGACAGCCTCGTGCTGGCCTGCCTCTCGTACTATCGCTGGCCGGGCGAGGAGGTTCGCGGGCCGCAGGGGCTCCCCGTGCGCGAGCTCTTCCGTGCCGAGTGCTTCGACGAGATGACCCGCGGGCTCTGGGACCCCGAGGGGCTCGTCCGACTGCTCACGGCCGTCGCGGCGAGCCCGCGCTTCCGCGACGTGCGCGTCTGCGCCTACGTCGACGACTTCGACGAGTCCGCTGAGAAGCAGTTCTCGGCCTGCACGCTGCTGCTCCCCTCCGGGGGCGCCTACCTCTCCTTCCGCGGCACAGACAACACGGTCGTGGGCTGGAAGGAGGACTTCAACATGGCGTTCGAGACGGGCGTGCCCTCGCAGTTCGCGGCGGTCTCCTATCTCGAGCGCGTGGCGCCCCACGTGGAGGGCCCGCTCTATCTGGGAGGCCACTCCAAGGGCGGCAACCTGGCCGTCTGTGCCACCGCGCGCTGCTCGGCGCGCGTCGCGTCGCGCGTGGCGAGGACCTTCTCGCACGATGGTCCCGGCTTCACCGAGGAGGCCCTGTCGGACGCCGGCTGGCTGGACCGCGCGCATCTCGTGTCAAAGACGGTCCCGCGCTCGTCGGTGATCGGTATGCTCTTCGAGAGGCAGGAGGACTATGCCGTCGTGGAGTCCTCCACGAGTGGCCTCATGCAGCACAACCCGTTCTCCTGGGTCGTCGAGGGCGTCGACTTCTCCTACGCACAGGAGATAGGACGTGGCGCGAGTTTCGTCGACAAGACGCTCAACGAGTGGATCGCGAGCATGTCGCGCGAGGAGCGAGAGGGCTTCGTCGACACGCTCTTCTCCGTCATCGGGGCCGGCGGGGCGGATACCTTTGGGGAGCTGGGGAAGAACTGGCAGACGACGGTCCCCGCGATGCTGCGCGAGCTGGGCGGCCTTGCCCCCGAGGAGCGCGACAAGATCACGCGCGCCCTGGCCCTGCTGGTGCGGACCGTCATGCCGGACTTTGAGCTCCCTCAGCTCCCCGAGTTCGAGCTGCCGGACTTCGCGGCGCTCGAGCAGGGGAGGATGACCTCGCTTGGGGAGCGGATGGCTCAGCTCACCAACGCTGCGGGCACGACGCCGGAGAGTTAGAGGCTCGCCAGGATCTTCTCGGCCGCCAGGATGCCGTCGGTGGCTGCGCTCATGATGCCGCCCGCGTAGCCCGCGCCCTCGCCCACGGGCCAGAGGCCGCGCACGGAGAGGCTCTGTCCGTCGTGACCGCGCGTCACGCGCACCGGGGAGCTCGACCGCGTCTCCACGCCCGTGAGCACGGCGTCCGCCACGTCGAAGCCGCGGAGCCTGCGGCCGAGTAGGGGGATGGCAGAGCGGAGCGTCTCCGCCACGAAGGTCGGCAGACAGGGGGCGACGTCGCCCCAGGCGACCCCGCGCGGGTAAGTGGGGACGACGCGCCCGCCCGCACTCGAGGGCACGCCGGAGAGGAAGTCGCCGACGAGCTGCGCCGGGGCAACGTACGCCCCTCCGCCCGCCGCAAAGGCCGCCCGCTCGCAGGAGCGCTGGAGCGTGACGCCGGCGAGCACGTCGTCACCGGGCAGGTCGTCGGGAAAGACGTTGGCGAGAAGCCCGGAGTTCGCGTTGGCCCCCGCGCGGTCCGAGAGGCTCATGCCGTTGGTGCAGACGCCACCCGTCTCGCTCGCGGCGGAGACCACGTAGCCGCCGGGGCACATGCAGAACGAGAACGCGCTGCGCCCGGAGGGGAGGTGGCAGGAGAGGCTGTAGGGCGCGGCGCCGAGCGCGGGGTGTCCGGCAGCGCTGCCGTAGAGCACCCGGTCGATGTCTGCCTGGAGATGTTCGATGCGCACGCCCATCGCGAAGGTCTTGCGCTCCATGGTCACGCCGCGCTCGCGCAGCAGCTCGAAGACGTCACGCGCGGAGTGGCCGCAGGCGAGGACCACGCAGTCCGCGGCGATGCGCTCCTCCCGCTCCGACCCGTCCGGGTCGGTGGTGATGAGCGTGACGCCGCGTACGCGGCCGTCCGTGACGTCGAGGTCGCTCATGCGGCAGCGGGTACGGACCTCGCCGCCCGCCTCCTCGATCTGACGGACGATGTCAGTGACCACGCGAGGGAGCACGTCGCTTCCGATGTGGGGCTTGGCATCCCAGAGAATCTGCTGCTGCGCCCCGGCTGCGGCAAAGGTCTCGAGGATGAGACGGTGCGCAGGGCTCTTGGTCCCGGTCTGGAGCTTGCCGTCGGAGAAGGTGCCCGCGCCGCCGACGCCAAACTGGATGTTGCTCTCGGGGTCGAGCTCGCCGGTCTTGTCGTGCCGTCGCACGGCGTCGGCACGTCGGGAGGCGTCGTCGCCGCGCTCCACGAGCAGGGGCTCGAGGCCAGCGCGCGCCAGGGAGAGCGCGCAGAAGAGGCCCGCGCAACCGGCGCCCACGACGACGGGGCGCCCCGCCCGGCGAGCCGTCGGCGCGGGAAAGTGGAAGGGGGCCTCGTCGACAGTGCGCGCGTTCTTCTCGGGGCGCGGGCGCGCGCCCGGAGCGAGCTCGGCGCGCAGCGTGAACGTGAGCTGGATGTTATCTCGCTTGCGGGCGTCTATCGAGCGGCGACGACGCTCGACGCGCACGATGTCCTTCTCGCTTATGCGCAGGCGTCGCGCGAGGGCGCGCCGACACGCCCGAATCTCCTGCGCGTCCGTGCCATCCAGCTTCGCTAGTGGTATGCGTATGCCTGAGACCTCGAGCATTGCCCTTCCTTCACTGCCGACCGAACCCAAACCAAAAAATGGTTTGGGTTCATTGTGCGACAGGATGCCTCCCCCAGACGAGAAAAACAGCAGGTAGGAGAAAATCATTGTGCCGTTGTGTGGCCACCGCGAACCCAAACCGTGCGAAGGGCGAGGTGGAGCACATCACTTTGGGTTCATCGTGTCGCCGCGAGCCCGGCGACGAGCCCACTCTTCCAGGCCCAGGCGAGGTTGAACCCGCCGCAGGCACCATCGACGTCGAGCGCCTCCCCGCTGGCAAAGAGGCCGGGCAGCTCGAGCGCCTCAAGCGTTGCGGGGTCAAACTGTGCGGTGAGCAGACCGCCCCGCGTGACCTGGGCGCGCTGCGGATCCGCGGGGCCGGAGACAACGAGGCGCAGGTCACGGGCAATGTCGAGTGAGCCCTTGAGCTCGGCTGCGATCACGGGGTCGAGCAGTCCCGAGCACCCGCCCGCCGCCTCGGCGAGCCGTCGGGCACGTGACTCGCTGAGCCCACAGGTGAGGTCGAGCGTGATGACGTCACCGGGGCGGGCGCATCGGGAGAGGTCAAAGATAGCAATGCCCGAGAGCCCGTAGTCGCGGAAGAGCACCTCGCCCGTCTCGCGGGCAACCTCTGTACCGTCATGCAGGAGTTGCGCCACCACGTGAGCGCGTCGCCCGTCGAGCGCGGACAGGGAGACGCCTGTCGGTGCCTCGCAGGCGAGCGAGCAGAGCACCGGCTCGAAGGGTCGCGACTCGAGTCCCAGAGAGCGGGCGAGCTCCTCGCCCCCGCCCACCGAGAGCACCACGGAGCGCGCGACGACGCAGCCCGAGCTCACGCCCTCGTACGAGACGCGCCAGTCGTCAACCCCACGCTCGATGCCCGTGACCTCGCGCGCGGGAGCGAGCGTGGCGTCTGCCCTCTGGGCGCGGGCGAGAAGAACCTCGCGCACGGAGGCCGCCTGCCGGGAGAGGGGATAGAGCCTGCCGCCCTCCTCCTCGACCCAGGCGAGCCCGCATCCCTCGAAGAAGGCGAGCACGTTCTCGCCAAAGCGCGGTCCGCAGACCGCCTCGACGAAGTCCGGGTCGTTGTAGCGTCCCCAGTCGAGCCTTGCGTTCGAGAAGTTGCAGCGCCCGTTGCCGGTGGCAAGAATTGTCCGTCCACATTCGGGCACGCGCTCGAGCACCGTCGCCGACGCCCCCGCCTCGGCGGCGGCGATTGCGGCGGCGAGACCGGAGGCTCCGCCGCCGACTATGCAGACGTCGCAGCGCTCGGGAACGCGCACGGCCGCCGCTGCGGCGAGCGCCTCCTCGCGCACCTGCGACCTGGAGGTTCTTCTCGCCCTGCGCGCCAAGCTACTCGCCCTGACCGCGCAGCGCGTCCATGAACTCCGCCGTGCGCACGACGGCCTCGACGGCGTCCGGCAAGAGGCCCTCGGGGAGCCTGCCCTCGAAGGCTCCCTCGTCGCATGCGGTAGCCAGGGCGGCGTCCATCGGCAGCTGGCCGAGTGCCTCCACGTCGAAGGCCTTGGCGGTCTCCTCCAGGCGGCTCGGCCCGTAGGGGTAGATCTTCTCGCCGCAGTGCGGGCACTCGACGTAGGCCATGTTCTCCACGAGGCCGAGCACCGGCACGCTCATCATGTTGGCCATGTTCACGGCCTTGCCGACGACCATCTGAACGAGGTCCTGCGGCGAGCTCACGATTACCACGCCGTCCACCGGCAGGGACTGGAACACGGTGAGCGCGACGTCGCTCGTTCCCGGGGGCATGTCAACGAGCAGGTAGTCCAGCTCGCCCCAGGCGCAGTCCTCCCAGAACTGCTTGATCGCGCCGGCGATGACCGGGCCGCGCCAGAGCACCGGGTCGGTCTCGTTCTCGAGCACGAGATTGGCACTCATGACCTCGATGCCACCGTGCGTGAGCACGGGGACGATGAGCTCGTCCACACCGCGGGCACGAGCCCCGGCGAGGCCCATCATGCGGGGGATCGAGGGGCCGGTGATGTCCGCGTCGAGGATTCCCACGCGGGCGCCCCGGCGCGCCAGCTCCACGGCGAGGATGCCGCACACGAGCGACTTGCCCACGCCGCCCTTGCCTGACATCACGCCGATGACATGGTGGATGTTGGAGTAATCGTTCTGCGCAAAGCCCGTGGGCTCCTGGGGCTGCTTCTGGCCGTGCAGCACCTCGTCGACCTCCTGGCGGAGCTTCTCCTGCTCGTTCTGGTCCATGCTCTTCCTCTCGACGCGCCCGGCGGGCGGAGTTTGGCAACCGTGTTGATTCTACCCCGAGCAGCATCCGGATGGTTCATACTGGCGTGAAGAACGGTGGTGCTCGGAAGGGGGCCGCACATGGACGGCGACGCTCGCGACGCGGACTGGGGCCAGGGCTGTGGAGAGAACTGCTTCACGCTCGACGGCGACGACTTCACCTGCAGCCGGGTGCTCGATGAGCCCGAGGTCTGGCGCGTGGAGCTGCTGATGCACGACACCTTCCTACCCTCGGTGAACGCCTTCGTGGTGCGCGATGGTGCCGAGACGCTCGTGGTGGACGCGGGCACCTCGGACGACTTCAACGACACGCGCCTCATGCGGGCGCTGATCGGCCTGGGCGTGGACCCCGAGCGGACCACGCTCCTCTGCACGCATGCCCACATGGACCACGCCGGCCTGGCGCGCGAGCTCTCCGAGGCGGGCGTGCGCGTGGTCATCCCCGATGGAGTGCTCGCCGACATGCGCCGGCTCGCCGTTCCCGCATGGCGCGACGAGATGGTTGCCCGCATGCAAGCGGAGGGTGCGAGCCAGGCGGAGTCCGCCGAGCTCGCCGACGTGATCTGGGACCACGCCGTCAACTTCGAGACCGAGAAAATCGCGTTCTCGACGGTCGCCGCCGGCGAGACGCTGCGCTGCGGTCGCTGGGCGCTCGAGGTCGTCCCCACGCCCGGGCACACGCCGGGGCACTGCGCTCTCTGGGAGCCGTGCACCCGCACGGCGTTTCTCGGCGACGCGGTCCTCTTCCTGTGCTCGACCTGCATCGGCTTCTGGAGCGAGGGTGAGGACGCGATCGGGGCGCAGCTTGCCACGTTGCGAAACCTCTCCGAGATGGGCGTCGAGCGCGCGCTTCTGGGTCACGGGCTGCAGGAGGGAAGCGTGGCCGAGCGTTGTCTCGCCAATATTGCGCACCACGAGCGCCGCAGCGCTCGCGCGCTCGCGGCGATTCGCGAGGTGCCGGGCAGCACGGGCTACGAGCTCGTGCCGGCGATGGGGTGGCGCGCCCCGTTTGAACACTGGGCGGAGACGCCCGCGCTCACGCGCTGGTTCCTCGTCTCCGAAAGCATCGCGCACCTCGATCACCTCGTGGCGACGGGCGCCGTCCGCCGCGAGCCCGACGCCGCCGGCGTGAGCCGCTACTTCGCTGCGGAGTAGGCCTTCCGGGGTCCCGCCGATGTTCCTTCAGGAAGTGTGCTGCGCAGAACTTCCTTGCGGAACATCGGCAGGCCCGAGCAACTCTTCTGTCGCAGCGAGCGGCGACGACGGGGGGCGTCGGGCTCGCGGCGCCCGGCGCGCCACCTCGATGTCGCGGTTTACCTCAAGGTTGGGGCTCAGCGGGCCGGGGGCATTCCGTAGGGAGGTTCTGCGCAGCACACCTCCCGGAGGAATGACCCAGGCCCCCACGGGCTACAATCAAAAGGTTGGTCCGGCAAGCACTTCCGAGGAGGGTCCCATGGCCCACGATTCCATCGTCATCCGCGGCGCGCGCGAGCACAACCTTGCGGACGTCGACGTCGACATCCCGCGCGACAAGCTCGTCGTCATCACGGGCCTCTCCGGCTCGGGCAAGTCGAGCCTCGCCTTCGACACCATCTACGCCGAGGGCCAGCGCCGTTACGTGGAGTCCCTCTCCAGCTACGCGCGCCAGTTCCTCGGCCAGATGGACAAGCCGGACCTGGACAGCATCGACGGTCTCTCGCCAGCGGTCTCGATCGACCAGAAGACCACGAGCCGCAACCCGCGCTCCACCGTGGGCACCGTGACGGAGATCTACGACTACCTGCGTCTGCTCTTTGCCCGCGTGGGCACGCCCCACTGCCCGGAATGCGGCCGCGTGATCGAGCGCCAGACCACAGACCAGGTGGCCGACAAGGTCCTCGAGCGCGCACAGGGTCGCCGTGCCTTGGTGCTGGCCCCCGTGGTCCTCGACCGCAAGGGCGAGTACACCAAGCTCTTCGAGGACCTGCGCCGCGAGGGCTTCTCCCGCGTGCGCATCGACGGTGAGGTGCGTGAGCTCGGGGACGAGGAGATTCGCCTCGAGAAGAAGAACCGCCACAACGTGGAGGTCGTTGTCGACCGCATCGTGGTACGTGAGAACTCGCTCGGCCGCATCGCGGAGGCCGTGGAGCAGGCGACCAAGCTCGCCGCAGGTCGCGTGGGCTTCTACCTCATGCCCGACCGCGACGACCCGGAGCGCCTGCCCGGCGAGCTCATCAGCTACTCGCTTGCCCTGGCCTGCCCCGAGCACGGTCACTCGATGGACGACCTCCAGCCGCGCGACTTCTCCTTCAACGCCCCTTACGGCGCCTGCCCGGACTGCGACGGCCTGGGCTTCCGCAAGGTCGTTGACGCCGAGGCCCTCATCGAGGACCCCTCGCTCTCCGTTGCGAGCGGCGTCTTTGGCGGCCTCTTCGGCCACTCCAACTACTACCCCCAGGTGCTCGCCGCCGTCTGCCGCCATCTCGGTGTCTCGGAGGAGACCCCGTGGAAGGACCTCCCCAAGAAGGTGCAGTCCGCCCTTCTCGACGGCCTCGGCGCCACCAAGGTCCGCGTTGACTACCTCACGCGCGACGGCCGCAACACGCACTGGTTCACCACCTTCTCCGGCGTGCGCAAGATCCTCTTCGAGAAGTACCAGGAGACCACCTCCGAGACCATGCGCACGCACCTGGAGAAGTACATCCGCGAGGTCCCGTGCTCCACCTGCAATGGGGCGCGCCTCAAGCCGGAGATCCTCGCCGTCACGGTGGGCGAGAAGAACATCTGGGAGGTCTGCGAGCTCTCCTGCCGCGAGGCGCTCGCCTTCTTCGAGGCGCTCGAGCTCACCGACCGCCAGCGCTTCATCGCGGGCGCCGTGGTGAAGGAGATCCTCGCGCGCCTGCGCTTCCTCGTGAATGTGGGCCTCGACTACCTCACGCTCAGCCGCGCCGCCGCCACGCTCTCCGGAGGAGAGGCGCAGCGCATCCGCCTGGCCACCCAGATCGGCGCCGGCCTCATGGGCGTGCTCTACATCCTGGACGAGCCCTCGATCGGCCTGCACCAGCGTGACAACAACCGCCTGATCGAGACCTTGAAGCGTCTGCGCGACCAGGGCAACACCGTCATCGTGGTCGAGCACGACGAGGACACCATCCGCGCCGCGGACTACGTCATCGACATGGGCCCCGGCGCCGGCGAGCTGGGCGGCAAGGTCGTAGCCGCCGGCACCCCGGACGAGATCGCCGCCTGCCCGGACTCGATTACAGGCGACTACCTCACCGGGCGCCGCCAGATTCGCCTGCCCGAGAAGCGGCGCAACCCGCGCAAGGGGCAGATCAAGGTCACCGGGGCCTCCGCAAACAACCTCAAGAACGTGACGGCCAAGGTGGAGCTGGGCACGCTCACCGTGGTCACGGGCGTCTCTGGCTCGGGCAAGAGCTCGCTCGTCACGGACACGCTCGCGCCGGCGCTGACCAACGCGGTGCACCGCTCCAAGCGCGTCGTGGGACCGTACAAGAAGCTCGAGGGCGTGGACCAGATCGACAAGGTCATCGACATCGACCAGTCGCCGATCGGCCGTACCCCGCGCTCCAACCCCGCGACCTACATCGGGCTCTGGGACGACCTGCGCGCGCTCTTTGCGTCCCTGCCGGACAGCCGCGCACGCGGCTACAGCCCGGGGCGCTTCTCGTTCAACGTCCCCGGCGGCCGCTGCGAGGCGTGCAAGGGCGACGGCCAGATCAAGATCGAGATGAACTTCCTGCCGGACGTCTACGTGCCCTGCGAGGTCTGCCACGGCAAGCGCTACAACCGCGAGACGCTCGAGGTGCTCTACCACGGCAAGTCCATCTCCGACGTGCTCGACATGACGGTCCACGAGGCGCTGGGCTTTTTCGCCAACATCCCGCGCATCAAGAACAAGCTCCAGACCCTCTATGACGTTGGCCTGGGCTACATCCATCTCGGCCAGCCCGCGACCACGCTCTCCGGTGGCGAGGCGCAGCGCGTCAAGCTCGCCAAGGAGCTCCACCGCCAGCAGACCGGCAAGACCTTCTACATCCTCGACGAGCCCACCACGGGCCTGCACTTCGAGGACGTTCGCCAGCTTGTGGAAGTGCTCGAGAAGCTCGTGGACGCCGGCAACACGGTGCTGGTGATCGAGCACAACCTCGACGTCATCAAGATGGCGGACCGCGTGCTCGACATGGGCCCCGAGGGCGGCGATGGCGGCGGCACGGTGGTCGCCTACGGTACGCCCGAGAAGGTCGCGGAGGTCCCGGGGAGCTACACCGGCCAGTTCCTGCGCGAGATTCTCGCCCGCGACCGCGCCCGCCAGGCGGAGGCGTAGGCGACCGTGTCACGCAGGGAGAAGTTCCAGAAGACCAACGCCATGCGTGAGCTCGAGGCCGCCGGCGTGCCCTTCTCATACGAGACCTACGAGGTCGACGAGACGGACACCTCGAGCGCACTCGGCCTGCACATCGCCCAGATGCTCGGCGAGGACCCCGCGGCGAGCTTCAAGACGCTCGTCTGCGTGACGCCGGGCGGCGGTCATGTGGTCTGTTGCATTCCCGTGGCCGACGAGCTCGACCTCAAGAAGGCGGCTGCCGCGGCGGGCGAGAAGAGCCTCTCCCTGATGCACGTGCGCGACCTCGAGCCCACCACCGGTTATGTCCGCGGCGGCTGCTCGCCCGTCGGCATGAAGAAGCGCTTTCCCACGTTGATTGACGAGACTGCCCAACTCTTCGACGAGATTCACGTCTCGGGCGGGCGGCGCGGCCTCAGCCTCGTCCTTGCCCCGGACGACCTCGTGCGCTTCTGCGACGCCACCCTCGCCGACATCGTGCGGGACTAGGGGACGCGACCCCCCGCGCGACCGCCGCGGGCGGCGAGTCGCCGCCGCCCGCCGTGGGGCGTCAGTTGTGTACCACGAGCTCCTCGACGTGGCTGATGAAGATCCTCACGCCCCCGCCGGGCTCGCCGCCCAGCCACAGGCCCCGCTCGGTGAGCGGCGGGTACGCGTCGTCCCAGTCCCTGTCGCTCGCGTCCTCCTCATCATCGTGCTCCCTGAGGCTCTCAAGGAGCGACTGCTCGGCTTGCCTCGCCTCCTCGGCGTCGCTGCCCAGCTCCTCTTGGACAGGCTCGGGCATCGACAGCCCAAGCTCGTAGACGTCGCTCAAGATCCTGCGCCGCCGCTCGATGGTCCGGTCGAGCACGAGGTTGCGCACCGACTCGATCGTTTCGGGCTCGTCCGCCTCCTCCGGCTTGAGCGCGATGACGATCGCGTCGTCCGGGGCCTCCTCGAGCGTCCGCGGGTCGCCGCAGGTCACGATCACGCCCGCCTCTTCCCAACGTAGTGCCATGTCCGTCTCCCTTCTCTCGGCTGTGGGGGTGTCGAGCATAGCGGGGGAGGTGGCGACGCTGCCTTTCCTATGGCTGACACGACTCTGACACGCCAGCTCAGACGGGTCGGCATGGCCCTAAGGTTGCGAAAGGTATCGATGGGCGGGTTCTTCTCCCCCGTGGGTGGACCCCTGCGCTCCGGCTCCGCCCTCGCAGTGTCCTGTTGCGTCCCCGTGCGTCCCGCCCCTTGCGCCGGCACTTTAGTGTGCTAAAGTATTCGAGGCACCGCCATAGACAGCCATCGCTCGAAGGGAGCGCTCGTGATAGCTAGGACCCCGCGAGGATTTCGCGACATTCTCCCGAGGGAGGCGCTCGCCCGCGAGCGCATCTCCGACACCGTGCGGGAGTGCTTCTCCGCGCACAGGTACCTGCCCGTCGAGACGCCGCTCCTCGAGGACCGCTCGTCCCTCGAACGCGGGGGTCGCATCAAGGATTCCGCGTTCCAGCTCTTTGACACCGATCAGACCCTGCTCATGCTCCGCCCCGACCTCACGCTGCCCGTGGCGCGCCTCGTCGCCGGCCGCGTGGCGGCGGACGCGCTGCCCGCCCGCCTGCGCTACAGCGCCCCGGTGGTCCGCGAGGAGCCGAGCCTGCGCGGGCAGCCCCGCCAGTTCACGCAGCTTGGCGTGGAGCTCGTGGCCGAAGAGGGCACCGCCTCCGAGGCCGAGGTCGTGCGGCTGCTCGCCGAGACGCTCTCCACGCTGGGCGTCCCCGCGTGGCGCATCGTCTTTGGCTCGCCGGTGCCCGTCACGGCGCTGCTCGACGCCTGCTCGCCGAGCCCCGCGTTCTCCGAGCGCGTGCGCTCGCTCGTCCACGACTCCGACCTCGTCACGCTCGACGAGGTCATAGCCGCCGAGAAGGGCCTCGCGCCGTCGGCCGCCCGCGCCCTCTCCGAGGTCTGTCGCATGGGCGGCGGGGTCGAGGTGATCGCGCGACTGGACGCCCTCCTCGCCGGTGCGGGCGTGCCGGCCGAGTGTCGCGGCACCGCGGAACTCGCGACCCTCGCGGGCGAGCTCTCGGACCTCTTCGAGGCGGGACGCGTCTCCTTTGACTTCTCGATCATCAACTCCTTCGACTACTACACCGGCATCATTTTCAAGGGCTACGCAGAGGGAATCGCGGCGAGCCTCGCCTCGGGCGGCCGCTACGACGCGGTCCTCGCCAACCTCGGCAGGCCGGGCCTCATCGCCTGCGGCTTTGCCCTCTCGCTCGAGCGTCTGCAGGAGGTGCTCGGCGAGCCGGGGGAGTCGGGCGTGGTGACGCCGGGGGTGCGCCTCGCGGAGCGCCCGCTGCGCGTGGCGGTGCCCAAGGGCTCGCTCTTCAAGGACACGGTGCGCATGCTCGCGGCGGCGGGGCTCCCGACCGCCGAGCTGGAGAACCCGGGGCGTCGCCTCGTGGTGCGAGAGGGCGACGTGGAGTACGTGATCGTGCGCGCTCAGGACGCACCGGCCTTTGTGGGCCACGGCGGGGCGGACTGCGGCTTCTGCGGTACGGACTCGCTCGTCGAGGCAGACCTCGACCTGCTCCAGCTCGTGGACATGGGCTACGGGGCGTGCCGCTTCGTCGTGGCGGAACCGGCAGGCCGCGCGGGCGAGGCCGAGCGCAACTACGCCTGGCGCGGCACGGTGCGCGTGGCCACCAAGTACCCGCGCATCACGCAGCGCTACTACGAGTCGCTCGGCCAGCAGGTGGACATCGTCACGCTGCACGGTAACATCGAACTGGGCCCGATCGTGGGTATGACCGACCGCATCGTGGACATCACGGCCACCGGCACCACGCTCGCCGAGAACGACCTCGTGATCGTGGACGAGGTGATGGAGTGCTCGGCGCGCTTCTTCGCGGGGCCGGCGGCGTACCGCTGCGACAAGAGGATTCGCGACCTCGCGGCTCGTCTCGCCGAGGTCAGGAAGGGGAGTGCGTCATGAGGACGGTAACGCTCGAAGGGGGCGCGCGCCTCACACAGGCCGACCTCAACCGCTCAGGGGTCCTTCCCGCCGAGGTCATGGCTGCCGCCGAGAAGATCGTGGACGACGTGCGCGAGCGCGGCGACGCCGCGGTGCGCGAGTTGTGCCTGCGCTTTGACGGCGCGTGCTCGCGGGACTTCCGCGTGCCGGACGAGCTGGTGCGCGGGGCGCTCGACCTCGTGCCGCCCGAGTTTCTGGCTGCGCTTACACAGGCGCGCGACCAGATCCGAGACTTCCACGAGCGCGAGCGCGAGCAGTCCTGGTTCACCACCCGCGCGGACGGCACGATGCTCGGCGTGAAGGTGACGCCCGTGGCCTCCGCCGCGATCTACGTGCCCGGCGGCCGCGCGCAGTACCCCTCCACGGTCCTCATGGATACCATCCCGGCCAAGGTGGCCGGCGTGGAGCGCGTAGTCATGGTCACCCCGCCGCAGGCGGACGGCACACTTTCCGCCTACACGCTCGCCGCTGCGGCGCTCGCGGGCGTGGACGAGGTCTACGCCGTGGGTGGCGCCCAGGCGATCGGCGCCGTGGCCTACGGCACCGAGTCAATCCCGGCGGTCGAGAAGATCGTGGGGCCGGGCAACGCCTACGTGGCCGCCGCCAAGCGCTACGTCTCCGGAGACGTGGGCATCGACATGGTGGCCGGCCCCTCCGAGGTCTGCGTGCTCGCGGACCTCACGGCGGCGCCTGAGGTGGTCGCCGCCGACCTCATGGCCCAGGCCGAGCACGATCCGATGGCGAGCTGCTACCTCGTGACCTGCGACGCCCGCGTCGCCGAACGCGTCGAGGCGGCCATAGAGCTGCTCGTCTCCCAGAGCCCGCGCGAGGAGATCACCCGCGCGAGCCTGAACGACCGCGGCGTGATCGTGGTCTGCGACACGCTCGACGCCGCCGTCGACGCGATCAACGTGATCGCCCCCGAGCACCTGGAGCTCCACTGCGCCGAGGCACTCGGGCTCCTCGGCCGCGTGCGCAACGCGGGCGCGATCTTCGTGGGCCCCTGGAGCTCCGAGCCCCTGGGCGACTACGTGGCCGGCCCCAACCACACGCTGCCCACGGGCGGCACCGCGCGCTGGGCCAACCCGCTCGGCGTCTACGACTTCCAGAAGCGCTCGAGCGTGATCTGCTACACGCCCGAGGGGCTGCTCGCGGACGCCCCCGCCACGCAGACCATCGCCCAGGCCGAGGGCCTCTGGGCCCACGCCCTCTCCGTCGGTCTGCGCCGTCGCCTCGCCGAGGGTGGCACCTTCGATGCCGCCGACGCCCACCCCCTCGCCTGGCCGGAAATGATACGAAGCGACAGTCCCTTCGTATCATTGGAGGTTTGATTATGGAAATCACCGAGCGCCTGCGTCCCGCGCTGCGCGCCTTCGAACCCTACGACCCGCGCTTCTCGCCCGTCCGCGTGAACCTCTCCGCGAACGAGAACACGCACCCGCTGCCGGCGGAGCTCGCCGAGGCCGCGCTCGAGGCCGTAGCCGCCACGCCGCTCAACCGCTACCCCGATCCCATGGCAAACGCCCTGCGCGACGCGCTGGCCGAGCGCCACGGCACGGACCGTGCCCACGTGATCGTGGGCAACGGCGGAGACGAGCTGCTCTTCAACCTGCTCTTTGCCTTCGGCGGCCCCGGGCGCGCGGTCGTGACCTGCCCGCCGGACTTCGCCGAGTACGCCAACTTCGCCGCGATGTGCGAGACGCCGGTCGTTGCCGTCCCGCGCGACGCGGAGGACTTCTCCGTGGACGCCGAGGCCCTTCTCGCCGCAGCGGCGGACGCGGCCCTCGTGATCCTCACGTCACCCAACAACCCCACGGGAGGCCTCGTCGACCGCTCGCTCGTGGAGCGGCTGCTCGCCAAGACCGAGGCTCTCGTGCTCGTGGACGAGGCGTACGTGGAGTTTGCCGGCGAGGACGAGAGCCTCGTGCCGCTCGTTCCGGGCAATTCGCGCCTCATCGTGCTGCGGACGCTCTCCAAGGCCTTCGCGCTCGCCGGCCTTCGCGTGGGATATCTCGTGGCTGACCCAGAGGTCGTGGGCGCCCTCGGCGCCGTGCGCCAGATATACTCGGAGGACGTGCTCGCCCAGGCGATCGCGCTCGCCTTCGTGGAGCGTCGCGAGCTTCTCGCCCCCGTCGTCGCCGACATCGTGGCGGAGCGGGAGCGGCTGGCCGCCGGCCTCTCCACGCTACCCGGCGTGCGCGTGTGGCCCTCTGCCGCCAACTTCGTGCTGGCACGCGTGCCGAACGCCCACCGCACGTGGGAGCGGCTGCGCGACGAGCACTCGATCCTGGTGCGCGACTTCAGCTCCACGCCGGGACTCGACGACTGTCTCAGGCTCACCGTGGGAACGCGGGAGGAGAACGACGCTCTTCTCGACGCGCTCGCAGTGCTCACAAGGGAGGAATCATGACAAGGACCGCCAAGGTCGTCCGCGCCACCGCAGAGACGGACATCGGCCTCTCCGTGGACCTCGACGGCACCGGTGCCGCCGACGTCGAGACGGGCGTGGGCTTCTTCGACCACATGCTCTGCGCCCTCGCGCGCCACTCGCTCGTCGACCTCACGGTGCGCGTCAAGGGCGACACCGAGGTGGACGACCACCACACCGTCGAGGATACGGGCATCGTGCTCGGCCAGGCGCTGCGCGAGGCGCTCGGCGACAAGCGCGGCATCCGTCGCTTTGGCTCCGTGATGGTGCCGCTCGACGAGGCGCTGGTCATGGCCGCCGTGGACATTTCCGGTCGCGGCGAGCTCTACTGGGACGTCCCGATCGGCCCCTCCAAGGTGGGGACCTTCGACACCGAGCTCGCGCACGAGTTCTTCGCGGGCCTTGCCCGTGACGCCGGCATCACGCTGCACCTGCGCCTCGTCACTGGCGAGAACGCGCACCACATCATCGAGGCCACGTTCAAGGCGGCTGCGCGCGCCCTGCGCGAGGCGGTCGAGAGCGACCCGCGCGTCGAGGGCGTGCCCTCCACCAAGGGAGCCCTCTGATGACGCGCCCCATCGTCATAGTTGACTATCACAAGGGGAACCTGCGGTCGGTCGAGCGCGGTCTTGTCGAGGCGGGCGGGTCGGCGCTCGTGACCGACGACCCCGCCGTCATCGCCGAGTCCTCCGCCCTCGTGCTGCCCGGCGTTGGCAGCTTTGGGGACGCGATGGCCTACCTGCGCGAGAGCGGGCAGCGCGAGGCGATTCTCGCCGCACTCGGCAGGGGCGTGCCGTTCCTCGGCATCTGCCTGGGCCTCCAGCTGCTCTTCGAGCGCGGGAGCGAGACGGACGACGGCTCGTGGGCGCAGGGCTTGAGCGTGATGGCGGGCTCCGCCACGCGCCTGGAGTCCTCGCGGCTCAAGGTGCCGCACGTGGGCTGGGACCAGCTCGACCTCACGCCGCTCGGCCGCGCGTGCCCGCTCTTTGAGGGCGTCGCCGAGGGGGCGCACGTCTACTTCACGCACTCGTATGCGCTCGCGGACGACGTGTCGGCGGAGCTCGTGACCGCGCGGACGCACTACGCGCGCAGCTTTGCCTCCGCGGCCTGGGACGGTGCCAATACCTACGGCGTGCAGTTCCACCCCGAGAAGAGCTCGGCGGTGGGCCTTCAGATCCTGTGCAACTTCGTGCGTCTGGCGGGAGGTTCCGCATGATTCTCTTTCCCGCTATTGACCTGGTGGGCGGCCACGTGGTGCGACTCTCGAACGGCGAGCGCTCCCGCATGGACGTCTACTCGGACGACCCGGCGGCAGTGGCAGAGTCCTTCCGCGATGCCGGGGCGCGCTGGGTCCACGTGGTCGACCTCTCCGCCACGCTCGAGGAGGACGAGGCTGCCCGCGTGGCCAACGATGCCGCAATCAGCGCAATCTGCGCCGTTGACGGCCTCTCGGTCGATGCTGGCGGCGGTGTGCGCTCGATGGCCGCGGTGGAGCGCCTGGTGGGCTTGGGCGTACGGCGCATCGCGATTGGCACGGCGCTCGTGCGCGACCCCGCCTTCGCGGAGGCCGCGGCCCGCGAGTTCGGGGAGCTCGTCGTCGCCGACGTGGCCGCGCGCGGCGGGGAGGTGCGCGTGAACGGCTGGCGCGAGGGCGCGTCGCTCTCCGCCGACGAGCTCGTCGCCCGTCTCGCGGATCTTGGCTATCGCCACCTGGTGTTCACCGACGTGGCTCGCGACGGCATGCGCTGCGGCATCGACGCCGAGGCCTATCGCCACGTGGCCGAGGTCGCGGGCTTTCCGGTGGTCGCCTCGGGTGGCATCGCGAGCCTGGAGGACCTGCGCGCGCTCGCGGCGCTCGGGCCGGATGTCATCGAGGGCGCCATCACCGGCCGTGCCCTCTACGAGGGGTCCTTCTCGCTTGCCGACGCCCTTGCGACGTGCCGCTGACACTTTCCTCGATTCTGCCAATCTGGCACGGCGAAAAAATCACGAGCTGGGGTTCTTCTCGCTGGTTTCTTCGAATCAGCCGACTTGGCAGGAAGATCTGTGCCAAGTTGCCATTTTCTAGGACCCATCCCCGCTCCAGGTCTGGACCTGAGCCAAATCGGACGAGAAGGACGTTGCGGACGCGAACGACAGGAGCATCCCATGCAGTACCGCGTGAACCCAAGAAATGGCGACCGCATCTCGGCGCTCGGCCTCGGTTGCATGCGCTTTCCCGGGGCGTTCGGCCGTCCCGACCCGCGTCAGGCGCGCCAGATCATCTCCCGCGCCGTCGAGCGGGGCATCAACTATCTTGATACCGCCTACCTCTACCCGGGCAACGAGGCCTGCGTGGGGGAGGCGCTCGAGGAGCTGGGCCTGCGCGAGCGCGTGCTCATTGCGACCAAGCTTCCGCACGGCTCCGTTCGAGACTCGGCCGACCTGGATCGCATCTTCGAAGAGCAGCTGCGCCGCTTGCGCACGGACCACATCGACTACTATCTCATCCACAACGTCACGAGTCCCGCGCAGTGGGAGCGCCTCCGTGACCTGGGCATCGAGGCATGGATCGCGCGCCAGCGCGAGGCGGGGCACATCCGGCAGATCGGCTTCTCCTACCACGGCAGCGAGGGCGACTTCCCCGTGGTCTTGGATGCCTACGACTGGGACTTCTGTCAGATCCAGTACAACTACGTGGGCGAGAAGTACCAGGCCGGCACCGCGGGCCTCCGCGCGGCCGCCGCACGCGGTCTCGCAGTCTTCATCATGGAGCCGCTGCTGGGCGGTCGCCTGGCCGGCAGGCTGCCCGACCGCGCCCGCCGCGTCCTCGATGACACGGAGACACCCGAGCTGCCGACGCCTGCGGCCTGGGGCCTCTCGTGGGTCTGGGACCATCCGGAGGTCACGATGCTGCTCTCCGGCATGGCGGCGCCCGAGCAGGTCGACGAGAACGCAGCCATCGCCGAGCGCGCACTTCCCGGATCGCTCACGCCCGCGCAGCACGAGGTGATCGCCCGGGTGGTGGCGGAATTCCGGCGCGCCAACCGCATTGGCTGTACCGGGTGCAACTACTGCATGCCGTGTCCGCACGGCGTGAACATACCCGGGTCCTTCTCGGCCTACAACGCGAGCTACGCACACGGCTGGTTTACGGGCGCCTGGCAGTACTACGCCGCGAGCGCGGTGCGCACGAGCGAGCCCAAGCTCGTGAGCAACTGCGTGCGCTGCGGTGCCTGTGCACGCAAGTGCCCCCAGCACATCGACATCCCCGCGCGCCTGGCCGACGTTGGCCGCCGCTTCCAGCCCGGTCCGGTCGGCTGGGTCCTCAAGGTCTGGTCGCGGCGCTCCAGATAAGTTTCGACGCCAGAAGAGGCAAGGTTTTGAGTTTTGCCCTCCCGCGCGTTCGGCGGGAAGGGCGGCCTCAAGAAAACGCCCCATGTTACGACCCAAGGACGAGAAGAACGCCCCGCCCCAACCTTCGGTAAGCTTGCCAGTATGGACCCTCGTTCGGGCAGGTCGGTCGCGGCCCTCTCACCAGGCGAATCACGCAGTGAGCGAGCATAGCGAGCGCTGAGCCTGAGAGAAGGGCCGCGACCGACCTGCCCGAACTGAAAGGAAGCCATGCTGACCAAGCGCGTCATTCCGTGCCTCGACGTCAAGGACGGCCGTGTAGTGAAGGGCGTCAACTTCGTGGACCTGCGCGACGCGGGCGACCCCGTGGAGCTAGCGCGCAAGTACGACCACGAGGGTGCCGACGAGGTCGTGTTCCTGGACATCACCGCCACCTCCGATGACCGTGCCACCACGATCGACCTGGCGTCGCGCGCATCGGCGGAACTCCGCATCCCGTATACGGTTGGCGGCGGCTTCCGCGACGTGGCGGGCTGTCGCACGATGATCGCCGCCGGCGCCGACAAGGTCTCCGTCAACTCCGCCGCCGTGCGCGATCCGAGCCTCATCACCGCCGCTGCCACGGCCTTTGGCTCTCAGGCCGTGATCTGCGCGATCGACGCCAAGCGCGTGGGCCGCGAGGACCGCTGGGAGGTCTACCTTGCGGGCGGCCGCCAGGCCACGGGCATCGACGCGGTTGCCTGGGCGGAGGAGGCGGCCCGGCGCGGCGCCGGGGAGATCCTGCTCACGAGCATGGACCGCGACGGCACCAAGGACGGCTTTGACCTCGCGCTCACCCGTGCGGTGGCGCGCGCCGTCCCCATCCCCGTCATCGCGTCGGGTGGCGTGGGCACGCTCGAGCACTTTGCCGAGGGCATCCTCGAGGGCGAGGCGGATGCCGTGCTCGCCGCGAGCGTCTTCCACTTTGGCACGTTCACGATTCGCCAGGTCAAGGAGTACCTGGCGAGCCAGGGCATACCGGTGCGCCTTGACTTCTGAGGACGTGGGGAGGGAATGACCATGGAGTACGCGGGCGAGAAGGTCGAGCTTCTGACGGCGGACGAGGTGGGCGTGCGCTTTGACGAGCGGGGCCTCGTGCCGGCCGTCGTGCAGCAGGAGGGGACCGGTGAGGTCCTCATGATGGCATGGATGAGTGCGGAGTCGCTGCGCCTGACGCTTGAGACGGGGACTACGTGGTTCTGGAGCCGAAGTCGCCAGGAGCTCTGGAACAAGGGTGCCACGAGCGGAAACACGCAGCGGGTTCGCCGCGTCCTGGCGGACTGCGACGCGGATACGCTGCTCGTCATAGTGGACTCGCCGGGCCCGGCCTGCCACACGGGCCACCGGAGCTGCTTTTTCCGGGAGCTTGACCGGACCTAGGCGCGATAGAGCTTGCCGGAGCGCTCGATTGCCTCGCGCACGAGGACGTCCATCGCGTCGAGGCAGACGTCGGGCGCGCCCTGACGCCGACGCACAACGGAGAGCTCGGTGCACGCAAGGATGATCGCGTCACACCCGCGCCTCACGAGCTCGTCCACCACGAGGGAGAACTTCCCCATATCGGCGGGATGGCCCGCCTTGACGTTCTCGTAGATGATCGACATGACGTCCGCCTGGCGCTCGGGGGAGGGCACCATGCACTCGACGCCCAGAGCCTCGCACTCGCGCGCGTACACGCCCGAGCGGACGGTCCCGTCCGTGCCCATGATGCCGATGCGCCGCGCCCTGCGCGCCTGGGCAGCCTCGCGCACCGCCTCGCGCGGCATGTGGATGATGGGGACGCCCGTGAACGACTGGATCTTGTCGTAGAAGTAGTGCGAGGTGTTGCAGGGGATGGCAATGCAGGTGCAGCCGAGCGTCTCGAGCGCCTGGGCGTCCTCGCGCATGACCTGGATCAGGCGTGCGTCGTCGCCCGTGATGATCGCGTGGGTGCGGTCGGGCATGGACGCCTGGCTGATGATGACCATGTCGAGATGCTCCTGGTCACGGCTCGCGTTCGTGTGCTTGATGACCTCTTCGTAGAAGAAGGCGGTGGCCTCGGGACCCATGCCGCCTATGACGCCGAGCTTTCCCATGCTTGCCTCCCATCCGTCATGCAGACACTATACCGGGTGGGTGTAGTGACGTTGTGGACCGGCGCGCGCCACGGCTGTGCTAGGGTCTTAGAGACAGTGCGGCGCGCGACGAGCGAGATGGGGGAGCGATGGGAGAGCGCACGGAGAACGTGAGGGACGGACGCATCGGGGAGACCATAGAGGGGCTCGCCCAGGTCATCTCGTCTCGACGGGAGGCCTCTCCCGAGGAGTCCTATACCGCCCGTCTGCTCTATGGACCCGAGGACAGCCTGCTCAAGAAGCTCACCGAGGAGGCGACGGAAGTGGTCATGGCCTGCAAGGACGATGACCACGACCACATCCGCTACGAGGCGGCCGACCTCGTCTACCATCTGCTCGTCACCCTCGAGCGCTATGGGGTCTCGGTCGCCGAGCTGGCGGGCGAGCTCGACGCGCGGCTCCGGTAGCGACTCACCGGCTCTCTGCTTCTACGAGAAGGGCGCCTGCGACGAACCCGTCGCAGGCGCCCGTTTTGTCAGATGGAGATGAGGCCGACCCTAGATGGGGGAGCCGCCACCGCAGAAGCCGCTACAGTACGTGACGGAGCGCACGGTGACGCCCATGCCGTAGCCCTCGGCGTGGACGACCTGGCCGCCGCCGATGTACATGGCGACGTGATAGCAGGTGTAGCCGCCGTCACGAGAGTAGAAGACGAGGTCGCCGGGCTGCAGCTGGGAAGTGGAGGTGACCCAGCGGCCGCTGCTCTTCATCCACTGGAACTGCCCGTAGGCATAGGTGCCCGAGGAGGTGGGGATGCTCACCCCGGCCTGTGCCCACGCCCAGTGGGTGAGGCCGTTGCAGTCCCACTCGTAGCCGTTGTTGGCGTGACCGTAGGGCTTGCCCACCTGGGAGAGCGCGGCGTTCACGGCAATCTCGCGCTGGCTCGACGTGGCGGTGCTGCCGCCGTCGCTCGGCGGGGTGACGGTGCTGCCGCCGTTGCCGCCCGTGTCCCCGTTCGTGGTGGAGCCGCCGTTGTCGCCGCCGCCGTTGTTGTTCGTCTCTTCCTGCTCCTGCTGCTGTTGCTGCTGGGCAGCCTCCTCCTGCTGTCGGCGCTCCTCCTCGAGGCGTGCCTGCTCGGCGCGCTTGCGGGACTCCTCCGCCTCGCGCTCGCGCTCCTCGGCGAGCGCCTGCTGCACCTCGTCGGAGAGCTGGTTGACGTAGGACTCCTGCTCGGCGACGGCGGCCGCGGCCGCGGCCTGCTCGGTCTCCTGGGACGACAGCAGCTTCTCCTGCTCCGCCTCTTGCTCCTCGAGCTCAGCCTGGTCGCTGCGCAGCGACTCCTGCAGCGTGACGACGGTCTGGATGCTCTCCTGCTGCGCCGACGAGAGCTTGTCGGCGTAGTAGACGCGCGAGACGAGCTCGTCGAAGCTCTCGGCGCTCAGGACCATCTCGAGGAGACCGGCGTTGCCGCCCTGCTTGTAGTTGGAGGACATGAGCTCGGAGAGCTCGCCGCGGGCCTCGCCGAGCTGGACCTCGCTCTCGTCGATCTGGTCCTGAAGCTCCGCGATCTGGGTACGGGTCTGGTCGAGCTCGTAGTTGGTGCGGCCGAGCGTGGCGGTGGCATCGTCAACGGCCGTCTGGAGGTCGTCGAGGTCGGCGAGCGCCGCGTCGAGCTGGGACTGCAGCTCGTCGGAGGTGACCGCGCGCGCGGCGACGGGACCGCTCAGCGCGAGCCCCAGGCCGAGCGAGCCACACAGGGCGAACGCGGCGACGGCACGTCCGGAGAGGTGGGTGCGAATATGCTTCATGAGACGTCTCCTATCAACGTCCGGGGTCATTCGTGCTCACAGGGCCCTGTCCGGGTGACCGGACCCATGATTCATCGGAGCTATGATAGCGCTTCGTCGCCTGGGTCGAGAAATCCACATGGATTATGTGCGTTCCCAAAACCCGGGTTTGACGCCGCGCGTCCCCCCTGTGGCCCGCATGCGCCCGAGATACAGAATCGGTGGATACGCGGCGGGGCGCGCAGCGCGAACGTCGCGCGAGCATAGACTAAGAGATTGGTCTGAACGCGAGGGCGACGTGCGGGCGCCCGGTTCGTGGCAGGAGGTTCGAACGTGGCATCAACTGGCCAGAGGCCGCGGGGCGCCCACTTTGCCCCCGAGGACTCCGGTTCCGAGCTCGTCAAGGAGCGTGCGAACAAGTCCTCGAACATGGTGAGCGTCCTGGTGATCATCAGCAGGATCACGGGCTTTCTTCGCACGTCGGTGCAGGCGTGGGCCCTCGGCGCGAGCGGTCTCGCGAGCGCCTACACGGTGGCCAACCAGCTTCCGAACCTGCTCTACGAGCTGGTCGTCGGGGGCATGCTCATAACCTCGTTCCTCCCGGTCTACCTTTCGGTGAAGCGGCGCCTGGGCAGGTCGGGCGCGAGCGACTACGCCTCCAACCTGCTCTCCGTCGTGGTGCTGCTCATGGCGGCCGTGATGGTCGCGAGCTTCGTCTTTGCCGAGCCGATCATCTGGACGCAGTCCGCCGGCGCCACCGAGGGGTTCGACTCCGACCTTGCGGTCTGGTTCTTCCGGTGGTTCTGCTGCTCGGTCATCCTCTACGCCCTCTCGTCGATCGTCTCGGGCATACTCAACGCCGAGCGGGACTATCTATGGAGCAACCTCGCTCCCGTCTTCAACAACATCATCACCATCGCCTCGTTCACCCTCTACGCCGTGCTCACGCAGCAGGGGATGCCCTGGAACGAGGCTGTCATCGTGCTCGCGATCGGCAACCCGCTGGGCGTGGCGGTGCAGGTCTTCTGCCAGGTCCCGGCGCTGATGCGCCGCGGGGTCCGTCTGCGCCCGCGCATCGACCTGCACGACCCCGCCTTCAAGGACACGCTCTCCATCGGCGTTCCCACGCTCGTTTGCACGTTCGCCTCGTTCCCCACGACGGCGGTCATGTCGAGCTGCGCGCTCTCGGTGACCGCGGCGGGCGCCTCGGTCTCCTACTATGCCCGCGTCTGGTACGTCCTCCCGTACTCGATCTTTGCCATCCCCATCTCCGTCACCATGTTCACGGAGCTCTCGAGCAGCTGGCTCGCGCATGACACGGACCGCTTCAGGGACTTCCTCGCCGACGGCGTGAGGAAGACGCTCTTCACGCTCGTTCCCTGTGCTATGTTCCTCGTCGTGTTTGCCCCCACGCTCATCGCCGTCTTTGCCTCGGGCCAGTTCACGGCGGAGGCAGCCGCCCAGACGGCGGGCTACCTCCAGGCGCTCGCGCTCTCGTTGCCCCTCTATGCGCTCTCCACCTACCTGCAGAAGGTGTGCTCCTCGATGATTCGCATGCGCGTCTATGCGGTCGCCACCGTCGTGGCCTCGGCGGTGCAGGTGGTCGTGTGTCTCGCGCTCACGCCCGTGGGCGGCCTCTACGTGGTCCCGCTTTCGTCGGTGTTCTTCTACGGCGTCATCGACCTCGTCACCCTCGCCAGCATCCGGGGCTCGCTCGGCCGCATGGGCCTCGGGAGCGTCCTTCCCTCCCTCGCGCGTGCCTGCGCCCTCGGTCTGGCCGGCTCGCTCGTGGGATGGCTGGTGCTCACCGCCCTCACCGCCCTTCTCGGTCCCTGCCAGGGCGCCCTTCGATCGATCATCTACGCCCTCGTCGCTGGTGTGCCGGCGATCGTCGTGACGTTTGGCACCGCGACGGCACTCGGCGTCTCGGACGCGCCCTTCTTCGACAGCCTCTTCTCGCGTCTCCTTCCGAGGAGGCGCTCGTAGGGGGTGCCCCGCTGCACGCCCCTCGGGCGTTCGCAGGTCTATACTGTGCCCGGAAGACAAGGCCCTGCGGGGCGGCAAGGAGACAGACACATGAAGCCACAGGCATCGCGCGCCGACATCATGCCCGTCATCCTGGGCGGTGACATGTCCGCCTACCCCATGGCCCGAGAGTTCCACGAGGCCTATGGGGTCAGGACCACCTGCGTCATCCCCGACCCCATCCGAATCATCAGGACCTCGTCCTTCATCGACACGTGCGCCATCGCGGAGCAGAGCGACGAGCTCATCGTCGACGCCGTGTGCCGCCTCGCCCGGGAGAACCCTGGGAAGCGCCTGCTCGTGATGGCGAACCAGGACGCCTCCGTGGCGCGCCTCGAACGCATCCGCGATGCCTTCCCGGCAAACGTTATCAGTCCGCTGCCCCCGCACGACGCCATGGTGCGCGCCTCGAACAAGATCGAGTTCGCCCGCATGTGCGCCAGCTACGGCCTGGACGCCCCGCGCTCCGAGGTGGTCCATCTCGCGGGCGCCGACCCCATCCCTCCGACCTCGATTGACTTCCCGCTCATCGCCAAGCCGGCGGAGTCGAGCGCGGAGTATGTGGCGCTCTACTGGAAGGGCTTCAAGAAGATTTACTTCATCCAGAGCCAGATCGAGCTCGATCAGCTCTGGCGCGACCTCCGGGCGGAGGGCTTCTCCCGGGACTTCCTCGTTCAGGAGCTCATCGGCGGCGACGACACCTACGTGGACATGCTCACCGCCTACGTGGACCAAAACGGGAAGCCGACGATGTTCGCCTCCGCGCAGGTGCTGCTCGAGGACCACGATCCCAAGCTCTTTGGCAACCCGGTCGCCATGATCACCCGTCCGATGCCCGAGCTCTGGGAGAAGGTCGGTCGCATGCTCGTTGACCTCGGATGGCGCGGCTTCGCCAACTTTGACATGAAGCGCGACCCCAAGACCGGCCGCGTGCTGTTCATGGACTTCAACCCCCGTCTGGGATGCAACTCCTACTATGCGTGCGCCGGTGGCATCAACCCCATGCGCGCGCTCGTGAACGACCGCGTTGACGGAATCGGCGAGGTCCAGCGCCTGAGCCGCAAGGCGCTCTACTCCCGGGCGCCCGCATCGCTCGTCCGGCGCTACGTCGCCGACGACGCCCTGCTCGCCGAGTTCGACCAGATCGTGCGCGACGGGCTCGTCTTCGACCCCATGCGCTACCGGGCGGACTCCCTGGACTCGCGTCTCATGGGATGGGCCATGGAGAAGAACTACATCCGCAAGTTCGCGCGGCACTATCCCGAGCGGACCGATACCGCGTTCTAGGGGGGGCGGGCGCTAGCGTCCCAGGATCTTGTGGGCGAGGCGCTTTGCGGCGAGGACCGCGGGGCGCACCGGCATGGTGAACGAGCCCAGGAGCTCCTCGATGTAGCCGTTGAAGCTCTGCTTGAACTCGATGAGCCCGTAGCCCGGGCTCGTCGGGTCGAAGATGCCGTCGATGCCATAGAAGTTGTAGCGGCTGCAGCCGCGCTCGACGCACTCGCACATGATCTTGTGCTGCACGAGCGTGGGGGCGCAGAACGCCGCGAGCGACTGGTCGCTACCGGAGAAGAGGTAGACGCACTCGCGCTCGTGCCAGACGAAGAGCGCCGCGGCTGCCGGGATGCGCCCCGTCCCTCCGTGCGCGTCCAGGGCGGCGCGGGCGTCGTCGATGCGCCTGAGCGAGGACTCGTACTTCTCCTGCGCGTCCGCCATCTGCCGGCTGACCTTCTTCGTGGAGCGGAACTGTCCCTGCCCGGACTGGTTGGCGGACTCGATCTCGGCGATCGCGGCCTCGTAGCGCTCGATGTCGGCGAGAAGCGCGTCGCGCTTCTGCTCCCACGAGGAGAGGTAGGCGGGCACGTCGAGGTAGGCAACGAAGAACTCCGCCGCATCGCCCAACGTGTCGAAGAGCTGCTCGAAGTAAGCAAGAGGTCGGTTCTCGAACCCCTGCTTCTCGCAGCTGAGCTCGCAGATGTGGTGGTAGGTGGGCAGCTCGTCGCGTCCGATGCGCTCCACGCTCACAAAGCTCGCCCGCGCGGTGCGCACGTCGCGCTTCGCCTTCTTGTTGTAGGAGGCGATCAGGGCGTCCTCGTCCTCGATCCCGGTGAGGTCCTTGACGTAGCGCCAGCGGGGAACGGCGCTGTAGCCGCGATCGAAGCCCTCGTGCACGAGGCCGGCGGCCTTGAGGTTCTCGAGGCTCTCGTCGTCGGGCCCTCGCCGTGAGTCGGCGGGCACCTCGGCGGGAAGCGGGGCTTCGGGGTCCTCGGGCAGGACGTCCCCGGCCGAGGTGCGGATGCGATAGGGCACCTCGGGCGTGACCTCGACCTGTGCCGCGCCCGCCGCGCGCGCCCGCTCGCGGATCGCGTCGAAGAGGTATGCCGTGAGCTCGCGGTCATGGAAGTCGCACAGCGGGCCGTCGTGAATCTCAGCGAACGTGGAGAGCCGGCTTCGGTGGAGCTCGAGCTGCGTAGCGGCGACCAGTCTGCCGTCCTCGAACACGCCGAGATAGCTGACGTCGACGCCGTTCTTCTCGCGCACGGTGCCCATCAGGGACGTCTGCTGGAAGTTGCCGAGCGGATGTGCTGAGCTGAACGCATCGAACTCGCTCGGGGTGAGCGTGACGCAGGAGAACGATCGCATGTGACGGGGCCGCCCCTCTTTTGACTCGTCCTGGCAGAGGTGTACCCCATTCTATCCAATACGGGTTGCGTTATTAGGACGGAATCCCGCGCGCCGGCAAGGCCGGGCCCTCTCATGGGCTACGATGTGGGGGAGAAGAACCGGGCACGGCAGGAACGGAGTGCTGAGCTATGCAGGTCAACGAGCTTTCTCGCGAGGAGTACGAGCGCGCCCTCGCCGGCGTCACGCCCAACCCTCCCATCGAGCAGCTGGGCGTGTGGCAGGACTTCGAGGCCGGCATACCCGGCCGCTCCCTGTGGGGGTACGTCTCCCTCACGGACGGGGACAGGATCGTCGCCGTGGCGGCCTTCCAGCAGTACGAGACGCACGGCTACCGCTACCTGCGCGGCCATCATGCGCCCGTGTGGGCGGAGGAGCCGAGCGAGGAGCTGGAGTCCGCCGCCCTCGGGGCGCTCGCGGACTTTGTTCGCGCGCGGGACAGGGGCATTGTCTTCGTGCGTCTCGCCGTGGCGCACGAGCTGCCCGAGACGCGCCCCTGCCTCTCCACGGTCCCCTATGACACGACCGTCGTCGTCGACCTCACGGGCGGGGACGACGAGATCCTCTCCCGCATGAAGCCGCGCGGGCGCCGCGACGTCCGCAAGGCGCTGCGCGAGAGCCCCGTGCTCTGCGCCGACGAGACCGAGCGGGCCGCTGCGTCGTTCGACGAGTACTACGAGGTCATGGTCGAGACCGCGGAGCGCGACGGCTTTGCCCCGGCACCGAAGGAGACCTACCAGGACATGATTTCTGTCCTCGGCCCCGGCCACTGTCGCGTCTTTGCCGCCCGGGACCCCGAGGGAACGCTCGTGAGCTGGGCGATCTCGACGGTCTCCGGCGAGCGGGCCGTCTACTACTACGCCGCCTCGAGCGCGCGCAGCCGCGAGCTGCTCGCCACGGACCGACTCTTCTACTTCGAGTGCTGCGAGCTCGCCCGACTGGGGTGCACGAGCTACGACCTCATGGGCATCGGCTCCGACTTCTCGCCGAGCCTGCTCGGGCTCAACACGTTCAAGACGAAGTTCGCCAAGGACGGCGAGCGCCCCGTCGCGCCGGATCGCGATCTCCCCGTCAAGCGGGCCTTCTACCGCACGCTCGTGGGCGTGCGCGACGTGCGCGACCGTCTGCGCGGATCCTCGGAGGAGTAGGTGCCCGGCGAGCCCTCCCTCGCCGAGCGCGTCTCCCGGGTGCCCACCGACCCGGGCTGCTATCTCTGGAAGGATGCCCACGGCGAGGTCGTCTACGTCGGCAAGGCCAAGAACCTGCGCGCCCGCATGCGCCAGTACGTGACGCTGCAGGACGACCGCGAGAAGATCCCGCTCATGATGCAGGTGGTGCGCGACTTCGACTACGTGGTCGTGGGCTCCGAGCACGAGGCGCTCGTGCTGGAGCGCAATCTCATCGCACAGTATCACCCCTACTTCAACGTCGACTACAAGGACGACAAGAGCTACCCCTTCATCGCCATCACGGAGTCCGACGTCTTCCCGGCAATAAAGTACACGCGCGAGAAGCATCGCAAGGGCACGCGCTACTTTGGCCCCTACACCGACGCCCGCGCCGCTCGCGAGACGATCGACACGCTGCGCAAGGTCGTGCCCATCTGCCTGGCGACCTGCGCCGAGTGGAAGCGCGCCAAGCGCATCCTGGATCGCGACCCCTCCCAGGCAGCCGTGGCGAACATGGTGCTCGCCCAGCGCTGCCGGCCCTGCTTTGACTACCACGTGGGGAGGGGTCCCGGCGTGTGCGCCGGCATGATCGACACCGTGGAGTACGCGCGCCACGTGCGCCAGGTCGAGAGCTTCCTCGCCGGCAACCGACGCGAGATCGTCGGCGAGCTGACCGACCAGATGCACGAGGCGGCGGCAAACCTCGACTTCGAGCGCGCGGGGCGGCTCAAGGCCCGCCTGGACGGGCTCGACGCGCTCGACGATCGCCAGCAGGTCGTCTTCTCGTCCGACGTGAGCGCGGACCTCATCGGCGTCTACCGCGAGGAGACCATCAGCTGCGCCTGCGTCTTCGTGGTACGCGAGGGGCGCACGGTGCGCTCGGTCGAGTTCATTCTGGACAAGGGCCTCGACGTGGGGGAGGAGGAGCTCGTCGGTGGGTTCGTGAAGCGCTACTACGACGAGACCGCGGACGTTCCCGCCGAGGTCGACCTCGACTGCGAGCTCTCTGACGCCGAGGTCATCGAGGGCTGGCTCGCCGAGAAGCGCGGAACCCGCGTGCACCTCCATCGCCCGCGCCGCGGGGAGAAGCGCCACCTGCTCGACATGGCGACGGCCAACGCCCGCCACGCCCTGATGCGCCACATGGTCAAGACCGGCTACGCCGACGAGCGCACCAACCAGGCGCTGCTTCAGCTGGAGAGCGCGCTGGCGCTCGACGCACCGCCCCTGCGCATCGAGTGCTTTGACATCTCGACGCTGCACGGCCACTTCACGGTGGCGTCGATGGTGGTCTTCACCAACGGCCGACCCGACAAGTCCCAGTACCGCCGCTTCAAGATTCAGACGCCGCTCACCGAGGCGAACGACTTCGTGAGCATGTCCGAGGTGCTGGGACGGCGCTACGCGCCGGAGCGCATGGCCGACGAGCGCTTTGGGTCTCGCCCCGACCTTCTCGTCGTGGATGGCGGCAAGCCACAGCTCACGGCCGCCGTGGCCCAGCTCGAGGAGTTGGGTCTGGACATCCCGGTCTGCGGTCTCGCCAAGTCGGACGAGGAGATCTTCGTGCCCTGGGACGAAACTCCCGTCGTGCTGCCGAGCGGTTCCCCCTCGCTCTACCTCATCAAGCAGGTGCGCGACGAGTCCCACCGTTTTGCGATCACCTTTCACCGCGAGCTGCGCGACAAGGCGATGACGCGCTCCGCGATCGATGACGTACCGGGCGTGGGGCCCAAGCGCCGGAGGGCCCTCATGAGACGCTTCGGCTCCATGAGGCGCCTGCGCGCCGCGAGCGAGGAGGAGATCGCCGCGACCCCGGGCGTGCCGGCCGAGGTGGCGCATGCCGTGTGGCAGGCCCTGCGCGCCGCCGAGGAGCTTGCGGGAGAGTGACGCGGGCGCGTTCTTCTCGCCCGGGAGTTTGCTCATCATGCAGACCTTTGCTCATTTTTATGCGCAATACTGCGTGATATTGCGCAAAAATGACCGTTTATCCCAGATTGACTACCGCTGACCGGAGTAATGCGCAAACTTGCGCAAATCTGAATGAATTTGCGTAAAAATGAGAATCACAGAATCACCCTGTATTTTGTGAATCTGAGAGAAGGACGGACGCCTGTCGTCCCAAGCTTGAGGAGGCGGACATGCTGGCCGAGGAGCGCCTTTCGCGCATCGTCGAGATCGTTGCCAGGAAGGGGACCGCAACGGTCTCCGACCTTGCGGTCGCCCTGGACATCTCGGAGTCGACCATCCGACGTGACCTTGACAAGCTCGACCAGGCGCATCGCTTGGTGAAGGTCCACGGAGGGGCCACCACCCTCGAGTCCGCCCATCTCACGCGCGACCTCACGCTCGAGGAGCGCCACGGCCTTCACGCGGAGGAGAAGCGGGCGATCTGCTCGTATGCCGCCACGCTGGTGGGCCCCGACGACCTCGTCTACCTTGATGCCGGCTCCACTGTCGAGGAGCTCATCAATCACCTGAGCGAGCGCGGAGCCCGCTACGTGACCGACTCCGTGTCCCATGCCATGAAGCTCGCCGCCCGGGGATTCCAGGTAACGGTTCTTGGCGGGGAGCTCAAGAGTGCCACGGAGTCGCTCATCGGCCCCGACACCATTGCCGCGCTCTCGCGCTATCACTTCACCATCGGCTTCTGGGGCGTCAACGGCATCACGCCCGAAAGCGGCCTCACCTCGCCGGAGAGCAACGAGGCTCTTATCAAGCAGCTCACCATGGAGCGCACGGCACGACGTTACGTGCTCGCGGACGCCAGCAAGTTCGACAACACGAGTCTTGTCGAGTTCGGCGCGTTTGACTCCGCCACGATCGTCACGTGCGGAGACGTGCCCGAGAAGTACCGTCAGTTCGCAAACGTTGTGGAGGTTGCCCGATGATCTGCACCGTCACGTTCAATCCCTCGCTCGACTACATCGTCCGTGTGGACGACATGCGCCTGGGCGTCATCAACCGCACCAGCTACGAGAAGATCCTGCCCGGGGGCAAGGGCGTGAACGTCTCCATCGTCCTTGGCAACCTCGGTCACGAGAGTCGCGCGCTGGGCTTTGTGGCCGGCTTCACGGGTGACGAGCTCTGCCGCCTGTGCACGGAGGCAGGCGTCACCGCCGACTTTATCCACGTCGCCGAGGGCATGACGCGCATCAACGCCAAGGTCAAGAGCAACGAGGAGACCGAGCTCAACGGCCAGGGACCGAAGATCACCGAGGAAGACGTCGAGGAGCTCTTTGGCAGGCTCGATCGTCTCGGGGACGGTGACGCGCTCGTCATATCGGGTTCGGTGCCCGCCACGCTCCCGCATGACATGTACGAGCGCATCATGTCCCATCTGGACGGCCGCGGCATTCGCATCGTCGTGGACGCCGAGCGGGACCTGCTCACGCGCGTCCTGCCGTACCACCCCTTCCTCGTGAAGCCCAACAATCACGAGCTCGGGGACATCTTCGGGGTCACCCTGCGCACTCGTGACGAGGTCGTGCCGTATGCGCGCAAGCTCCAGGAGATGGGCGCCGTCAACGTGCTCGTCTCGATGGCGGGAGAGGGCGGCGTGCTCGTCTCCGAGACGGGCGAGATCTTCCAGAGCCCTGCCGCCAAGGGCACTGTGGTCAACTCCGTCGGCGCGGGAGACTCCTCCGTCGCGGGCTTCCTTGCGGGCCTGATGGAGACCGGCAGCTACGAGGCCGCCTTCCGCATGGCGCTTGCCACGGGATCCGCCAGCGCGTTCTCGGACCACTTGGCCACGAGGCCGGAGGTGGAGGCGTTGCTCGCTAGGTCGTAGGTGTCCGCCCCGGCGCCCGGCCGTCAAGATCCGGCGCTCGGACAGCTTGCCGAGAAGAAAGCTCGGCAAGAACTCGCGGCGGGCCTCATCGGCCGAGCACCCGGGGCTACCAACCATGTACAGCGTTCTTCTCGCAACTCTAAGGCCTTGGGGCCTGGGGGGTCGGGGGAGTCGTGTGCAAAGCATCAGCAAAGGGCGGCGCGCGCTGCCTTGTGGGAGAAAGGGAGAGACATGAGAATCACGGATCTGCTCAAGGCTGAGTCAATTGGAATCGGGGGTGCGCCAAAGAGCAAGGACGAGGCGATCGACGAGCTCGTCGACCTCATGGACAAGGGTGGCAACGTCGCTGACAAGGCCGGCTATGCCGCGGCCGTCCGCGAGCGCGAGGCACAGTTCTCCACGGGCCTCGGTGACGGCATCGCCATCCCGCATGCCAAGACCTCTGCGGTCTCCGCGCCCGGTCTGGCGGCCATGACGGTGCCTGCCGGCGTGGACTACGACTCCGCCGACGGAGAGCCGGCCACGCTGCTCTTTCTGATCGCGGCGCCCGAGGGTGAGGCCAACACGCACCTCGAGGTACTGAGCCGCCTCTCCACGCTGCTCCTGGACGCCGACTTCTGCGCCGCGCTCCGTGCGGCGAAGACGCCGGAGGAGTTCCTCTCCCTCGTGGATGCCGAGGAGGACGTCCACCGTGCCGAGGAGGAGGCCAAGGCCGCCGGTGCCGCAGCGCGTGACGCCGCAGGCTACGACGTGCTTGCCATCACGGCCTGCCCCACGGGCATCGCCCACACCTACATGGCCGCCGAGGCGCTCGAGAAGAAGGCGGCCGAGATGGGCGTGCGCATCAAGGTCGAGACCCAGGGTTCCGGCGGTGCCAAGAACGTCATCACCGCTCAGGACGTTGAGGGGGCCAAGGGCGTGATCGTTGCCGCCGACAAGAACATCGACCTCGCGCGCTTCGACGGCATGCCCGTCTACAGCTGCTCGGTTACCCGCGGCATCAACGAGCCCGAGGCCCTGATCAACGTCATCATGGACGGCAAAGCTGGCGTCTATCATCACTCCGGCGCCTCGAGCGCCCCTGTGGCGGGCGGCGCCGAGGGGGAGGGCCTTGGCCGCAAGATCTACAAGGACCTCATGAACGGCGTCTCTCACATGCTGCCGTTCGTCATCGGAGGCGGCATCCTCACCGCCATCGCGTTCCTGATCGACCAGCCCGGCCTCGGAACCGCCGCCTACGGCTCGTCCATCCCCGCCGCGGCGCTCTTCAAGACCATCGGCAACGAGGCCTTTGGCTTCATGCTGCCAATCCTCTCCGGATTCATCGCCATGTCCATCGCGGATAGGCCCGGCCTTGCGCCCGGCTTCGTCGGCGGCATCTTCGCGAAGGCGGGCTATGACTTCGCTTACCTCGTCTCGCTCGACGCCTCGGGTCTCGTCTCCGGCGGCTTCATCGCGGCGCTCTTCGCGGGCTTTGCGGCAGGCTACATGACGCTCGGCATCGAGCGCCTCAGCGACCGTCTGCCCGAGTCCCTCGAGGGCATCAAACCGATGCTCATCTACCCGATTCTCGGCATCCTGGCCACCGGCGTCGTGATGCTCGCCCTGAACCCGCTCTTTGCCCTCATCAACACCGCCCTCAACGACTTCCTGCGCGGCCTCGGCACGAGCAACATCGTCCTTCTCGGCCTTGTGCTCGGCGGCATGATGTCCGTTGACATGGGCGGGCCCTTCAACAAGGCTGCCTACGTCTTTGGCACCGCGGCCCTCGACCCCGCGAGCGGTCTTGGTACCACCGGCCAGATCATGATGGCCTCCGTCATGGTGGGCGGCATGGTTCCGCCCCTGGCGATCGCCCTCTCCACCACCTTCTTCAAGAACCGCTGGACCAAGAACGACCGTAACGCTGGCGTCGTGAACTACATCATGGGCCTCTCCTTCATCACCGAGGGCGCCATCCCATTCGCGGCGGCCGACCCCGGCCACGTGCTCCCGTCCTGCATCGTGGGCGCCGCCGTGGCAGGTGGGCTCTCCGCCCTCTTTGGCTGCACCAGCCCTGCTCCCCACGGAGGCGCCTGGGTCACCCCGGTCATTGGCAACGGCCTCATGTGGCTGCTCGCAGCGCTCATCGGAGCCGTTGTGGCCTGCCTGATCCTCTCCTTCTGGAAGAAGCCGCTTTCTCCGGAGGAATCCGGCCTCAGCAAGTAGAGCGCCCGTTGGGATTGCGGTCGGTGCCGGGACGATTCTGGGCCCGGTGCCGGCCGCGCCCCGACGGCTATCATGGACAGTGCCTGATTCGTGAGAAGGGAACCCCATGTCCGATGCCGCAACCGCTGCCGCTGCCGCCTATGAGGCCGCCAAGAACCGCCCGTTCCCGGACGACATCTTCACCGCTCCTCAGCTCACCTGGGCCGTCATCGGTTGCGGAGTGATTGCCAACCAGATGGCGGAGTCGCTCGCGCTGGCAGGGCGGCGCCTCCACGGGGTTGCCAACCGCACGCGCGAGAAGGCGGTCGCCTTCGCAGAGCGCCACGGCGTCGAGCGCGTCTACGACACGGTCGAGGAGCTCTACGCCGACCCCGAGGTAGATGCCGTCTACATCACGACGCCGCACAACACCCACATCCGCTATCTGCGCGGCGCCCTGGCCGCGGGCAAGCACGTGCTCTGCGAGAAGTCCATCACGCTCAACTCCGCTGAGCTCGACGATGCACGCGCGCTTGCCGAGAGGAGCGGCGCGGTCCTCATGGACGCCACGACGATCCTGCACATGCCGCTCTACCGGGAGCTGCTGCGCCGCGCCCGCTCCGGCGAGTTTGGCCGCATGAACCTGGCGCAGGTGAACTTTGGCTCGTACAAGGAGTACGGCGACCTCACCAACCGCTTCTACAACATCAATCTCGCCGGGGGCGCGATGCTCGACATCGGCGTCTACGCGCTCAGCATCATGCGCCTGTTCATGGGGAGCCAGCCCACCGAGGTCGTCTCGCTCGGCAACCTCGCCGTGACGGGCGTGGACGAGGCGGGCGGCATCGTCTGTCGCAACCCGGAGGGGCAGATCGGCGTGGTCTCGCTCACGCTGCACTCCAAGCAGCCCAAGCGTGCCGTGCTCTCCTTCGACCGCTGCTATGTGGAGGTCACGGAGTACCCGCGCGCGGACGAGGCGACCATCGTCTGGACCGAGGACGGCCGCCGGGAGAGCGTGTCGTGCGGCGAGGAGGCGTACGCGCTCTGCTACGAGGCGGCCGACCTCGAGGCCGCGGTGGCGGGGGACGACGAGAAGCGCGCCCTTCTCGACTATGCCTCCGACGTCATGGAGCTCATGACGCGCCTGCGCGCCGACTGGGGCGTTGTCTACCCCGAGGAGCGCTAGGCTGCCGACTGCCACGCATCGCAAGGTTTTGGGGAAACGGCGTTCGCGTGTTCGTGCGGACGCCGTTTTCGTGGCTTCCCCTCATGTTTTGGGCAACACGTTTTATGTTGTTGCCGCGATTTCATGGGTTTTGTAGCTCAGTTGCCAGGATTGACAAGGTTTTGCACGGTTTGGACACACTTTGCATCAAAGATGTTGCCCAAAACAGGGGAGGGCGGTGGGACGGTCAAGGCCGCCACGGCCAAAGTCGTGTTCGCCGCCGAGAAGAACACGGCGCAGGCCCGCAGGTTATACTGGACCTCGGCTGAGAGGAGGTCCCATGTCAGGAGACGGCCAGCAGATGCGTGCCGCGGAGGGCGCCGCCCGCGTACCCGATGTCGTGGTGATCACGGGCATGAGCGGCTCGGGCCGCACGCAGGCGCTTCACGTCTTTGAGGACATGGGCTACTACTGCATCGACAACCTCCCTCCGCGCCTGCTGCTGCAGCTTGCCGAGCTCGTGGGTATCAACTCCGGCGTTGGGCGCCATCTCGCCGTGACGTGCGACCTGCGCAGCCAGGGGCTCTTCGACGAGTTCGCCGACTCGGTGACGCAGCTGCGCGATCACGAGATCTCCTACTCCGTGGTGTTTCTCGACACCTCGGACGAGGTCCTCATGCGCCGCTACGACGAGAACCGCCGCCGTCACCCGCTTGCGGCACCGGGCGAGACCATCGACCACGCCATCGCGCGGGAGCGCTCCCAGCTTGCCGTCGTGCGCGATGCGGCGGACCTGGTGATCGACACGAGCCGCCTGCGTACGAGGGAGCTCCAGAGCCGTCTGCGCCGCGCCTTCTCCGAGCTCACCGACCAGCAGCTCATGGAGGTCTCGGTCTTCTCCTTTGGCTTCAAGCACGGCATGCCGGTCGAGGCAGACCTGATGATCGACGTGCGCTTCCTGCCCAACCCCTTCTATGACCCCGTCATGCGCACGCTTACCGGCAAGGACCAGCTCGTATCCGACTTCGTGCTCAAGAACCCCACGACCGAGAAGTTCATGGACGCCTGGGAGCGTCTGCTCGACGTGGCCATGCCCGGCTACGTTACCGAGGGCAAGAGCCATCTCTCGATCGCGGTGGGCTGCACGGGTGGCCAGCACCGCAGCGTTGCCATCGCCGAGGCCACGGCCGCCTATCTCGAGAAGGGTGGCTATCACGTGAGCATCTCGCACCGCGACATCGCCCTCGCCAACGTCCGGACGAGCTAGGGGCGCCATGTCGTTCACCGCCGAGGTCAAAGACGAGCTCTCCCGCGTGGAGGCGCCGTCGCGCGCCGCCGAGCTCGCGCAGCTCTCCGCGCTCGTGCGCATCTGCGGGACGCTCTCGTTTCACGGGTCGGGGCGCTACTCCATTCGCGTCGCCACCGAGACGGGCGCCGTCGCGCGTACGGTGATCAAGCTCACGCACAAGCTCTTCGACCTGGAGACCTCGCTCACCGTGCGACGCTCGGTGCTGCACAAGACGCGCAACTACCTGATCGAGATGCCCGAGCAGGAGGGTCTTGACGTCGACCTGGTTCGCATGGGCATCCTCACCCCCGGGCGGGGCCTGACCTCCGGGATACCCGCCGCCCTCGTCGCCACGCCCGAGGCGCGTGCCGCCTACGTGCGCGGCGCCTTCATGGCGGGGGGCTTCGTCGCAGACCCGCGCGGCGAGTTCCACCTGGAGATCGCCGTGACGGGGGAGGACTACGCCTCTGGGCTCGTGCGCCTGGTCGCCGAGATGGGCGCGTCCGCGCGCCTCAATCGTCGCCGGGGAGCCTTCGCCATCTATCTCAAGAGCTACGATGACGTGAGCGTGCTCCTGCGTGGCATGGGCGCGCTCAGGACGGCGCGCTTCGTGGACGTGACGCGCGCCAAGAAATCCGTGAAGAACGATGTCAACCGACGCGTGAACGCGGAGATGGCCAATCAGGCGCGCTCCACCGGCGCCGCCGCCGACCAGCTCGAGCTGATCGAGCGCGCTGAGCATGCCCCGGGATTGGCCGGGCTGCCGCCTGCGCTCCGCGAGTTCTGCCGCGTCCGGCGCGCCCATCCCGAGCTCAGCCTCGCGGCGCTCGGGGAGATGCTCGACCCGCCCGCCTCGAAGTCCGCCATGTATCACCGCGTCCTGCGGCTCCAGGCCCTCGTGGGGGAGGCCGAGAAGAACGAGCAGCCCTGATGTTCTTCTCGCCTGCGGGAACATTCTCACGTCGACGGGCCAAATCTAAGCGCCCACGGCCTAAATTGCGCCGTCGTTCAGTTTTAGGGATACGCGCCGTCGCGCGTGGGGTACACTATCGTCTGGCAAGGGCGTTGTGCCCATGTTGGTGCTTAGGTCCGCCGGGGAGGAGCCCCGACGGCCCCGTGAAAGGAGAAAGCATGGCAGTAAAGGTTGCTATCAACGGCTTTGGTCGCATCGGCCGTCTGGCGTTCCGTCAGATGTTCGGTCACGAGGGCTCCGAGATCGTCGCCATCAACGACCTCACCTCCCCGGACATGCTCGCGTACCTCCTGAAGTACGACTCCACGCAGGGCAACTACGGCCGCGATCACGAGGTCACCTCCACTGAGGACGCCATCGTCGTCGACGGCAAGGAGATCAAGATCTACAAGGAGGCCAACGCCGCCGACCTGCCCTGGGGCGAGCTCGACGTCGACGTCGTCCTCGAGTGCACCGGCTTCTACACCTCCAAGGCCAAGGCCCAGGCTCACATCGACGCCGGCGCCAAGAAGGTCGTCATCTCCGCTCCCGCGGGCAACGATCTCCCCACGATCGTCTACAACGTCAACCACGAGACGCTGACCGCCGATGACAACATCATCTCCGCGGCCTCCTGCACCACCAACTGCCTCGCCCCGATGGCCAAGGGTCTCAACGACTTCGCCCCCATCGTCTCCGGCATCATGACCACCATCCACGCCTTCACCGGCGACCAGATGACCCTCGACGGCCCGCAGCGCAAGGGTGACAAGCGTCGCTCCCGTGCGGCCTCCGAGAACATCGTCCCCAACTCCACCGGTGCCGCCAAGGCCATCGGCCTGGTCCTCCCGGAGCTCAACGGCAAGCTGATCGGTGCCGCCCAGCGCGTCCCGACGCCCACCGGCTCCCTCACCAACCTCTACGCCGTGGTTGACAAGGTCGTCACCAAGGACGAGGTCAACGCTGCCATGAAGGCCTACGCCGAGACCATCCCCGACACCTTCGGCTACGTCACCGACGAGATCGTCTCCCGCGACATCATCGGCGAGACCCACGGCTCGATCTTCGACGCCACCCAGACCATGTGCTCTGACCTCGGCAACGGCCAGACGCTCGTCCAGGTTGTCTCCTGGTACGACAACGAGAACTCCTACACCTCTCAGATGGTCCGCACCATCAAGTACTTCGAGAAGTTCGTCGCGTAGTTCTCGCTTCGCATCAGCTTCGCAGAGGGGTGCGGTCGCAGCTCACGGGGCCGCGGCCGCACCCCCTTTTCGTAAGGAACACGTCAAAGGAGCTAACTATGGCCTTCACCAAGAAGACCGTCCGTGACGCCGACGTCGCGGGCAAGCGCGTTCTCATGCGCGTCGACTTCAACGTTCCCCTGAAGGACGGCGTCGTCACCGACGACACCCGCGTCCGCGCCGCCATCCCCACCATCGAGTACCTCAAGGACAAGGGCGCCAAGATCATCCTCATGAGCCACCTCGGCCGCCCCAAGGGCGACGGCCCCGAGCCCCAGTTCTCCCTCAAGCCGGCCGCCGACAAGCTTGCCGAGATCACCGGCTATGATGTGAAGTTCGTCGACGACACCTACGGCGAGAAGGCCAAGGCCGCCGTGGACGCGCTGCAGGACGGCGAGATTCTCGTTCTCGAGAACGTTCGCTTCGACAAGCGCGAGAAGAAGAACGACCCCGAGATCGCCAAGACGCTCGCCTCCTACGGTGACATCTTCGTGCTCGACGCCTTCGGCACCGCGCACCGCGCCCAGGGCTCTGTCGTGGGCCCCGCCGCGTATCTCCCCGCCTACGCCGGCTTCCTGCTCGAGAAGGAGGTCGATACCCTGACCTCGATCTTCGCCGAGCCTGAGCGTCCCTTCGTTGCCATCGTCGGCGGCTCCAAGGTGTCCTCCAAGATCGGCGTCCTCGATCACCTGATCGACTCCGCCGACACCCTCATCATCGGTGGCGGCATGGCCTATACCTTCTTCCTCGCCCAGGGCCTGTCCGTCGGCATGTCCCTCAAGGAGGAGGACTGGGTCGAGCGTGCCGGCGAGATGCTGAAGAAGGCCGAGGAGAAGGGCGTCAAGATCCTCCTCCCGATCGACAACCGCGTCGCCGACCACTTCGGCGAGGACGCCGTGCCGGAGGTCGTCGCCTCCGACGCCATCCCTGACGACCGTGAGGGCATGGACATCGGCCCCGAGACCGAGAAGCTCTACGCCGACGCCGTCAAGGCCGCCAAGACCGTCTTCTGGAACGGCCCGATGGGCGTCTTCGAGTTCGACAACTTCGCCCACGGCACCGAGGCCGTCGCCCGCGCGATCGCGGACTCCGACTGCACCTCGATCATCGGCGGCGGCGACTCCGTCGCGGCCATCAACAAGTTTGGCCTGGCCGACAAGATGAGCTGGATCTCCACCGGTGGTGGCGCCTCCATGGAGCTCGTCGAGGGCAAGGCCCTTCCCGGAGTGGAGGCGCTTCTCGATGCGTAAGAGGATGATTGCTGGCAACTGGAAGATGAACAAGACCTACAGCGAGGGCGTCGTCCTCGCACAGGGCCTTGCCGACGAGCTCAAGGACGGCACCGGCGACGTCGACGTCGTCGTCTGCCCGCCCGCCGTCGACCTCAAGGGCGTCTCCGAGGTCATCGAGCAGACGAGCGCGCCGTTCGCGCTCGGCGCACAGAACGTCTACTGGGAGGAGTCCGGCGCCTACACCGGCGAGACCGCTCCCGACATGCTCGAAGCCGTGGGCGCCACCCACTGCATCATCGGGCACTCCGAGCGCCGCGACTACTTCGGCGAGACGGACGAGGACGTGAACAAGAAGGCCAAGGCCCTCATGGCTCACGGCATAGTGCCCATTTCCTGCTGCGGTGAGTCCCTCGAGGTCCGCGAGGCTGGCAAGCACGTCGAGTTTGTCGTCGACCAGATCAAGAAGGACACCGAGGGCCTGGAGATCACCGACCCCTCCAAGTACGTGATCGCCTACGAGCCCATCTGGGCCATCGGCACCGGCAAGACCGCCACGGCCGACGACGCCCAGGAGGTCTGCGGCGCCATCCGCGCGACCCTCGTCGAGGTCTTCGGCGAGGAGATTGCCTCCGGCATCCGCGTCCTCTACGGTGGCTCCGCCAAGCCCGAGAACATTGCGGGCTTCCTCGAGAAGGAGGATGTCGACGGCGCGCTCGTCGGCGGTGCCTCCCTCAAGGCCGACAGCTTTGCGGCCATGGTCAAGAGCGCCATGGCGTAAGACCGCTCCGGAAACGGTAGCATCGGGGCCCGGACACGCGTCCGGGCCCTTTTTTCATGCGCTCAAAGCTCTTTTTTTGACGGTTTGGGTTCATCGGAGATGTCAGATGCGCGATACGAATAAAGAAACCGCAGGATTCCGGTTGCGAAAGCACCTGGAGGTGCATCGCGGTGAACCCAAACCAATTTCCGGTTTGGGTTCACTATTACGGGAGAGCATCGTGCCGCGCGAGAGAAACCGCAGGATTCGCGTCCGAGGGAAGGCGTTCGTGACGTTGTGACAAACCCAAACCGCTAAACGGGATGGGGGTGCGCATTGTGCTACCATTACAAACTGCTATGAAGCTTGACCTATAAAGGAGCCTCAGTGAACCCGCTCAACGTCATCCTCACCATCCTGCTGTTCCTCTCCGGTGCGCTCACCGTGATCTTGGTGCTCATGCACTCCGGAAAGGGCACCGGCGTCTCCGAGATGATCGCGTCCTCGCTCTACAACTCGGGCACCGGCTCGGGCGTCCTCGAGAAGAACCTCAACCGCCTCACGGTGATTACGACTGCGGTGTTCATCCTCTGCGTCGTCGTCATGGCGCTCACGTTCCCCACCGGTATGCTGGGCTAGGGGAGGGCCACAGACCCCAAGCGATTGCGCCCCCGGACGCCGTCTCCCCGGCATCTGGGGGCCTAAACGTTTCCGGCTCGTGTCGGGTGAGACGAGAGTCGCTTTTTTCGGGTAAAGTAAGCTGCTGTCAAGCTAGGGGTGGTGCATACCTCTGGCATGGACCGAGGGACGGGGCAAAGAAGTTGTCCGCCTCGACAACAGGAGGAGGAAATAAGTATGGCTCAGCAGAAGATGGGCGGTGTCACTCGCCGCACCTTCGTCAAGGGTGGCCTCGCCGCGAGCGCGCTCGCCGCTCTTGCCGCGTGCAAGAACGATGCGGCTGCCGGTGGCTCCGAGGGCGCCGAGGGCGGAATCCTCAGCTACTACATCAACAACCCCGTCGCCATCGACCCGTATGACCTCGAGGAGGATCAGGGCATGATGGTGGGCTATCAGCTCTTTGATGCCCTCACCACCTATGACTTCGACAACAACGAGCTCGTGGGCTTGGTCGCCGAGACCTGGGAGGCCAACGACGACGCCTCCGAGTTCACCTTCCACCTCAAGGCCGGCAAGTTCCACGATGGCACCGACGTGACCTCCAAGTCATTCAAGCAGGGCTGGGAGCGCATCTGCAACCCCAACACCTCGCCGGACAAGCCGTCCGCCATCGGCTACCACCTCGCCATGATCGAGGGCTACTCCGAGCTCTCCCAGGGCGAGGCCGAGGAGCTCACGGGCGTCACCTGCCCCGACGACAAGACCCTCGTCGTCAAGCTCATCCAGTCCTACGCCGACTTCCCCTACGTGTGCATGCACCCGGCTCTCTCGCCGGTGCCCGACTGCGCGCTCGAGGACTTCGACACCTTCTTCTACGCGCCCGTGGGCAACGGCCCCTTCATGATGGACGGCAAGTGGGAGGACGGCCAGGAGATCAACCTCGTCCGCTTTGACGACTACTCCTACGGCGAGCCCGCCAAGATCGCCGGCATCCACTTCAACATTCAGAAGGACGTCGAGACCGCCTACCGCGAGTTCCAGGCCGGCAACCTCGACGTGGCCCAGGTTCCCACCAACCAGCTCTCCGACGCCATCGAGCAGTACGGCGAGTCCGAGGACGGCTACACCGCCACGCCGGGCCATCAGGTCCTCACGGGCGAGGAGCTCTCCACCTACTACCTGCTCCTGAACCTCGAGGACCCCGTGCTTCAGGACCTCGACCTGCGTCGCGCCCTGTCCCTCGCCATCAACCGCGAGGCCATCTGCGAGACGGTCTTCGAGGGCACCCGCGAGCCCGCCAGCGGCATCGTCCCCAACGGCGTCCCGGGCTACACCGAGAACATGTGGGCCGACTCCCACTATGACGTCGAGGCCGCCAAGGAGATCCTCGACGCCAAGTACCCGGCGGACGCCGACGGCAACCGCGGCATCACCATCGACCTGACCTACAACCTCGACGGCGACCACAAGACCGTCATGGAGATGGTCATGGCCGACTGGAACGCTGTGGGCATCCAGACCACGTCCACCACGGGCGAGTGGGCCTCCATCATCACCAACGCCTATCCCAACGGCGACTTCCAGGTCGGCCGCCTCGGCTGGATCGCCGACTACCCGATCTACGACAACTTCATGTACCCGCTGTTCGTGACCGGTGGCGACAACAACTACGGCAAGTACTCCAACGCCGACGTTGACGCCGGCATGCTCGAGGCCCGCGCCATGCTCGACGACGCCGAGCGCATCGCCAAGTTCCAGGAGGTGGACAAGCTCATCGCTGCGGACATGCCGGTCATCCCGCTGTTCGTCTACAAGCACCAGCTGGTCTGCTCCGACCGTGTTGACGGCCTCTACATGGACGCCCAGAAGCTTGCTGACCTGAGCACCTGCGAGCTGGTGGAGGAGTAGAGCCTCCCCGCTCGGGCCCCGGGCCCAAGCTCACCAAGAGTTGCACCACGGCGACGGGACATCATACGATGTCCCGTCGCTTAGGTCCCTCGCCCCGACGAGGGAAGATCCGTCCACATGACAGGAGTTGTACGTATGGCAAAGTACATACTCAAGCGCGTCCTGCAGTTCATTCCGGTCTTCATCGGCGTGACGATCATCCTGTTCGCCATGAAGGCCATCGTCCCCGGCGATCCCGTGAAGATCATCACCGGCGGCAAGCAGGTCACGCCTGAGACCGAGCTTCAGATTCGTATCGCGAACGGACTCATCGAGACGGACGAGGACGGACGCCCCCTTTACGATGAGAACGGCGACACCATCCCCACCCCCATCTGGAAGCAGTACTTCGTCTACATGGGCGATTTGCTCCAGGGTGACCTGGGGACCTCCTACACCCGCAACATGCAGGTGTCGGACATCCTGGCTTCGAAATATCCTTATACTGTGCGCCTTGCCATCGTCGCCATCTGCCTCGAGGCGGTGGTCGGCATCGGTGCCGGTATGATCTCCGCAATAAAGAAATACTCGTTCTGGGACGTCCTGGTGACACTTCTCACCTCGATTCTCGTCGCCATGCCCGCCTTCTGGCTCGGCATGCTGCTCCAGCTCTTCTTTGGCGTGTTCCTCCGCAACGTGACCGGCGAGGCGTTCTATCTCCCCATTTCCGGTGCGGGCGGAAGCCACGCCGAGTTCCAGGGGTGGGTCTACTACATCCTGCCCGCTATCACGCTCGCGTCGGTCTCCACCGCCTACACCGCGCGCATCATGCGCTCCCAGCTGCTCGAGGTCATGAACCAGGATTACATCCGCACGGCGAAGGCCAAGGGCCTCTCCCGTCGAGACGTCATCGTGCACCACGCGCTCAAGAACGCCCTCATCCCGGTTGTGACCTACATCGGCATCGACTTTGGCGCCATGCTCGCCGGCGCCATCCTCACCGAGACGGTCTTCAACTGGCCGGGCGTGGGGTATGAGATCTATCGAGCGGTCACGCAGCGCGACTGGCCCATCGTGCTCGGCGGCGTCACCGTGATCGTGGTCGTGGTCATGATCATCAACCTGCTCGTCGACATCAGCTATGCCTTCCTTGACCCGCGCATCCGCTTTGGCGCGCCCAAGGACAAGGAATAGGGGAGAAGAGACATGACAGACAAGAACACCAAGCTCGATCAGCAGGCCGAGGTGGTCGAGGCTGACTCCGAGCAGGTCGAGGCCTCCAAGCCCTCGCGTACCCTCTGGAGCGACGCCTGGAACCGCCTGCGCAAGAACAAGCTCGCCCTCATCGGCGCCGCCTGGATCATCTTCGTCATCGTGGTCGCGGTGACGGCCGACCTCTGGGCGCCCCAGCTGCTGGGCTCGCCCACCGAGATCGACTCGGCGACGGTCGCGGCAAACTCCAAGCTCCCGCCCTCGCTCGAACACCCCTTCGGCACCGACGCGACTGGTCGCGACCAGCTCGTCCGCGTTATCTACGGCGCGCGCATCTCGCTGGCCGTCGGCGTCGTCGCCACGCTCATCTCCACGGCCATCGGCCTGGTCATGGGCGGCATCGCCGCCTACTACGGCGGCATATGGGACACGATAATCATGCGTCTGGCAGACATGTTCCTCGCCATTCCGTACACGCTGTTCGTCATCGTGATGCTTGCGGTCATCGGACAGGGAATCCAGAACGTGTTCATCGCCATCGGCATCCTGGGATGGCCGTCGATCGCGCGCGTGTTTCGCTCGGCGATCCTCTCGGTCAAGGAGAACGACTACGTCGACGCGGCCCGCGCCATGGGCGCCTCCGACCTTCGAATCATCGCGCGCCACATCTTCCCCAACTCGGTCGCTTCCATCGTGGTCTACGCCACGATGAACATCGGCGGCGCCATCCTCACCGAGAGTGCCCTGTCGTTCCTCGGCATGGGCGTCACGCCGCCCACCCCGTCGTGGGGCATCATGATTCAGGACGGCCAGAAGTTCCTGCAGACCGAGCCGTGGCTCATGATTCTGCCGGGCCTCGCCATCCTCACCACCGTGCTTGCCTTCACCCTGCTTGGTGACGGTCTGCGCGACGCACTCGACGTCAAGATGAAGGACGCATAATGGGACTGTTCGGAAAGAAGAAGCGCGCCCTGGACCCGGCGGACGACCTCAAGAACCAGCCGGTCCCCGAGGGCTCACACCTGCTCGAGGTCGATGACCTCAAGATGTACTTCCACACCCAGGACGGCGTGGTCAAGGCCGTCGACGGCGTGAGCTACACGCTCGACCGCGGCGAGACCCTCGGCGTCGTGGGTGAGTCCGGCTCCGGCAAGTCGGTCACCCATATGACGATCATGGGCCTCATCGACATGCCCCCGGGAAAGATCGAGGGCGGTGACATCCGCTATCGCGGCCGCTCTCTGCTCGAGATGACCGAGGAGCAGATGCAGCACATCCGCGGCAACGACATCGCCATGATCTTCCAGGACCCCATGACGTCGTTGAACCCGGTCTACACGATTGGCCGTCAGCTCGGCGAGGGTCTGCGCCTCCACCGTGGCTACTCCAAGGAGCAAGCGCTCCAGCGAGCCGTCGAGCTTCTCGACATGGTGGGCATCCCCAACCCCGAGCAGCGCGTCAAGGACTATCCGCACCAGTTCTCGGGCGGCATGCGTCAGCGCGTCATGATCGCCATGGCGCTGGCCTGCGACCCCGACATCCTCATCGCCGACGAGCCCACCACGGCCCTGGACGTCACCATCCAGGCCCAGATCATCGAGCTCATGCAGGAGATGCAGAAGAAGAACGGCAACGCCATCGTGATGATCACGCACGACCTGGGCGTCGTCGCCGACGTGGCCGACAAGATCATGGTCATGTACGCCGGTCACCCGGTGGAGTTTGGCACCGCCGAGGAGATCTTCTACAACCCGGTGCACCCCTACACCTGGGGCCTCATCCGCTCCATCCCCAAGCCTGCGGGCGACGAGAAGGAGTCCCTCACCCCGATCGAGGGCAACCCTCCCTCGCTCGTCAATCTCCCCGCCGGCTGCCCGTTCTCGCCGCGCTGCCCGTACGCGACGGATCGCTGCCGCACGGAGATGCCCGAGCTTTACGTCACCGAGACCGGTCACTACTCGCGCTGCCACTTCTCCGGCGACGCCGCGTTCGTCGCAAAGAACGCGCCCGCCAACTCTCGCAGCGCCGCGCCCGCGAGCGCCGAGGAAGGAGGCGAGGCCTGATGGAGAACCGTGAGCCCCTGCTTCACGTCGAGCACCTCTGCAAGCGCTTCCCCGTGGAGTCCGGCGTCTTTGGCCGCGGGGCCAAGCGCTACGTCCACGCCGTCGACGACATCAGCTTCGACATCTACCCCGGCGAGACGTTTGGTCTCGTCGGCGAGTCCGGCTGCGGCAAGTCCACGACCGGCCGCTGCATCATGCGCCTCATCGAGCCCACGAGCGGCACCGTCATCTTTGACGGCCAGGACGTCTCCCAGCTCAAGGGCAAGGACCTCAAGAAGATGCGCCACGACATGCAGTACATCTTCCAGGATCCCTACGCCAGCCTGAACCCGCGCATGACCATCGGCGAGATCGTCTCCGAGCCCCTCGTGATCCACGGCGAGATGACCGACAAGGCCGAGCGCATGGACCACGTGCGTCACCTGCTCGACATCGTGGGCCTCAACCCCGAGCACATCAACCGCTACCCGCACGAGTTCTCCGGCGGCCAGCGCCAGCGCATNNGCGCATCGGCATCGCGCGCGCCTTCGCCCTGCGCCCCAAGCTCATCATCTGCGACGAGCCGGTCTCCGCGCTCGACGTCTCCATTCAGGCGCAGGTCCTGAACCTGCTGAAGGACCTTCAGGCGGAGTTTGGCACCGCGTACCTCTTCATCGCCCACGACCTCTCCGTCGTGCAGCACATCTCCGACCGCGTCGCCGTCATGTACCTCGGCAACCTCATGGAGTACTCCGACTGGAAGACGCTCTACGACGAGCCGCACCACCCCTACACGCAGTCGCTGCTCTCGGCCGTGCCGGTGCCCGACCCGGACGTCCAGCACTCCCGCAAGCGCATCATCCTTCCGGGCGACCCGCCCTCGCCGATCGACCCGCCGAGCGGCTGCCGCTTCCACACGCGCTGCCCGATCGCGCAGAAGCAGTGCTCCGAGACGAAGCCCGAGCTGCGCGAGGTGTGCCCCGGCCACTTCTGCGCGTGCCACTGCGCGGCCGTGAACCCGATCAAGGAGACCTCGATCGAGCTCTAGCCACGAGGTTCTTCTCGGCTCTGTGAAGCCTGGCGTCCCCGTCCTTGCACGGGGACGCCATTTTTCAAATTGGGGCTTGCGCCGGATGGGGGAGTGGTGCATACTATCCCTTGCGCGAAAGCGCAGTGACAAGTCGGAGTGGCGGAATTGGCAGACGCGCTAGCTTGAGGTGCTAGTGACTGACTAAAAGGTCGTGCGGGTTCAAGTCCCGCCTCCGACACCACGAAAGCAGACGGACCCCGAGAGGGGTCCGTTTTCGTATGCAGCGCTTGTCCGGGAATCCCTGCTCTTGTCTCGAGCTGTTCTAGAAATCGCCGCACTTGTTTGGCGAGAAGGACCTCGGATCGGACAAACCCCTTGATTTTCAGATTAATTCTCGCCAAGGCCCCTCGTTTTTAGACGCGCTGACTGCAAGGTCGGGATTTCCTGGAGCGCCCGGCGGCAAGGGGGACGATTTATAGAGCATCTCATGACAAGGACGGCGATTCCAAGAAAGCCGCCCCAACGACGCTTCCCCACGCGGCCGTGGTACGCTAACCGAGAAGGACCGCAGGAAGGGGGCGGACATGGCACAGCGCGGGCTCAGCAGGCGCGTCGAGGGCATCGGCGAGGGAAGCGTCGTCGGTACGCTCTCAAAGCTGCTGCAGCTCACCTGCGAGGCCGTGCTCGTCTTTGACGGCTCCGGGCGCGTGCTGCTCGCCAACGAGGAGGCCTCGGAGCTCTTCAGCGCCCCCGCAGGACTCGTCGGCACCGACGTCCGCCTGCTCTTTCCCTCCTCGGACGCAGATGCCTCCCTCGGGCCCTTCTCGCCCGAGGCCCTGCCCTTCCCGGTGGACGGGACGGCGGCCAAGACGACCTGCGCCTCTGCTACAAGCCGACCCGTCGCGATGCGCGTACGCTGCGACACCGTGCGTGCACCGGGCGAGACGTACCTCCTGCTGGCGCTCCCCATGGAGGCCACCGAGCTCGCGGACCGCGAGACCGAACGGATGCTCGAGGACCTGCGGCGGGCCAACCACCGGCTCTCGGGTACGCTGAACATCGTCCTGGACACCATCGACGCGGATGACCTACAGGCGCTCTTTGGCCGCGTGCTCGAGGAGATCACGGAGACCATGGAGGCGGACGGCACCCTCGTCTACCTCTCCGAGTCGGACGGCTTCAGGCTGCGCGGCGTCTCGAGCTCGATCCTGGACGACCGACCGGCGCGCTTCATGCCGTTCGGGCGCAGCATCGAGCGCGTTGCGGTGCGTGACGGCAGGACCATGCGTCTTCGCGTGGTGGCGCCGGACGCGGACTCGCTGCGTCAGGGACGCCTCACGACGCGAGACGTCGTGAACGAGGAGACCCATGAGATGCTTCGCGTGAGGTCCTCCATGCTGCCGCCCTTCACGAGCTTCATGGTGGTTCCCGTGTGGTTTGGCGGTCACGTCATCGCGATCATCGAGGTGGGGTGGCGGCGGCTGCACCCGCTGCCCAAGGAGGACGCCCGACTGCTCGACTCGGTCGCCCATTACCTCTCCGTCCAGCTCGCGAGCGCCTTCACCGCGCTCAGGTCCCAGCGCGCCGACCAGCTCGCCTCGTTCGAGACCGAGCTGCGCGAGGAGCTGCTTGACGCCGCGACTACTGGCGCGGAGGAGGGAACCCTCGAGCACCTGGGCGACGTCCTGCGCGAGGTAGCCGATGAGCTCGACGCGGCGCTCGTCAGGGTGGGCGAGGGGGGCGACGAGGGCCTCATCGTCGCGGACCTGCCGCTCAACGGCCCCCGGGAGCTCCCGGTGCGTCTTGGCGCGCTCACGGGGCCCCACGAGACCGACGGGGTTGCCGTGGTGCCGATACCGCCCGAGTCCGAGCTCTCCGTCATGCTGCGCGAGCTGGGGGAGCCGTGTGTCGGCGCCCTTCTCGACCTGGGCGAGCCCGTGGGCACGCGACGCTTTGCGATGCTGCTGCGCCCGGACGGCGCCGAGCCCCTCGACGAGCTCGAGGCGGAGTTCCTTGCGGACCTTGCCGTGGACGTGCGCGACATCGTCCGTGGCGAGGAGGCGCGCGAGCAGGACAAGCGCATCGCGCAGGCTCTGCAGACTGGCATGAGAAACGAGCTTCAGGACGTCGACGGCATCACCGCCGAAGCTGTCTATTCCTCTGCTACGGCCACGGCCTCGGTCGGCGGCGACTTCTACGACCTGATCCGTCTGCCGGGCCGTCGCGCCTGCGTCATCATGGGCGACGTCTCGGGCAAGGGGGTCGAGGCGGCCTCGGTCTCGGCTGCCGTGAAGACGGCGCTCGGCGCCTACGCCTGGGAGGGCCTCGCGCCCGCCCGGATGGTGCGCTCGCTCAACGAGTTCCTGCTCGGGTTCTCGCGCCTCGAGACCTTCGCGACGCTCTTCGTAGGCCTGATCGACCTTGCCGAGGGCACGATCCGCTACTGCTCGGCGGGCCATCCGCCCGCCCTGATGGTGAGCGCGGACGCCCGTCAGATCTCTGCCCTCGACGTGCAGTCCGGCGTGGTGGGTGCCTTCCACGACATCGCGTACCAGGACGGCCTCGCCCAGCTCGCCGAGGGGGACGTCCTGCTGCTCTACACCGACGGCACGACGGAGGCGCGCGACGAGCACGGGGCCTTCTTCGGGGAGGACGGCCTGCGCGAGGCGGTGATGCGGGAGTCCGCGGATGGAAAGACCTTCGAGGGCTTTGTGGGCCGCCTGCTGGTCACGCTCGACGACTTCACCGGCAACCGGCTCGAAGACGACGTCGCCATGGTTGCCCTGCGCTTCGACGAGATCGGCGGGACTGCCGCCGAGAAGGACGATGCGGGGCGTTAGGCGCGCGGTCGCGTGGGGAATAAGGACCACATGTCCGCAAACGTCAACATAGCGATGGTTCCCGTCGAGGGCGACCTTGACGTCACGACGGTCTCCGCCGTGAGACGGCGCATCGAGCGCCTCATCTCGGCGGGTTGTCGGCGCATCTTCGTGAACATGGCAGACGTCGGCTACGTGGACTCGGCTGGCCTGGGCCTCATCCTCACGGAGCTGCGGCGCATGCGCGACCGCGGGGGGCTGCTCTCACTCATCAACGTGTCCGATCAGGTCTACCTCGCGCTGCGGCGCATGCGCATGCTCGACTACATGCCCGTCCGCCGCGCGCAGGCGCGCCCGCGCGTCACGAGCCTCGACCCGTCGGTGCTCCCGCTGCGTCGCATGACGCTGCGGGTCGACGCCGCCGCGCTCTCGGAGGCCCGCAATCGCGTGGGAGAGCTCCTGTCCACGTTGCCCTTCTCGGCCGACGAGGTCTTTGACATGACGCTCGCCTGCGGGGAGGCCCTTGGCAACGCCGTCGACCACACATGCGAGGGCGGCGTGCTCGTCACCGTGGCGGCGTATCCGGACCGGGTCGTCGTGGAGGTCTCCGACTGTGGCTGCGGCTTCGAGGTCGCGGACGACGAGGAGCTGCCCGAGACGGGTGCCTTTGCCGAGCGCGGCCGCGGCATCCGCCTCATGCGGCTGCTCGTGGACTCCGTGAGCATCTCGCTCAAGCGGACGGGCGAGGGCACGGTGGTTCGTCTCGTCAAGTTGGTGCGTCCCGAGACGCAGGGGGTGGCGTGAGGCGGACGCTGCGTCTTCACGATTTCTTCACCCGTTTTCGGAATGAGGCTTGCGCCGGGCGCGCGCGGCCCGTATAGTATTCTCTGCTTTTGCGGGCTTAGCGCAGTTGGTAGCGCGCAACCTTGCCAAGGTTGAGGTCGCGGGTTCGAACCCCGTAGCCCGCTCCATGAAGCTCCGGGCCGAGCCTCTCGGCCTTTTTCATACGGCGAAGTGGCCAAGTGGTAAGGCACGGGCCTGCAAAGCCCTGACCCCCGGTTCGAATCCGGGCTTCGCCTCCAGACTGTGACGGGCGCCCTCCGGGGCGCCCTTTTTGTGCGCTCTCCTCCGCCTGCCCCACACGCCTAGCCCCCCTACACGCAGACCGTCGGTTTTGACGCCTTGTCGGTCGGATTTTATGGTTGCGAACGGTAATAAGCGACAGTTTGCGCTGAGAGGGATATTGAGGGGCAGGACAGGGACGGGCGAGAAGAACGTGGCGCTGCGACGCAAATTCTCGCTTGCGCTCGGGCGGCTCTTCCCGTATAGTTACTCCTTGCGTCGCGGGCTTAGCGCAGTTGGTAGCGCGCAACCTTGCCAAGGTTGAGGTCGCGGGTTCGAACCCCGTAGCCCGCTCCAGAAACTCTCGAGGGCCGGTCTTTTGACCGGCCCTTTTGCTATGCTTGTCGAGCGTTCTTGTCGTCTTCCAAGGAGTCGCTGAGCACATGTTCCTCTCCCTCATCTTCGTGGCGTTCCTCTTTGCCGTGATACAGGGGTTCGTGCGCGTGGTCGTCTTCTTCTGGGAGTGGCTCTCGCGCGGCGACCGTCTGGGCGAGGAGCAGGTCGAGCTCGCCGAGAGCGCGCTGGAGGAGTCCGAGGACGTCCTCGAGCGCGAGCTTGCCCGGGCGGAGCGCATGCGCGGCCTGGGCCGCCTCTTCGCGCGCTGGCATGCCTCGAACGAGGCGATCGATGAGTACCTCGACCACCTGCGTCTTGGCTGGTACCAGGCGGTCATCATCTTCTTTCTCGGCTCGATGGCGGGACTTCTCATCGAGGAGGCCTGGATGCTCGTGAGCGCGGGCCTCACCGAGAGCCGCGTCGGGCTCGTGTGGGGGCCCTTCTCGCCCCTCTACGGCCTGGGGGCGATCCTGCTCACCTGGCTGAGCTTCTTCCTCCGCTCCCGTGGCGCCGCCGGCTGGCAGGTGTTTCTCGTCTCCGCGGTGGTGGGCGGGGTGCTCGAGCAGTTTGCGGGCTGGTCCATGTCCACGTTCTTCGACGCCGAGTCCTGGACCTATCTGCACCTGCCCGACCACATCACGCAGTGGGTCGCCTGGCGCTTCCTGGCGGCCTGGGGCGTGCTGGGCCTGGTGTGGTGCCGTGCCGTCATGCCGCGCCTGCTCTACCAGATCGGCATGCCCACCACGCGGCGCCAGGCGGTCTTCGTGACGCTCGTGGCGGTGTATCTGGTGGCCGACGTGGCCATGACGCTCGCGTGCTTTGACCGCAAGGCGGAGCGCGACGCCGGCGAGCCGCCCTCCAACGCCTTCGAGCAGTGGGTGGACACCAACTACAACGACGAGTTCATCTCAAGCCGCTTTGAGAACCTCAAGATCGGTGGGGAGCGGGACCTGGTGGACGCGGACGGCAACATCGTCCTGGACGAGAGCGGCAGGGCCGTGACCAGAGGAGGCGAGGGAGCGTGACCCAGCGCGAGGTCTATCTGGACTACGCCGCGGCGACGCCGGTCGACCCGGAGGTCGCCGAGGCGATGCTGCCGTACCTCACGGAGCGCTTCTGGAACCCGTCGGCGCCCTACGCGCACGCCCGCGAGGTGCGCGACGACGTGGAGCGCGCCCGTGGCACCGTGGCGCGCCTCATCGGGGCCCGTCCCGACTGCCTCACGTTCACCGCAGGCGCGACCGAGGCAAACAACCTCGCCTTCGCGGCGGTGGAGGGCCATGTGGTGGTTGACGCCATCGAGCACGAGAGCGTGCTCGCCTGCGCCGGCACGCACGCGCGCCGTACGGTGTGCGTGGGGTCTGACGGCCTGGTGGACCCGGCGGTGGTGGCGCGTGCGATCCGGCCGGACACTGAGCTCGTCTCCGTCGAGCTCGCCAACGGGGAGATCGGCTGCGTGCAGCCCGTGCGCGAGATTGCTCGCGTAGTGGCGACGGAGCGGGCGCGCCGGCTCGAGGCGGGGGAGGACACCCCCATCTTCCTGCACTCGGATGCCTCACAGGCGGCCGGAGTGCTCTCCGTGAACGTGGCGACGCTCGGCGTGGACCTGCTCACGCTCTCCGCCGCAAAGATCTACGGACCCAAGCAGGTGGGCGTGCTCTGGGCCTCCGAGGACGTGCGGCTGCGTCCGCTCGTCTACGGCGGCGGCCAGGAGGGAGGCGTGCGCTCGGGCACGGAGAACGTGGCGGGCATCGTGGGCCTTGCGCGGGCGCTCGAGCTCGCCTGCGAGCGACGGGGTGACCAGAGCCGCAGGCTCGCGGCTCTGCGCGAGCGGATGCGCGAGGGAATTCTCGCCCGCGTGCCGTCCGCCGTAGTCTCCGGGCCCAGAAACCCCAAGCGGCGGCTGCCGGGGCTCCTGCACGTCTCCTTCGCCGGCGTGGAGGCGCGCCGCCTGGTGATCGCGCTCGAGCGTGCGGGCGTCTCGGCGGGTACGGGCTCTGCCTGCGCGGCCAGTCGCATGCGCGTGAGCCACGTGCTGGAGGCGATCGGCATGCCGCGCGCCCTCGCGGAGGGGAGCCTGCGTCTCACGCTGGGGCGCGGCCTCACCGAGGAGGACGTGGACTACGCCGCGGGTGCCATCGCGGATGCCGTGCGTGCGGAGATGGGTCGCACGGGTCTGGACGACGCGGGCATGGCGGCGCTCGCCGGAGGCTGGCGCTGATGGCGCGGGTCTACTGCGGTCTCTCCGGTGGCGTGGACTCCGCGCTGGCGACGGCGCTGCTCGTAGAGGAAGGGCACGACGTCACAGCCGTCTACATGCGCAACTGGTCGCGCGATCTGCCGGGCTTCAAGTGCCCGTGGGCACGTGAGCTCGCGGACGCGGAGCGCGTGGCGGTGACGCTGGGAATCGACCTCGAGGTCTGGGACTGCGAGGCCGAGTACAAGGCCACCGTGGTGGACTATCTGGTGGACGCCTACGCGCACGGCTACACGCCCAACCCGGACGTCATGTGCAACCAGACCGTGAAGTTCGGGACGTTCCTCGAGCGGGCGCTCGCGGCGGGGGCGGACTACGTGGCCACGGGCCACTACGGACGCGTGGCGCGCGGCGATGACGGGCACGTCCGCCTGTTGCGCGCGCTCGACGAGCACAAGGACCAGACGTACTTTCTCTGGCGCGTGGGGGAGGAGGCCCTCGCGCGCGCACTCCTTCCCGTGGGCGAGATACGCGACAAGGCCGAGGTGCGCTGCATGTGCGCGGAGCGCGGCCTGGGCGTGGAGAACAAGCCGGACTCCGACGGCATCTGCTTCGTGGGCCCGGTTGGCATCCGGACGTTCCTGCTCGACACGCTGGAGCGCCGCGCGGGTGATGTGGTGGAGTGGGAGACCGGTCGCGTGCTCGGCCGGCATGACGGTGCCTTCCTCTTCACGGTGGGGCAGCGGCGCGGCCTGGACCTGGGCGGTGGCCCGGCCCGCTACGTCGTGGACACGGACGTCGAGAAGAACGTGGTGTACGTGACGGCCGACCATGACAGCCCGGCGCTCTTCACGCACGAAGTGGCGCTCGACGACGTGCGCTGGATCTCCGGGGAGGCGCCGGCGGCCGGACGCTACCTCGTACGAACGCGCCACACGGGCGAGCTGCGAGGGGCGGAGCTCGACGGCACCGTGTTGCGCTTCGAAGAACCGGTGCGCCGCGTGGCCCCCGGCCAGTCTGCGGTGCTCTACGATGGGGTCCGCTGCCTCGGCGGTGGCATCGTGCAGAAGGGGGATCCATGTCGATAGAGAGAGTCCGCGCTCATCTGGCGCAGTTCGGCGCCGAGGGGCGCATTCGTGAATTCGAGGAGTCGAGCGCCACGGTGGAGCTTGCGGCGGCCGCCGTGGGCACGGAGCCCGCGCGCATTGCCAAGACGCTCAGCTTCATGGTGGGGGAGACGCCCACACTCATCCTTTTCGCCGGCGACGCCCGCGTCAACAACCAGGCGTTTAAGGCGACGTTCCACACCAAGCCCAAGATGCTCTCCGCAGACCAGGCGGAGCAGCTCATCGGTCATGCCGTGGGCGGCGTCTGCCCGTTTGGCGTGGAGCCCGGGGTGGACGTGTTTCTCGACGAGTCGCTGCGCCGCTTCGAGACGGTGTGGCCCGCCGCGGGCAGCTCCAACTCCGCCATCGAGCTCACCCTCGACGAGCTGGAGCGCTTCTCCGGCGCGCGCGGCTGGGTGGACGTCGCCAAGGGCTGGAGAGACGAAGAATTGTCGTAGTCTTGCCGTTGGCGAGCGCCGGGCGGGCGTTATTCTCGCCGTCGCGTTACACTTAGCTGACTGTACCGATGACGCACGCGACGGGAGCGCACGTGGCAGCAGACGAGAAGAGCCCTAAGAAGGCCAACGCGGCGGCCAGGGCCAAGAAGGTCCCGCTGAAGGTCTCTGCCGTGCGGACGGTCTCGCCCGAGGACAGCGCCGCTGACAAGAAGTCACTGGGGCAGGTGCGCAAGACCTTCTTCTTCCTTGGCTTCGTTGCCATTGCCTATGCGGCCTACCTGGTCTTCTCCGGGCAGGTTGACGAGTTTGTGACGTCGCTTGCGGGCGTTGACCTCGCCTGGGTCGTGGCCGGTGTCATCTGCTTCCTGTTCTACTACGTCTTTGGCGTGGTGGCCTACGCGCTCTCCATCATCGCCGACCCGGACAACCCCGTGGGCATCCGCGACCTCATGAGCGTTGAGGCGTCCGGAGTCTTCTTCATGCGCCTGACGCCCAACAGTGCCGGCGCCCCGCCCGCCCAGATCTACCGCCTCACGCGAGCCGGTCTCTCGGTTGGCGAGGCGAGCGCCCTCAACTTCACGCGCACGGTGCTCTACGAGGCCGGCGAGGGCGTCTTCGCCGCCATCATGCTCGTCTTCTGCGGCGGCTACTTCTACGAGACCTTCGGCGACGTCACGCTGATCGGCCTCTTCCTCTTTGGCTTCAAGGTGGTGCAGGTGGGCGCGATGCTCTTCCTGTGCCTGTTCCCCAAGCCGGTGGTGGCGATCGGCAACTGGGCGCTGCGCTTTGCCAACCGCCGCGGCTGGCTCAAGGACGAGAAGTACGAGCAGTGGTATGAGATGGTCAACACGCAGGTGGTCAAGTTCTCGGCCGCCTTCAAGCGCTCCGCCAAGAACGTCCGCGAGATGCTCATGACGATGGCGGTGACGCTGCTGCAGCTCGGCTGCATGTACGCGCTCCCGTGGTTCGTGCTGCGCGCCTTTGGCGAGCCGGCGGACTTCCTGATCTGCCTGGCCTCGGGCTCCATGCTCGAGCTGCTGATCAACGCGGTCCCGCTGCCGGGCGGCGCGGGTGGTGCCGAGGTCGGCTTTGCGATCCTCTTCCAGGGCATGTACGGCGTCCACACCACGGCCGGCTTTGTCATCTGGCGCGCGGTGGAGTACCTGCTGCCGGTCCTCATCGCCGCCCCGTGCATGGGCATGCGCTCCAAGAGCGGCGAGAGCCTCAACAGGCGCTGGAAGCGCGTCCGCAAGCGCATCAAGGGGTTCGTCACCGGTCGGGGCTCCGGCAAGCGTGCGGCCGCGCGCGGCGGCGTTACTGTGAAGCCCAAGGCCAAGAAGGTCGTCGTGTCCGGCTCCGGCGCAAGGGCGGGCGAGTCCGACGTCCAGGCGCGCATCGCCGCCGGCAAGGCAGCCGCTGCCGCCAAGAAGGAGGCAGCCGAGAAGGACGACGCGGGCCAGAAGTAGGGATTCTCGAAAAAGTGCGGCAATCTCAAAATTGTGCTTGCGCTCCAGACGGGTTCCTTGCTACTATATCCCTCGCGCTGCGGTCCCCAGCAGTGCATCACATAAGGGCGTTTAGCTCAGGGGGAGAGCGCTTCCCTGACACGGAAGAGGTCACAAGTTCAAATCTTGTAACGCCCACCATCAATGATGCAGGCCAGACAGTGAACTGTCTGGCCTGCTTTCTTGTCTGTAGGGGGTCCGGTCAACGGGGGTCCCGTTCCTCTCGAGCTTCCCTGTCACATACTGTCACTTCCCGTGTGTACTAGGTGAGGGGAAGGCAGCTGCGGTCCCGAGGGACATTTGACGAACCACGAGAGGAGGCTGCCTATGGCTTGCTCGCACAGCGCGCCCGACCGCGACCCCGAGCGGCTCGTGCGCGACTACGCTGACCTTGTCCTGCGCGTTTGTTACACCTACCTGCGCTCGACGGCCGACGCCGAGGACGTCTGCCAGGACACGCTCGTGAAGCTCATCTACCGCGATGAGCCGTTCCGTGATTCCGGCCACGAGCGCGCGTGGGTCGTCCGCGTGGCGTCGAACGCCTGCAGGAACCTGCTGCGGGATCGCAGTGCGCACCGCGAGGCGGACCTCGACTCCGTGCCGGAGCCCGCTGCGGCGGAGGGGCCGGGGGAGGGTGAACTCCGGCAGCGCGACGACCGCGTGCTCGCTGCCGTGATGGCGCTCCCGCTCCCGCAGCGAGAGGCGGTCTACCTGCACTACTACGAGGGCTACCCCACGCGCGAGGTCGCCCGGATCGTGGGTGCCACCGACGAGGCCGTGCGCCAGCGCCTGAGTCGCGCCCGCACAAGGCTCAGAGACGACCTGAAGGGAGACTACGATGACTTCCCCGCTTGATAGCTACACCGCATCAATGGACGGCCTGCGCCTTCCCGACGAGGCCAAGTCCCGCATGGTCGAGGCCCTGAGGGAGGCCGAGAAGAGCGCGCGGCCTGCGGCCCCTGCCGAGGTCCTGACCATGCCCGTGCGCCATCCCAGGCGCCGCGTCCGCCGCTGGGCGCGCGTCGCCGCCGGGCTCGCCCTGGCGCTCGCCCTTGGCGGGGGCGGCACCGTCGCCGTTGCGGCGGGCGTGCTGCCCAACCCGGCCGACGTGCTCTCCGACGTCTTCGGCGGCGCGCCGGCCCAGACCGAGCTCCTGAACGAGGTCGGCCATCCGATCGGTGCGAGCGCCACCTCCAACGGCGTCACCGTGACGGCCGAGGCCGTGGTGGGCGACCGGTTCAACTACGCCGTGGCCTACTCGATTGAGTTCGACGACCCCGCAGCGCTCGAGGGGCTCGAGCTTCACGGGGGCGGCAAGCTGACCTACGTGGGGGACGCGTTCCTGCGCGTGGACGGCACGATGGGCGGCGGCGGTCTCGTCCGGCTCTACGATGCCGACCCCGGTGACAACACGCTGCAGCTCGTGCAGGTCATGGGGGTGCAGACGTGGAACGACGCGGGCATCGTGGGACGCACGGCGCGCTTCTCCATGAGCAAGCTCGAGATCTTCACCGATGAGGGGGAATTCAAGACGCTGGCGGCCGGTGACTGGAACCTCAAGTTCGAGATGAACTACGTGGATACGACCGTTGACCTGCCGGCGGGCCAGAGCACGACGTGGCTGGGCTCGGCAGTCACGATCGACGCCGTGGCGGTGTCTTCCCTCGGCGTCACGGTGGACTACACGATCGACCGGCAGACGCGCGATCTCGCGCTTCCCGGTGAGGTGAGCGACGAGGCTCTGGCCGAGCAGGCTGCCGTGATGGGCCTCCCCGTGATCGTGACCTTTGCGGATGGGACGACGTTCGACGCTACGGACACCAACGGTTCTTCGGCGAAGCGCGGTGACGGCACGAGCACCGTCTCCAAGGCGACGACCTACGACCGCATCGTGACCGTGGGCGACATCGTCAGCGTGACGGTGGGCGACGTGGAGATCCCCGTGAGCGCGGCGTAGGGCCAACACGAGTCGAGCCTTGGATGGCGAAGTTTGTGTCCGGCCCCCCTCCTAGAATGGGCACACCTGTTCTAGGAAGGGGGCGGACGCGATGGCAAGGCTCGGCGGCACCTGCGGCATACCGCGCTACGACCGTCGAGTCTACGTCAAGGTCAGTTGTGCGGTGGATTCTGCGGGCGTCGTGCGACCGACGGAGATCGACTGGGACGGCACGAGGCGCTTCCCGGTGCTCTCGTGCGGCGCGCAGCAGGAGTGGGGCCGCTGGGAGAACGGCAGCCTCGTCGAGGGGTGGCGCGTCGAGGTGGCTCCGAACGTCTGGCGCACGCTCTGGTGGGAGCGCGGGCGCTTCTTCGTGGAACGCCGAGACGCCAACGGGGAATAGCCCTATCTCAGCTTGCTTGCGAACTCGAGATAGGTGATCTGTGCGAGGTCGGCATAGGCCTGGGGGAGCGCGTCCCCGTCATCGGCCGACACCCACGTGCCGTCGGCGAGCGCGGTTCCCAGCAGGCTCACGGCGGGCATGTCCTCTCGAATGGCAAGCTGTGCCTTCTGGAAGTCCGTGAGGGGGGCTCCGATCATTCCGGCCGTTAGGGCACCGAGGTATGCTGGGCTTGCGTCGAGCTCCCGTCCGTCCTGCGCGCACCCCGCAACGTCGTAGTTCGCCCAGATGAGGTAGCTGGAGCGATACGTCTCGAGCGTGGCCTCCGCGTCCCCGGATGCGTCCCCGCCGCCGGTACCGCCGGCGATTGCGTTCCCGCTCTCGTCATAGACCTGCTCGCCGTTGAGCGCGGCCTCCAGAATCGTGGAGAGGGCAGGCTGGTGGTCGCCAAAGAAGACCACGACCACGGGGCGGTCGAGCTCCTCGAGCTCGTCCAGGAACTCCTCGAGCGCACGGTCAGACTCGTCGATGCAGGCGAGGTACTCGGAGAGCCGCGCGTTGTCATAGTCGCTCAGACCGTCCACGTGGTACTGCTCCACGTCTCCCAGGTTGTTCTGGTCGTAGCCGGAGTGATTCTGCATGGTGACGTCGAAGATGAACTGCGGCTCGTCGCTGTTCTCGAGAAGCTCCAGGCACTTGTCGTAGGTGGCTGCGTCCGAGACGCCGCTGTGGTAGACCTCGTCCCCGGCGAAGTCGTCGATGGAGAGGAACTCGTCAAAGCCCAGCGCCTCATAGACACGATCGCGGTTCCAGTTGGTCGCGTAGTTGGGGTGCATGGCGGTAGTCTCGTAGCCAAGGTCGGAGAACTGCCGGGCGAGGCTCGGCGCCACGGAGAGGTCGTAGAGGGAGTAGGGATACTTGCCGTCGCCGACGTAGGCGAGCGACACCCCGGTGAGGAACTCGAACTCCGTGTTGCAGGTGCCGCCTCCGAGAACGGACACGTTGAGGCTGCCCTGCGCGAGCGCATCGTCAGCCGACCCTACGAACGACGGGCCGTCGTAGCCCCAGGAGGCGCCGTCGAGCTCGGAGAGATCCGCGAAGGACTCGTTCATGATGCAGATGACGCTGGGACGCTCCGCGTCGAACTGCCCCTCGGCAGCTGCGCGCTCCTCGGAGGCTCCCTCGTCCTCGTCATAGCGCTCGACGTAGGAGGCCTCGAGCTTGGAGACGTCATCCTTGTCGTAACCCTCGGGCACGTCGATCGGCAGGTCCTGGGCGACGGCGATGAAGGAGGTGATGAAGCCCTGCTTGCGATAGTAGTCAAGGGAGTACCAGTACTTCATCTGGACGCCAAGGGTGTCAAAGTAGCTCGGAACGGTGACCAGGGCGACGAGTGTGGCGAGAAGGGCGGCGGAGCAGCCGAGGTTGGCCGCGACGCGGCGGCCGCGCGACGCCACGGGGGCCGGAGTGACGAGGGAGCCGACAGCCGCGGCGAGCAGCAGAGCAGCGAGGCCCAGCACCACACCGCCACCAATGGCATAGGTGTAGCCGCCGCTCACGGCGGCGGCGGTGCCGAGGACGAAGAGGTCGTTGGGCAGGATGGCAGCGGACTTGAAGCTCGCGATGAAGAACTGGGCGAGACCGATCACAAAGCAGAGACACGCGCCCACGAACATACCTGCGCCCCGGCGCTGGAAGAGGAAGTGGAGAACGCCGATTGCGAGCAGGATGATGAGCACCTGGAGCAACGCGTACTGCGGCGCCATCCAGATGATCTCGTAGTTGTACGGGAGCTCGACGGCGAGGTGCCCGAGCACTGCGCCGGCGAGCAGGGCGACGGCCGTGAAGCGCGTGTGCGTCTGCGGCTGTGACCAGCCGCGCTTCTCGCCCCATGCGGTGACGTCGGCGAGAATGCGCTCTCGGCGGAGCACGACCTGCGAGCTGCCAAGGGCGGCGGCGACCAAGACGATCGGCTCGACCGGGCCACCTTGATAGAGCCCCAGGACGCAGAGGGTTGCGAGACCGGCGAGCACCAGCAGGGGAACGGCAAGCCAGCAGATCTGGCCCGCACGCGGACGACCGTTCTGGCGCGCGAAGCGAAGCGTGGTAACGACGATGCCGACAACGGCGGCGACCAGCACAAGGGCTATCAGGAGGGCGAGCATCTTTTTCTTTCCATGACAGGGGCATTACGGCCCGCTCATGATACAGACCCCATGTCAAAAACTTGTGCAGACGCCTCCTTTGAGCTCCTGCGCCGCCTATCGAGCGTCGCGGATGTAGACGCCGACCATGAGCTGGTGCCAAGGACTGCGCGTGGGGTCCGCCTTGAGGATGCGGCACTCGAGGACGTCCGCGTGACCGTAGAAGGCGAGCGCCGAGATGAGCCCGCTCTCGTCGGCGGGGACATAGCCCAGCTTGACGCCCCTCCAGCGGATGGCGACTGCCTCGGGGTCGTGCGGGTTGTCCCGCTCGGCGACAAGGTCGAGCTGCATGCCGGATGCAAGCTCCCCGATGACGGTTGCCCCGTCCCAATACTGGAACCCGGCGACGTAGAACGTGGAAACGTGTCGTGACGGCTCGTACATGATGGCCTCCCAGCCCAGATGACGTGGCGACGGTGCTTCCGTCGACTGAGAATAGGTTATGAGGGGGACCGGACAATAATTCGCCGACACCGCATGCGCCGCTGGCAGCATCGTGTGACAATGGGTGCACCCTAGAATCTTTAACGAGAGGAGCCCGCCATGCCCGTCGTTCACACCTACTGCTCCGCCCCCATCACGCCTGCTGCGCGCGAGACGCTGAAGGCTGCGTACGGCAGGGCGATCGAGGTCGTGCCCGGCAAGTCCGAGGCATGGCTGATGTGCCTCTTCGAGGGCGAGACTCCCATCTACTTTGCCGGCGACGATTCCGCCCCGTCGGCGCTTGTCGACGTGAGCTCGTTCGCTCGCAGCGAGGTGCCCGACGCCGTGTGGGAGCGCTTCACCAAGGAGGTCACGCCCATCGTCTGCCGTGAGCTCGGCGTGGATGCGGAACGCCTCTACATCCGCTACGGCACGTCGTCGAGCTTTGGCTGGAACGGGTCAAACCTCTGATGGGCGGACGGGACGACGCGGCGCGCCTGGTCGCCTACGACGAGTTTGCCGCTGGAGTGAGGGGTGAGCTCGAGGCCACGAAGGCGCGCATGGACGAGCTGGCCGCCGCCGGCAAGGCGAAGACCGCCACGTACCGACAGCTCTTCGCCGCGCGCATCACGCTGAAGGAGATCGACTCCCGCCTGCGGGAGCGCGGCCTGTAGCTACTCCGTCGGGGCGAACTGCGCCTCGTAGATGCGCTTGTAGCGACCTCCCGCAGCGAGCAGCTCGTCGTGGGTGCCGCGCTCGGCAATCACGCCGTTCGCCATGACGCAGATGAGGTCGGCGTCGCGCACGGTGGACAGGCGGTGCGCCACCACAAAGCTCGTGCGGCCCTCCATGAGGCGTGCCAGCGCGCGCTGGACCAAAAGCTCGGTGCGGGTGTCGATGCTCGAGGTGGCCTCGTCGAGAATCAGCATCGCCGGGCGCGCCAGCATGACGCGCGCTATGCACAAAAGCTGCCGCTGGCCCGCGGAGAGCGAGGCGGAGCCGTCGAGCACCGTGTCGTAGCCCTGGGGCAGGCGCATGATGAAGTCATCGGCGTATGCCTCGCGGCAGGCGGCGCGGACCTCCTCGAGCGTGGCGTCCGGACGGCCCATGCTCACGTTCTCGCGCACCGTGGCACGACGGACCCACGTGTCCTGCAGCACCATGCCCCAGCCCGCGCGCAGGCTCTCGCGCGTGAGGTCGCGCACGTCGCTGCCGTCCACGCGCACGGCGCCGGAGTTCACGTCGTAGAAGCGCATGATGAGGTTGATGAGCGTGGTCTTGCCGCAGCCCGTCTCGCCCACGAGGGCGATGCGCCGGCCGGGCGCTACGTCGAGATCAACGTCGCGCAGCACGAGGCGTCTCGCGTCGTAGCCAAACGCCACATGATCCAGGTCGACCTCGCCGCGGGGCTCCGCCAGCATGACGGCACCCGCCGCGTCCGGCTCCTCTGCCGGCACGTCCAGGAGGGCAAAGAGCCGCTTGGCGCAGGCAACGGAGTTCTGCAGCTCCGTGGCAACGCCGGAGATGTCGTTGAAGGGCTTGGCGTACTGGTCCGCGTAGCCCAGGAAGGCCGAGAGCCCGCCCACGGTGATGCCGCCTCCCATTGCCACGAAGGCGCCAAAGATGCCGATTGCGGCGTACACCAGGGCGTTTGCGAAGCGCGTGGTGGGGTTCACCAAGGACGAGAAGAACACTGCCTTGAAGCTCTCCTGCCCGAGCGCCGCGTCCGTCTCGGCAAAGCGCACGTGGACCGCCTCTGCCATGTCGAAGGTCTCAATCGCGGAGATGCCGCCGACCATCTCCTCCACGTAGGCCGTGAGCTCGCCGCGCAAACGCGTCTGACCGGAGAAGTGCCGCGCGCTGTGCGTGGCGATGAAGCGCGCCGTGAAGATGGATATCGGCGTGAGCAGGGCGACCACGGCGGCGATGGCCGGGTTGAGCGCGAACATGAAGACGAGCGTGACCACGATCGTGAGCACGCCGACGGGAAGCTGCTGGAAGGCCATGAGCAGGCCGTTGGTGAGCATGTCCGCGTCGGTGACGATGCGCGCGGCCAGATCTCCGTGGCCGTGCGAGTCGATGTAGGAGAGCGGGAGCTCCTGCAGGTGGTCGAAGGCGCGCTGGCGCAGCGTCAGGGCGGCGCCAAAGGCGAGGCGGTTGGTGACGGCGGTGAGCGCCCACTGGCAGATCGCCGTGACGCCGAGGGTCACGGCGATCCAGGCGAGCGAGCGCGCAAGGTCGGTGAGGTCCACCTGGCCCACGCCCACCACGCAGTCCACGGCGCGCCCCGAGAGCACGGGCAGCGCGAGCGTGCCCACGACCACGGCGACCGTGAGCACCGCAGCCGCCGCGAGCGAGCCGCGCCTGTCCGAGAAGAGCGCGAGCACGCGGCGCACGGTGTCGTCCTGGCGTCCGAGGTTCTTCTCGCTCATCGTGCCACCTCCTCTGCGGTGAGCTGGGACTCGCAGATTTCCCGGTAGACGGGGCAGCCCTCGAGCAGCTCCTCGTGGGTTCCCAGTCCCACCTGGTACCCGCCGTCGAGCACGAGGATCTGGTCTGCATGGCGCACGGCGGTAACGCGCTGGGAGATGGTGATCACGGCCGTTCCCGCGCAGTCGCGCGCGATGGCGCGCCGCAGCGCGGCGTCCGTCGCAAAGTCGAGGGCCGAGGAGGCGTCGTCAAGGATGAGGACGCGCGGTCGGCGCACGAGGGTCCGCGCGATCGTGAGGCGCTGGCGCTGACCGCCGGAGAAGTTGCGGCCAAACTGCTCGACCTCGGACTCGAGTCCGCCCTCCTTGCCGGCGACTACGCCCGTGGCCTGCGCGGTGGCGATTGCGGCCTCGAGGTCCTTCTCGCTGGCATCCGCGTCTCCCCAGCGCAGGTTGGATGCGATGGTGCCCGAGAAGAGCGTGGCGCCCTGCTCCACGAGCGAGACCTGGCGGCGCAGCGTGTGGCGCGTGAGCATGCGCACGTCGCTGCCGCCGACCTTGACCTCGCCGTCCGTGACGTCGTAGAAGCGCAGGGCGAGGCTCGCAAGCGTGGACTTGCCCGATCCCGTGCCGCCGATCACGCCGAGCGTGGCGCCCGGAGCGAGCGAGAAGCTCACGTGGGAGAGGGCGTCGCCGGCGGCGCCGGGGTAGGAGAAGCTCACGTCGTCGAAGGCGAGCGCGGGCGCGTCCGCGGCGGGCTCGGCGTCGAGCGTGCCGTCCGTGAGGGTGGGCGAGGTCTCAAAGACCTCGTTGATGCGCTTGGCGCAGGCGGAGGCCTTGGCGAGGAGTACGATGAGGTTCGTGAGCTTGAGGAGCTCGACGAGCGCCTGGCTGACGTAGCTCACCAGGGCGACGAGCTGGCCCTGCGTGAGGCCGCCGACGTTCACCTGCAGGCCGCCGAACCACAGAAGCGCGATGAGTCCGCAGTTGACAACCAGATAGGTGAGCGGGTTCACGAGGGCGGAGATGTCACCCGTGGCAACCTGGCGGTCACGGACGGTGGTCGCGGTGGCCGAGAAGGCCTCGCGCTCCGCTTCCTCGCGGCGGAAGGCGCGCAGCACGCGCACGCCCTCGAGGTTCTCCGAGACGCCGAGCTGGACCTCGTCGAGGCCGCGCTGAATGTCACGGTAGCGGCTCGCGGTCACGCGCATGAAGCCGAGGACGAGCGCCCCCGCCACGAGCACGGCGACGAGCAGGACCGCGCCCTCGACGCCGTCCACGAGGAAGGCGGCCACGACGGTGCCAAAGGTCACGAACGGAGAGCGCAGGATCAGGCGGAAGAACATGTTGAGGCCGTCCTGGACCTGCTGGGAGTCGTTGGTGAGGCGCGTGACCAGACTCGCGCGGCCAAGTCGCTCCACGTCCTCGCGCGAGAGGGAGAGCACGTGGGTAAAGAGGTCGTCGCGCATGGCGGTTCCAAAGGCGGATGCCAGGCGCGAGCAGAAGAACTGCGCCGTGACGGCCACGACCCACGCGAGGACGCCCATGACCACGAGCAGCGCCCCGTGCCAGAGCACGTAGCCGCTGTCGCGCGTGGCGATGCCGACGTCGATGACCTGCGCCATCACGAGGGGGACGAGGAGCTGGAGCAGGGCCTCCAGCATCTTGAAGAGCGGTGCCAGCACGCACTCTGCGTAGTGGCCCGCGAGGTAGCGCCTGAGCTTGAACATCTGGCCTCCGTGCGGGTGGAGCAGTCGACCTCTCGATTCTAGCGCGCGTGCCGTAAGAGGTTCTTCTCGGCAGGTTGACCCGTGCGAAGCCCTGACATTTATCAGCGCCCGTTCGCTCCGGCGGTCTGCCTGGCCCCGGGCCGCCTCGTCAGTTTTGGGGCAAAAGATTGATGCCCCACTCGCCTGAGGGGCGCTTTGGCCGTGCAAAACCGTCCCATACGTGGCTGTTTTGTACAAAAGGGCGAGAAAAACGGCAGGGCCCGGCCCGCTTCACAAAACATTCGCCCCAAAACAGAGGAGGACGTTTCGCGGATTCAGGCGTTTCGAGAACACGCGTCGCCCCCCGCCACAAAACCGTGGTTTTGCTGGCGGGGGGGGGCGACGATTAGAGGCAACGGCCGAGAGGGATGTGCGCTCGCGGCTACTCCGCGGCGAGCACCTTGCTCGGCAGGATGGGCAGGTCACGCACGTAGCGGCCCGTGGCGTGGGCCACGGCGCTCATGACCGCGGGGGAGGGCGTGTTGATGACGACCTCGCCGATGGACTTGGCGCCGAAGGGGCCCGTGGGCTCGAAGCTCGGCATGAACTCCACGCGCGGCTCGGGCACGTCCATGCGGGTGGGCAGCTTGTAGGTCATGAGGCTGCCGGTGCGCAGGATGCCGCGCTCGTCGCGCGAGACGTCCTCGGTGAGCGCCATGCCGATGCCCTGGGCGATGCCGCCCTCGGCCTGCACGCGCGCGAGCGCCGGGTTGATGACGGTGCCGCAGTCCACGACGGCCGCGTAGTCCGTGACCGTGACCTTGCCCGTGGCCTTGTCGACCTCTACCTCGGCGACGCCGGCCATATAGGGCGGCGGGGAGGTGGGCTGGGCGTTGGCACCGTGGCCCTCGAGCATGCCGGGGTGCAGGCCAAAGCCGATGAGCTTGTTGGCCAGGGCGGCGACGGTCATCTCCTGCTCGGCGCAGCGCACGGACTCGCCGTCGAACTCCACGTCCTGGGCGTCCACGCCGAAGACGCGGGCCGCCTGCTCACGGATCTGGCGCACGAGGTCCTCGGCCGCGCGCACGACGGCGCCGCCGGTGGTGTAGGTGCCGGAGGACGCGTAGGCACCGGTGTCGAAGGGGGAGGTGTCGGTGTCTACGCCCTTGGTGACGATGCGGTCCACGTCGCAGCCGAGCGCCTCGGCCGCCATCTGCGCGAGGATGGTGTCCGCGCCGGTGCCCACGTCGGTGGCACCGATGGAGAGCACGTAGAAGCCGTCGTCCTCGAGACGGATGTCAACGTTGGCGATGTCCACCATCGCGATGCCGGAGCCCTGCATCGTGAGGGCCACGCCCAGGCCGCGCACGCGGTCGCCGAGGTCCTCGCGCAGGGGCCGGTCCTTCCAGCCCACCATGTCCATCGCGCGCGTGAGGCACTCGTCGAGGCGGCAGCTGTAGAGGTGCTCGTCGTTTAGCTGCCAGAGGGTCTCGCCGGGACCCACGAGGTTCTTGAGGCGCAGCTCGCAGGGGTCCATGCCGAGCTCGTCTGCCATCTCGTTGACGGCGGACTCCACGGCAAAGCAGCCCTGCGTCGCGCCATAGCCGCGGTAGGCGCCGCCCGGCGTCGTGTTGGTGTAGACCACGTCGTAGGAGAAGCGGCTCGCCGTGGCGTGGTTGTAGATCGGCAGCGCCTTGCCACCCACGAGCGTGACCGTGGTCGTGCCGTGGTAGCCGTAGGCGCCGGCGTTGGAGAGGGCGTAGAGGTCGATGGCCTCGATCGTGCCGTCGCGGCGCGCGCCCATGCGGACCTTGAGGACCATCTCGTGACGCGTGTTGGAGCAGTTCATGGTCTCCTCGCGCGTGTAGGTGCACACGCACGGGCGGCCGGTCTTCATCGCGGCAAACGCGGCAAAGGGCTCGTTGCAGCCGCTCTGCTTGGCGCCAAAGCCGCCGCCCACGCGCGGCTTGATGACGCGCACCTGGCGCTTGGGGATGCCGAGGGCGTTTGCCACCTGGCGGCGGATGTGGAAGGGCACCTGCGTGGAGCTCACCACGGTCACGCGGCCAAAGGCGTCGGTGTAGGCGAAGGAACGGAACGTCTCCATCATGGACTGCTGCGTGGCCTGCGTGCGGTAGGTCCGCTCGATAATCACGTCGGAGGCGGCGAAGGCGGCCTCGAGGTCGCCGTGGACGCGCTCGCCGTGCGCCACGAGGTTGCGCGACGGGTCGCCGGACTTGTCGCCGCCGGGCGTCCAGTCGTCCTCGTCGTGGATGACGGTGGCGTTGCCGAGCACATCCTCCACGTCCAGCACGGCGGGCAGCTGCTCGTAGGTGACCTTCACGGCCTTCACGCCCGCGGCGGCCGCGGCCTCGGTCTCTGCCACGACCATGGCTACCTCGTCGCCGACGTAGCGCACGTGACGGTCGAGAAGGACCGTGTCGTAGGGACTCGGCTCGGGGAAGGACTGGCCGGCCAGCGTGAAGCGGTTGTGCGGCACGTCGTCCGGGCCAAAGACCGCCACGACGCCGGGAACCTCGAGCGCGCGGATCTTGTCGACGTCCATGACGATGGCGTTGGCGTGGCGGCTGCGCACGAGCTTCACCACGAGGGCACCCTCAGGCGCGAGGTCGGCGGTGTAGACGGGCGCGCCGGCGAGAAGGGCGCCGGAGTCCTTCTTTGCCACGGGGCGCGCGATCTCGCGGTGCCTCTCGCCCGACTCGGTGGTGGCGTCCGCGGGCACCTCGCGCGGCGGCAGCTCGCCGTCGTTTGCGTGGCGGGCGAGGAAGCGGCGAATCGCGCGCATCTGGCTCGCGTAGCCGGAGCAGCGGCAGAGGTTTCCGGAGAGGTAGCGACGCGCGGTCTCGTCGTCGGCGTCCGGGTGGGCGGCGTCGAGCGCGAGCACGGCCACCTCGAGGCCCGGCGCGCAGAAGCCGCACTGCTCGGCGCCCTCCTCGGCGAGGCACTGTGCCAAGAGCTCGCGACGGCCGTCGCGCATGCCCTCGAGCGTGGTGACCTCGTGGCCGCCAACGCGCGCCATGAGCACGGAGCAGGAGAGCACGGGCTCGCCGTCAAGCAGCACGGTGCACAGGCCACAGTTGGAGGTCTCGCAGGCGCACTTGACGGACTTGTAGCCGTGCGCGCGGCAGAAGTCGAAGAGCGTCATGTCGGGGCGGACGTCCTCGGAGAGCTCCGCGCCGTTCAGGGTGAGGGCGATCTGCATGGCTCTAGGCCTCCTTCTCGGCGCGGGGCTTGGCGGCGGCGCGCTCCACGGCGCGGCGCACGAGCGCGGGGGCGGCGGCGCGGCGCCACGCGGCGGTTCCGCGCAGGTCGTCGCCGAAGTCCAGGCTCTCGGCGAGCTCGCAGACGGCGGTAAGCTCGGCGGGGGAGAACTCGGCGCGCAGCGGGATGCGCTCGCCGCCGGTCACGAGCGTGGCCTTCTTGGGGCGCGCGCCCACGGTGACGTGCCAGGATCCCTGCCAGCAGGCGGCTGCGGCGTTGAGCGCGGAGAAGTCCGTCGCCGCGTTGCGCACGGACTCGAAGGCGGCACGGTAGCGGTGCTTGCGCACGACGATGTGCGTGAGGACGTCGTTTCTCGCCCCGCGCTCCACGAAGGGGATGATTGGCATGGTGCCCGCACCCTCAAGCTCCACCTCGGTGTCAAGTGCCAGCAGCGCCGTGACGATGTCCGAGAAGCCCATGCGCGCGTAGAGCGAGCCGCCCACCGTGGCGAGGTTGCGGAACTGCGTGCCCACGATGTCGCGCACTGCCTCGGTGAAGATGCCGCAGGTGGCGGCCTGGAAGCGCTCGTGGTTCTCCAGCTGCCCCAGGGTCACCATCGCGCCGATGCGGAAGGCGTCCTCGGTCTCCTCGATCTTGTCGAGTCCGCAACCGGAGAGGTCGATGCCGAGCGGCGAGGTGCGGTCGGAGAGGCGCAGCCACATCATGCCGCCGATGACCGTAGCCAGGCGGTTCTCCTGCAGGAGCTCGTAGGCCTGCCGCGTGGTCCCGGGACGGACGTACTTCTCGAAGGTGAGCACGGGTCCTCCTTGTTTCTCAGTGATGGGACAAGGATAGCGCAGGTGAGCGGCCTTGCCGCACTTGTCGTTGCACATTCGGTCCTATAACGCAGGGCTGGACCGGTCCAGAAATCGCGGACCTTGTCATGGGGGTGTCTAGGAAATTGAGGGCTTGCGCGCCGGCGGCTCGTCAAAGCCGTGAAAAACCCGTCTTCTGCCGTCCCGGGCAGGACAAGAGCGCGGTTTTCTAGACTCTCTCGGGACAAACCTTCGGATTCTTAGAAGCCCTCATGACAACGCTGACAATTCCTGGGGCCGCACCGCTGTGCCGATGCGGGTAGAATTGTCGACGCTCCGTCAACTACGTCGAAGGCCGGGGGTGAGTCGGATGGGCGAGAAGATCGTGGTGGCGCGGGGCGTCTCCCATGCATACGCGCCCGGTCGCCCCACGCTGCGCGACGTGGCGCTCGACGTGGCGCCCGGCGAGTTCGTGGCGATCGTCGGGGAGAACGGCTCGGGCAAGACCACGCTCGCGCGGCACCTGAACGCGCTCATCCAGCTCCAGGAAGGGGAGCTCAGGGTCGCCGGCATCGACGCCGCCGACCCCACTCGCGTCTGGGAGCTCCGCCGCGCCTGCGGCATGGTGTTCCAGAACCCGGAGAACCAGTTCGTCTCCTCGGTGGTGGGCGAGGACGTTGCCTTTGGGCCCCTCAACTTTGGCGCGGGCGAGAAGGACGCACAGCTTGCGACCGCGCGGGCGCTGGCGAGCGTGGACCTTGTCGGCTTCGAGCGTCGCGACGTCCATGCGCTCTCCGGCGGACAGCAGCAGCGTGTTGCGCTCGCGGGCGTGCTTGCAAGCGAGCCCGACGTCATCGTGCTCGACGAGGCGACCGCAATGATCGACCCCCAGGGGAGAGACGAGCTCGTGCGCGCGGTGCTCTCCGCGCGAGCGGAGCGCGGAGCCACCATTGTCTGGATAACGCACGACATGGAGCTCGCCGCCCGCGCAGACCGCGTCGTGGTCATGCGTGCCGGAAAGATCGCCGCCGCGGGCGCGCCGGCCGGGGTACTCGCGGACCGCGGTCTGCTCGAGAGCGCCGGACTGGAGCCTCCGCTGGCAGTGCGCGTCTGGGAGGCGCTCGTGCGCCGCGGCGCGGTCTGCGGCGCCGCGCCGGTCACGGTCGAGGGGCTGGTGAGCGCGCTGTGCGGGTGACGCTGGAACATGCTTGCCTTGCGTACGAGGGCCCCATGGGCGAGAAGAACCCCGCGCTCGTCGACGTCTCGATCGACTTCGAGGGCGGCGTCACGGGGCTCATGGGCAAAACGGGTTCCGGCAAGACGTCCCTGCTCGAGGTCATGGCCGGTGCGACGTCGCCCGACTCGGGTCGGGTGCGGGCGCAGGGCGACGGGGAGATCGGGCTGGTGTTCCAGCTTCCGGAGCGTCAGTTCTTCGAGCCCACGGTAGAGCGGGAGGTGACCTTCGGGTTGCGTGAGCACGGTCTTTCCGCATCGTGCGCCCGCGAGCGCGCCGCGCACGCGCTCGCCCTCATGGGGCTCGACCTAGCAGAGCTTGCGGGAAGGTCGCCCTTCTCGCTTTCTGGGGGACAGCAGCGTCGGGTGGCGATCGCCTCGGTTCTTGCGCTGCGACCGTCGGTGCTCCTGCTCGACGAGCCCACGGCCGGGCTCGACCCGCGCGCTCGCCGTGCCTGCCTGGATGCCGTGCGCGCCGCGGCTGGCGAGGGAGCGACGGTCGTGATCGCCAGTCACGATGCAAACGCCCTCACCGAGGTTGCCGACCGTCTCGTGGTGCTCGAGGAGGGCCGCGTGACGCTCGACGGCCCGGCACCTACGCTGCTCGCCGACGCACCGCTGATGCGCGCGCACGGCCTCGAGCCCGCCTGCGCCGCGCGTGCCGCCGCCGCCCTCCGACGCGCCGGGATTGCCGTTCCGGGGTTTCCGCTCACGGCCGAGGAGCTCGCCGACGCCCTCGTCCGGGGAGGGGGCGTCTCATGAGGTCGACGTTCGGATACGTCTGGTCCGACTCGCCACTGCATCGCATGCGTGCCTCGGTCAAGCTCGTCGGTCTTCTCGTCTCGGTTGCGCTCGTCGTGCTGGCGTCAGCGCCGCTCGAGCTCGTCGTTGCCTCCCTTGCCGTGGCTTCGCTCGCAGTCGCCTCCCGTGTCGGCTGGGCCGCCTCCGCTCGTGCGCTGTGGGGGCTCCGTTGGTTTTTGCTCGTCATCTTCGTCTTGAACGCCCTGCTCTTCTCGACCGTCGACCCGCTGCTGTCCCTCGGTCCCGCCTGCCTCACATGGACGGGGATCGCCCAGGGTGCGCGCGTCGTCGTCCGTACGGCGCTCGTGGTGGTGCTCGGTGTGCTGCTCACGGCGACGACGAGTCCCCAGCAGCTCACGTCCGGCGTGCGCGACCTGCTCCGGCCGCTCGCGCGCCTCGGGGTGCCGACCGAGGTCGCTGCGCTCGCCGTCGGCGTCACGGTGCAGTTTGTGCCCACGCTCCTGCGCGAGGGCCGCCAGCTCATGCGGGCCCAGACACTGCGTTGCAGCATCGCGCGTCACGGTGGTATTATGCGATGCGCCGTCAGTTATGTGCAGCTGCTCGTTCCTGTCTTCGTGTCCGCGTTCCGCCGTGCCGAGGAGCTTTCCGTTGCAATGGAGGCGCGCGGGTACCGCATCGCGGGACGTTCAGCGCGTCCCGGGGAGGAGAGGCGACTTTGAATCCTGTGAAGAGCGTCGTCGTTGCCGCGGTGTGCGCCGCGCTCGGCATCGTGCTCCCCATGGCCTTCCATGCCATCCCGGGGGCGGGCAATGCCTGGCTCCCGATGCACATCCCCGTGATGATCTGCGGCCTTGTGGCAGGATCTGCGCCCGGGGCGGCCACGGGACTTCTCGCTCCCGTGCTCTCGAGCCTGCTCACCGGCATGCCAGCGGCACCCATCCTGCCGTCCATGACCTGCGAGCTTTCCGTCTACGGATTGATCTCCGGAGCGCTGGGCGCCCACGTGCGTACCGGCCGTCTGCCGCTCGACCTCTACGTCTCGCTCGCCGGCGCCATGCTCGCCGGTCGGCTCGTGGGCGGCGCCCTGCAGGCGCTGATCTTCTCGTCCGGCACCTACTCGCTGGCGGCCTGGGTCACCGGGTACTTTGTGACTGGTCTGCCGGGCATCGTGCTTCAGCTCGTCGTGGTGGTGCCGATCGTGGTCGCGCTGGAGCGCGCCGGTTTGGTTCCCCCTCGCTACCCCGAGGACGCGTCCCGGGACTGACGACGCGCGTCAGCGCGCTCCCGTGGCCTACCCGACGCTCGACGGCAATCTATAATGGGGCGTTCGCAGATGACGGGAGGTAGTTCCATGACGCGCGTGGCGCTCATCTTTGGTGGCGTCTCCACCGAGCACGACATTTCCTGCAAATCGGCCGACAACGTGATTGCGGCACTTGGTGACCGCTTTGAGCTGGCGCTCGTTGGCATCACGCGGGAGGGTCGCTGGTTGCACTATACGGGCGACACCGCAGAGCTCACTGCGGGTACGTGGGACGCTCACGACTGCGTACCCGTCGCGCTTCTGCCCTCCGGCGGCCTCGTCGAGGTATGCGAGGGGAGCGTACGTCCACTTTTCGTTGACGTCGCCCTGCCCGTCCTGCATGGCCAGGGCGGCGAGGACGGCACGGTCCAGGGTGCCCTCGAGGTCGCGGGCGTTCCGTACGTGGGATGCGGCGTGATGGCGAGCGCCGTCTGCATGGACAAGGACGCCTCCCATCGCCTGGCCGCCTCTGCCGGCGTTCGCTCGCCGCGCTGCGAGGTGCTCTGGCGCGGCGCCTCCTCTAAGGACCGCGCGGCTGCCGTTGCCGCCTGCGGCGGGTTCCCGGTGTTCGTCAAGCCCGCCCGCGGGGGATCCTCGATCGGGGTCGCCCGCGCTGCGGATGAGCGCGCCTACGCAGACGCGCTTGCCGCCGCCTTCGAGCTCGACGAGAAGGTCGCCGTGGAGGAGGCCATCGTGGGTGTCGAGGTCGGCTGCGCCATCGTGGGCGACGCCGTGCGCGGGACGCGCATGGGCGAGCCCGACGAGATCGTGGTCTCCGGCGACGGGTTCTTCCGCATCCACCTCGAGAAGAACCCGGGCGAGAACACGCAGCTCCGCTGCCCTGCGGAGCTCCCGGGGGACGTGCTCGACCGCGTGCGCGCGGCCGGCGTCGCCGTCTACGAGGCGCTCGGGTGCGAGGGGCTCGCTCGTGTGGACCTCTTCGTCACGCCCGAGGGGGAGGTCGTCTTCAACGAGGTCAACTCGATGCCCGGCCTCACCTACTATTCCCGCTTCCCGCAGATGATGCGCGTGGCCGGCCATGAGCTCGGCGACGTGCTCGCCGACCTCGTCAACGACCGACTCGCCCGCAGCTGACGCTGCCGAAGGGAGAGCCATGACCAAGCGACACCTCCTGACCCGCCGCCAGGCGCTCGGCTCTGCCGGCGCCCTTCTCGCCCTCGCGCTCGGCGGGTGCTCGGACCTCCCGGCCGGGACGGGTGGCTCCGACGACGACCGCGCCACGGTCTCCGACCGTCCGGCGCCCTCGGCAGAGGAGGAGCCCTCCGAGGAGCCCGCCCCCGAGGAGGACCCGCTCGACGCCAGGGTCAGCGCCGCGATGTACAAGCTGACGCTCGAGCAGAAGATCTGGCAGCTCTTCGTCGTGCGTCCCGAGGCAGTCACGGGCGTGAGCGTCCAGACCGCCGCCGGTGAGGCGACGCGCGCCGCCCTCGCCGAGCGCCCGGTGGCCGGCATCTGCTACTTTGCCGCCAACCTCCTCGACGCCGACCAGACGCGCTCGATGCTCTCCAATACGATGGAGTACGGTCGCGAGGCCAACGGCCTGCCGATGTTCCTGTGCGTGGACGAGGAGGGCGGCACGGTCTCGCGCGTGGGCGGCAACCCAGGCTTTGGCGTGGACAACGTCGGCAACATGTGCGACGTGGGAGCGACCGGCGACACCGCGCACGCCCAAGAAGTCGCCAAGGGCATTGGGACCTACCTCGACTATCTTGGCTTCAACGTGGACTTTGCCCCGGATGCGGACATCGCCAACAACCCGGATGGCACAATGGGCCTTCGCTCCTTTGGCGCCACCGCCGACGTGGTGGCGCCCATGGTGGCGGCCCAGGTGCGTGGCTTCGAGGAGGCGGGCATGCTCTGCGCGGCCAAGCACTTCCCGGGGATTGGCGGAGCGCTCGGCGACAGCCACGACACCTCGATCTACTCCGAGAAGACCCTCGACGGGATTCGCGCGGAGGAGCTGCGGCCCTTCGAGGCGGCAATCGAGGAGGGCGTCCCGTTCGTGATGGTGGGTCACCTCTCGATGCCCAACGTCACGGGCGACGATGACCCCGCCTCCATCTCGAGTGAGATCGTGACCGACCTCCTGCGAAACGAGCTCGGCTACGAGGGCATCATCATCACGGACTCCATGGGCATGGGTGCCGCGACGGAGGCCGTGGGCGTTGACCGCATCGCGGTGGCTGCGCTCTCGGCAGGCGTGGACATCGTGCTCATGCCGGCCGACCTCGATGCCGCCTACCAGGGCGTGGTTGACGCCGTCGCGTCGGGCGAGCTCACCGAGGAGCGCATCGACGATTCGGTGCGCCGCGTCATCCGCACCAAGCTGAGCCGCCTGGAGGCGTAAGGGAACCCCTAGTCCCGCTCGACGCGCATGCAGCGCATGGCGTTCAGGATTGCGATCATTGCCACGCCCACGTCGCCAAAGACCGCGAGCCACATGTTGGCGATGCCAAACGCGGCGAGCACGAGGATGAGGAGCTTCACGCCCAGAGCGAAGACGATGTTCTCCCAGACGATGCGCATGGTCTTTCTCGCCACGCGCATGGCCTGCGCGATCTTGGAGGGCTTGTCGTCCATGAGAACAACGTCGGCGGCCTCGATCGCAGCGTCGGAGCCCATCGCGCCCATGGCGATGCCCACGTCCGCCCGCATGAGCACGGGCGCATCGTTGATGCCGTCGCCCACGAAGGCGAGTCGCGCCCCGTCCTTCTCGCTCTTGAGCAGGTGCTCCACGGCCTCGACCTTGTCCTGGGGAAGAAGCTGCGCACGAACCTCGTCGATTCCCAGGCGCGAGGCCACGGCCTCGGCCACGTCCTGTCGGTCTCCGGTGAGCATGACGCAGCGACGCACGCCCGCGGCATGGAGGTCGGCGATCGCCGTGGCGGCGTCCTCCTTCACCACGTCCGCGATCACGATGTGACCCACGTACTCGCCGTCAACGGCGACGTGCAGGATCGTGCCGGTGAGGTCGCAGTTGTGCCACGCGGTCCCGTGCTCGGCCATGAGCCTGTCGTTGCCTACGAGCACCAGGTGCTCGCTCACGCGGGCGCTCACGCCGTGTCCGGATTCCTCACGGGTGTCCTCGATCTTCTCGCGATCGATGTCGCCGGAGTAGGCGGCGCGCACGGAGACGGCGATCGGGTGGTCGGAGAACGACTCGGCGTGCGCCGCCATGGAGAGCACGTAGTCGGGGTCCACGCCCGACTCGGGATGCACGGCGACGACGTTGAAGGTGCCGCTCGTGAGCGTGCCGGTCTTGTCAAAGACCGCCGTGTCCACATGAGCGAGAAGCTCGAGGTAGTTGGATCCCTTGACGAGGATGCCAAGATTGGAGGCGCCGCCGATGCCGCCAAAGAACGAGAGCGGCACGGAGATGACGAGCGCGCACGGGCAGCTCACGACAAGGAACGTCAGACCGCGCAGAATCCAGTCCGACCACGCGCCCAGGCCGGCGAGCGGCGGCACCACGGCGAGAAGCGCCGCGGAGACCGTGACGACGGGCGTGTAGACGCGGGCGAAGCGCGTGATGAAGTTTTCGGTACGGGCCTTCTTCTCGCTCGCGTTCTCCACGAGCTCGAGGATGCGGGCGACGGTGGACTCGCCGTAGGGCTTGGTCGTGCGCACGCGCAGGACGCCGGTCATGTTGACGCATCCGGACACGACGTTCGCGCCCGGCCCCACGTGGCGCGGGACGGACTCGCCGGTGAGCGCCGCGGTGTCGAGCTGGGACGTGCCCTCTGTGACCACGCCGTCGATGGGCATGCGCTCGCCGGGCTTGACCACGATCGTCTCGCCCACGGCGACCTCGGCGGGGTCCAGCTCCACGAGCTCGCCGTCCTTCTCGACGTTGGTATATTCGGGCGCGATGTCCATCATGGCCGCGATCGACTTACGGCTCTGGCCCACGGCGTAGCTCTGGAAGAGCTCGCCCACCTGGTAGAAGAGCATGACCGCAGCGCCCTCGGCCATGTGGGGCTCGGTCTCGGGGAAAAAGACCATCGCAAAGGCGCCAAGGGAGGCCACCGACATGAGGAACGCCTCGTCAAAGGGGTCGCCGCGACGAATGTTGCGCGCGGCCTCGAGCAGGGTCTTGTAGCCCGCGATGAGGTAGGGGACGAGGAAGAGGGCAAAGCTCGCGTAGACGTCGCCCGGCGTGCCAAAGAGCGTGGAAAGAAGACCGCTCTGCTCGACGGCGAGAACAGTGAAGAAGATGACGAGGGCGATGACGATGCGGTTGCGCCAGCGGCGCTGCTTCTTGTTCATGGCGGCGACCTCCCGGCGCCTAGCGGACGATCTCGCAGTCGGGCTCGATGCGCGCGGTAAGGGCGACGACTCGGTTGAGGACCTCGTCGAAGCGCTCGTCCGCCGCGGTGAGCGTGAGCTTCTGCGTCATGAAGTTGACGGAGACGGCGTCAACGCCATCGAGCGTGGCAAGCTCATCCTGCAGCTTGCGCGCGCAGTTGGCGCAGTCGATCTCGTCGAGCTTGAATGACTTGCGCATGATGGCTCCTTACTCGCAGATGTGGGACATGCCCTGGTTGAGCATCGTGTAGACGTGGTCGTCGGCGAGCGAGTAGACCACGTTGCGCCCGTCGCGCTGGAACTTCACCAGGTGCGCCTGCTTGAGCGTGCGCAGCTGGTGGGAGACGGCGCTCTGGGTGGTGCCGGTCTCCTCGGCGATGTCGGCGACGCAGAGCTCGCGGCCCATGAGGGCGTAGAGAATCTTGATGCGGGTGGTGTCGCTGAACACCTTGAACAGGTCGGCGAGGTCGTAGAGCAGCTCCTCGTCGGGCATCTCGGTGGGGGTGGGCTCCTCGGGCATGCGCGCTCCTTCCGTATGAATGTGAGTATGATTATATGAGCATACGTTCACATGTCAACGGATATTCTTTTCTTCTTGACGCCAATACGCGTTTTCCAACGGAATTGGGGCCAAAAACGTAGGAAATCGCGTACTCGCATCTGGCGATACGCGATTTCCTACGAAATTGAGCCCGGAAATGTTGGTTTTCGCGTATTGCGACGGGAGGCGAGAAGTACGCCCGTCCGCGGCGCCTACGCGAACTCGATCTCGCCGGTCGCGGCGTCCATCGACTTCACGATGGCGAGCGACTCGACCTGGTAGCCGCGGCGGCGCAGCTCGTCGCCTCCCGGCTGGAAGCCCTTCTCGATGGCGATGCCGATGCCCTCCACGATGACGCCCGCCTCGTCGCAGATCTCGAGCAGGCCCCTCATCGCGCAGCCCATGGCCATGAAGTCGTCGATGACAAGCACGTGCTCTCCGGGCGTGAGGAAGCGCTTTGCGACGATGACCTGGTACTCGCGGCCCTTGGTGTAGCTCCTGATGTTGGTGCGGTACTGGTCGCCGTCGAGGTTCTTGGACTCGGTCTTGCGCGCAAAGACAACCGGTACGCCGCCAAAGTGGGTTGCCGCAACACAGGCGATGCCGATGCCGGAGGCCTCGATCGTGAGGATCTTGTCGATGCGCTTGCCGGCGAAGAGGCGCGCCCACTCGGCGCCCATGTGGTCGTAGAGGGCCACGTCGCACTGATGGTTGAGGAAGTTATCGACCTTGAGGACGTTGCCCTCGCGAACGATGCCGTCCTGGCGGATACGGTCCTCAAGCTCTTTCATGCGCCTGCCCCTCTCGTGGTGGTGTTGACGTCCCGTCCATTATGCACGCTCGCCGTGCGTTTGGCGCCGTTCGCCTGAAAACTCGTCTATTCTTATCGATAATCGATAATTAGTGGCATAAGAACGATAAGAATCGCTGGCGAGAAGAACGGGGTGATCGCAATGACCAACGAGACCCTGACGCGCGCCGACGCCGACCTCCGCATCCGCCGCACGGCGACCGTGGCCGCGTGGCTCTGTGCCATCGTGACCGCGGGGTCGCTCATCATGGCAGCCGTCTCACTTGGGCTCGCGGCCGACCTGACGCGTGCGGGCATGCTCGAGGGCGGTCGCGACCTGCTCGCCGCGTTCTTCACCACGTCCGCCGATCTCGGCGGCGTCACACGACTCGGCGGCGCGGCGCCCTATCAGGTGGCGAACGCTGTGGGTAGCGCACTCACCTTCGTCGCCTACCTCGGCGCCACGCGCGTCTGCCAGCGCGTCGCGCGAACGGGCGAGGTCTTCTCGCTCGACGTGGTGCGCGCCCTCAGGCGCGTCTCCTTCCTTCTCATCCTGGCGGCTTTCGTGCCGGGCCTCCTGCACCTCGTGGGGCGTGCGATCTCCGGAGCGGTGGCGAGCCAGATCATGGTGGAGGCCGCCTTCATTCCGGCGGGCACGGTGATTGTGGACAATGGTGCGCTCGCGATCGGGGCGCTGCTGTTCGCGATCTGCCGGATGTTCGAGTACGGCTGCATCCTGCAGAAGCAGGACGACGAGCTGCTGTGAGGTCGCGATGATCGTCCTTCGACTCGACCGCGTGCTCGCGGACCGCAAGATGCGCTCGAAGGAGCTCGCCGAGAAGATCGGCCTCACCGAGGTCAACCTCTCGCGCATCAAGTGCGGCAAGATCTCCGCCGTGCGCTTCTCCACGCTCGACGCCATCTGCCGCGAGCTGGGCTGCCAGCCAGGCGATATCCTCGAGTACGTTCCGGACGAGTCCGAGGCCTGACGACGGGACGCCGCTCGCCGAAACGTAGTTCCCGTAAGCGTGTTACCGCTAGCTTGCAGCTAGCTCCCTACCGGAGATTCACGGCGTGACGTTCTTCTCGGCAATATGTTTTGAATATATCAAGGATTGTTTCATATGCGTCGCCGGCGCCGCTTGCCCGCTCGTGAAAGAATGCCCTCCACGAGGGGAGGAGCTATGAGCGAGAAGGTCGAGCGGGAGCTGCAGGAGCTGTTCGCGGAGGCGGAGGTACGGGGCGCATGCCTGAGGCCGCCCGAGGAGCGCATCCGGGCGGCGTGCGCGCGGCGCACGGGCGAGGACGGGAAGCTCGTCTCGCCCGCGCATGGGCTCTACGCGCGTCGCGCGTGGTGGGACGAGCTCGGCTATTCCGCTCAGACGCTTGCCGTCATGCGCTCCCTTCAGGCAGCCCATCCCGACTGGGTCTTCTGCGGACCGTCTGCCGCGCTCGCGCTCGGTTGCGACGTCTCCTACTCCCAGCAGCGCCCGCTTCACGTGATGCTCGAGAACGGGTCGGTCTCCGCCCCAACGGCACTCGTGACGCACCATCGGCTCGCGCTCAACACGGATGACGCCAGGGAGAGGCCGCTCGAGGTGGGCGGCCTGCGCGTCATGCCGCTTCTCCGCACGATTCTCGACAGCCTGCGCTGGATGAGCTTCCGCGAGGGCATGGTCGTTGCCGACTGGGCGATGGGTGCGCGTGGCGTTGCGTGGCAGGACTTCGTCGAATACGCCTACCACCGGATTGGCTCCTGTCGCGGCGTCAAGTCCGCCCTGTCGACGTTCGTCCGCGCCACCGGGCTCGCCGAGAGCGGCGGCGAGTCGATTGCAAGGGCCGTGATGATCGAGCAGGGCTACCTGCTCCCGACGCAGCAGGTCGAGGTGCCCGACCCGCTGCACCCGGGACGGACGTTTCGCGTGGACTTCGTCTGGGTGCGCGCCGACGGCCGTGTGATCGTGGGCGAGTGCGACGGACTGCGCAAGTTGCTCAACCCCGAGATGGCACGGGGGCGCACACCGCAGCAGGTTCTTCTCGACCAGCGAAAGCGCGAGGGGCTCATCACCGCCTACGATGTCTCCGTCCTGCGCTTCACCTACGAGGAAGCGGCCGGGGTGACCGAGCTTGTCCGAAAGCTCGACCTCTACGGCGTGCCGCGCCTGGGCTCGCCGCTCGTGCCCACCGGTCCGATGCCGCTTCCGGACTGGGGCAGGCTCCTGCGACGGTAGGCGCGAGCCAGCAATACGCGATTCCCAACGAAATAGGGCCCTGAAACGTTGGAAAACGCGTACTGCCAATCGGCAATACGCGAAAACCAACAGAATCAGGGCCAGAAACGTAGGAAAACGCGTACTACGCGCGGGCGAGAAGAACGTGCGCTAGCCGCGCTTGCGCCCAAAGAACGACAGGATCGGCAGCCGGCCGCGATACGGACTGACGAAGTCCTCCTCGCCGATCTGCTCGGACTCCTCGACCTCGGGCGAGACGCTCTCCACCACGCCGTTGGGGACGTCGGCCACGGGCATGTCGGTGATGTCGGGCACGACGGTGGCGACGGGCGTCTCCTCGCCGGTGGCCTGCGCGGCGGCCTCGGCCTTCTCGCGGTAGCGCAGCATCATGTCGCGCTGCAGCTCAACGACGCTCGGCGGCGCCCAGATGAGCGCGTTCGCGCCGGCGGCGACCGTTGCCGCGGCGGTCTCGTCGTCGCGCCCGCCAGTGGCGATGATCGGCAGCGCGGGGAAGGCGGCGCGCAGCTCGGCGATGACCTCGGGCGTGCGACGCCCGGCAGCAACGTTGATGATGCGCGCGCCGGCCTGGATCTTCTCGGCGGCCTCGTTGTCAAAGCGCGTGATCGTGGCGATCACGGGGATGTCCACGGTGGAGGCGACCTGTGCGACCATCTCCGGCGTGGCAGGGGAGTTGAGCACCACGCCCGCCGCGCCCTGCATCTCGGAGACAGCGGCGAGCTCGGCGGCGCGCCGGCCCGTGGTGGTGCCGCCGCCCACGCCCACGAAGAGCGGCGCCTCGGCAACGGTGAGCAGCGCCTGCGTGATGGCGGGCTGCGCCGTGAACGGGTAGACGGCAAAGATTGCGTCCGCGTTGGAGTTGCGAATCGCGGCGACGTCGGTGGAGTAGAGCAGCGTCCGAATGCGGCGCCCAAAGAGCGTGAACCCGCTGCACTCCTCATAGTTGTCCGGAACGCGCAGTGGCGCCTTGCGCAGGCGGCCCTCGATGGGCGCGGGACCGTCCGCGGCGGGCACCAGCTCATGCGCAGCAAGGCCCACCTCAAAGATGCCGGAGCGCAGTGCCCCGGAGACGCCCTGCTCGGCAATCTCGTTCTTCTCGACGCTATCCTGCATGAGACCTCCCGGGCTCAGATGAGATTCAGCCATTGACTTGTTCCCCGTTGCGCCCTCGCCTATTCACGCAAAGGAGGGCGAGAAGGACGGCGAGCTCGAGGACGAGAAACGCGACGCGGGACGGCTCGGATAGCCCCGAGACTCCCACGAGGAGACAACAGACTACCGCAAGCACGGGCGCCACGCGCCCACGCAGGATGCTCGCCTCGCCCGTGCCGCGCATGCGCCAGGCGGCCGCGAAGTAGGGGAGCATGAGCAGCATCGTGAGGCAGACGCTCACCTCGGAGACGTCGCCATTGGGGATGAGGCTGCCGACCTGCACGAACGCATGGACGCCGCTCCAGGCGAGCATGCACACCGTCGCCGCGAGCGCGCTGTTGACGGGAAAGCGCAGGCTCGGCGCCTCGCGCGCGAGCCAGGGGCCGAGTCGCCCGGAGACGTCCCCGCGCAGTCCGAGCGCCTGGGGGAGTCGGTGCAGCGAGAGCACGAGCCCGTTGCCGGTCCCGAGCACCGCGAGCAGCGCGATGAGGCTGGGCCATGCGGCGGCCCGCTCGCCGAAGAGCCGCGAGAAGAGGAGCGCGAGGCTACCGTCGCCGGCCTCCATGACCGTGGAAGGGCCGAGCGTCACGGAGATGCCCACGAAGTAGGCCAGGTAGAGCGCCAGGATGGCAATCGGGGCAACGACGAGGGCTATGGGCAGGTTGCGACGGGCGTCGCGCAGCTCCGGGGCAATGGAGGTCGCGGCCGGCCAGCCGTCGAAGGAGAAGGCAATCGGGGCGGCGGATGCGAGCCACGCAAGACCACCCGTTTCGACAGAGACGTCGGCGGCAGCGGGGACGACCTGGGCGTGGCCCTCGGCCACGGAGACGAGTCCGACGATGCCCACGATCACGAGCGGCGCGACCTTGATCGCCGCAAACGCGTTCTGAGCCCAGCCGGAGGCGCGGGGTGCGAGGGCATTGGCGAGAGAGCAGGCGAGCATGAGCGCGAGCCCGATCGCCATCTGGTTTTCGAACGTGCCCGGCAGTCCGAACACCATGCACGCGTAGACGCCCGCGACCCAGAAGATCACCGCCGAGATGGACGGCAGGTAGACAAAGGCGTAGTGCAGCCCGATGAGCCGGGCAAAGCGCGGCGAGACGAACCGCTCCGCGTAGTCGACCAGGCCGCCCGCCCCGTCGGTGCGTGCGGCAAAGAGGGAAAGGCAGAGGCCGCCGAAGACGATGTAGGTCGCGGCGAGGCAGAACATGGCCACGCCGGCCCCGATGCTGCCGCCGGTGGCTATGAGCACGTTGTCGGACTTGAAGAAGATGCCCGATCCGATGCAGATGCCCATAATGAGGCAGATTGCGGTCGTCAGCGAGTAGCGGTGTCGCGCGTTCTTCTCGGCCATGGTCTCTCGCCTCCCTTCGTCGTCCGGCGAAACATGGTACCCGCCGGTCGACCCGCGGGGCGAGAAAAGACGATAATCACATCGACGGCAGAGGAGGGGGGACCGCATGACGCAATCGAGAAGACCGCATCCGAGGACGAGGACCGCGCGCACGGCGCGCCCGACCCGTCGCCGCAGGAGTTCGGTCGCGCCGCTGGTCGTGGCCGGCATCGCCGCGGCGTGCGTCGTCGGAGCGCTCGCGTGGGGCGTCGTCTCGCTCGTGGGCTCGCTCGGGACCGGCGGCGCGCCGGCCGGCGTGGACGAGCGCGCACTTGTGACCGATACCGCGGTCTCCGGACCCGGTGAGATCGTGATTGGACTCAACGGCGACGAGGACACCTACGTTCTTGTCGGCGAGGAGTATCTCGAGGCCGGCGCGCACGCCACCGAGCCCACCGACGGCGTGCTCAACGACGCGATCGAGGTCTCCGGCGAGGTGGATACCACGAAGGCGGGCGACTATGAGGTCACCTACCGGGTCTCCGACTCCTCCGGGCACACGGCGAAAGCCGTGCGCACCGTCCACGTGGTCGACGAGATGGAGACCATGCAGGGTGGGGTACCGATCCTCATGTACCACTACGTCTACTCGGCGGACAATCCGCCGGCCGCCCTTGACGGCAACTATCTGCTCGACACCAAGCTGGAGGAGCAGCTTGCCTATCTCGTGGAGAACGACTTCTACTTCCCGTCGTACCCCGAGGTCAGGGCGTTTATCGAGGGCGAGCACAGCCTTCCCGCCAGAAGCATCGTGCTCACCTTCGATGACGCCGAGGCGGGCTTTCTCAACGTGGGCATACCGATTCTGGAGAAGTACGGCGTGCCCGCCACGTCGTTCGTGATCTGTTCCGACGCGGACGCCGCCCAGAAGGTCGTCGATCACCGGAGCCCCTACGTCTCGTTCCAGTCGCACTCCTACGGCCTGCACCAGGCTGGCGGTACCATCGGGCACGGAGGGCTGATCAGCGCGCTCACCAAGGACCAGATCGCCGAGGACCTGACGCACGCGCAGGAGATCCTGGGCACCACGGAGGCCTTCGCCTACCCCTTTGGCGACGTGACGGCGGACGGGCAGCAGGCCGTGCGCGAGGCGGGCATCCTCTGCGCGTTCACGACGCAGAACTCCTGGGCGCATGTGGGCGACGACGTCACGGCGCTGCCGCGCGTGCGCATCTCGGGCGAGTACGAGCTCGCGGGGTTCGTGGCGCTCGTGAACGGATAGGGGGCGCCGCTAGGGGACGAGGACGCTCCGGAGCCCGGAAGTGCAGCTGTCAAGCACGTCTCCAAAGACGCCGAGAAAGGTGAGGATCAGGATGACAACGGCGAGCCAGGTAGCGGTCGAGCCCGTCCGCGTCGTCTTTCCGCGCTGGCGAGCTGCGTCGGCCGCTCGCTGCCACTGCTGCCCGCGCGACGGCGTACCCGCCCCGCTCGGGGCCGCGCCAGTCTCGCAGGTAGAGGGTGCGTCGTAGTCGTGGCTTCGCGTGACGGGCGCCTGGTAGTTGTCCTCGGGCTTGTGGGGCACACCGCCCTTCTCGCCGTGCGGGGCATAGGAGACCTCATCCTCGGCACCCTCTTCGGCGAGCCATTCGGGCTCGTCGCCGGGCATGACGGGGTCACCCGCGTTGAAGGGGTCGATCTGGCTGTCGGGCGTGCTCGAGAACCTGAAGCGAGGCATTCTGACCCCTCCTTACGACCTTTTGTCCGTTCCAGTATATTGCGACGTGGGCCGTATGGGTATGCTAAGGGGACGTAAGCCGTTCTAAGGAGCGCATATGTTTGGAAGCTTCATCGGTGTCCTCGTCCTGCTGGTGATCGTCTTCGTGATCGTCGGCATCGTCACCGGCAACCTCTTCTACGTGGTCAAGCAGCAGCACGCCGTCATCATCGAGCGTCTGGGCAAGTTCCATCGCATCGTGGGCGCGGGCTTCCACGCCAAGATTCCGTTCGTGGACCGCAAGGCCGCCACGGTGAGCCTGCGCACGATGAAGAACGGCTTCAACATCGACGTCAAGACGCAGGACAACGTCACGATTGGTCTCGAGGTCTCCGCGCAGTACCACGTGAGCTACGAGACCGGTGCCACGCCGCAGCAGTCCGGCGTCTACAAGAGCTACTACATGCTGCAGCAGCCTGTGGCGCAGATGCGCGACTTCATCACCGACGCGCTGCGCTCGTCGATCCCGGTCTACACGCTCGACGAGGTCTTCGCCAAGAAGGATGACATCGCGCGCGACGTCAACGACACCGTGTCCGAGCAGATGACCGCCTACGGCTTCACGCTCGTCTCGACGCTCATCACCAAGATCGCGCTGCCGGCCGAGGTCGAGGACTCGATGAACCAGATCAACGCCGCCCAGCGCACCAAGGCAGCGGCGCAGGATCTGGCCGAGGCGGACCGCATCCGCCGCGTGACCGAGGCGCAGGCCGAGGCCGAGGCCATGGAGAAGTCCGGCGAGGGCATCGCCAACCAGCGCAAGGCCATCGCCGCCGGCATCTCCGACTCGCTCGCCACGATCCAGGAGACGGGCGTCTCGGCCGCCGAGGCCAACCAGCTCTTCATGTTCACGCAGTGGACCGAGATGATGGGCGAGTTCGCCAAGGCCGGCAAGGCCTCCACCGTGGTGCTCCCGAGCGACTTCACGCAGACCGCGGGCATGTTCGAGCAGATGGTCGCCGCCGGCGCCGCCGGGCGCGACGCGGCGGTGCCGCCCGCCAAACCGCAGCAGTAGGGCAGACAACAGGTCTGGACGCGCGGGTCCCGGGCATGCGCCTGGGCCCGCGTTCTTCTCGCCGCGCCCTCGATACGCGTTTTCCAACGTTTCTGGCCTTGATTCTGTTGGAAATCGCGTATCGCCAATTGTTCGTACGCGTTTTCCAACGTTTCGAGGCGCCATTTCGTAGGAAATCGCGTATTGGACCAGCTCGTTAGGCGAGAAGGACCCCGGCTCGCGAGTCGTGACGAGCCGGGGCAGGGAGGGAGGCGTCGTCGGTCCGCTACAACGCGTCCGTGCGCAGGGCCTCGACCACGTTGGAGGAACTGCAGCGACGTAGGGCGTACGCGACACTCACGAGAATCACGGCGAGAACCACGACGAGCGAGATGCCGATCTGCGGCAAGGGCAGCTGGAACTCATAAGTGGAGTACGAGAGCGCCATGGCCTGGTAGAGGCCAACCGAGGCGAGGGCGGCCAAGGCAAAGCCAATCAGGAAGCCACGCAGGGCGTAGCTCGCGCACTCGTAGGCGATCATGCGACGGAAGGCCCGCCCGCCCATGCCGATCGAGCGGAGCACCGCGAACTCGCGGCGGCGCAGGATGAGCGCGTTGGCGAGCGTGTTGAAGACGTTGGCCACCGCGATGAGGCCGGTGATGACGGCGAAGAGGAAGATGAACGTGTTGACCGTCGTGGCCATGAGGCGCGACTGGAGCTTGGCGTCGGCGACGTTAGTGTAGGTGACGTCGAGTTCAGGGTAGTTCGCGGCGATGGCCTCGAGTGCGTCCTGTGCCCGGTTGGCGCGCTCCGCGTCGCCGCCGGTGTCGAGGGACATGCTGGCGCGTAGGTACCCGGCGTTTGCCGCCAGGTCGATGGCCGAGGCGGGCAGGATGAGCTGGAGCGTGCCCGAGGAGGTGACGCAGTCGGGCGGGTAGCCCGCAAGCGCGCCGACCTCTATGTCCTGCTCGCTGGCGACGGCCTCGTCGTAGGGGAGGTACTGCTCGTCGCCGTTGTCGTCATAGTAGAGCGCGCGCAGGCCGCCGGACGGGTCGTCCTCGATGCTGGAGACGAAGCGCCCATCGAGGTCGGCGAACTCGAGCGACTCGATCGTGCCCGTGCCGGTGAAAGGTTGGTAGTTCGCGTAGCTCATTCCGTTGTTGATGTCGTATGAGTTCACAGCTATGGCGCGCGGGTGCGTGGGGTCGCAGAGCTCGCTCGGGTCAAGGCCAAGCTTGCCGACGTAGGTCTTCCAGGTCGCGTCGTCGACGAAGTCCAGGTAGACGCTTCCGTACCAGGAACCGTCCGCGTGGGGCGCCATGGCGGAGTCGAGGTTCGCCGCGTCGCCCGTGAGCATGCCCGGGGGGACGAGCGCGTCTGCGACGTAGGACGTGGTGTAGCCGTTGGTTTGCGCGCCCTCTACGCCGCGGGCGTCCTCGTAGAAGCGTGCGAGCGTCTTCTGCATGCCCGGGCCATCCACCTTGCCGTCCGCGAGTGCGAGAGTCTGGTCGGCTGCGGCGCCGGTGGCGTCGATGTAGAGCAGAAGGTCCTGGCCCTCCATCGTGTCCACAGCCGTGTTGCTCGCGTAGCTCATGACGTCGGCGATGGCGCCCGAGGTGATGAGCAGCGCGACGGAGACGGCGAGCGCAGCCACGGTCACGCGAGCCTTCGACGAGCTGCGCGTGAGGTTCTTGTGGGCGATGAGGCCGGGGATGCCGAAGAGGCGCCCAGCGACACCGAGCGAGATGCGCGTGGCTTCGCCGTGCCTGCTGGCGCGTCGCTGGGCGCGCACGGCGCGACGTGAGAGGTGCACGTCCTGCGTCTGACGAATGGCGTCGACCGCCGAGACATGGCTCGCGCGCAGTGCGGGAACCCAGGCGCTCACGAGGAGCGTGAGAAGGGCGAGCACGGCCGAGATGCCAAGCGCGACGGGGCTTATGACAACACGCGCCTGATCGGTGCCAAAGAGCGCAGTGATTCCGTCGCCCACGAGACCAAAGACCGCGAAGCAGCCGAGAAGCCCGAGCGCGAGACCCACGGGGATGCCCACGCCGCCGATAACGAGCGCCTCCACGAGCACGGTGCGGCGGAGCTGCCGCCTGCTCGCGCCGAGCGAGGAGAGCAGGCCGAACTGGCGTGTGCGCTCGGCGACCGAGATGGCAAAGCTGTTGTAGACGAGCGACACGCCGGCGACGACCACGACGGCGGCGAGAATGGCCGCGATCTGGTAGAGCGTATTCCAGATCGCGGTGTCGGGTGTCACGCCCATCCACCGGATGAGGGAGGAGTGGACCGTGGAGCCCCCGTCGATGTCGCGCGACCACACGTTGACGATGTCGTCGGCGAGCTGCTCCGCCTCGGCGGGGTTCTCGGTGCGGAAGAGGACGGAGGCCCAGGTGGCGTCCGAGTCGTCGGTCATGACGCGCTCGAGGGCCGAGCCGTCGTCGTAGACGTACGCGGCGTTGCCCACCATCGCGAGCGTGGCGGAGTAGCCGTAGCTTCGGTAGAAGCCCACTACCGTGCCGCTCAGCTGGCCGAGGTCCGCGCTGAAGGACTCGCTCTGCGTGGCGTCGTCGATGTAGTCGCCCCGCAGGCTCGTCATGGTGAAGCTCACGCCATCGGTGAGGCTCGTGACCGTGCGCGTGCCGAGGTCGAGCGTGACCTTGCTGCCCAGCTTGATGGGCCCTCCGTCCGCGGTGGAGAGACCACAGGGCGCGAGCTCGACGTTCTGCAGATAGTGGGGGAGCACGATCTCCCCGGGCGCCTCCGGGGCATGTCCGGCTACGAGCTCGGGGTCCTGGACGAGGGGCTTCTCGCCGTCTTGCTCGGTAGGCCAGGTCTTGGCGTAGAGGTACTTGCCAAAGAGATCGCTGTTCTCCTCGCCGAGCGATATGGTCCCGAAATCGGCGATGCCGGTCCAGTCGACCACACCGGGCTCGTCCTGCAGACGGTCGAGGTCGTCGGCCGTGATGCCGGCAGCCTCGGCGTACCACCAGCCCTCGTCCTCGGCGGTGCGCTGGATGAGCGCGTCCGTGAGCGAGACGACGCTCGTCAGCACGGCGGTGATGAGCGCGCAGGAGAGCGCGATGCCGATGATGGAAACGACCGTGCGCACGCGGTTGGCCCTGAGTGAGCGCAGCGTGAAGCGGGTGAAGACGTTGCCGCGGGGCGCGACGGCGGCCGCGACCGCGCGGTCCTTCTCACCCTTGAAGTGCTTGGCCATGGCTACCTCGCCCTCGTGTCGGAGGCGATGCGACCGTCCTCGAGCGAGATCACGCGGTCTGCGGAGAGGGCGATCTCCTCGTCGTGCGTAATCACGACGAGCGTCTGCTTGAGCTCGCGGCTTGACTTGCGCAGAAGGGCCATGATCTCGGCGGAGTTCTTGGAGTCGAGGTTGCCCGTGGGCTCGTCGGCCAGCACGACGGCCGGCGCGTTCATGAGGGCGCGTCCGATGGCCACGCGCTGCTGCTGGCCGCCGGAGAGCTGGTTGGGCAGGTGGTGCTCGCGGCCGGTCAGGCCGAGCCTGCTCAGCAGTGCCGTGAGGCGGCGCTCGTTCACCTTGCGGCCGTCCATGAGCACGGGCAGGCACATGTTCTCGACAACGTCGAGCACCGGCACGAGGTTGTAGAACTGGTAGACCAGCCCGACCTCGCGGCGGCGGAAGACGGCGAGCTGCTCGTCGGAGCGCTCGAAGACGTTCTCGCCGTTCAGGTAGACGGTGCCCGACGTGGGCCGGTCCACGCCGCCGATCATGTGCAGCAGCGTCGACTTGCCCGAGCCCGAGCTGCCGATGATGGCCACGAACTCGCCCGCCGCCACGCTGAAGCTCACGTCGTCGAGCGCGCGCACGGCGGTGTCGCCGGTGCCGTAGGTCTTGGTGAGATGGTCGATGCGCAGAATGTCCATGCTGCCTCCCTGGTCTTGTCGACAATTCTATGGTGGGGGAGGCACCCTGCGCGCGCGTGACGCGCGAGTGACGGATCTGTCACACGATGGCCTTGAAGAAGACGACGTCGAAGCGGGCGCCGCCGCCGGGGGCGTTGCCGGCGCGGATGGAGCCGCCCTGCGCGGTGACGAGGCTCTTGGCCAGAGCGAGGCCGATGCCCACGCCGCCGAGGTCGACCTCGGAGCCGTCCGCGCCCGCCGCGCCGCCGCGGTAGAAGCGCTCGAAGACGTGCGGCAGATCATCTTCCGCGATTCCGGGCCCGCTGTCCTCCACGCGCAGGCGGAAGGCCAGTGCGTCCTCGCTCGCGCTCACGCTCACGCGCCCGCCCGCCGGCGTGTGCTCGAGGCAGTTCTTGAGCACGTTCTCGAGGGCTTCCGCCGTCCAGGCGAGGTCTCCCGTAAAGCCGGCGCCCGGCTGCACCTCACGCACAAGCTCCACACCCGCCAGCTCGGCGGCGATCTCCAGCGGCTCGGTCGCGCGCGCCACGAGCTCGGTGCCGTCAACACGCGCCCGCGCGAAGCTCACCACGCCTGCGTCGATGCGCGCGAGCTTGAGCAGGCTCGACACGAGCCACTCCACGCGGCCCTCGAGCCGTTCCATCGTTCGCAGGCGCTTGACCTCGCCCGGATGCGTGCCGTCGGCGACGAGTGCCCCGCGCGTGAGCGACGTCATGAGCGTGAGGCTCGTGAGCGGCGTTTTGATCTGGTGCGAGACGTCGGCCAGCGCGTCCGCGAGCGCGCCCTTCTCGCGCAGCAGGTCCTCGTTGGCAAGCTCGAGGCGGCTGCGCATCTTGTCCAGCTCGGAGGCCAGGACGGCGAGCTCGCCCTCGCGCATTCGCTCGAAGCTCACGTCGCGCTCACCGTGGAGCACGGCGTCGACCTGCTCCGCCATGTGCGCGATGCGGCGGTAGCGCCGCCAGGTTGCTACGAGATGGATGGCGAGAAGGACCGCGACGGTCGCGGCAACCACGGCGGCGGCAGTTGTGCCCGCAAGTGCCCACGCCGCGCCGGCCCCCGCGACGCCCACGACGAGAAAGACGACCACCGTGCGTCTGACCTCTGTGTTTCTGAGCAGCATGCGTCTGTCGCCCGCCCGCGCTAACCCTGGGCCCGATAACCCATACCACGGACGGTGACAATCAGGTGCGGGTCCGTCGGGTCGTCCTCGAGCTTGTCGCGCAGGCGCTTGATGTAGACGGAGAGCGTGTTCTCCTCCACGTAGGCGCCGGCGTCATCCCAGAGGGCGTCGCGGATCATGTCGCGCGTGACGACCCTGCCCGCGTTCTTGGCGAAGAGCAGCAGGAGACGGTACTCCAGTGCAGAGAGCGGCACCTCCTTACCGTTCTTCTCGGCGCGGGCACGGTCGAGGTCGATGGTCACCGGGCCCAAAGAGAGCATTGAGCGCTCCGGGCGGGCGCGGCGGATGGCGGCCTGCACGCGTGCTACGAGCTCTCGCGGGCGGAAGGGCTTGGCGATGTAGTCGTCCGCACCCATGCCGAGGCCCGTCACGGTGGAGAGCTCGTCGTCTGCGGCGGTGAGGAAGATCACGGGGACCTCGGGCGTCACGTGCTTGATCGCGTTGCAGACGGCAAACCCGCTGCCCTCGGCCAGCGTGAGGTCCACGAGCGCCAGCGCGATGTCGGCGTGCGGCGCGCAGGCGATTTCCACGGCGCCGGACTGGGTGGGGGAGGACAGCACGGCGTAGCCTTCGTTGGCCAGGAGCTCGGAGAGCCCCTCTACGATCAGCGGGTCGTCCTCCGCGAGCAGTATGCGCAGCATGGTCCTCCCTTCGTTTCCTGTATCCGAGTATAGGGGCCGAGAAGGACGCGGTCCCGTGACCCTTTCGTCACGCTCCTCCTGTGAACGGTATGTTTCGCACCGGTTAGCGGTCAGAAACTATGTCGGAACTGTGAAGGGAACTGAGTTGCTGCGCGCGCAACATGTCCGAGGCTCCAACGTACTAGGGAGGGAAACACATGAACGGAATCGTTATCGTGCTCGTCGCGGCCGTGGTCCTGGTCGCCGGGTACCTGCTCTACGGCCGCTGGCTCGCGCGCACGTGGGGCATCGACGCAGAGGCGCTCACGCCCGCGCGTCGCATGGAGGACGGGAAGAACTTCTCGCCTGCCTCGTGCTTTACGGTCTTCTCGCACCAGTTCAGCTCCATCTGCGGCGCGGGCCCCGTCACGGGCACCATCGCCGCGATGATGTTCGGCTGGCTGCCGGTGCTGCTGTGGGTGCTCGTCGGCGGCATCTTCTTTGGTGCCGTGCACGACTTCGGCGCGCTCTATGCTTCCATGCGCAACAACGGCAAGTCGCTCGCGCAGCTCATCGAGAAGTACATCGGGCGCACCGGGCGTCGTCTGTTCCTGCTGTTCAGCTGGCTCTTCACGATCATCGTGATCGCAGCCTTCGTGGACATGGTCGCCGGCACGTTCAAGGCGACCTTCGACGCCGCGGGTGCCGTTGACGCTGCCGCATCCTATGCTGGCGGCGCCGCCGGCACGATCTCGATCCTGTTCACCTTTGTGGCCATTGCCTTCGGCTGGATCAACCGCCGCTTTGGCCTGTCCGGGTGGAAGGAGCTCCTGCTGGCAGTGGTTCTCTTCGTGCTCATGTTCGCCGTGGGCATGCAGGTTCCCGTGTACCTGGACAAGCTCGGCTGGTTCGCCGTCATCACGGTGTACCTGCTCTTTGCGGCCGCCATGCCGATTCAGACGCTCAAGCAGCCGCGTGACTACCTCACTTCGATCATGATGCTCGTCATGATTGTCTGCGCCGTGCTCGGCATCTTCGTCCTCGGGGCTAACGGTCAGGCGAATATGACCGCTCCGATGGTCGCCGACCTCAGCGAGCTCGCGGCCAAGGGCAGCTACGTCTTCCCGCTGCTCTTCGTCTCCGTCGCGTGCGGCGCGCTCTCTGGCTTCCACAGCCTCGTCTCCACCAACACGTCCTCCAAGCAGGTGTCGAACGAGAAGGATGCGCTGCCCGTCGGCTATGGCGCCATGGTGCTCGAGTCCTTTGTGGGCGTGCTGGCAATCGTGTTCGCTGCCATCATGTTCTCGCAGATCAACACCAGTGGCGCCGATGGTGCCGCGGTGGGCACCCCGTTCCAGATCTTCTCTCAGGGCGTGGCGCGCGGCATGATGGCCTTTGGCGTGGACGGCACGCTCGCTACCGTCTACATGACGATGTGCGTCTCTGCCCTGGCACTCACCTCGGTTGACGCCGTGGCGCGTATCGGTCGCCTTTCGTTCCAGGAGTTCTTCGCCAAGAGCAACGATGCGGCGGAGGAGGCGGGTGCCGACGCGACGGGTGCCGCCAAGTTCTTCTCCAACACCTGGGTTGCCACGGTGCTCACGCTGGCGCTGGGACTCGCGCTCGCCTTTGGCGGATATAACAACATCTGGCCGCTCTTTGGCGCGTCCAACCAGCTGCTCGGCGGCATGACGATGATCATGCTCGCGGTCTTCTGCAAGTGCACCGGTCGCAAGGGCTTCATGCTCTACGTGCCCGTGGCGTTCCTGCTGGTGAGCACCTTCACCTCGCTCGTCCAGAGCATCATCGGCTGCGTGAGCGCGCTTTCCGCAAGCGGTGCGGCGGTGATCGCCACCTCTGGCCTGCAGCTCGTCTTTGCGATCCTGCTCGTGGTGCTCGGCCTGATCGTTGCCTACAACTGCCTGAAGGAGCTCTTCGGCAAGGCTGCCGGCTCCATTCCCGATGAGGACCCCGAGTGGTCCGACCTCGGTCGCACGAACTGCGGCCAGTAGGCCTCTTCTTGCCTGACGGCAATGGAGTGGGGACGGGACGCGCGAGCTGCGTCCCGTCCCCTTTTTGGTTTTGGTCCGGCAAAATGTCTGCAAAAGTGCCGCTCGTGATGAATCGGGATGATTCCGTCTGCAAAACTGTTGCTCATGATGAATGATTTCGCCGATGTACGTTCACATGGTTCGACCTTCTATCACCTTATATGGGGAAATAGAATCCGTCGTTGAATAAAGACGAAATATCGTTCGTCACGAACGCTTGTTTTGCAGCCGGGAGGCACGGTATTCATCACGAGCGGTCAAAGTGCGAGAACGGGTGGGGCGAGCCGACGGCTCGCCCCACCCGTTCTCGCTACTGAATCCCCGGGATGCTCGGAATCGTGGCGAATCCGGCCTCGAGCTCCTCGTCGGTGGGAATGTGGTCCTCCATCTCGCCGCGGTTGTAGCGGTCGTAGGCGACCATGTCGAAGTACCCGGTGCCCGTAAGGCCAAAGAGGATGGTCTTGGCCTCGCCGGTCTCGCGACACTTCTCCGCCTCACGGATGGCGGCGAGGATGGCGTGGGAGCTCTCAGGAGCCGGCAGGATGGTCTCCAGCTTGGCGAACTTCTCGCCAGCCTCGAAGACGTCGGTCTGGCGCACGGCGATGGCCTCGAGGTAGCCGTCGTGCTTGAGCTTGGAGACGATGGGGCTCATGCCGTGGTAGCGCAGCCCGCCCGCATGATCGGGGCTCGGAATGAAGCCGTTGCCGAGCGTGTACATCTTGCACAGCGGGCAGGTCTGGCCGGTGTCGGCGAAGTCGTAGGCGTAGCGCCCGCGCGTGAGCGAGGGGCAGCTCGCGGGCTCCACCGCGATGAAGCGCGTGTCGGGGCGCTCGCCGCGCAGCTTGTCGCGCATGAACGGGGCGATGAGGCCGCCGAGGTTGGAGCCGCCCCCCGCACAGCCGATCACGATGTCCGGGTATTCGCCCAGCTCGCGCAGGGCCTCGTAGCTCTCGAGGCCGATCACGCTCTGGTGCAGCACCACCTGGTTGAGGACGCTGCCGAGCTGGTAGCGGCCGCGGTTCTCGGGCACGTGGAGTGCGCGCTCCACGGCCTCGGAGATGGCAGTGCCGAGCGATCCGGTGGAGCCGGGGTGGGCGGCGAGGATGCGTCGGCCGGCCTCGGTTGTGTCGCTCGGCGAGGGCGTCACCGTGGCGCCAAAGGTCTCCATGATGTTGCGACGGAACGGCTTCTGCTCGTAGGAGCACCTCACCATGAAGACGTCGAGGTCAAGGCCATAGTGCGCGGCGGCCTCGGCGAGGGCGGTGCCCCACTGGCCGGCACCCGTCTCGGTGGTGATGTTGGTGAGGCCCTGTGCAGCGGCGTAGTAGGCCTGGGCGAGCGCGGAGTTCAGCTTGTGCGAGCCGCTCGTGTTGTTGCCCTCGAACTTGTAGTAGATGCGAGCGGGCGTGTCCAGCGCGCGCTCGAGGTTGTACGCGCGGCAGAGCGGGCTCGGGCGGTAGACCTTGTACATCTCGCGCACCGGCTCCGGGATCTCGAAGTAGGCGGTCTCGTCGTCGAGCTCCTGGTCGATCAGGGCGTCGGCAAAGACGGGGGCGAGGTCGGCGTGCGTGGCCACGGCGCCGTTGGGCAGCCGCATGGGCTCGGGCTTCTCGGGCATGTTGGCGCGCAGGTTGTACCAGGCGGTCGGGATCTGCTGCTCGCTGAGGTAGGTGCGGTAGGGGGTGGTGCCGGTCATGACGCGCTCCTTTCGCAGTCGGTTCTTCGCGCACAAGAAAAGGGCCCCCGGAACTGAGTCCGAGGGCCCTTATGTATGCGTGAGTGGCCTCGTCAGTCCGAGAGGGGAGTCGTCCTTGTCCACCACCACGCGCGAGCGCCAGCGAGCTGCTGGGCGCCGAGAAGATCGATGTGCGCGAAGCGGGACATTGACAGCCTTCCGTTCGGAGACGATTGAGGGCAGCTTACCCAGAGTTTGTTTCATCGGCGTTAACGATTGGGGACGAATCGGCGGCAACGTCGCGCGCCGGACGGCGAAGCAGAGCGCGAGCTCCTCGTTCGTCTGTGTACGCGCGGGCGAGAAGGGCATGGAACCGTTCGTTGTGGCTCGGCTCCAGGAGGTGCGTGAGCTCGTGGGTCACAACGTAGTCCAGGCAGGTGGGCGGGTAGGCGGCCAGGCGCACGTTGACGCGGATGCGTGCGGTTTTGGGCGTGCACGAGCCCCAGCGCGTGGACATGACGCGCAGCTGCCAGCTGGCGGCGCGCACGCCGAGCGCGGACTCCATGCGCGCGGCGACCTCGGGCAGCCGTGCGGCCAGCTCGGTGCGGTAGAGCTCGTCGGGGGCGGTCCCGGCGGGCAGCGGCACGAGCGCGCCCCAGAGCGGGACGAGGCCGTCATCGGGCGCGGCGGCGCGTGCCTCCCGGAGCCGGACATGGTTGCGCAGCCAGGCCTCGTGCGCATCCAGGAAGCGCTGCGCCTCGGCGAGTGAGCAGCGAGCGGGAACGGACAGGTGTGCCGAGCCATCCGCGCACACCCGCAGGTTGAGCCGACGCACGCGCTTGCGCTCCACCTCGACGGGGATGCCGGACGCTCCGCCCGCGAACAGGGTCCAGATTGTGGTTCTTCTCGTCATGCGCGCATTGTAGCGCGCCCGCCTAGAAAATGACGTCCAGCAGCGCGTCCACGAGGAGGAAGACAACGACGACTCCGATGAACCCAAGCACACGGTGACCCCTGGGGCGCTCGTTGCCTGTGGGCAGCCCCCCGGTCTCGATGAAGCGCGCCACCTCGCGGGTTACGCGCAGGTCGTAGTCACGCTCGAGCCGCCATGCCCGCCAGGCGAGCGGCGCGCAAACGACGAGCAGTGCGCACCAGACCCAGAGGAGGTTCGTACCGCTGATGCGCTCGGTAAGGTCGAGCGCGATCGCCGGGACCCAGAGGAGTGCGAGCGCTCCATAGATGACCCCGAGCTCGCGCCGCGCCGCCTCGGTGCCCTGCCGGGCCGCCCGCACCTGCTCCTCGCCGAGGAGCTCCGACAACGGGCGCCCCACCTCGCCCGCCATCGCCGCCAGGCTCTGCACGTCAACGAGCGTCTTGCCTCGCTCCCAGTTGCTGACGGTCTGTCTCGAGACGTGCAGGCGCTCGGCCAGCTCCTCCTGGCTCCAGCCGCGCGCATCGCGCAGCTCGGCGATCCGTCGCCCGATGGTCTCCTTGTCCAGCCTCGTCATGGCGCCTCCTCTCTGCCTCCCAGCATGCCACGACGGCGCCCGTCCGTCTGCCAAAAGGCTTTTGCATCGGCGTAGGGCCCCGGCCAGACTGTCGTTTTTTACGCATCCCGGGGACGTTTCTGGGCCAAAGATGCCCCAAAGGCGACAGTCTGCGGATGACGCGCGCCTCAGCGCCGCAACGATGCAAACGCCGAGAGGGACCCCTACTCGAGAAGGCCCTCCCAGCCGTCGATTCACAGGTCCGCCGTGCGTCGCAGCTCGGCGGAGGGCTGGCGCGGGTCGCTGCTGGCCACGGCGACCGTGGTCATGCCGGCACGCGCCGCCGAGAGCGTTCCGGGCAGGATGTCCTCGAAGACGACGCAGCCCGCAGGCTCCGTCCCCAGGCGCCGGGCAGCCTCGAGGTAGATGTCGGGGTGATCCTTGCCGTGCGCCACCTCGCGCCCGCAGACCACTGCGTCGAAGAGCGCATACACGTCCACGTGGCGCATTGCGCCGAGCACGTGCGGGTCGTTGGTGGTGGCCAGCCCCACGCGCACCCCGCGAGAGCGCAGCGCGCGCACGTACGCCTCGGCGCCGGGGCGCAGGCGGACCTCGTTCTCGTAGAGCGCGGCTCCCAGGCGGTTCCACTCGTCCACGATGTCGGCAACCTCGTCGCGAAGTCGGTAGCGCTCGACGCACCACTGCGCGCCCGCGGCAAAGCCGAGCGTTGCCAGCGTGGTCGAGGCGTCCTCATCAAAGGGGAGTCCGCGTGTGGCAAAGAAGATCTCGTCGACCCGGTGCCAGAGCGGCCAGGTCTCGGCGAGCGTGCCGTCAAAGTCAAAGATTGCTGCCGAGAAGGACGGCGGCCAGAGGCTCGCCCGCAGCGAAGCCGTCATCGGTCGGGCTCGTCCTCGAGCGAGCGGTACACGCCAAAGAGGATGTCGTCGCGCAGGACGGAGCAGAGCGAGCGCACCACGTCACGGCCCACGCCAAAGAGCTCGGTGTCCACGGCGGCGCGACTCGCCTCCATGAGGACGGTCCCCACCTCTTCGGTGGGGGCGAGCGGGATGTCCTCGGCGCGCAGCGCGCGCTCTACCTGCTCGGGCGTGAGGGTGGCGTCCGAGGCGCCCCCCACGTGGCCGATGAGCGCCACCACGGCGAGGCCGGCCACGAGCACGGGCGCGCCGAGACGCGAGCATGCGAGCTGATAGCAGGCCTGCGCGGCGAGCACATGGCCCTCCTGCCACTGAAGCTGCGCCATGCGCAGGTAGCCAAGGCCAATGGCCTCGGGGTCGTGTGCGAGCGAGAGCAGCCGGCGCAGCTCGTCGGCCGCGCCGCGCGGCTCCCCGGCGGCCTCGAGGCACTGCGCGAGGTGAAGGCTCGCCTGCGAGGAGAGGGGCGCCACCTCGCATGCGAGCCGCGCATGGGCGAGTGCCTTGCCGGTGTCGCCGCGCGCGAGGGCGCAGGCGGAGACGATCAGGTGGCCCTCGAGATAGGCGTCGGGGGCGAGCCGGCACGTCTCGCCCGGAGGGGCGACGAGTCGGTTGTAGAGGACACGGTCCGCATAGGTGCCAAAGGAGCGCCACGCGAATCCGTCACCGTCGGCGTAGGGTCCGGCCCCATCGGGCGTGGAGAGGGCCTCGCGGGCTCGCTGTTCGGCGGCCTCGACGTCACGCGCATAGAAGGACTCGCGAGCGCGCCGCACACCCTGGTCGAGCGGGTCGCCGTTCACGAGAGCCTCCGCAATCACCAGGGGGTCGTCCTCGAGGGTCCCGTCGATGAGGGCGCCCACGCAGCGCAGCGCGGCCTCGCGGACGTCCTCGGGCGCGCCCTCGGCCGCGGCGAGCAGCGCGCGCACGTTCTGCTCGGTCGACGTCCCAAGGCTCCGCGCGAGCTCGTCGGCCGCGCGCCGCCGCGCCGCAGCCTCGTCGATCCCGAGGTCACGCACGTTCGTGGCGCCCAGCTCGTGAGCGGGTCCCGGCGAGAGCGTCCTCTCGGTGAGCTCGGTCACGTCCCAGCGCCTCGCGGGGCAGAGGGTCTCGTCGTCGAGGGAGAAGCCCTGTCGCACGGGGGCCAGCGTGAGGTTCTGCTCGTCCAGCGTCGCTCCTGCCGCACGCATGAGCGCCCAGACGTCCAGCGGCGCCTCGAGGTCGACTCCCTCGAGCTGCGAGCGCGTGAAGCGTACGGAGTAGTAGCAGTCGTGGCGAACGGGCCCGTCGACGACGCCCGCCACCCAGACCTCCTCGAGCTGGGGCGCCACGAGCAGGGCATAGCCGGCGAGAAGGACGCCCAGACGCAGGTTGTAGTCGCTCGCCGCACGTCGGCGCATCTCGGTCGTGGATGCGACGATGCCCAGCCCGTCCACGTAGGCCGTGGCAGACCAGATGCGCGGTGGCACCAGGTCGATCTCGAAGGCGGCGCGCCGACCGAGCGCGTTGACGCGGAAGCGGGCGGTGAGGCGGTAGGGGGCGCGCGCGGACTCGATTGCCTCGGAGAGCGCCTGGCGCACGTCCCACTCGCCGCGAGTCGGTCCCTCGCGACGGCTGGCAAGCTCGGTCGCCTGGGCGACAATCGAGCGCGCGCAACGGGCCTCGAGGCGGACGAGGTCCTCGCAGCTTGCGGCCTCCGGGTTCTCGAGCGCTTGCGTGGCGAGCAGCGCCCCGTTGAGCGCCGCCTCGATGCGCAGGACGCGGAGCTTTGCGGTGTAGCCGAGCTCGTCCTCGTCTATGCGCAGATAGAAGAGGCCCGAGGTGCGCGGACGGACCACCCTGACCGTGGGTGTCTCGCGAGGGTCCGACTCCAGGAGCCCGGCCTCCTGGAGGCGCTCGGCGAGATGGGTCTCGAGCGCGCTCGGTGCGTCGCCGGCCTCGCCGCTCGCGGCACGCGCGCGCACGTCGTCGACGAGTCGCCGAAGGACGAGAAAGGGGTCCGTCGAGTTGGCGAGCTTCTGTGCGAGCGCGTCGAGGTCGAGGCGAGAGGCAGCGGCGGGTTCTGCCTCGTCCGTGCGCCGCTCGTCCTCGCCGGTGGCAGGGACGTCCGTCTCGGTGCCCACGAGCGCGGCGAAGAGCCTGCCGAGCCTGCCGTGGCGCTCGCTCCTCTCGTCCTCGCTCATGGCACCTCCTCTCTGGCGCTCTTCACGTCCCTTACTTATTCCCCTCTATCGCGTGTCGCGTGCCGTCGATGATGACCTCGCGATGGTTGACGCGGCGGATGAAGAGACCGCTCAGGAGCTTGGGCGCGAACCACGTGGATTTGGGGGGCATGGTGAGTCCGGCGTCGGCGACGGACATGACCTGGGCGGCGGAGGTGGGGTAGAGCGCAAACGCCACGCCCTTCTCGCCCGCCCGTCGTTCGAGCTCACCCGCGTCCGGGTCGCCGATGAACGAGACGCGCGGGTCGCGCGTGGGGTCCTCCACCCCGAGCACGGGGCCGAGCACGCGCTCCTGGAGGAGCGCGGCGTCGAGCGCCGCGGCGGGGTCGTTTGGCAGCGGCTCCGGGAACGTGAGCTCGCGCCACGCTCCGAAGGCCCGCATGCCGGCGCGGCCGGGTCCCGACGGCACGACGGGGGACTCGGCTCGGGGCCCGACGGAGACGCCCTGAGCCTCGAGCGCGCGCACGAGCTCGTCCTCGGATAGTCCGTTCGCGTCCGCGACGACGCGGTCGTACGCGCGCACGGAGAGCTGGCTTGCGGGGAAGAGGACGCCGAGGACGTAGTTGTACGCCTCGGCGCCGCTGCAGCGCTCGCCCTCGGCTGTGCGCATCTGGTGACAGACCTGCTCGGCGGCCGCGATTCTGTGGTGGCCGTCGGCGATGTAGGCGCGGTCGACGTATTCGAGCATGAGTCGCAGGGACTCCACGGCCGCCGGTCGCGCCACGCGCCAGATGGTGTGCTCCACCCCGGCGTAGTCCGTGAGCTCGTAGAGCGCATCGGCGGCCTTCGCCGCCTCGACGAGCGCCTCGAGCACGGGGTTGTCGCGATAGGCGAGCAGCGCCGGTCCCGTCTGGCAGCAGGTGGCCATGATGTGGCGGGCACGGTCCTCGACCTTGGCCGGTCTCGTGAGCTCGTGACGGCGGATGATGCCGTTGCTGTAGTCGTCGATCGAGAACGCGGCGACGATGCCGGTCTGCTCGTGCCCGTCCGCGCGCAGGCGCCAGAGGTAGAAGCACGGCGTGCCGTCGCGCAGGAGCGTGCCGTCGGTCACGCGCTCGACGAGCAGGTCGTGGGCGCGTGCGTAGACGTCGTCCGCGTACATGTCGTGATCCGCGGGAAACGCCGTCTCCGGACGGTCCACGGCGAGGAAGGAGGTGGGGTGCTCGGCGACGTAGGCGCCGGCCCCGGCGCGATCGAAGGCGTCGTAGGGCGGCGCGGCGAACTCGGCGGCGCGCTCGGGGCGCGGGCGGTAGCAGGTTATGGGCTCGACGTGCATGGGGCCTCCGTTCGGTTGCGTGGAACACATCATACCCCGCAACGCGGGCGCTCCGGACGCTTTGGGCTCACGCGCCCGGGCAAGCGGACCCAAACCTCACTCCGGTTTGGGTTCATCTTGCGGCGCTCCGCCAAGTTGCGCGGAGCGTTGTCGCAGGAAACGGGCTTGGAGGGCTCGGGCCGCGAACCCAAACCGGGAGGGGCGGCGCGAAGCTTCCAATGGTTTGGGTTCGCCTCCATGCTACCCTGAGGTGAGACAATGAGGGAGGAACCATGGCACTTTCGAACGCAGACGTCACGGGCAGAAAGCTCGTGATCTTCGACTTTGACGGGACGCTGGCAAACACCGTGCCGAGCATCGTGAGCACTGCCCGCAGGGTCCTCGCGCACCACGGGCTCACCGAGGAGTCGATGGGCGACCTCAAGCGCCTCGTGGGTCCCCCCTTCCCGCAGGCCTACGAGTGGGTCTACGGGTTCTCGCCCGAGGAGGCGGCCCAGATCACAGCGGAGTATCGCGCCCTCTACGACACGATCGGCGCGGCGGCCTGGCCGCTGTTCCCCGGTGTCCGCGAGATGCTCTCTTCGGTGCGGGACGCCGGCAGGCTCACGGCGGTGGCGTCGTCCAAGCAAATTCGCCTGATCTCTCGCGCACTCGACGACAACGACATCCGAGACCTCTTCGACATCGCCCTCGGCAAGTCAAGCGATGCGGAGGGCGATAAGATCTCGCTCATCGGGCGCGTGATGAGCGAGTTGGGGGTGGGGCCCGACGAGACCGTCATGGTTGGCGACCGCCATCACGACGTGGGGGCGGCCGCGGCGTGCGGCGTGCCCTGCGTGGGTGTCACCTACGGCGGCGCGACACCTCCCGGTGAGCTTGAGGCGGCGGGCGCCTGCATCGTGGTGGACACGGTGGAGGAGCTGCTCCGCGCCCTTCTCGGCCACCGCGCGCCCGCCGCGCCGTTCACCGCGCCCGTCGAGTAGTCGCGCCCCAACCTGGGTAGAAGAGCGAGCATGGAAGGGGCGCCATGCGCCCAAAGAGGACGAAGGGAGCGGACATGGCTGACTTTGACCTGACCGAGGGCCTGCGCAAGATGTTCCTGGCCGGCGTGGGTGCCGTGGCCACGGGCGCCGAGAAGACACAGGAGGTCGTCGAGGAGTTCGTGAAGAAGGGCGAGCTGACGGTCGAACAGGGCAAGACGCTCAACCAGGAGCTTACGCACAAGGTCAAGGAGGTCGTCGAGAACACCTCCGACAACGCGCTCCGTGCCCGACTCTCGTCGATGACCGCGGAGGAGCGTGCCGCCTTTGCCGAGAAGGTTGCCGCCATGTCCGCCGAGATTGACGCCGAGACCGTCAAGGTGGACGTCGAGGACGCGGCGGACGCCGAGTAGGTACGAGGCGTGGCGCACGACAAGGACGAGAAGCTGGAGCTGGACGGCTCGCCCGAGGGCGAGGCGGTGCCGCACGACGAGGATGCCGTTCCGGAGGGCGCGCCTACGCCCGAGGAGCTCACCGCTCGTGCGGCGCGTTCTGCCCAGGAGCTGCTCGACGCGTGGTACGAGCAGGTGAGCCGCGAGTCGATGGTGGGGGACCGCCAGACGATCGGCCTCTTTGGCGGACGAAGCGATGACGAGTTCGCGCTCACGCGCGGCTCTCGGCTCGCGCGCATCGGCGAGATGCTCCAGATAGTGCGCCGCTATGACATCTTCCACGGGCTCACGCCCAAGAGTCTGCGCCGCATGCTCGAGGAGCTGGGGCCGACCTTCGTCAAGGCCGGCCAGATTCTCTCCATGCGCTCCGAGATCCTGCCCGAGAGCTTCACACGCGAGCTCTCACGCCTGCGCACCGACGTGGAGCCCATGGACCGCGACACCGTGCTCGCGGCGCTGCGCGCCGAGTACGACCGCCCGATCGAGGACATCTTCGACGCTATCGACGACCGCCCCCTGGGGTCGGCCTCCGTCGCCCAGGTCCATAAGGCGCGTCTCGTCACCGGCGAGCTCGTGGCCGTGAAGATCCAGCGCCCGCACGTACAGGAGATCATGGCGCAGGACATCTCGATCATGCGCTCGCTCGCGCGCCATGCGATGCGCTTCATGGGCGACGACCAGTTCCTCGACCTGCAGTCGGTCGTGGACGAGCTCTGGCAGAGCTTCCGCGAGGAGACGGACTTCCTCGTGGAGGCGCGCAGCCTCGAGGAGTTCCGTCGCAACAACGCGAGCTGTGCCTTCGTCGACTGCCCCAAGCTCTACCCGTCCTTGTGCACCCGGCACGTCGTGGTCATGGACTACGTCGAGGGCATCCCGATCAACGACTCGGCGCGGCTTCTCGCCGCCGGCTACGACCTCTCCGAGATTGGCATCAAGCTCGCGGACAACTATACGAGCCAGATGCTCGACGACGGGTTCTTCCACGCCGACCCGCACCCCGGCAACCTCGTGGTCGTGGGCGGCAAGATCGTCTATCTCGATCTCGGCATCATGGGCCGGCTCTCCAGTCACGACCGTTCCGCGATGCGCGACATGGTGACGGCCGTCGCGGCCTGCGACTCTCCGGGGCTCGCCGAGGGGCTCAAGCGCTTCTCGGTCTCCGATACCTCCGATGTGGAGCAGGCGCACCTCCTGGCCGATCTCGATGCCATAGTCGCCGACTACGGTCTCTCCGACCTCTCCGACCTCGATGTGGGTTCGTTCCTCAACGCACTGATCTCCATGGCGCAGAAGGACGGCATCGAGCTCCCCAGCTCGGTGACGATGCTCGCCCGCTCGCTCGTCACGCTCGAGGGTACGGTGCACGACCTGCTTCCGGAAACCTCGATCGTCGAGATCATCCATGAGCACCTTCGCGCTCACGGCAGCGTCTCCGACCTCGTCCGCCGCGAGACGGACCGCCTTGCCCGTGAGTCCGTGGCGGCCACCCACGGCCTGCTCAGCGCCGCGGGGGACGCCGGTCTCGCCATGCGCATGCTCACGCGCGGCCAACTCCGCGTGAACCTCGACCTTGCCGGAACGGCGGACCCGCTCGAGGACCTGTCGCGCATCGCCAACCGCCTTACGATGAGCGTCATCGTTGCGGGCCTCTTCATCGGCTCGTCCGTGGTCTACTACGCACGCATCCAGCCGGTCATCTTTGGCATTCCCATCATCGGTTTTTTGGGGTACCTCGCCGCGTTCGTGCTCGGCGTGTGGGTGGCGATCGACATTATCCGAGAGAGCCATCGTCGCAGAAGGCGCTAGGTCGCTCCTCTCTCAGGGTGCTGGCAGCGATGTGTCGGGTCTGTGATGGTTTCCTCACTTCCGTGGGGTCCGGTTCGTCCCGGGCACTTTGGGCAGAAGAGAAGTATCAGTCGGCCCGGAACCGTCCGGGCCGTTTTCTTTGGAGGGAATCTCAATGGAGCGATACAACTCTGACTTCGACCATGTCGGCGACTTTGTCGAGCGCTGGAACGCCGGTGTGCGCCACGCGCGAATCTGGACCATCGTGATCGGAGCCCTTCTCGTCCTCGCGGGCATTGCGAGCGCGGCGGCGCCCCTCAGCATCTACGCGCTCATCCAGGGCATCGTCGCAGCAGCGCTCATCGTGGGAGGCCTCGGGGAGGTGGCGTCGTACGTGCACATGCCCGAGCTCTTCCGCAGTCCTACGATGCTCGTGATGGGCGTGCTCAACGCCCTTCTCGGCATCATGCTGCTGACGCTGCCGGCCTACCTCACGGCCGGAACGGTCGTGTTCCTGCTGGCGTTCCTGTTCATCATCTCGGGCGCGGAGCGCGTCACCTATGCGCGTCGTCTTCGCTACTTCGGCCTGCCGGACTCGGGGCTTACCACGGTTACGGGCGTCCTCAACATCGTCTGCGGCGTGGCGTTTTTGATCATGCCGGCGTTCTCGGGCGTTGTATTTGGATACGTGATCGCGGCCTATCTGATCGTGGGTGGTGCGAGCCTGGTCGTGGAGGGCATCTCGATGCGAGCGATCGAGCGATAGCGTTACGTTTGGCATTCCAGAAATCGCCGCCCTTGTCGCCGGACCCTCTAGAAAAACCTGCCCTTGTCCGGCGCCCGTCTCCGAATCGCCGCCCTTGTCTGCTGAGCCGCCCTCTGGTTCGTACAAGGGCGGTTTTCTTTAGAACACTGCGGGACAAGGTCCGCGATTTCAAGGCGGCCCGCTGACAAGGGCCGCGATTCTTAGAACACGTGGCGACAAGGGCAGCGATTTCCGGGCGGCCCCGTTAACCTACGCGAGCCCGTACGCATCGAGGGGCACAACCTCGGATGACGGCTCCTCGGGGAGGCTGTCCGCCGTCCGGCGCTCCCGATCGCGGCCGTTCCAGTGGATGCCGTCGATGAGCTCGAGCTCGTCGTGCAGCCATGCTCGTCGTATCCGCCGTCGCAGTGCCTCGTCGCGGGTGAGGTGGGGCGGACTGACGCCGAGGTCGGAGCGCGCCCGCGCGACGATGTCGTCCATGTAGTCGAGGTCGTCGTAAAGGCTCTTGGTGAGAACGTAGTTCTTGAAGTCCACCGCGAGCATCTCGTTCTGGCGGCGCGCGTCGCGCTCGAAGGCGTCGGGGGTCCTGTGGATGCCGCCGTTGTAGTCGAACGAGACCCCGGAGAACGGCGCGTGCACGTTCGTGGAGCCGAGAAGGACGTCCGGCTTCCTGGTTCCCGGGCCGAGCGCCGATCCGATACGCATGACCTCGAGTGGGGCATTCATGGAGAGGACTCTCAGGTGATAGCCGCCGAGCGCCGGCTTGAGCCCGAGGCGCATGGAGAGGCGCGTCTCGTAGGGCGATGCGGACCGCTCGCATGCGGCGGAAAGCGCCGAGCGGACCTGCGCCGTGCCGGGGACCGGCCCGAGCGCGTCGAGATGGGCGAAGACGCGCTCGCGCGTCGTGAGCGGTTGGCGCCGACTGAACATCCCTTCCTCGTGGTCCGGTGCGATGGCGTAAGTTCCCAGAAGCTCTCCGAGGAGGAAGATGACCTCCAGCCGGGTGAGCGAGGGTGCCATCTGGACGACGAGGTGCTCGGGGGAGGAGCAGTAGATGTCGTTGGAGAGCCTGATTGCGGATCCGGCAGGAAGGGCCACGCGCGAGCGGTGCACGCATGCGAGCCGCGGCGAGACGGCGTGCCCCCTGCGCGCGGCGCTGACGTGCAGTGGCAAGGAGAGCTGCGGGAACTGGTCGAGGACGGCCATGAGCTCGGGCTTGCCGGGAGACTTCTCCGGCAACGGGACGGTCGCTCGCTCGCCGCGGTCGAGCAGGCTCTTCAGCGCCATGCTTCTGATGACCTCAAGTGCGGTGGTATGTGAGAGCAGGACTGACATGCATACACCGTATCGCAGGCTCTGCGAGATTCCCGCTCATCGGAAAAAAGTGATTCCCCAACTGGCGGCAAGTTGCTCTCTGGCTTGCATGGCAGAACATCTTCCCAGCTCATGGGACTCATCTCAACTTGTGAGGGCCACTGTGACGTCGTTTTGCTTCCTACGCTCGGCCGGCAAAGCGCCCCCGATCGCCGGATGGGCGAAGAATCGCCGTCCTATTTCGTCTCACGAGGGACCATCCGGGAATCTCCACCCTTGTCACGGCCGCATCTAGAAAGTCGAACGTTTGTCGTCAGGCAATCTAGGATTCTTCGGCCCTGTACGGAGAAGTGGCGTCGTGTGCGTACAAGGGCTGCGTTCTCTAGAAACAACGGCGACAAGGACAACGATTCCAAGATCGGCCGAGGACAAGGTCGACGTTTCTTAGAACGACGCCTGACAAGGGGGGGTGCGGACATTTTCTTGGA
>DBQY01000006.1 GCA_002305805.1 Atopobium sp. UBA1382 | reverse complement strand
GGCGGCGAGGTTCGAGAGCGCCTTGAATCTGAATCTACCCCGATTCCGTTTACACCCCTACGCCGCATTCAGGGCGGCGCCCTCCCGATGCCTCGCCTCGAACTCCGCCGGGCTGAGGTTCCCCAGCGCCGAGTGGATCCTGACCCTGTTGTAGAAAGCCTCGATGTACTCGAAGATCTCGAGCGATGCCTGCTCGCGCGTCTCGAAGGTCCTCGCATGCACGCACTCGGCCTCGATGAGGCCCATGAGCGACTCCATGGCCGCGTTGTCCCAAGGGGACGAGATGGAGCCCATCGAGGGCTCGATGCCGGCATCCCGCATGGTCCTGCCCAGCAGCAGCGAGGCGTGCTGGCTGCCGTGGTCGCTGTGGCGCGCGCAGCCCTTCCCCGGGCGCCTTCTCGCGATCGTCATCTTCAGCGCGTCGCCGGCGAGCTCGGCGCCCATGCGGTCCGATATAGACCAGCCGACGATCATCCTCGACCATATGTCCATGACGACCGCCAGGTAGAGCCGGCCCTGATGGGTCCTCACGTACGTGATGTCGGCGAACCAGGCCCTGTCCGGCCCGTCCGCGCTGAAATCGCGGCGAACCAGGCCCGGCGCGGCGTTGGCCTGCGGCGCGGCGGCCTTCCTCTCCCCCTTGGGGCGCCTCGCGCATCCGCGCGTCGTCCCGGTCCAGCCGTTCCCGCGCATCAGGCGCGCCACGCGCTTGCGCGAGGTGCGCACGCCGGCGCGCCTCAGCTCGGCGAAGACCTTCGGGGCGCCGTAGACGCCGCGGCTGGCGGCGTATATCTCGGAGATCTTCGCCGACAGCTCGGCGTCGCGCCTGTCGCGCGCGCTGGGCGGCCTTCCTCTCCACGCGTAGTATCCCTGCCTGGTGACCTTGAGCGCGGAGCACATCTCCGCGACCGGCCATGCGCCCTCGTTGAGCATGACGAAAGCGAGCTTGGCCCTCTCCGCCCGCGCGCCTGCAGCTGCCTGCCGGCGAAGAAGGCGCTCGCTTTTAAAAGCACCTCGTTCTCGCGCCTGAGCCGCTCGACCTCGCGGCGGAGCCTGCGGTTCTCCTCGGCCACCTTGAAGGGGCTGTCCTCGGGCGGCGCCTGGGCGGCGTCGGCCCTCTTGACCCAGTCCGATATGCTGCCGGCGTCGACTCCGAGCTCCCGCGCGATCTCGGCGTAGGTGCCCCCGCGCTCGCGGTAGAGCCTCACCGCCTGCTGCTTGAACTCCGCCGAGTACTTCGGCGACGGATGTCCCATTTTTCTGGCTCCGTTTCCCCGTTTCGGAAATCATGCCGAAACGGAAGTCCACGTGTCAACGGATCTGGGGCAGATTCAGATTCAGATTCAGATTCAGTCCGCACTCGCGGCCATCTACGCCGACTCCACGTGGGAGCTACCATCAAGCGGGGTTTCGGGGAGCTCGTGCTTCTACAACTGCCGCAGCCTGGCGGCGGGAACGGCACGGCATGGTCCAGCTCAGCCACTTCGTACACGTACTTCCGCATAGACACGGCGAGCACGCCCGGCTATTTGACGGCACAATGATAGTGAGGTTGTAAACCTATTAACTAGTATTAGTGTATTGTCAAAGTGAATTTGACTATATATTTACTATTGACAAGAGAAAGTGAATCTGTAGAATAGTGAACATCAAAACAAGGAGGTTCACTATGAGCACGACAATCGCTTTCGACATCGACGACGAGCTCGCCCGCGACGCGCAGGCCGTCTACGGGGGCATGGGCCTCACCACAGAGCTCGCTATACGCTTCTTCCTGCAGAGGACCGTCGCCGAGGGGCGGATCCCCTTCGACCCCTTCGCCCCCATACAGGGCGCGGCAACGGCGCCGACTTCCCTCGAGCCTGCAGCAGCGCCCCAGCAGCCCGAGCCTTCTAAACAGGCCCAGCGCAGCACCGGCAAAATCACCTTCGAGATGGTCGAGTGCGTCTGGCGAGCCTTCTCCGAGACCCACGGGACTCCGGGATTCGACGCCCAACGGCTGGCAGAAGAGATCTCGGGGGACACCGGGATGAGCCGTGGCAGCGCGTTCATCTACCTGGTGATCCTCGACAACCTGGTCGCTGGCAAGCCCAACACCCGCAACATGAAGATGAAAGACCTTGAGTACTACATGGGTCGCATACAGGAAGAGCTCGGCGAGCCCAGCTTCGGCAACGCGTGCGAATCGCTGCGGCAGTCGGTCGAGTACTGGGACAAGCCGCAGTTCGGCAAGTTCGCCGAGAACGTGCAAGGATACCTCAAGAGCATCGGGCGCTAAGGGGCCTTCGGCCGGGGCCGAGTAGCGCTGCGCACCTTCATTATTAGTACTCGCTGGAGTAAGGAGGGCGAACAAGCCCTTACGCAACTGCGCCCTGGAACAGTAAAACGAGGGGGGCAGGCAGCGCCGGACGCTGTAACGCCGTTAAACGGAAGGATGAACAACATGGCAAGCTTCACAGGCACAATCGAGGATTTCGACTGCTTCATAATGCCGCGCATAAGGAACCGCGTGCAGACCGTGTCGAGGCCGCTGAAAGCCCGCGCAAACGGGCGCTGCGAACACTGCGGAGAGAAGAGGCCGCTTGAGGCCGCCCACGTCCACGGAAGAGGGCGCAAGGCGATTGTTCGGGAAGTACTGGAAAAGCACCGGGCTGGCGATGAGTACGACATAGCGGACCTTCATGAGTTCGAGGAAGAGGTTATGCGCGCCCACGAGCCCATGGGCGAATGCTTCCTGTTCCTCTGCAGCAACTGTCACCGTGCATACGACTCGGCGGAGCCGCGGAAGGGCGGCGCCGGGAGGGCAGCCGCAGGCTCTCGGCATGCCGCAACGAACGGGTTGCGCAGGGCCATTCACGCGACGGGCGATGGCCTTGCCGATGAGTTCTACGACTTCCTCGCCGAAGAGGGCTACACGGTCAAGACCAAAGGCGGGAACCCGGGCACATGCTACTCGTACAAGAGGGCCGTTGCGCGCGTCTGCAAATGGGAGGGGTGCGGATGGAACGACTTGCCCGGCCTGATAGGCGATCTGATCCAGGAATACTCCGCCGGCGGCCCGAAAGAGGAGCTCGGCAGGCAATCAAAGAGCACGGTTAAAAACGCCCTGATCGCGTTCGGCAATTTCTGCTCCGCGCGCGGCTTAAAAGAAGCCGACCACGACGATAGGTAGGAGGAACCATGCGTTTCATCGACTACAGCGGAAGCGGCGGGCTGGACCCTCAAGATATAGCCACGAGCATCGCCGTTGAAGAGGCGACGCGCGAGGACGAGCCCGCTGAGAAGAGCACGCCGCGGCAGCTTTCCAGCAATGTCGGCTGTGCGACGATGGCGGCGTTCATGGCCCTTCCCATCCTGGCAATACTCTTTGCCCTTTAGCGGCAGTCACCTCCTTTCCGGCGTTGGCCCGGCGCGAATGAAGCAAAATCAAGTTCAGCAAAAAGAAATCCGCCTTGGGACGCATGGGGAACATTACGGGAGCTGGATGTCAAACCCTGTTTTCTATGTGGTAGGCGCCCTTTTGGTGCTGTCTGTGATACTGGCGGTGCTGTCATTTACGGTGTTCCATATCGCCGCGCTAGGCGTCCTGTTCTCCGTCGCCGCAGCGGCGCTGCTGGCCCTGCTGGTCTGGATCACATGGATACGGAAACAGTATGCCTTCGGCGGAGGCGGGATGATGGAGCGGGTGCACAAGACCGTCCTCGCGCATCTTAATTTCGACGGCCAGGGCAGCCTCTTAGAGGTGGGCTGCGGCTCCGGGGCGCTGAGCATCCGGGCGGCGCTGACCTGGCCGGATGCTGAGGTCACCGGCATCGACTATTGGGGCGCGGCCTACGGCTACGGCCAGGCCATGTGCGAGAAAAACGCCGCAAGCGAGGGCGCAGCGGCCCGGTGCGTATTCAAGCATGGGGACGCGAACAAGCTGGATTTCCCTGATGAGAGTTTCGACGCCGTGGTGAGCAACTATGTCTACCACAATGTAATGGGTGCGGACAAGCAGGCTCTGCTGTTGGAGACCCTGCGGGTGCTGAAAAAGGGCGGCGTCTTTGCGCTCAACGATGACATGAAGCCAAAAATGTACGGGGACATGGATGCCTTTGTCCAAAAGTTGCGGGACATGGGCTATGAGGACGTGCGCCTCATCGACACGGCCACGGAGGCCTTCGGCTCCCGCCGGCGGGCGGCCATGATGATGCTGGGCGACTCCCGGATGCTGGTGGGGCGGAAGTAAGACGGAGGTTTGTCATGAACTATACATATTGTGAAAGGCTGATGTGGGTTGCCATCGCTCCTGCCGCATTTCGGTATCTGGCAAGGCAGGAGTTGGGATGGGATATTTCTGCGTTGAAGCAGCTCTCTAAGCAGATTTACCGGCAAATGGTATCCCGTACCCCGGATATTGGCTCCATGATGGAAAACCCGTTGCGGGTCTGCCTGACTGGTGGAATTCTATGGCTGTCTATCTATAAGGCGGCAGAAGAAAAAATGAGTGAAAAGTGCTTTGAGGGCATGGTAAGTGCCAGTATGCGTTCTCCTCTGGTTGTGACCGCCTTCCGGGGCAAAGCCAAGACTGCATTTACATTGAAGGCTCAATATAAGCGAGCAGCGACTGCATCTTTGGCGGATGCAGATAGGAACCCCTTTCAGTGGAATGCCGAGGTCATCTTCGGCCGGGATGCAGAGGAATATACGATCCTTTACCACCAGTGCGGTCTGTGTGCCCTGGGCCGACAGGAGGGCCTTCCTCATCTGGTTCCCTATCTATGCGCTCTGGACACGATGTCCGTCGACTGGATGGGTGGGCGGCTCTACCGTACCAAAACGCTGGCTGCCGGCGGTGACTGCTGTGACTTTTATATCTGCAAAAAGGGTTCCCGTTGGGACAAAGAACGGCAGGGAAAATAGAAAGAGGAAGATTTGATGACGCTTGCAGAATTTCGCCGGACTTATCCCGCCGCCACCTTCACGGTCAGCAGCGGGAAACTCTTTACCTATCGCTACTATCAAAATCCCCAGGCCAAAGCCACGCTGGTCCTGCTCACGGGCGGCATTGGGCTGTCCGACCTGTTTTATAAGCACTTTGCCCGGTTCGCCAGGGATTTTTCGGTGCTGACCTTTGACTATCAGCTCCAGTTCGGGGACAACGGCGAGTTTGCCGATGCCGTGGCTGAACTACTCCGCCACCTGAAGGAAAAGGTCTGGCTGGTGGGACAGTCCCTGGGCGGCGTAGTGGCCCAGGTCATCGCCTCCCGCCACCCGGAAGTGGTGGAGGGGCTGGTCCTCTCCAACACCTGCTCGCTGTCCGGCAACATGAGCAAGGCCGGGTATCAGGATCTGATGAAGATAATCGAAAGCCAGCGGAAGTTCAAAAAATGGCTTGCCTTCCTGCCGTTTCCGCTCATCAAGCGGATGATGAGATGGGCGGTGATGAAAAAGAAAACCGATGGCTTTACAGCCCAGGAAAAGGCCGCTATGGAGGAACTGTGCGGCGCTATGATGGAACTGCTCACCAAGCCCTATGAACAGCACATGATTGACTTTCTCTGTGACGCAGAACACTACTTTGGCATGACCCGCAATGATTTTGCCCCGTGGGAGGGGCGGGTGCTGCTGATTTTGTCCGAGGACGACACCACCTTCACTCCGGCCTGCCGGGAGGACCTAATCGCCCTGATGCCAAGTCCCACGGTGGTCACCGACCTGACCGGCGGCCACCTGGCGCTGATGGTGCGGCTGGAACAGTATGCGGATCTGGTGACGGACTTTATCCACCAACACACATTGGATTATTCATATCTGGATTGCCCATGTGGAGAAAGAGAAAACGAGAGTTCCCACTGAACAGTGTTTCCCGCGTGGATCAGGATATGACAAGCCGCCCAAAAGCCGCTTACAGCGAAAGAAAGTGCCAAAAATCGACCTTTATCCTGACAGCAAATAGCCCTATCTATCCATCACCTAATAGCAAAGAAAACCGCCTATCCCACAGACCGATTAGCTCGGCCATAGGGACAGGCGGTTTGAGTTTCTGAATGCTAACGCGCTGCGGATTGTATGTCATTCTTTATTCGAGGTTGTTATTCAGAATGACATTCAAGAAAAACTGAATCCTGAGGTATCGGTGCACCGAACATCTTTGCGTTTCGTTCTACGACGAAATCGACGGAGTGGCGCAGAAGCAGGGAGCGCCGCTCAGCGTCGGAGCGATCTCGGTATATCTCGGAGGAGAGGGCGAAGAGTACGAGGCGCACGTTTCCGAAGGCGCGTCGGCAAGGGGCACGTCGATTACCTTTTCCCCTGACTACTACCGCACCTACCTGCAAAGCAGGTTCGGGAGCGTTGGGGACATGAGAAGAGCCTTCTTGGAAGCCGACGGAAGGCATGACATGCCGGATCTCGTCAACCTGCTCAATCTTGCCGAGTGAACCGCGCCTGGAGGCGGTAGCGACAGCGGCTTCGTGCAGGGATCCCGCCAGCCACATTAACCCGTCGCCCGCGAAATGTGTTTAGTCAAGCCATTTTGAGCAGAATGTGCATCGGGAACTGAGCGGCATGTGCACGCGATCTGCGCGGCGGTTTTGAGCACCTACCCGTCCTGCATGAGCGCGTGCCTCACGCGGTACGACTCGCCGCGGAACTGGACGAGCCTGCCGTGGTGCACGACGCGGTCGATGACGGCGGCGGCCATCTGGTCGTCCCCGAAGACCGACCCCCAGCGGGAGAACTCGAGGTTGGTCGTGATGACGACGCTCTGCCTCTCGTAGGCGTCGGCGAACACCTGGAAGACGAGGCGCGCGCCGTCGGCGTCGAGCGGCAGGAACCCGAGCTCGTCGATCACGAGCATGCGGGCCCGCGCTATCTGCGACATCTCCCGGTCGAGCCGGCCCTCCCCACGCGCGCGCCGCAGGCGCATGACGAGGGAGGAGGCGGTGAAGAACCTGGCCTCGAGCCTTCTCTCGCATGCGAGCTGGCACAGCGCGCTCGCCATGTGCGTCTTGCCCGTGCCCACGTCGCCCATCAGCACCAGGTCCTCGCGGCGGTCCAGGAAGGCCAGCGACAGCAGGTCCTCCCTGCCCATCCCCTCAGGCCACGACACCGCGGACCAGTCGTAGCCGTCGAAGGTCTTGGCGGCCGGCAGCCCGCAGCGCCTGAGCAGCGCCGCGCGCTTGGAGGCGTCCCTGCTCGCCGCCTCGGCCTCGAGGTACGCCGCGAGGTACTCGACCTGCTTCGGGCTGCCCGCCGCCGCCCATTCGCCGAGCACGGAGGTCGTGAGCGAGCACCTCCTGCCCGCCTCCATGATCCTGCGGCGAGCTCGCTGCTAGCAGGCACGGGCCTCGCCTCCCTTCAGGAAGCCGTCGTAGACGGACAGGTCGGCGCCGCCCTCCGCGGCCGGGCCGCCGGCCGCGATCCTGCGCGCCAGCACGTCGACCGTCGCGTCGTCGGGGACGCGCCCGCCCTCGACGACCCTCTGCGCCGCGGCGCAGGCGGCGTCGAAGCCGGACGGGCCGGCCGCCCTGATACCGCTAATGTAGAACCGACCGTTCGCGCCAACGCAACGCGCCGCCCGCGCCAACGGAAACCCGCCGCCCGCGCAAACGCATTTTCACCATGTTCGCAAATGAGGATATGCTCCAGCCGAGGTCCGGAACCCTTCGGGAGGAGCGCGGATGGAGAGGAACGTGATGGGCGAGCTGAACATGCACCGCGACGCGGGGACCAAGCCCAACTTCAGCGACATCGCCAGGAGGCACGGCCTTGACAGGCACACGGTCGCCAAGTACTGGAGGGAGGGCGAGGAGCTCGAGGACCGCAGGTCGGACCGCGAGAGCGCCTTCGAGCGCGTGAGGGAGGTCGTCGAGGCGAAGGCGCAGCTACCCGGCGCCACGAAGAAGGGGGTGCACGAGATGCTGCTGCACAGGCACAACGACCCGCCGCTGCCGGGCTACGGGGCCTTCACGGCGTGGTGCCGCGGGGAGTCGATAGCGTTCGGCGCGGCGGCGCCCGAGGCGCACCCGAGGTTCGAGACCCCGCCGGGGCGCCAGCTGCAGTTCGACTGGAAGGAGGACCTGCGGCTCGTCGACTCCGAGGGCGAGGTCTTCGAGTTCAACGTGTGGACGGGGACGCTCGGCTACTCCAGGAAGCACCGGTTCATCCCCACGAGGACGAGGACGGCCGACGACCTGCTCGCGTGCCTGCTGGACGCCTTCGCCACCTTCGGGGGCATCCCCGAGGAGGCGCTGACCGACAGCATGTCGGCACTCGTGACGTTCTCGGGCGGGAGGAGGCGGCGCGCCGAGAGGCCGTGGCGCTTCGCCGAGGAGGCGGGCTTCGGCCTCGTGCTGTGCCGCCCCGGCAGCCCCCAGACGAAGGGCAAGGACGAGAGCGCCAACCGCTTCCTGTCGAGGCTCTCGGCCTACGAGGGCGAGTTCACCGGGTGGGAGGGGCTCTGCGAGTGCGTAGCGCGCATCGAGCGCCGCAGCAACCAGGAGCCCAACGGGACCACCGGGCTGCCCCCGGACGCGCTCTTCATGCGCGAGAAGGAGGCCCTCAGGCCGATCGGCAACATGCGACTGCTGCAGGAGATGGTCGGCGACGTCAGCGTCCAGACGGTTCCAGCGACGATGCTCGTGCGGGCGGCGGGGCGCCTGTGGTCGGTGCCGAGGCGCTGCATAGGCAGGCGCGTGACCGTGATCGCCATGCCCGGCGGGCAGGTGAGGGTGCGCATGGGCGGCGAGGAGGTGGCTGTCCACGACCCCGCCGCAGCCGCCGGCCCGATCGTCTACGACGAGGGGCACTACCTGGAGGCGCTCGAGGGCAAGCGCTGGGCGGACGGCGACATACGCGCCGCGGCCCGCGCCAACCTCGACCTGCTCGGAGGGGGCGGCGCCGAATGAGCGCCGTGGCGGAGGCGAGCCCCTCCATCAGGGCGCGGGACAACCTCTCCGCGCTAGGGCTCCACGAGATGGCGGCGGCGCTGCCCGACTACGTGCGCATGGTGGCGGAGGGCGAGCGCGACTTCTGCTCCGCCCTCGAGGAGATGACCCGCGTCGAGGTCGCCGCGCGCGAGGCCAGGATCGTCCGCCAGCGCATACGCTCCTCGGGCTTCCCCTACGTGAAGGGCCTCGCCGACTTCGATTGGGACTTCCAGCCGAGCGTGCCGAGGGCGCGCGTGGAGGAGCTCGCGACGCTCAGGTTCATAGAGCGCGCCGAGAACGTGCTGCTCGTCGGCAGCCCGGGCGTGGGCAAGACCCACCTCGCCGTGGCGATAGGCATCGAGGCGGTGCGCGCCGGCCGGGAGGTCAGGTTCATGGACTGCGCCCGGCTCGTCGAGGACCTGGCCGACGCGCAGGCGAGGGGGATCCTCAAGAAGCGGCTCAAGTACTACGCGCACTCCAAGCTCCCCGTCATCGACGAGATGGGCTACCTCGACATCGGCGAGGGAGGGGCGGACCTGCTCTTCCAGCTGATATCGACGCGCTACGAGCAGCGCTCGACCATCATCACCACCAACGTCGGCATCGGCGGCTGGGGGAAGGTGTTCGGCGACGACGTGGCGGCGAGCGCGATCGCGGACCTCGTGTGCCACCACTGCCACGTCATCAAGATAACCGGCAGGTCCTATCGGCTGAAGGACCTGCCCCGGGAGAGGAGGGACGCCGAGTAGCCGGAAGCGGCGGAATCCCGTTTGCGCATCCGGCGAGGGCACGTTGGCGCAGCCGGCGCCGCTCCGTTTGCGCGATTGGCGAAAAGTACATTGACGTTATCACGCCCGCTCGATCGACCTGAGGACGCGGCGGCGGCCGGCCGCGTCGAGGGAGTCTATGGCCCGGACGAGCGCCTCGGGCATGTCGCGCCTGATCACGGACTCGCCGAACGCGCGCGGGCGCGCTATCAGCGCCGGCACGAGCGAGAGCGGGTTGCGCACGGCGGGACCGTCGCCGAACGCCCCGGGGAGCACGGCGACCCTGCGGCCGCGGTCCGCCAGGATCTCGACCGTGTCCGCCCGGACGCCGACGAGCAGCTCGCGGGAATGCCATGCCGGGCCCGCCAGGTAGCCGCGCCCGTCGACCGTCACCACGCCGCGCTTGTCCGAGCGGCACCTCGTCCAGCGCACGGCGTCGAACGGGGCCGAGGGCAGCGCGAGCATAGCGGCCAGGTCCTCGGCCAGCACCTCCGGGGTCGGGCGGCCGTCCCGCGCCCGCGAGGCGGCGTTCAGACGGTCGCACCCGTCGCGCAGCATCGCGTTCAGCTCGGCGAGCGAGCCGACCGCGGGCACGGGGACGAGCAGGTTGCGACGGATGAACCCGACCGCGTTCTCCACCGACCCCTTCTCGTTGCCCGAGTACGGGTTGCAGTAGCGGCTCCCCATGCGGTAGTGGGCGCGGAACAGCGAGAAGAGGTGCGACTCGGTGACCTCCCCGCGGACGCGCCGGCCGGCCTCGGTGGCGTTGTCGAGCACGAGCTCGCGGGGCGCCCGCCCGATCCACCCGAAGATGCCCGCCAGGCCCGCGCACATGCACTCGGCGCGCTGGGACATGCCGGCGGCGGCGTAGCGCGCGTTGGAGTGGGGCAGCGCGACCACGAGCAACTTCAGGCGCAGCGTCTCGCCGGCGACCACCGCCTCGAAGTTGCCGTAGTCCCCCTGCGCGGTGCCGGGCGCCCACTCGAGCTCGAGGTAGCCGTCCCCCGCGCCCGCCGCCCGCGCGAGCCGCCACTCGCGCACGTGGCGCTGTACGGCGGAGTAGGATCCCTCGTAGTGCCTCTCCTCGACGAGCCGGTCGTAGATTCTCTTGGCGGTGTGGCGCTGCTTGCGCGGGGCGCCCAGGTCGCTCTCGAGCACCCCGTCGATCCAGGCGGCGTGCGGGTCGATCGCCGGGTGCGGCCTGTCTGCGGGCGCGGGGGGCTCCGGCGACAGGTCCTCCATGTCGGCGTACTTGGCGACGGTGTTGCGGCTGAGCCGGAGCCTGCGGGCTATCTCGGCCCGCGGCACCCCCTCCGCGTCCATCGAGCGTATATCATTTCTCACATCCAGGGGCACGGTCATCTCCTCCATCCTTCCCGGGCGGTCTCGCCAAAGCACGCGCCCGGGACAACCATACGGCGGGGGCCGCACCCCTGGTCCAAGGGGGCGCGGCCCTCATGCTGAAACTGCTCAATTTTCACTGCACGCGTTGCTCAGAAGCCGGTGCTCGATCGGACCAGTTCATATTGCACATCAACAGCGAAAGACGTCGAACTAGAGAAAAGGACCTATTTCCCGTCATGGATTGGGTTTACCAGCATGACTAGAGCCCTGGTGTAATTGGCTGGATCACCGTTCCGGGAACCGGTATCGACCTACCTGTCCGCCAAGCTCCTTCTTCAGCTCCAGCCTAGTATCTGACTCGCGCCGCTATAAGCGAAAGCCGAAGGGATGCGTCTTAGCCAAGAAAATAAGGTTAGCCTTATCCTACTGCATAATTCGTGTGTTATAGTTAGATGTCTCTAACTTTTTGGGGGCGATAGCCATGCACGAACGCAAGGACTTCTGGGACAAGAACGCCGGTCGGTACGACCGTTTCATGCGAAACGACCGGGCGGCGTATGAGAAGATGTATGGGCTGATCCGGCCGGTGGTGAAAGCAAAAACCGTACTGGAAGTTGCCACCGGCACGGGGCTTATCGCAAAGAGCATCGTGGATGCGGCGGCGCGCATCGAGGCTACGGACGCTTCTGCAAAGATGATCCTTGAAGCAGAGCGGGGCAATCAATCCGCGAAGCTGCACTTTTCCGTACAAGATATGTTCCGCCTGCCCTATGCACAGAAGTCCTTCGAAGTGGTGATCGCGTCCAACGCGCTTCACATAGTGCCGCATCCGGAAAAGGCCCTGCAAGAAATAAGGCGGGTACTGAAGGACGACGGCGTGCTCATCGCGCCAACCTTCACCCACGCGGGGAACTCGATTTCCGGCAAGGCAAAAGCCTTTTTCATGAGTATGGCGGGATTCCCCCTCCACAGCAGGTGGACAAGCGAGGAATACCTGCGTTTTCTGCGTCAAAACGGCTGGGCGGTGCAGAAAAGCGCGGTGCTGAAGGCCTCGTTCCCGTTGACCTATGCGGAATGTACGAAATCGGAGGGGCAAGATGTCGTTCTTTGAAAACACCCGCAAGCCCGTGGGCCTCGGCGGAAAACTTATGGTTGCCATGATGAATCTGGGCCACGGCCCTGTGGCGCGGTGGGGACTTCGATTTCTACGACTTGCGCCAAACGCCAAGGTGCTGGATTGCGGCTGCGGCGGCGGGGCGAACATAAAACGGCTGCTGGAAAAATGCCCGCATGGCGTCGTCAAGGGCATCGACTATTCGCCCGTCAGCGTGGAGAAGGCCAGGAAGCTCAACCGAGCTGCAATTCAGGAGGGGCGTTGCGCCGTTCTGCAGGGCAGTGTGGCGGATATGGTGTTTGAGGATAGCTACTTCGATGCTGCCACGGCCTTCGAAACCGTCTATTTCTGGCCTGATTTGCCCCGATGCTTCCGTGAGGTCTGGCGGACGCTGAAGCCAGGCGGGACAATTCTTATCTGCAACGAGAGCAATGGCGATACGGACAAGGACGAGAGGTGGACGCGGATCATCGGCGGCATGACCATCTACAAGGACATTGAATTGAAGGCGTGTCTGGAGCAGGCGGGTTTTCACGAGGTGCAGATACGCAAAAAGAAAAGGTGGCTCTGCGTCACGGCGCGGAAGTAAGGGCATCGAGCACGGGCATTTTCGCATACATCCTGCACATGGCGATCCTCAAAACAGCGATGCAGGAGAAGAGCCTCTTCGTAGCCCAAGAATTTGACGGGAGGACCACCTCCTGTCGCGACTGTTTTCGTGGAGACAGCGCGACGTCCGTGATAGGAGCCTTCGTGCTCGACAGCCGGCAACCGGAAGACTACGTGCTGGCACCGTGGCGCGTCGAAGCCTCTTTGGCACGCGTCGCGGTGCTTCACCTGCTTGCAGTGTCCCCGAGAGCCCGTGCTCGAGGCGTAGCGCGGGGCCTTCTTCAATTTGCCGCAGACCAAGCCCGGAAACGCAAGGCATGGACGCTCAGGCTTGACGTATTCGACAACAACGAGCCGGCGATTGCCTGCTATGAGTCGTTCGGCTTTGTCGATGTCGGCTCATTCGACATCGACGTGGGCGGTGGCCTCAGGCACGCTTCGCATCTTATGGAGCTCAACCTGCGCGACGAGCGTCGAGGATGTCCGCCACACGGATAATGCGGGAGGCTTTACCCACCGTCCAGTTGCCGCGTAATTCGTGGGGAGACTCTTCGACCGAATAAAGGCGCCCCACAAGCATCCTGAACTGCGTCCAAGTTCTGGGACGCAGTTCAATTTGTTCCCCGAGGGGCGCTGCCATTTTGGTAGGCCGGACAGACGACGTCTGATTCCGCTCAAGGCAGCTCATCGCTTGGCCCGGGAGAGACTGGCGGCGGGAGGAACCGCCCGTGGGACTGTTCGTTTGGGCTGCCCACCCGCCGTTCGGCCCGCCGGCCTCAGCGGCCTCCCGTGCTGCCGACGCTCCAGCTGAGGCTCTCGGCCTGGATGCGAACGAGGCGGGCATAGAGGCCGCCCGCGGCCATTAGCTCGGCGTGGGTGCCCTGCTCGGCCACGCATCCGCCATCCAGCACCACGATCTGGTCGGCGCCTGCCACGGTGCGCAGGCGGTGCGCGATCACGAGCACCGTCTTGCCGGCGCAGAGCCTGCTCACGGCATCCTGCACGAGCGTCTCGTTCTCGGGGTCGAGCGAGCTCGTCGCCTCGTCGAGCAGCACGATCGGCGCGTCCTTGAGCAGGGCCCGGGCGATGGAGACGCGCTGGCGCTCGCCGCCGGAGAGCCTGGCACCGTTCTCGCCGAGGCGCGTGCCCCAGCCCTCCGGCAGCCGCCCCACGAATTCCTCGCAGTGGGCGGCGCGGGCCGCGGCCAGAACGTCCTCGTCGGTGGCGCCGGCGCGCCCCATGCGGATGTTTTCCATGACCGTGTCATCGAAGAGGGTCACGTCCTGGAAGACCACCGAGACATTGCCGAGCCACGACTCCTCGTCGAGCGTCGCGAGGTCGACCCCGCCCGCCGAGACCGAGCCGGACGCGGGCGAGAAGAACCGCGCGGCGAGCTTGGCCACGGTTGACTTGCCCGACCCGGAGGGGCCCACGAGCGCCGTGACGGTACCCGGCTCCATGCGGAGGGAGACGCCGCGCAGGACCTCGCCGCCGCCCTCGGCATACGAGAAGCGCACGTCGGCAAGCTCGACGCCCTTCTCGCCCAGCCCTGCGGCGTCACCCGAACCCGTCGCGACCGGCTCGTCGGCGAGGGCCCTGAGGCGCGCCGTGCGCCCCGATAGCTGGAGGAGGTTCGGCAGCTGCGAGAGGATCGAGGTGATGGGCCCGTACACGCGCGAGGCGATGAGCAGGAACATGAGGAGGGTCAGGAAGTCTACCTCGCCCGCCGCGAGCAGCGCCGTGCCGACGAAGACCGTGAGGCCCACGCCCGCCTGGAGCACCGTCGTGGCCGCCGAGACGCACACGTCCACGGAGAGCTCCACCCGCATCGCGATGTCACGCAGGATCTGGAGCGCGGCGCGCATGGGCGCGGACTGCGCGCCCACCTGCCGGCACGCGCGGACGTCCCGGATGCCCCCGACGTAGTCCATGAGGCGGGCCGACGCCTCGAGGCGCGCGCCGGTCTGCCGCTCGAAGAGGCGCCGCTCGTGGCCGCGCGCGGCGAGCACTATGAGGAGCGCCGCCGGCAGCGTCGAGAACACGCAGAGCGCGAGGCGCCACTCGAAGAAGGCGAGCATGACGCACACGACCGCAGTGGAGACGCAGCTGGCCACGAGCTGCGGTATGGTGCTCGACATGAGCGACTCGCGGCTGGAGACGTCCCCCATGAGGTTCTCAGTGAGCTCGGAGAGGTCGCGCTGGTTGAAGAAGGACATCGGCAGCCGCCGCAGGTGCTCCGCGAGGCCCATGCGCGTGGCCTCGGTCTCGCGGTACGCCGTCACGTAGGTTCGCCGGTAGTCGTTGTGCGCACAGAGGAACACGACGGCAAGGCCTGCGACGCCCGCGGCGAAGAGGCCCCAGAGCGCCTGCCAGTCGACGTCCTCCCCCGTGAGGCGCATGAGCACCACGCCGAACGCCATGACCGTAATCACGAAGGGCACCATGAGGGCGAGGTTGGTGAGGGTGCACGCCGCGATGGCGCGCTTGAGGCCGCGGTAGCCCCGGTCCGTGAGGGCGAGCGCGCGCTGGAGGCGCGGGATCCTGTTCGGGGCAGCCATCTAGGCCACCTCCCTTCCGTTCGAGGGTTCCGACCCGATGCCCCACGAGAGGGCCTGCGTGTAGCGCTCCCACATGCGCGCGTAGGTGCCGTGCACGGCGAGCAGCTCCTCGTGCCGGCCCCGCTCGACCACGCGGCCGCCGTCGATGACGGCGATCTGGTCGGCGCCCGCCACGGTCGAGAGCCGGTGCGCGATCATGATGACGGTCTTGCCCGCCATGAGCCGCTCGAGCGCCTTCTGGATGAGGTGCTCGTTCTCCGGGTCCGAGAACGCTGTGGCCTCATCGAGCACCACGACGGGCCGGTCGGCGAGGATCGCGCGGGCGATGGAGACGCGCTGCGCCTCGCCGCCGGAGAGGTGCACGCCCTCGCTGCCGTAGACAGTGTCGTAGCCCTGCGGCAGCGCGCGGATGAAGGCGTCTGCCTGCGCGGCGCGCGCCGCCTCGACGACCTCCTCGCGCGTGGCGCCGGGGCGGGCCATGCGGATGTTCTCGAGCATGCTCACCCGGAAGAGGTGCACGTCCTGGAAGACGAGGCTCACGCATCCCATGAGCTCGTCCGGGTCGATGTCGCGCACGTCGACGCCGCCGATGCGCACCGCGCCCGCCGAGACGTCCCAGAAGCGCGCCACGAGGCTCGCCACGGTGGACTTGCCGGCGCCCGACGGCCCGACGAGGGCGCAAGTGGTGCCCTCCGGCACGGAGAGGCTCACGCCGTCGAGGGCGAGCGGGGCGTCCTTCTCGCCCTCCGCCCCATACGAGAACGACACGCCGTCGAGCTCGACGTCGAAGCGCGCCGGCACGCGGGCGGCCCCCGGCTCCGGCGCGGGGAGCGCCGGGATGCCGAGCACCTCGTCGATGCGCGCGAGCTGCGAGGAGATGATCATGCTGTCCTCGGAGATGTACATCATCTTGTTGAGCGCGCCCGCTATGGACGGCACGAACAGCAGGTAGAAGATGAAGTCGAGCGCGAACGGGCGGAACGCGCCGCCCGTGAGCCCCGCGCCGAGGGCGATTCCCACCGGCAGGACGAAAAGGTAGGCGTTGTTGATGATGGCCGTGAACGCCGGCATGAGGCTCTGCCAGAAGAGCGCCACGTCAAGCGCGAGGTCGGTGTAGGCGCGCACCGCCGCGGACAGGCGCCCGAACGACTCTGCCGTCTGGCCGAACGTCTTCACGACGGGCATACCGCGCACGTATTCCACCGTGGCGTTCGTCATGCGCTCCTGGTTGACCAGGTGGCGCCGCATCTTGTCCGTGATGGCCTTGTTGGAGAAGCCCGCCGCCTCGACGCCGAACGCCGCGACCACGCACGCCACCGCCGCGAGCCCGAAGCGCCAGTCGAAAACGAAGAGCAGCGCCACGATCGCCACCGGCGCCGTGAACGCCGCCGCCATGTCGGGCAGCGAGTGGGCCAGAAACCCCTCGATGGCGCCGACGCTCTCGTCCATGACCTTCCCGATGCGCCCCGTGCCCAGCTCTTCGAGCCGCCCCAGCGGGATGCGCCCCAAGTGCTCGACGATCTGGAGCTTGAGGTTGTACTCGGCGTCGAAGGCCGCCGAGTGCGCGCAGAGCAACGCCGCGAGGTAGAAGCCGATGTTGCCCGCCACGCCCCCGAGGGCCATCCAGCCGAGGCCCGCCATGCGGGCCGCGTCGAGCGCGGCGAAGTCTGGGTAGACCGCAACGACGTCCGCAACCACGAGGTAGACCGCGACGAACGGGACGAACGAGCACACCGACGAGAGCGCCGAGAGCGCCATCGAGAGGTAGATGAGCCACCTCCCGTCTCCGGTGAAGCCGATGACGCGGGCGGCCCAGGACTCCTCCCTGCCCGCGCCCTCCTTTCGCTTGGCCATGAGGCCCCCTTTCCGCTGCGACCGTTCGGATAGGCCGATGCGGGTGCAGCAAGTTAGACTAGACTTACTGTGATTGTGCAGCAGCGGGAAGGAAGGGCGTGCGAGCATGGGGGAAACGACCGGCTCAAGAGGTGGGCGACCAAACGAAGATTCCCGGCTCTTCCAGGCGGAGGAGCTCGAGCGTATGGGGCTCCTGCCCGCAGGCGGCGACCGGAGCGCCGGCGAGCTGTTCGTGGGCGACGGGGCTCGTGCCGAGGGATGGTACCGCGCCTGGGCGGGCGACAGCCTCACGGTGGTCACCTGCGACTTCACCATCCTCGTCGACACGCTCTTCGCCATAGACACGCGCCGCTACCTCACGGTGAGGGGCCCGGCGCCGGGAGCGGGCGGAGGTGCGGCCGCATCCGGCCCCATGGCAATCGCCTACATCGAGACGCGGGAGGGGTGGGTCAGCACGCCCGTGCCGGCCGGCTCCCACTTCGCCTATGTTGAGGTCGAGTACTTCGAGGAAGCGCTCCGGAGCGCGTTCGGCGAGATCGGATGGAGGTCCATCGAGGGCATCTCGTCCCTTCTCGCCGAGACGCGGCACAGCGTTGGCTGGGCCCCCGGTGTCCTCTCCGCGCTCGGCGAGATCTCCGACGTCGACCCCGCCGCGCCGGGCGCCGCGCTCGTCTACGAGGGGGCTGCGAAGGTCCTTCTCGGCTCGCTTGTCGGGACCGCAGCGGCGGCCCTTCCGAGTGGGGGCGACGCGCGAACCGGAATCCTTGCCGCCATCGAGCTCGCGAATACGCGATGGCGGGAGGGCGTGAGCCAGGGGGAGGCTGCGTCCACCGCCGGCATGGGAGTCACCAAGTTCAAGCTCCTGTTCAGACGGGCGACCGGAAGCTCTTGGTCGGCCTTCATAGCCGCGCGGAGGATGCGCGAGGCGAGGACCCTGCTGCTGGCCGGGAGAGGTGTCGCCGAGGTGGCGCGGGAAGTTGGGTACCGCTCTCCCACGAGCTTCTCCGCAGCCTTCGCTCGGATGCACGGCCTTTCGCCAGCGAGGTGGAGGGATGTGGCGAAGGCAGAGGTGGAGCAGGTTGGTCCCCATGAGAGAGATTCGCCTGGACAAACCCAATGAGAGCACTTTTGAGCCAGTCAAAGGGTTCCTTGCGACTCTGTTTTCCGCACCCATCAAACAGCAGTGTGTCAAGACGTGATACAATTGCAATACGTTTTGAGCAGGGAGGAGACATGGCAACGACATTCACGTCAGCACGAGAGCCAAGAACCGCGATCTCGCTGAGGCTCCCTTCCGCCCTCTTGGACACGGTTGAGCGGTACGCGACGGAGCATCGCCTCAGCAAGACCGATGCGTTTCTCCATTTCCTCTCTAANNGAGGAGAAAGTCACTGAGACGCTGCGACTCGTTCGGGATCAGCACGGCGCCTCAAACAAGGAGCGTGTCGTCGAAACAGTCCAAAGCGCATGTGAAGAGTTCCCGGCCATTCGCCGAGCCTTCTTGTTCGGTTCGTTTGCAAGAGGGACGTTCGGAGATGAGAGCGACATTGATCTCCGCCTGGAGCTTGAGGAGGGGGTTCGCTTCAACCTACGCGACCTCGAGCACTTCTCCAAACGCATCGAGCAGGCTACGGGACGCAGTGTCGACGTGATAACCGCGCGAACGATCAAGAGCCGGGAACTCAGGGATGCTTTTGAGCGGGACAAGGAACTGGTGTATGACCGCGAAGGCAAGTGACCTCGGACGCATTCAAGAGATCTTCGACGTTGTGACGCAAACGCAGCGCCAGATTCGAGAGCTCAACTTCTCTCGGGAGCGCTTCATGAGGCCCGGCACAACCGAGGACGACCTTATCGCCGAGGGAATCATCAATCGCGTCCTGCGTGTGGCAGAAGAGGCCGGCCGCATCAGCGACGACGTCGCGAAGAAATACGGCTTTGACACCAAAGGGGCGTCCGGAGTAAGAAACCGGCTTGCTCACGCCTATGGAGAAGTCGATCGCAACATTCTCTGGCAGGTCGTTGAGCAGGATTTTGACGAACTCCGCAGCTCGTGCCGTGCGTATTGCGACGAGCGAGGGCTGGAGCTTTCGTAACGTCCTACCTCTGCGCGCAATGCCCTCATGCACTCCGCCGCCCGGGCCCTACCCCACCACACGGTAGCCAGCGGACTCCACGGCCTCAGCGAGCGCGATGTGATCGATCGGGTCCTTCGAGAGCACGCGCACATGGTCGGGCAGGCTCGCACGCGCCCACACGCCGCCGATGCCGTCGAGCGCGGTCTCCACGGCCGCGAGGCAGTGCTCGCAGTGCATCCCCTCGACGGTGAGCTCAGCCGTATAGGGGTAGTGCGCCTCGTTGGTGTCGGCGACCGTCGGACGGGCGACGTGGGACTCTCCCCCGCCGGAGCACCCGCACCCGCAGCCGCCCTGACGGAGCGTCCGCAGGTATCGACGGGTGGCGAGAAGGACGACCGCCACCACGGCCAGGACGATAATGACGTTGATCATGGCAACCTCCTACAAGCTCGCGTCCTTCTCGTCCGCCAAATGATCCAAAAGGGGTCTGTCCCCTTTTGGATTGCCCCTACATCCGACGTTTATCTGTTAGACAGAGTAAACTATTTTGGGGCAACTGTTAACCGCGAATAACTTTCAGACTCCTCTGCGTAGCGGCTGCAAGATACAATCTTTCCAACCTACGCGCAGGGGAGGGCCCTATGAACGCAGACGTCACAGGCTGGGAGCGGCTGCTCGTCCGCTGGTACTACGTCATGGGCCCGCTCGCGCGGCGTGGCTTCACCTACATCCTCATCGTCATGGGCGAGTTCCTCCTCCTCAGCATGCTCGACGACCTCGTCTTCCACGGTCCCGGGCTGTACCTCGTCGGACTCTTCACCATGCTCGCCATCGTGGTCGCGTTCACGGTCGCGATCAGCTATGTCATCCTTGCCGCGAACTGCAACCTGAACAAGAGAACATGGAGCTCCGTCGCCGCCAAGGCACAGGCGGCGCGCCGCGAGAACCCCTCCCGCGAAAAGGCGCCGACACCCTTCACCGCACGGGAGGACGGGAGCGGCTTCCTGCAAGCGTCCTGGAGGATCGCCGAGCCGCTTGGCATCTCGCTGCCCGACCACCGTCGCTTCCCCCGCCGCGTGCTCGCCGTCGCACTCGTCCTTCTCGCCGCCGTGTACGTGCCGCACTTCGTGGGGCGCGCCCAGACCATGCGGCAGGAGATGGAGACCGCCGCCCAGACCACCCGCGCGCTCGAGGCCTCCTTTGCGGACGCCGGGCTGGACCCGTTCTGCATCGACCCCACCAGGGAGCACGATAAGGTCAGCTACTACGTGACCGGCGACGTCGTGGACGAGGCGGGCGAGGAGACCGGGAGCAGCGTCCGCGTTGACGTCAACAACGACGGGCAGGTCATCGAGACCGGGTACCATCTCGCCGTCGATCCCGCGCTGAGCCAGGAGGAGAGCCTCGCGCGGGCCGAGAGGGACCTGGCGCTCCTGCACGACGCCCTCGCCGCGGCGGACGTCCCCGCCCTCGTCCCCGGGCTCGTCACCGCGCACGAGCTGTTTCCGGAGTTCCGGGAGGCCTTCCTCGCGGGCTCGCCGTACGAGGACATCTCCCTCGACCGCTACGACGTCGGCGAGACGGCGCTCGTCGACGGCGCCGAGGTGGCATGCTACTTCTTCACCGACCCGCAGGACGAGTGGGACGAGCACTCCGAGGCGTACCTGTGGATTCGCGTCGAGCCAGCTGACTGACGAGCCGACCTCCTTTCGCACAACCTAACGACGTCGTACGCCGAGCGCGACAAGCGCGACCGCGAGCGCCGCGAGGACCGGCCACGCGCCGGCGAGCGTGAGCGCCGCCACGGCCGGCCCGCTCGCCGTTGAGCCCGCAAAACCGCCGGCGCGCAGGGCGATCGACTGCACGGACGCCATGCCGGAGCGCTCGCGCGAGGGAACGGCATTGTGGAGCACGGTCTGCTCGATCACGCTGCGCGCGCCGAGGGCGAGGTAGAGCGCTACGTAGACGGCCACGAACACGGGCACGCTCGCGGCTGCCGAGAAGAGCGCCAGGCAGACGATTGCCGCCGCCTGCAGCGCCAGGTAGAGCCCGTGCCGCCCGTGTGCCCCGGACGCCGCGCTCCCCCAGCGCATCGCCGCCGCGCTGCCGAGCGCCGCCGCGCCCATTCCCGCGCAGTTGACAAAGCCCAGCAGCCACGTGCCGCCCGCGCCCACCAGCCCCTCGAAGGCAAGCTGCCAGTACATCTCCACGGTGACCATCAGCACACCCGCGGAAGCTGAGGCCGCGAGCACCAGACGGATGTCATCCGGCCGGGCAAGCGTCGCGCGCATGTCGGCGAGGGTGGCGCGCAGCCGGTCCCGCACGGGGACGCTCGAGCGCATATCCGGCGGGAAGAGCACCAGACCGCCCGCAAGCGCGGCCACCCCCGACGCGATGATGCACGTGATGAGCAGCACGTAGCTGGGATCGAGCGTCGCCAGCACGCCGCCGGCGATGGCGCCCGCACCTACGCCCGCGGACTCCAGCAGCGCGAGCCTCCCGTTGAGCGCGTCGAGCGCGGCGAGGCGTCCCGCGGCATCCGCGTGCTCCGTCACCACGCGATCCAGCTCGACCGCCTCGAGCGTCCCCGTGCGCGCCGCGAGGGCAAGCCCGCGCAGGACGCTAGAGACTGCCACCACGGCGAGGCTCGGAGTCGCAAGCAGCACCACGTAGGTCGCCACCTGCAGCGCCATCGAAAGCGCGAAGACGCGCCGACGTCCCAGCACGTCCGCGGCGATCCCACTCGGCACCTCGAGGAGACACGTGACCACGGTCGTCACGCCCACCACGAACGGCAGCGTCGCCAGCGTGGCGCCGCGGGCGAGCAGCATGAGCGAGAGCACGGGCGCCGCGAGGCCCGTCCCCAGATGGATCAGCAGGAACACGAGTGCGTGCGAGACGGGCAGAACGCGGTTCTTCTCCATGACGAACCCCTCCCCTGGCGGGCTTTTGCAAGCTAGGTTGTGCGGATGGTCGTGTGGAACCGGCGCTTACGCCGGGAAGCTCCTGTGCGGGTAGCAGGCCACGCTGAACTCCCAGGGCACCGCGCCCTCGTGCGGCTGGTCGTACTTCTCGACAAACGCGCGCACCACGTCCTGGAACTCCCGCGCCGCGTCCTCCGTAAGGTACATCACGCCGCTGAGCAGCTCGCCGTGAGCAAGGCCCAGCTCCTTCTCGCGCTCCACCGCGTCCGACGCGGTATAGGCGCGCAACCCCGCAAAGACCTGCTGGTTGAGGTAGTCCACGAGGAACATCTTCTCTTCCTGGAGGTCCCCGCCCTCGTTGGCGCGCAGCGACACGTCTGTGGGCACGGCCCGCCAGTAACGCGCGGTGATGCCGCGGATGACCTCGGTGTGGTCAAGCTCCACGAGTCCGAGCGACTCGAGCTTCCTCATGTGGTGCGTGACCGAGGAGGCGGAGATGCCCATGGCATCTGCCAGCTGCTTGCACGTGGCCGGCTGCGCGAGGACCTGCATCTCGTGCAGCAGGCGCTGGCGCTGCGGGTTCATGTAGACGTCCAGCTGCTCGCGCGTCGTGATGTCCAGGGTCTTCTTAGCCATGGAGCCTCCTTCCCTAACGTTGCACACTATAGTACGTTACATGTTCTGTAATGTCAACGCGCGAATTTGGAGGCCAGAGTCTGTCGCTCCTCACGCGACAGGCGCTAGACGCCGAGGCCGTCGCCGCTCCACAGGTACCAGGAGCCGTTAATGTTGATCGCATACATGCCGGACTCCGAAACGTCCCGGCTATCCTCATACCCGAAGGCGCTCATACTCACGGAGCAGGCGAGGTGGTTGCCCTCGGTCACGTTGACGCTCATGCCCACATCCTCAAGCTGGTTGTTGACGGTATGCAGCTCGTCATCGTCCAGCGGAGCGCCGACCGAGACGCTGAGCGAGAGGTCGACCAGGCTCACGAGAGCCGTATAGTCCTCGATGCTGCCGAGCAGGGCGCGCATGGAGCCGGAGAGCTCCTGGCGCGTCATGTTCCGGGATCTGAGGATGTTGTCGATTGCCTCCTGCGGCATGAGGTCGATGAGTCCGTCGAACCCGCGCTGCATCGCGTCCGCCGAGAAGTCCCCCTCGATCACGGTGTCAAAGGAGGCGCTCACGCCGTCTGCCACCGTCTGCGCCGACCCCCGCGAGCCGCCGCCCGCACAGCGCGTGACGCCAAAGATGACGAGCGCGAGGACGGCAAGGGCCGCCATGCCGGCGACCACAAGGACGACCTTGGACCGACTGGGGGCCACCTGGGGCTCCGAGACGGGCGCGGCGGGCGCGGGGGCTACGGCAGGCGCCGCGTTCAGCTGCGTACCGCACGCGGCGCAGAACTTGCTACCATCCGGGAGCTGGGCTCCGCACTGTGGACAGAACATGGCCGCCTCCGTTTTCGGGCGCGCGAGCGCCGGTCAGAAAAGTTTAAGACATCATACCAGCGACACAGCGCCCGCGTTAGATACGCTGCCGCATGGGTATGATGGTGCCAATGCACCCGCCCCGAAGGAGCCCCATGAGCAACCACGAAGCGCCCGCACCCGCGGAGAGTCGCAAGATCTCTGTCCTTCTCAAGATCTACGGCGTCTACTGCCTGGCCACGGCCGCGGCCGTGCTCGTCCTTCTCGCGCTCATCGCGATTCCGCTCGCGCAGTACGGCGCGGACCTCTACCACGAGCGTCACGACGTCACGCTCACGATGACGCTCGTCGCCGTTCAGCTCGTCACGATGTTCCTGGCGTCGGTCGGCTACGTCGCCTTCGGAGTGCTCGTGCTCAAGAACCGTCGCCGGCACGTGGCGCAGATTGCCTACACCCTGCTCGGCATAGGCATCGTCAACCTGATCCTCGAGATCATGCTCAACGGCTTCGGCGACAACCTCATCTACGGCGGGGTGCGCCTCGTCGTCCTTCTCGTCATCTCCGTGACCGTCGACCCCACGCTGATCTCCGAGCGCCAGCTCCAGCGCAAGCTGCGCGACATGGAGACCGAGGAGGCCGCCGAGGCGGGCACGCTCGGCCGCGCCAAGGGCGACCGCGGCTTCATCGAGCTGGACTTCTTCAACCTGTTCTGGGTCTTCGTGGTCTGCTGCGTCCTGGGCCTCGTGATCGAGACCGTCTACCACATGGTCGTCGTGGACCCGGGCGTCTACCAGGACCGCGCCGGCATGCTCTACGGGCCCTTCTCGCCCATCTACGGCTTTGGCGCCGTGCTCATGACCGTGGCGCTCAACCGCTTCTATCGCGCGAACCCCATCGTGATCTTCCTGGTCTCCGCCGTGATCGGAGGCCTGTTCGAGGCGGCGGTCTCCTGGTTCATGCAGGTCGGCTTTGGCGCCGTGGCCTGGGACTACTCTGGCTCCACGATCTTTGGTCTCTTCCCCGACCCGATCGCCGTGCTCTTCCAGGGGCGCACGTCCACGCTCTTCATGTGCATGTGGGGCGCGCTCGGCTTTGTGTGGATCAAGGTCTGCCTGCCGTGGCTCCTGAAGCTCATCAACCTCATCCCCTGGCAGGTACGCTACTCGTTCACCGCGCTCTGCGCCGTCCTCATGCTCGTGAACGGCATCATGACGCTGCAGTCGCTCGAGTGCTGGTACCAGCGCGAAAGCGGCATTGCGCCCAGTTCGCCGGTCGAGGAGTTCTACGCCGAGCACTACGACGACGCCTACATGGCGCGCCGCTTCCAGTCCATGACGATCACGCCCGAGGACTCCGCCCGCGCGTAGGGCCGCGGCGGCACGTCCTTCTCGCCCTCCCTTCTCGCCCGCCCTTCTCGCCCGCCCTTCTCGCCCGCCCTTCTCGCAAACTGTCGCTTTTTACCGCTCGCGACAAGGCAAACGCCCTCGCGATAGGCAAAAAGCGACAGTCTGCAATAAGGGGTGACGAGAAGAACCTGCTACGCGCGAGGCTCGTCGTCCAGGTAGCCGCGCTGCGGGCGGTTCAGGCGATGCGCGCCCACCAGAATCACGATGCCGAGAAGAACGAGCGGCAGACTCAGCAGCTGGCCCATCGTGATGGGGCCAAAAAGGTAGCCGAGCTGGGCGTCCGGCACGCGGACAAACTCCACCAGGAAGCGGAAGACGCCGTACAGCGCGAGGAACGCGCCCATGAAGGTGCCCTGCGGGCGCGGCGGCACGCGGCGCGACAGCGCGTAGAGCACCACGAAGATCACGACGCCCTCGAGCACGGCCTCGTAGAGCTGCGAGGGGTGCCGGTAGACCGCGCCGCCGGTCTCGAACATGACGCCCCAGGGAAGGTCGGTCTCCTTGCCCCAGAGTTCGCCGTTCACGAAGTTAGCGCAGCGGCCAAAGAAAAGGCCGATCGGCGCGCCGATGACACCCATGTCGCAGACCGTGGGGATGGAGATGCCGTAGCGCCGGCACACGAGCGAGCCGCCCACGACGGCGCCCACGAGGCCGCCGTGGAAGCTCATGCCGCCGTGGTTGAGCATGAAGATCTCCAGCGGGTTCTCGAGGTAGTAGCCCGCGCCGTAGAAGACCACGTAGAACAGGCGCGCCCCGATGATGATGCCAAAGACGATGCCGATCATGATCGAGAGCACGTCGTCAGGCGTGAGCCCGAGCTTCCAGCGACGCTGCGTGCGCCACATCACGAGGCCGGCGCAAATGAAACCGGCCAGGTAGGCCAAGGCATACCAACGCACAGAGAAGGGCCCAATCGAGAAGGCCACCGGGTCGAGCGCGTGATAGATCTCGTCGAGAAACACGTTCTTCTCGCCCGCGCTAGAAGGCGGCCGGCTGGACGCGCGTCACGCCGGGGACGTGCTCCATCAGAATGCGCTCGATGCCCTCTGACATGTCGAGGCTCGAGAGCGGGCAACCGGCGCAGGCGCCCTGCATCTCCAGGGTCACGACGCCGTCGTCGGTCACGTCGATGAGGGCCACGTCGCCGCCGTCGGCCTGGAGGCTCTGACGGATGACGTCGAGGGTGGCGTCGAGAAGTGCGCGGTCAACAGCCATGGTGTTCCTTTCGCTGGGCTGGAATGGTTCCGTGAGACATCTTACCCAATGGGCGAGAAGAGATGACCCGACGTGGCGCCCTTCATGCGCGGCGCAGGGCGACGGCCAGCGCGCGCGGCCTCGAGCGCGGCGGCGACGCGGGCCACGGCCGCCGACGTCTCATTCGCGTTCATGAGCTGGGCATCCACGAGCAGGCGCGTCACGCCGGCAGCCACGAGCTCCGGAATCTGCGGCGTGACGTCGAGCGGGAGGGCGCACCAGATGCGCGAGCGACCGTTGACGTCCGTGCGCACGGGCAGGAGGTTGCCGTCGATGTCGCGCAGGGAGAGCGCGCGGGCGCGCTCCGGGCAGCGGGCGCAGTCGTGACGGCAGTGACCGAGCGCCTGCAGCACGCAGTGCTCGCTCGTCATGACGCGCTCGCGCCCGAGGACGGAGAGGCCCACGGGCACGGGCGAGGTTCGCGCGAGCTCGCAGACCTCGTCGAGCGTGAGTTCCGGGGCGAGCCAGACGCTCGCGACGCCGGCCTCAGCCAACGCGGAGAGACAGCTCGCGTTGTGGACGGGAATGCAGGAGCGGAGCTCGGGGACGGCACCACGTTCGACGGCGAGGGCCAGCTCGGAGACGTTGCCCACGGCGACGGGCTCGCCGGCGCGCACCCACGGGTCGAGGCGGGCGTGGTCTACCTCGCGGCAGATCTCGTCGAGCCAGGGGACGACGCCGTCCGGCCACGCGCCGCGCGCGAGGTCATCGGCAGACGCATAGACGCGCTCAGCGCCGGCCGCGAGCGCCGCCTCCGCGCACCCCGGCGTCGTCACCAGCGCACACACCGTCGCCGACCCCTCGGGGACATGATTCAAAAGGGGACAGTCCCCTTTTGAATCATTTACCAGCTCACGAGAGGTGTAGGGGGCCAGGATGGCCTCCTCCAGGCGGCGGCACGCCTCGGCACGAACCTTGTGCACGGCCGAGAAGGACATGCCACAGCCGGCGTCCAGCGCAACCTCCCACTCCACGGGGGCAAACGCGCTCTGGCCCATGCGACCCACGTGCTCGACGAGGTCCTCCTCGACAACCGGTCGCGTGCGCGCCGCCTCCACGACAAAGCCCTCGGCACGCGCCGAGGCGACACCGTCGAGCGTCTCGAGCTCCACGGCAAACGGCTCCCCCAGCCGCGCCGTCACGCGGACGCACACCGGCCGGCGGCGCACGACGTCCTTATCCGCCACGCGCGCTGCGTCGTCCATCGCCGCCTGCGAGCGGATCACGCGCACGAGGGAGCCCTCCTCCATCGGGCGCGATGTGCGGCAGGTGATGGTCTCCCCCGCCGCCGCGTCCGCCTCGGCGTGGGCGGTCAGGAACTGCGAGGGGTCCGACACGGGGCGTATCTCCAGGAGGTCACCGGCACCAACCGGCTCGCTGAGAAGTACCTCCACGTCGGCGCGCGTGAGGCGACGCATCCGCTCGCGCCCGCCGTTGCCGCCGCCGCGTCGCACGACGGCGTCCTCGAGCGCGCGCGACCCCACGACACGCCCGACCAGCTCGCCGCGGTTGTTGGAACGCTCGTAGCTCATCATGTCGTTGTCGGAGCCGCCCCAGAGGTAGCTCTCGGTGAAGTCGCGATTGAACGCGCGGCGCAGGCGCCGGTCGCGGGCAGCGCGACTTGCGTCGTCGTCGCGTTCGTCGCGCAGGGCGTCCAGCGCGCCGCGGTAGGCTGCTACTACGGAGAACACGTAGTCGGGCGCCTTCATGCGGCCCTCGACCTTGAGCGAGCCCACCCCCGCGTCGCGCATCTCGCGCACGTGGTCGATCGTGCGGTAGTCCTTGGGGCAGAGTAGGCGCGTGCCCCCCACACCGCGGCTCGTCTCGGGGATGCCCTGCGTGGCCACGCCGGGGATCTCCATCACGTTGCCACCCTCGTCGATGAGGTCGTACGGCAGACGACACGGCTGGGCGCAGAGGCCGCGGTTGGCCGAGCGGCCACCATTCATCGAGCTCATGAGACACACGCCCGAGTAGCAGAAGCAGAGCGCCCCGTGCCCAAAGCACTCCAGCTCCACGCCCTCCTCGGCAATGCGCCCAATCTCCTCCAGTGAGAGCTCGCGCGAGAGCGTCACGCGGTCAACGCCCCAGACGTCGCGACACCACGCCACGCCGCGGGTGTCGTGCACGTTCGCCTGCGTGGAGACGTGGGTCTCCACCTCCGGCCACCGGCGGCGGATCTCCGCCATGAGACCCCAGTCCTGGATGATAAAGGCGTCCGCGCCCAGCCCCCACGCACGGCGCACCAGCTCGAGCACGCGCGGCAGCTCCTCGGTGGAGACAGCAACGTTGACGGTCACGTAGACGCGCGCGCCTGCGAGGTGAGCGCGTCGGCATGCGGCGGCAAACGACTCGTCATCGAAGTTCTTGGCCCCGCGACGAGCATTGAAGTCGTTGCCCAGACCGCAGTAGATGGCGTCGGCCCCTGCGGCGAGCGCCGCGTTGAACGGCTCCGGGCCCCCGGCGGGCGCCAGCAGCTCCGGTACGCCGTGCTCCTCGAGAAACGTGGTCCTTCTCGCCATCTCTTCCTTCCCGCCAGAACGGTTTGGGTTCACGTTTTTGCTCCTCGTGAAGTATATCGTGACAAAACCGCAGGTCGCAGAACTCCCCTATACCAACAGCGAACCCAAACCGAAAAGAGGTTTGGGTTCGCTTTTCCACACAGACCGAGTCGACTTCTCGGATAATCCCAGTTGGCAATCAGAGATGCGACGCCCTGGCCGCATACCATGAACCCAAACCGGAAATGAGGGCCTCTAGACCAGACGCGCCCAGCGCTTCTTGCCGGACTGGACTGTCGTGCCGGCCGAGAAGAGCGACGCCTCGACGTTGTAGCACTTGGGCGCCACGGCCTCGCCGTTGATCTTGACGCCGCCGCCGTCCACGAGGCGGCGCGCCTCGCCGGCGGACTTGGCGATGCCCACCTCAACGAGGAGCTTGCCCAGGTAGACCTTGCCCTCGTCGTTGACCTCGGCCACGCCCAGCGGGAACTCCGGCATGTCCTCAGGGGCCTCGGCGCGCTTGAACTGCGCGTCAAAGGCGGCGCTCGCTGCGGCACCGGCGCCCTCGCCGTGGTAGAGGTCGCAGATGTTGGCGGCCAGCTCGCGCTTGAGCGCGTACGGGTCCGCCGTGCCGTCCGCGAAGGCGGCGTCGATGGCGTCGAGCTTGTCCATGTCGGCCGTGGAGCAGAGGCGCCAGTAGAGCGGCACCAGTTCGTCGGTGATGGACATGACCTTGCCGTACATGTCCGCCGGCTCGTCGGTGAGGCCCACGTAGTTGCCGTAGCTCTTGGACATCTTCTTGTGGCCGTCGGTGCCCACCAGCAGCGGCATGGTGAGGGCCACCTGCGGCTCCATGCCCATGGCACGCATGAGGTCGCGGCCGGCGAGCAGGTTGAAGATCTGGTCGTTGCCGCCCATCTCGAGGTCGGCCTTCACCACGACGGAGTCGTAGGCCTGCAGCACCGGGTAGATGAACTCGTGCAGGGCGATGGACTTGCCCTCGGTGTAGCGGTTGTGGAAGTCCTCGCGCTCGAGGATGCGGGCCACGTTGAACTGGCTCATGAGCTTGAGCATCTCGGCGAGGTTGAGGCCCTTCAGCCAGTCGCCGTTGTGGACGATCTGGGTCTTCTCGGGGTCGAGCACCTTCATGGCCTGCTCGACGTAGGTCTTGGCGTTGGCCTCAACCTGCTCCTCGGTGAGTGGCGGGCGGGTGGAGTCGCGGCCGGACGGGTCGCCGATAAGGGCGGTGCCGTTGCCGATGATGAGCGTAACGTTATGGCCGAGGTCCTGGAACTGGCGCATCTTGCGCAGCGGCACGGCGTGGCCGAGGTGCAGGTCCGGCGAGGTGGGGTCGACGCCGAGCTTGATGTTGAGCGGCGTGCCCTTCTCGAGCTTCTTCTTGAGCTCGTCGAGCGGCACGATCTGCATCGTGCCGGAAGTGATCACCTTGAGTTGCTCGTCAACTGGAAGCATTGCGCTGTCCTCCATAGGGTCTTCGTCTCTCCAAACCGCCCACGGGCGGCGGCATAGCAAACTAGCATAGTATAATGACGAACGACTGTGGACGGGACCTCCCGGACAAGGAGTAATCAGATGGGAATCAGAACGCGTCGCATGCGTGCGCACTCGAAGACCCACTTCGTGGGCTTTGGACTTGCCGGAGTGCTCGGCTTCATCGCACTTCTCTGCGTGACGCTTGCGCTCTCCCTAGGGGCAGTGGTGTCCACCTGGCTCGAGGACCTGCCCGACTACACCTCGGCCGACGCCTTCCTCGTGGCGGAGCCCACGCGCGTCTATGACGCCGACGGCAACGAGATCGTTGCCTACTACCTGCAAAACCGTCGCTCGGTGATGCTCGACCAGGTCTCCGACTACGTCATCCGAGGCACCATCGACACCGAGGACAAGCGCTTCTACCAGCACAACGGCGTCGACCCCGAGGGCATCGCCCGTGCAGCCGTGGGCCAGGTGTTTGGCGGCGGCGAGCAGGGCGGCGGCTCCACGATCACGCAGCAGCTCGTCCGCTGGACGGTCCTCTCGGACGAGCAGTTCGAGAACTCCCTGCGCCGCAAGGTCCGCGAGGCCTACATCGCTATCCAGATGGAGAAGACGTACACAAAGGAACAGATCCTCAACATGTACCTCAACACCATCTTCTACGGCAACGGCGCCTACGGCATCGAGGCTGCGGCCATCACCTACTTCAACAAGAGAGCCGCCGACCTCACGCTCAACGAGGCCGCGACGCTCGTAGGCATCCCCAACTCCCCCACCTACTACGACCCCTTCGTCAACTACGAGAACTGCAAGAACCGTCGCGACCTCGTTCTCTCGCGCATGCTCGAGGCCGGCGACATCTCGCAGGAGGAGTACGACGCCACGGTCGCCGAGGAGATCCCGCTCAACCCCGGCCAGCTCACCGACTCCGAGAGCGCCTATCCCTACTTCACCGACTACGTCCGCAACCTCCTGCTCCAGGACTTCTCCTCCGACACCATCGCCCAGGGCGGCCTCAAGGTGTACACGACGCTCGAGCCCCAGAAGCAGCAGGCTGCCGAGCAGGCCTGTTCCGAGCGCATGGCCGCCGGCGGCAACCCCGACGTCTCCGCCGCGCTCGTCTCGATCGACAACTCGAACGGGCACATCGTGGCAATGGTGGGCGGACAGAACTACGGCAACGACACCGAGGCCGGGCAGAGCGTAATCAACCTCGCCACGAGCTCCCACCAGACGGGCTCGAGCTTCAAGGCGGTCGTACTCCTGGCCGCGCTCGAGGACGGCATGAGCCCCACCGTGCGCATCGACTGCCAGGCCACACTCCAGGTGACGCCCACGTGGGCGCCGAGCAACATCGAGAACATCGACTACGGCATCATCTCCCTCGCGCGTGCCACGGCCGTCTCCTCCAACACCGGCTACGTCCAGGTCGCCGAGGCCATCGGCATGGACAAGATCGCCGACATGGCCGCCCGTCTGGGCATAGACTCCCAGATCGAGCCCGTCCTCTCGTCTGCGCTCGGCACCTCGGAGCTGACCGTCGTGGAGATGTGCGAGGCGTTCTCGACCATCGCCAGCGGGGGCGTTCACCGCAACGCCGTCGCCATCACCAGGATCGAGGACCGCAACGGCAACGTGGTCTACGAGCACGAGGACGACCCTGAGGAGGTCGTCGACTCCGCCATCGTCCAGGATGCCACGGAGATTCTCGAGACCGTCATCACCGAGGGCAGCGCGACCAACCTCCGCAACTACTTCACCGCCGACCAGCCCGTCGCGGGCAAGACCGGCACCGCCGACAACTACTCCAACCTCTGGTTCTGCGGCTTCACGCCTCAGCTCACGACCGCCGTGTGGGTCGGCTGCCCCGCGAGCGGCTCGGCACGCGTCTACTACGGCGGCACCACCGGCACCAACGCCACCACCTCGATTCCCATCTGGGGAACCTACATGAGCGCCGCGCTCGAAGGCGAGCCGCGCGGCGAGTTCCCCACCTCCGATCACGAGGCGGAGTACAAGTCCAACGACTCCTGGACGTTCATCGGAACGAGCTCGTCCGTGAACACCGAGGGCTGGTACGAGGAGCCCGTCGAGACGACGGAGGACCAGGAGACGACCGAGCAGCCCCAGACCGACGCCAACACGAACCCCAACGAGCCCACGACGCCGACCGTCCCCCCTGGCGACGAGACCACGACGCCGGAGGAGCCGACGCCCACGCCGACTCCCGATCCGGGAACGGACGACGAGACCGATCACGATCCCACGGAGCCCGTCGACCCGAACCCGGACGGGGGCGAGACCACGCCGCCCGAAGGCACCACCCAATAGCGCGCGAACCCCAGGGCGCGGTCGCCACTCCCCGATTGGGGTCGGCGTCCGCGCCCCCTTGTATGGGCACTGCCGTATCATGCGATAAGCGTTTTTCTGCAAAAAGCTCGTCATGGAGGACGTATGACGTACAACGACCGTGGTGGACGGCCCCGTCAGGGGTCCGGATCGCGCTCGGGGAGCTCGCACCCGTACTCGCAGGGTTCGCGGGGTCGCATCTCCCCCCAGGGCACCTATCATGGCCCTCGCGGGACCCGCCAGCGCCCCTCCTCCCGTCGGTCGTCCGGCCCCGGCTATCCGCTTCGCGCCCGGAACATCAACTTCCAGAGCGGCCGTGCCCGCCGGCTCAACACCAACCGCCGGCTCCTCATCCTCGCCGCGCTTGCGCTCGTCCTTCTCGTCCTGCTGATCGTGGGCATCTCGAGCTGTGTGCGCAGCTGCAGCGCTGACCAGGGCACCCCCGCCGAAACCAACCCCGTCGACGCGCGCGTCGCCGCCGGCGTCTCCGAGGACCTCACCAACCAGTTCTCCGTCGAGCTCGACCGGGGCGAGAAGCTCGCCCAGATCGCCGCCAACGCGGATGCGTACGAGAACCAAGCGCTGCTCGAGCTCGCGCTCTCCGAGCCCTCCGCCATCGACTTCGTCGCGGCCTACCCGGAGGCCGAGAAGGCCGCCCAGCCCTACGAGGACACGGTCGAGAAGGGCACGGTCCCGCAACTCGTCTGCTGGGACTCCCGCTGGGGCAACGTCGACTACGCGGGTGGCCCGCTCGCACTGACCGGCTCCGGCCCGACCGCGCTCTCCATGGCGTACATGGGCCTCACCGGCAAGGGCGACAAGAGCCCCGCGGACCTCGCCCAGGCCATCACCGAAGCCGAGGTGGCAACCGGCGACTCGCTCATGTCGGGCACGTTCCTGACCGACTCCCTGGGCGACCTTGGCCTCACCTGCTCCACCTACACCTCCAATGCTGAGAACCTCGCCCAGGTGCTCGACACGGGGAACTATCTCCTCATCGAGGCAAAGGCGGGCACGCTAACCGATGCCGCCCACTGGGTCATCATCGTGACCGAGGAGTCCGACGGCTCCGTGCGTGTCTACGACCCCACCTCCCCCGAGGTTGGATCGCACACTTGGGACCCCGCCACCGTGGCGTCCTGGGCCGAGACGCTCTACCAGCTGAGCGCAACGGAGAGCAGCGAGGAATAGCCTCGCCACCGCGCGTCCTTCTCGCCAGCACTGACGCGCGTTTGCAGTCCATGTAACCAATACGCGATTGCCAACGTTTTTGACCACTCAAACGTTGGCAATCGCGTATTACCACAGCGGCATCCAAAAGCAGGAGGCCCCGCCGGACAGCGAATCCGGCGGGGCCTCATCTACCTTTGAGCGTGACCTACGAGAGGATCTTCTCGGCGGCTTCCTGGAGCTTGGCGCGCACGGCCTCGGAGTCGGCGCGCGTGGCACCCTTGGAGAAGAGATAAGCCTTGACCTTGGGCTCGGTGCCGGACGGACGGAAGATGACCTTGTTGTCGTCCTCGAGACGGAACTCGATGACGTTGGCCGGCGGCAGAACCTGCGCGGCCTCCTTCTGCAGGCCGGAGACGCGCGGCATTTCGGGGCCGGTGGCGTAGTCGGTCATGCCGGTGACCTTGTAGCCGGCAATCTCTGCGGGCGGGTTCTCGCGCAGCCCGGTCATGATGGCGGCCATCTTGTCGGCGCCCGCCGCGCCCGGGAAGGACGCGTTGACGGTGCCGTTGAGGTAGTAGCCGTACTTCTGGTAGAGGGCGTCCATGGCCTCGTAGAGGTCCATGCCCTTCTCGGCGTAGTAGGAGGCCATCTCGACGCAGAGCATCGTGGCGACGATGGCGTCCTTGTCGCGGGCGTGCGTGCCCACGAGGTAGCCGTAGGACTCCTCGAAGCCCATGAGGAAGCGGTCCTCCTCGCCTTCGTCCTTGAGCTGGTCAATCTGGTCGCCAATGTACTTGAAGCCAGTGAGCACGCGCCTCATCTCAAAGCCCCAGTCGCGCGCGAGCGCATCCGGCATCGAGGAGGAGACGATCGTGGAGACGGCGACCTTGGACGCGACGTCCTCGCCGCGGTCGCGCGCCATCGTGGCAAGCCAGTCCATGAGAAGGACGCCCATCTCGTTGCCGGAGAGCAGCACGTAGTCACCGTCGTGCGGAATGGCGGTGCCCATGCGGTCGGCATCGGGGTCGGTGGCCACGACGAGGTTGGGCTTGACCTCCTCGGCGAGTTTGAGCGCCAGCTCGAGCGCCTCGCGGAACTCGGGGTTGGGATAGGTGCACGTGGGGAAGTTGCCGTCCGGCTCGGCCTGCTCGGGAACCACGGTCACGTTCTCGACGCCGATCTCCTTGAGGATGCGGGTCACGAGCTCCATGCCGGTGCCGTTGAGCGGGGTGTAGACCACGGAGTAGTCATCAGACGCCTTGAAGCCGGGAACGGAGACCTTCTTGATGTTCTCGATGAAACTGTCGAGAACCTCCTCGGGCGTCCACTCGATCAGGCCCTTCTCGATGCCCTCCTCGAAGTCCATGATGTCGACGGCAAACGGGTCGACCTTGGCGATGTTGGCAGAGATCTCCGCCGCGGCCTCGTCGGTGATCTGGCCGCCGTTGTCGTTGTAGACCTTGTAGCCGTTATAGGGCGCCGGGTTGTGGGAGGCCGTGAGCACGATGCCCGCGGAGGTGCCGAGGTGGCGCACCGCAAAGGACAGCGTGGGAACGGGCTCGATGCGCGGGTAGACGTAGACGTGGATGCCGTTGGCCGCCAGGACGCCGGCCGCCACGCGCTGGAAGTCCTCGCCCTTGTTGCGCGAGTCACGCGCGAGCGCCAGCGTGGGGTTCTCGTAGTGGGCGTTCAGGTAGTCCGCCACGCCCTGGGTGGCCTGCGCGACCACGTAGACGTTCATGCGGTTGGTGCCCACGCCGAGCGTACCGCGCAGGCCCGCCGTGCCAAAGGCGAGGTCGCGATAGAAGGCGTCGAAGAGCTTGTCCTCGTTGCCCTCACGGCAGAGCTCGTCGAGCTCGATCACCAGGTCGGACTCGGTGACGTTGTCCTGCCAGGCGCTGACCTTAGCCTCGATGCTTGCGTCCATGGTTCCCCCATTTGCTCGGGGCGCGGACCTTCCGCGCCGAATCTACACGTATGAAGCAATAGTAGCCGCGCCAAAACCCCGCGAGGTGCTCGCCTTGTCCGATGGATGCCCTGCGTCGGCAGACGGAGGACGACGCCTACGCGCGCTCCACGAGGTAGGCGTGATGAATCTTGCGGTTGCGCGAGAAGTCCTCGGGGATGGTCTCGTCCGTCATGTCCGTGAGCCGCACGCCGGCGCGCTCGAGCTTCTCCACGTCTGGCTTGAAGCCGCGCAGGTTGCACGAGAAGATCGCGCGCCCGCCGCGCACGAGCAGGCGAGAGACCCCAATGATCAGCTCAGCGTGGTCGCGCTGGACGTCAAAGGAACTCTTGCGCATGCGCGCCGAGTTGGAGAACGTGGGCACGTCGCAGAAGACGAGGTCCCAGCGGTTGCGCGTGTGGCGCTGCTCGGAGACCCACGCGAGCACGTCCGCCTGCACGAACTCGTGCTCCGGGCCGCCAAAGCCGTTTCGAGCCATGTTGCGGCGCGCCCACTCCAGGCTGGGGCGCGAGAGGTCCACCGTCGTGGTGTGCTTGGCCCCTCCGTCCGCCGCGTAACAGGTCGCGGTGCCCGTGTATGCAAAGAGGTTGAGAAAGCGCTTGGACCCCTTGGTCTGCTTCATCATCTCGCGGATGCGCGAGCGCGTCTCTCGGTGGTCGAGAAAGATGCCGCAGTCATGCCGCGCGTCGAAGTTGACCTCAAAGGTGAGGCCGCCCTCGTCCACCAGATGCGACCCCACCGGGAGCTCGACACGACCGCCCTGTCGAGAAGAACGGTCTCGCCGCGACCCGCGCTCGGACGGGCGTGCCTCGTCGGCATACTGGGAGCCGCCGCGGGAGCGCGTCCGCACGCGAACGCTCACGTCCGCCGGATCGACCCCGAGCACGCGCGGAGCGATCGTCAGGACGTCGAGCAGGCGCCTGCGCGCGAGTCCGGGGTCCACCCCGCGCGGCGCGGCGTACTCAGAGACCTGGAGCCAGCGCCCCGGCGTCTCGGACCCCTCGAAGAGCTCGATGGCGACGGCGTAGTCGGGCAGGTCGGCGTCGTAGACGCGGTAGCACGTCACATCCTCGCGGCGCGCCCACTTGGCACGCTGCCTGGCAACCTTCGCAAGCCGATGCGCAAACTGGTCGGATGCGGGCACGAGCACGCTCGCGCGCTCGCCGCCCGGCAGCTCAACCGAGGACGCGGGCGCCGGTGGGTCGCTCTGCTCGTAGACGCGGATGGTCGCCGGGTCGCGCCCGACGATGACCTCGGTCACGGACGCAGGCTCGGAGCGCAGCGCAGCGTCCGGCGCTCCGTCGCGGGAGAGCACGACGAGCCTTTTCCCTGCGTACGACGAGAGCTCGGAGAGCGCGGCAGCCTCCGTCGCGAGCGCGGCCTCCCCCACCCATGACAGATCCGCCACCACAAGATGATGCGAGGGGACGCCCCCCTCGCACCCTACCGGCTCGAGGGGGATGCCGGCGGCGCGCAGTGCCTGGCGACAGGCCGAGAGCGCGCCCGGACGGCCGTCCCGGACGAGCAGGGAGCAGGCGTTCTTCTCGCCCGCTGCCGAGCGCGCCTCCGCCTCGGCGAGAAGGGCGTCCCAGGCGTCCGCATCGTGCCCCGCCCAGCCGGCAAACCCCCAGCGCGAGCGCAGTAGCCCCGGCGCGCGGTCGAGCGCCGCGCCCGCAGCCTCCACGAGCACGCTCCCCAGACCCGGCCACAGGGCCACGAGCGTCGGCCCGTCGATGCGAGCGACCTCCGCCCATCCGCCGGAGGCGAGCAGCGCAGCGGCATAGTCGGGGCGAAGCGAGCCCAGGCGCGCGTCGCCGCGCGTGGCGTAGCCGCGCCGGAAGAGCGGCTCGCCGGCAAGGTCGATCGCCAGCACAGCGCGCTGGCCGGAGAGGCGCACGGAGACGGTCACGTCCGCGCGCGCCGTGTCCACCATCGGGCGGGCCCCGCGCACGGAGACCAGACGATCCACGATCGCGTCCTTGGTGCGCAGGGCAACGAACTGCGTGTTTCTGAGCTGGGCGTTCGTGCCGTGGGCATCCACGACAAGGGTTGCCCCGGGCGCGAGGTGATCCTCCCAGGCAACCATGGAGGCGCCCTCGTAGAGCTCGTCGGCGTTCGCCGCACCGACGCGCGCAAGCACGAGCAGCACGCGCGAGGCCAGACGGGACCACAGGCACGCCCGATACGCATCAACAAGTCCGCCGCCAAGGCTCACCTGACCGACCAGCGGTCTCACCTGCGGAACTCCCAGCCCGACAAGCTCGTCCGCCAGCAGCCGCTCAAAGCCCTTGGGGCACGTCGCCACAAACTCCATCGGGTCACCTTTCGCCCGTCTCAACTTACCCCGACATTCTCGCACGAACGGCAGCCCGACGTTCTTCTCGCCACCTGAGAAACGCTACACTTGTCGCGTCCTTATCACCCCGAGTTTGGAGTTCCATGGCCACGAATCTCGCGCCCGCCGCGCGCAAGGCCCGCTATACGGGCATCCCCCTCTCTGCGGCGATGATCCTCGTCACCCTGGGCGTCGTGTACGGCGACATCGGCACCAGCCCGATGTACACCCTGAAGGCGATCATCTCCGGCAACGGCGGGCTCGCCACCATGTCCCAGGACGTTGTGCTGGGCGCCCTCTCCCTCATCATCTGGACGCTCACCCTCATCACAACGGTCAAGTACGTCCTCGTTGCCATGAAGGCCGACAACCACAACGAGGGCGGCATCTTCGCGCTCTACAGCCTGGTCAAGCGCTGCGGGCGCTGGCTCATCATCCCCGCAATGATCGGCGGCGCGGCGCTGCTCGCCGACGGCATCCTCACCCCGGCCGTGACCGTCACCACCGCCATCGAGGGCCTGCGCACCGTCGACTTCATCTACTCCGTCATCGGCGACAACCAGAGCATCGTCGTGGCGATCGTCATCTGCATCCTGTGCGTGCTCTTCTTCCTGCAGAAGGCGGGAACCTCCACGATCGGCAAGCTCTTTGGCCCGGTCATGACGCTGTGGTTTGTCTTCCTCGCCGGCGCCGGCCTCATGAACATCGGTCTTGACCTCAACGTCCTGCGCGCCTTCAACCCGCTGCGCGGCATCGCGTTCCTCTTTGACGGCAGCCTCAACGCCGCCGGCCTCATGGTCCTGGGCAACGTGTTCCTGTGCACCACCGGCGCCGAGGCCCTCTACTCAGACATGGGCCACGTGGGCAAGCCCAACATCTACGCCACCTGGCCGTTCGTGAAGGTCTGCCTGATCCTCAACTACCTGGGCCAGGGCGCCTGGATCATCGCCAACGCCGGCAACGGCGACCTCGCCGCCGTGAGCGACCTCAACCCGTTCTTCCAGATGCTCCCCGAGCAGATCCGCGTCTTTGCCGTCCTGCTCTCCACCTTTGCCGCGATCATCGCCTCCCAGGCGCTCATCACCGGCTCCTACTCCATCGTCTCCGAGGCGGTGCGCCTGGACCTCATGCCCCACATGCGCATCAACTACCCCTCCGAGACCAAGGGACAGATCTACATCCCGCTGGTCAACAGCATCATGTGGATCGGCTGCATCTGCGTCGTCCTGCTGTTCCAGACCTCCGCGCACATGGAGGCCGCCTACGGCCTGGCCATCACGGTCACGATGCTCATGACCACGGTCCTGCTCACGATGTACCTCTCCAGGGTGCAGCACAAGACCGCGCTGGCCGTGCCCTTTGCGATCTTCTTCGGCGCGATCGAGTTCATGTTCTTCTTCTCGAGCCTCACGAAGTTCTTCCACGGCGGCTATGTCACCGTGATCATGAGCTTCCTGATCTTCGTGGTCATGTACGTGTGGCGTCGCGGCACGGCCGTCGAGCGCACGCAGACGGTCTTCCTGCCCGTGCGCGAGTACCTGGACCAGATCTTCGATCTCTCCCACGATGACGACTACCCGCTGCTCGCGGACAACCTGGTCTTCCTCACCAACGACTCGTCGTTCGACAAGCTCGACCGCGACATTCTCTACTCGATCCTGGACAAGCGCCCCAAGCGCGCTAAGGCGTACTACTTCCTCAACGTCCAGGTCACCGACGAGCCGCACACTCACGAGTTCATCGTCAACGACTTTGACACTGACTTCCTCTTCAAAGTGCAGCTGCGCCTGGGCTTCAAAGTGAACCAGCGCATCAACACCTACCTCTACCAGATCGTGTCCGACCTCATGGAGCGCGGTCAGCTCGCCCCGCAGAACCACAAGTACTCGATCTACCGCGAGCGCAGCACCGTGGGCGACTTCCGCTTCTGCCTCATCCGCAAGATGCTCTCCCCCGAGACGGACATCTCTGGCTTTGACCAGCGCATCATCGAGCTCAAGTACCTCATCCGCGGCTTCTGCGGCTCGCCCGCGCGCTGGTACGGCCTGGAGAACTCGAGCGTCATCTTCGAGTACGTGCCTCTCTTCTCCAAGACCAAGCGCCAGCACAAGCTCACGCGCCGCCCGCTCGAGGAGGTGGCGCCGCAGGTCGCCGCCAAGCAGGCCGAGATCCGCAAGGACGGCGAGGACGACGAGGACATCTTCTCCGTCCACATGAAGGACGAGCGCGAGGCCCAGGCCGAGGAGGCCATGCGCGGCCTTGTGGGCGGCGACACCGCCACGTTCCGCCCGCTCGTCATCGACGAGGAGGGCGACGAGGGCGCAGAGGTCGCCCAGGAGGGCGAGGAGTAGCCGCCCTTCTCGACCGTTGTTAGAGAACGCGCCGAGTTCCCGTTTGAGAGGTGCTCAAACCGGGAACTCGGCGCGACTCTTAACGGCACGTCGAGAAGGACGGCGTTACCGCTCGTCCAGAGGCACGTAGTCGCCGCCGTGAGGCATGACGGAGTTGTAGGCCGGGCGAATGATGCGGCCGGCGCCATAGAGCTCCTCCATGCGGTGCGCGGTCCAGCCGGCAAGGCGCGCCATCGCGAAGATGGCCGTGTAGAGATCCGGCTCGATCCCGAGCATCGAGTAGATGAAGCCCGTGTAGAGGTCGATGTTGGCGCAGATGGCCTTGCCCGACCCCTTGACGTCATGCATGACCTGCGGACCGAGTCGCTCGATGCTCTCGATGAGCGAGAAGCGCTCGAGGAGGCCCTTCTCCTCCGCCACCTTGCGCGCGTACTTCTTCACGATGACGGCGCGCGGGTCGGAGAGCGTATAGACCGCGTGACCCAGACCGTAGATGAGGCCGCTCTTGTCGAAGGCCTCCTTGCGAACGATCTTGGCCAGGTAGCTCGCCACCTCGTCCTCGGAGTCCCAGTGGCGCACGTGCGCGGCTACGTCGTCGATCATGCCGCCCACCTTGAAATTGGCACCACCGTGCTTGGGGCCCTTGAGCGAGCCGATTGCCGCGGCGTAGGCGGAGTAGGCGTCGGTGCCGGAGGACGAGAGGACGCGCGTGGCGAAGGTGGAGTTGTTGCCGCCTCCGTGCTCCGCGTGCAGGATGAGCATGACGTCGAGCAGCATCGCCTCGTCGTGCGAGAAGCCCTCGTCACTGCGCAGGACGTCAAGGACGGTCTCCGCCATCGAGTAGCCCTCGCGCACCGGGGGCACCATGAGCTTCTCGTCCGCGAGCTCGGCCTTGTGCGCGGCATGCGCCACCGCCGCCGTACGCGGCCAACGGCCGAGCAGCGAGAGCGCCACGTCGATCTCGTGCGTGGGCGAGGTGTCGTCCGGGTTGGGGTCGAAGGCGTAGAGCAGCAGCGTCGCGCGCTGAAGCACGTTCATGATGTTGTGGCTGTACGTGGCGCGCGGGAAGATCCCGAAGTAGCCCTCGGGCAGCTGCTTGCGGGCATCGATACGGGCGCGGAAGTCGTCGAGCTCCTCGCGCGTGGGAAGCTTACCGGAGATGAGCAGGTAGGCGACCTCCTCGTAACCAAAGCGGTCCTCCGCCTGGGAGTGGCCGATGAGGTCGGCGACGCGGTAGCCGCGGTAGATGAGGTCACCCTCGTCGGGCTCCACGCCGTGGTCGGTCCTGTTGTAGCCGTGCACGTTGGAGATCGTGGTGAGACCCACGAGCACGCCCGAGCCGTCGGCGTTGCGCAGGCCGCGCTTGACGTCGTACTTGGCGTAGAGCTCCGCGGGCACCACGTCCACGTCCTCGTAGCCGTGATAGAGGCCGTCAGAGACGGGAGGGAGCCCCAGCCCCACGGAAGGCGTGGGATAAGCATCCGCCACGTGGTCGAAGGCGGGGGTGTCGCGCGGGGTAAGAATGGGTCGCCCGCCGCCCTTGGGCAGGTGAATCATCGGGACCTCCTCCCGGGGCCGGGCGCGCCGGCCCGCTCGAATTGGCGCCTAGAGACGGTACATGTACCGGAAGACGTCCTCGCGCTGCAGCATGATCTGCACGCCGAGGGTCTCCGCAAGCTCATCGAGACGGTCCTTGAGCTCGGAGAAGTCGGCCTGACCAAGATCGATGAGCATGGTCATCGTGAAGATGCCCTGCAGGATGGTCTGCGAGATGTCCAGAATGTTGGCCTCGCGCTCGCTGAGCGCGCCCGCGACCGCGGCGACGATGCCCGGACGGTCGGTTCCCAGCACGGTAATGATTGCCCTGCTCCCGCAGGCCCCCTGATCGGACGTCATCGTGAATCCTCCCTGGAACGGTTACGTTGCGTGTCCACCATTGTACGGTCACGGGCGAGAATTACACAGCCCTCACATGACCCTGAGCGCAAACGGTAACCGGGGGGCACGGTCGCCCTAGTTCTCCTCGGGAATCTCCCCCATGCTGCGCCGGAAGAGCACCACCACGTCCTCGGGCGTGCAGTCGAGCGCGACCGCGAGCTCGGAGCACGAGCGCTCGCTCGCCTCCTTGAGGATGCGCTCGTAGGCGACGGGCGGCTTCTTGTTACGCGAGGAGAGCTCGGCGATCCGGGCGCGGAAGGTCTTCACGATGCGCACGGAATCGCGACAGGACCCCTGTCGCATCTCGTTGCGATAGTGCTCCTCCTCGAGGGAGTTGTTGCGCGCCTGGAAGCTCTCGACCTCGATCGTCGGGTAGTCCTCGATGATCTGCCGCGCCTCGGCGCGCGAGAGGACGGGGCGCAGGCGCCCCTCGTTGGCAACCGGAAAGCTGATGTGGACCGGATGGCGCTTCCCAATGGGGAGCAGCTGGTAGACCGCCTGCGGACCGCTCGTCACATCCCTCACCTGACAAACGCCCTGGCCCGGGTGAACGAGGTAGTCTCCCACGGAATACATACGCCGCTCCTTTCACGTGGGTTGAGTATACCACGAAAAGAGCGGATTTCGCGCCGTTTACGGAAAGAGTATTGTCATAGGGCAGTCATATGGCTATTTTTTTGCATTTACCATTATGGAGTCGGATGGTCCCCAAGCCTCTAGTCGAGGATCTCAACGGAGGAGATGACCGGCTGGTTCTCCGGCGCCACGAGCCCACTCTGCTCGTTTGCCACGGGGACCTTCTCACAGATGGCGTCGACGACCTCCATGCCCGAGGTCACGGTCCCAAAGGCCGCGTATTCGCCGTCGAGCGAGGACGTGGTCTCCTGCATGATAAAGAACTGCGAGCTGGCGGAGTTGGGATCGCCCGCGCGCGCCATGGAGATCATGCCGCGCGTGTGCGGAATGCTGTTCTCGATGCCGTTGGAGGAGAACTCGCCGGTAATGGTCTGGTCGGAGCCACCCGTTCCGTCACCAGACGGGTCGCCGCCCTGGATCATAAAGCCGGGCACCACGCGATGGAACGTGAGGCCGTCGTAGAAGCCGTCCTCGGCCAGGTGACAGAAGTTGGCCACCGTGATCGGCGCGACGTTGGCGTTGAGCGTCACCTCTATGGTCCCGTAGCCCTCCACCTCGATGCGCGCGTGATGGATGCCCGTCGCGTAGGGGTCGTCCGGGTCCACCTCGACGGAGCCCTGCGCCCGCGAGGATCCCTCGTCGGCCGTGGTCGTGCCCGCATCGGGGCCCGCGCACCCCACGGCGACAAAGGCCACGAGCGCAGTGGCGAGAAGAACGAGTGGCAGCAGACCCTTTGATCTGATCATCGTTGGTCCTTTCGAGCAGCAGCGAGCAGGAGAAGCGCAATCAGTGCGCCGGCAATCGTGGGAAGCACCCAACCGAGGCCCACGTCCGCGAGCGGGAGCGGGAGTGCCGGCAGGCCCAGCGCCGTCCGGGCGACCTCCGTGACGCTCACGACGGCGGCCACGCAAACGGCCCAGCGCCAGACGCGCGGCCGGCGGTCGACGAGGCGACGGAACATGCCCAGGAAGACGAGTACGATCGCAATGGGGTACATCGCACCGAGCAAGGTGGCGGAGAGGCCGAGAATCGCGTCGAGCCCGAGGTTGGCAACGGCGCATGAGAAGACGGCGAACGCCAGCGCGCAGCCGCGATACGACACGTGGGGCAGCTCGTCTGCGAAGTAGGAACCGCAGCAGCTGATGAGGCCGATACAGACGTTGAGGCACGCGAGCAGGAAGATGGCGGCCACAAGGACGGTGCCCGCGACCCCAAAGTGGGCGGTCGCAGACGCAGTGATGACCGCGGCGCCATTGGTGGCACCCGCCAGGGCTTCGCACTGCTCGAAGCCCACGATGGTAAGGCCGCCGTAGACGGCGACCATGAGGACGCCGGCCAGCACACCCGCACGGCAGACCTCGCGCATGACGCCGCCCGTGCTGCTCACCCCGAGGTTGCGCACGTTTATGGCGATGACCAGGCCAAAGGTGAGCGAGGCAAGCAGGTCCATCGTCTGGTAGCCGGTGAGAAAGCCCTGAATCGCGGCGTTGCCGTCATAGGGGGCGATCGGCGAGGCGGCAGGGAGCGTCCCGGCCCCCGCGAGCGAGGCCACCGAGGCGGCAACCACCGCCACGATGAACAGGATGAGCGCGGGGCCGGTCACCCGGCCGAGCAGGCGGGTGAGGCGCCCCGGGCGCATGGCGAGCGCATAGGCCAGCGCGAAGAAGGCAACGGAGAAGGCGAGCTGCGCCACCTCGTGCGAGACGCCCTCCCCCAGAAGCGGGGCGAGCATCTCGAACGCGGTCGAGGCCGTACGCGGTATGGCGAGGCATGGACCAATCGCAAGGTACACGAGCGCCACGAACACGCGCGCAAAGGTCGGGTGGACTCGCGCGGCGAGGTCGCGCAGCGTGCCCGAGAGCGCCACGGCGACGATTCCCAGCACGGGCAGGCCCACGCCCGCCAAGAGGAAGCCGAGAAGCGCGACGGGGCTGTCCACCCCCGCCTGGACACCCAGGAGCGGAGGCAGGATGAGGTTACCCGCACCAAAGAACATCGAGAAGAGCGTCACGCCCACGAAGAGCGACTGTCGCGGGGAGAGCGCGGTCTCCCCCTGCTTGCCGGAACCCAATCCCCTCACCTACGAGACACAGCAGGCGACGACCCAGTCGAGGAGATTGGAGGTCGCGGATCCGGAGCGTTCGGCGAGCACATGGCCCTGGCCCCACACGGGGGTATGGGCGACATCCGTGACGCCGTCGTACTTGCGCAGCGCGAAGACGATGTTCGCTGCCGTTGCGAGCGAGGTCTCCGTATCGAACAGGCCCTCGTTGACGCGCCAGTGCGGGGCGACCGTCGACTGCCCATACCCCTCGTAGTGGCCGCTCAGCCACATGAGGGGGTTCATCATCGAGACGCGCTCGACCATGCCGGTCCCCAGCGCGTCGACCTTCTCGAGGTCGTCCGCCCAGGCAGACTCAAGGGTGACGTTCCAGTCCTCGCAACTCGAGAACGTCTCCGCACCCGCGGCGACCACGTCGGCGACACACGTCGAGAAGTGCAGCGTGGACTCCTCCCCAACACCAAAGAGCTGGTTGGCGCGGGAGCTGCGGTCGGGCTGGTCGAACGGGGAGGTGGAGAGCCGCGCGGGGCGCAGGTGCATGACGAAGTCGCGCAGGCTGGAGACCGAGACGCTTGAGGAGCGATGGTTGTAGTTGATCCACCACGTGTCCTCGTTGAGCGCCGAGAAGTAGCTCTGCGCAGAGTCGTAGATCGTGGACTGGACCTGCGCCACGCCGGCCAGGGCGTCGGACCCGTCGGCCGTACCGGCCTCCCGCTCGCCGGTGCCGTCGGCGGCCGCCTCGCCCTCGGCGGCACCCGGGGTCGCCGTGTCCGCAAGGCGCGCGGTCACGAGGTTGGGGTCGCCGGGGAAGGTGGGCGCCTCGAGGCGCTGGGGGGTGTAGGTATAGGGGAAGGGGGTGTTCTGGACAAAGTGGGTCGCCGCGTCGTCAATCTCCGCGAGAAGGGACTCCGCATACGAGCCCATCGCGTAGACGCCCGCCTCCGTTTCGTCGAGCGTTAGCTGGACGTCATCCTCGTCGCGCAGATCCATCTCGTTCACCCAGGCACCGTAGGCCGCGGCGAGGTCCCTCGAGAGCATCTGGGTCCACGTCCCCTCGGCGCGCGTCCCCTCGCTCGAGTACTGCCCCTGGCACCACTCGTAGGCGGCGTCGGCCATGTCGTACGAGGTGACGGGGCACCAGGAGGCGCTTCCCGCAATCGCGTCCGAGACGTCCGCACCCGCAGCGTCATGGGTGATGGCGCCAATCTCCTCGAGATACGGGTCAAAGAGCTCGGAGTCTCCGGAGGCACCGAGAACCGCGGAGAGACCGCCTCCGGCACCAAACCCAAAGACGAAGGTGCGGCTCGCGTCACAGGGCAGGACGTCGGCGTTGTAGCGCAGATAGCGGATGGCTGCCTTGAGGTCCACGACGGGCCAAGGCGAGCCTCCGGCGATGAGCTCGTCGGACCCGGTCGCCGTATCGACCGCCGCGGAGCGCCCGCGGAACCCGGCGTACACGTAGACGCAGCCCTCTCCCAGATAGGGTGCGAGCCCCTCGGGCCCGTAGGCGGTGGGGCTCTCCTGAGCGGAGAGGGTGCCGGAGTTGATGGGCAGAAGAATCGGAGCCGTGGCGGGCGTGAAGCTCCCCACCACCGCCTTCTCGTTCACCGTGCAGGTGTAGGTGTCACCGTCCTTCTCGGCGGTGAAGTACGCCCCGGGCACGAAGATGGCCAGAGACTCGTAGGTCTCGGTGGCAGGATTGAGGCAATAGGGAAGACCGAGCTGGTAGTAGATGTTGTTGTCGCTGTCGTAGCGCCACGCGGAGGGATCGAGGGCGAGGCTCTCGAACTCCGTGACGTCAACGGAGGGTTTTGTGGGGTCGCTGGTGGGAGGGGTCGCCTCCTGGGCCGGCTGGGACGGCGTACAGCCCGCCATCCCGGCGATCGTCCCCACGGACGCGAGGGCGAGGAACTCTCTACGTGTGCAGCCCATGGTCTCTCCTCTGCGTAGGCACGAAGGCGCAGGTATCATTGTAGCAACTGGCCGCAGGCGTGCCGGACGGCCATGCGACGCCCACATTCTTGAGAGCCGTCGTCGGAAGGAGCCGCGATGTCGCCATTCTGGAACAGAGAGCGCCGAACGGAGGCTGCCCCCACGCCTGAGAACACCAAGCGACTGCACGTGCGCTTTGTCGGACGGGTGCAGGGCGTGGGATTCCGCTGGACAGCCTCCATGGTCGCCCGCAGGCTCTCCCTCACTGGCTGGGTGAGAAACGAGCTGGACGGTTCGGTGACGGCCGAAATCCAGGGCGAGTCGGAGCACGTAGGGGCGTTCTTCTCGCAGATGTTGGAGGAGATGAGCCGCGGCGGACGCACGAGCTACACGATCGACAAGCGCGACGAGATCCCCGTGGTGCGGGGCGAGCGCGAGTTCGTGGTGCGCTACTAAGGAAAACCCCTGGCCGCGTGAGCGACCAGGGGCCTCAAGTTCTGGTGGCGGGGAAGGGAGTCGAACCCCTGACACGGGGATTTTCAGTCCCCTGCTCTACCAACTGAGCTACCCAGCCATTTGGTGCGGGAATTACTATACCAAACTCGCCCCGCGTGTCAAAGACTATTTTTGAGAGCCGGGAGCGGGGCCCGTCCGAGACGGCCCGGTCATGACGATGAGGCAACCGCACAGGTCGAGCGTGCCGCCATAGGGAACGACAATCCTGCCCCGCACGTCCCTTCCCTGGTAGCGCAGGGGGTTTCTCGCCCCGAGGTCGCTCGCTTCCATGCCGTCTGGCGTAGGGACGAGACGAGCGTGGGACCTTGAGACGGCACGTGAGTGGAGCACGATATCGTTCTGCTCGCCCCTGCCCAGCGTCACCCCCTGTGGCGGCACGGCCACCCACAGGTCGACTGACGGGGTCTTCAGGACCATCCCCACGCGGTCCGTAGCCATCCGCGCCGTCCCCGCGCTCAGGTCCAGCGTCTCCCCGGGACTCTCGTCGAGCCCTCCCAGGGGAAGCTCCGAGCGCTCGGGACGCGACGAGTTTCTCGAGAAATCATACAGGCATCCGTAGCAGACGTTCATGTCGGCATAGAGCTTTGCCCCGCACCGCGGGCAGATCTTGGTCTCGTACTCCACCGACTCGCTCCTGACCGTCTCAGTCATGTCACTCTCCTCCCTCATCTGCCAATCATCTCCGGGCCAATGGAGACCACCCAGAGGTGCTCGCCCCGCTCAGGCCACTCCCCCTCCGCAGCGGGCCGCTCGATGGCGCAGCATGCGTCTGGATGGGAGAGGAACTCCCGCGGGGGCAGGCCCCGCCTGGAGACGAGCACCTCGCCGAGCTCGCCCAGCAGCGCCACGTCGATTGAGTAGCGCATCCCAAACGTGTGAATGGAGGGGCAGCGAGCAAGCAGGACCGCACCCGCGCTCGCCGAGGTTCCCAGGAGCCCGCGCAGTCGCTCGGCCCACGTGGTCAACACCCGGACGTCGAGCAGCCGACCGGGATGCTCGTCTGACGCCAGCCTTGCAAAGCCCATCTCACATCACCACCCCTGGTCGATATCTGTCCACGACCAGCTCGCACTCGTACCGGAGGGAGAGCGGCGCCTCGTACGTGACCCCGGGAAGCCGCAGAAGGCGCGGCCATGGACGGTAGCTCAGCGTGCAGACGTAACGCGTGAGCAGCGGGGATATGACGAAGGACCCCTCCGCCCCTCCCGAGACCGCCTCGGCGCGCACCTCCACCTCGCACCGGTCCTCCCTCCCGAGCAGGTCCTCGAGCAAGGACCTGACCTCCTCCGTCGCGCGCGCCTCGTTCTGGGACCCGGCGGGGGTAACCCCCTGCGCGATGACCGCATCCTGCGCCGCCTGGTCGAACGCCGCGCATGCCTCCACGTAGCCCATGAGGTTGAGCACCACGAGCGCGATGACGATGACCACGGGTGTCATCACGGCGAGCTCGACGGTCATCTGGCCGTCCCGCCCATTCAGTCGCAGGAGCCAGTTCCCTCTCATGAGGCCATCCCGAGAGCCGAGAGGTCCACCTCGAGCGGTATCGACCAGTCGGTGCCCGGAACCATGAGCTCGGCCACCGTGAACGTGCCGCCGCCGACCGTGTTCTCCAGTTCTATGCCCATGGCGCGGGCGAAGTCGAGAGCAGAGGGCGAGTCGGGCAGCGTTGCAACAAACTCTCGAATCGTCGACACCGGCTCATAGCCACCCCGGTCGAGCACGTTCTGCGTGTTCGTCAGGACCGGCTTTCTCAGCCTCATGTCGGCAGGTTCCAGCCCCAGGTCCCGCATCACCCCCTTGAGCTGTCCCCTGAGCCACTCCCCCACCGTCCCGCCGAGGACCCCGTCCAGGTCGTCGAGGAATGCACCCCCGACCTCAGCGACGCGCTCATAGGCCGACCCGTAGCTCACCAGGAGGCCTCCCCAGAGCTCCATAACCCCGTCGAGCGCGCCCCCGAGCGCCGAGTCGTGCGCTGAGAGGGAATCAAAGAAGCTCGAGAGCACGTTGTTCTCGGCAGTGTCCTCATCCGGAGCGAGCGTCGCCGCAGAAACCGCAGCTCCGGCGGGAAGCTCGGCACTCTCGAGAAACGATGCCGTGAGCTCCGTCGGCACGACCGTGCCGCCCTGACGGGAGACCACCGCCACGCACCCCCACGCGCCGGGCGGGCAGAGCGTCGGACGCTCCGCCGTGAGCTGCTCGAGCGCTTCCTCGAACGCCTCCTCTCCCTCCTCCGCGAGCTCGTGGGTTCGGGCCACTGCCGCCGCCCACTCCTCCTGTGCCGCGGCGTAGTCCTCCGAGGCTTCGACGATGATGCGCCAGTGATGCTCGAAGCCATTCTGAATCGAGGTGGAGGCAGCGGCCACACGGCCAAGCTCGCCCACGTCCATCTGGCACTCTGGACAGCGCGATGCCGCCCCGGCGTCTTGCTGTGCGAGGGAGGCGCTCCCGGCCGAGGCCCCGGTTGCCTCCGGGCATGCCAGCGAGGAGTGGAGCACGCGGGCGCCGCCTTCGAGCGTGCAGGGCCACGCCACCTGCGTGTACAGTTCGCATGTCCGCGTCTGGTCCGTGTTTCTCGGCAGATGGGGAAGGCCCCCGTCGACGGTCCCGTCCTCGTGCTCGATCCAGGAGCCGGCACGCACCTCGCCAAGGGCGTACTCGTAGAACGCACGGCGGCAGGCGGAATCCGTGAGCTCCTCCGCCGTGGCCCCGCCGACGTGCTCCGCCGAGAGGCGCGCCGCGTAGTAGGCCCGCGCGCGCTCGAGCGGGACACCGAAGCCCCACGTGTCGACAGAGGGGTAGAAGGGGTTCGATCCGCCCGATAGCCCCGCCAGGTGACCCGCGCGCTCGAACAGGGAGTAGGGCGAGGAGCCACAGTCCGCCATCCATCCGCGCTCGAGGGCGTCCCGGGCACGGTCGCGCGCCCGCTCGGCCTCCTCCGAGGCCGCCCGCATCTCATCGGAGAGGTCGTTCAGCGGGGCGTCATCCACATCCGAGAGAATCGCGGAGAAGTCCGACCCCGACGTCGCCGGGAGCGGGAGTGCGCAGCCGGAGTATGCGAGGCCGTCCTCCGAGTTGGCGGCGACACAGGACGACGAGTTTGCCACGACGAGCAGCGGCAGCGCAGACTCGAGCCGCTCAAGCCCCTGGGCAGCCGTGCGAGCGAAGCTTCGGCGCGCCTCGAGGACGCGTCCGCCTGCCGTGCACATCTCGAGTCCCACGGGCGTGAGTCCCGGGACGCACGAGGCAACGAGCCCTGCCCCGTACACAACCATCCCCGTCAGCCCCAGGCTCAGCACGCAGGCGTCCAGGACCTGCGCGATCGTCGTAAAGGCTGCTACGGAGTTGGCACCGGCGAGGGCGCAGGCGTCGGCCACCCGCTGCACCTCCGACGAACGCGACGAGACCCATCCCGCGGAGGCGGACGCAAAGACGAGCGTCAGGCTGAGGAGAAGTGCCACGGCCATGGCGACCGTCGTGAAGCCGCCCTCATCGTCGCGAAAGGCCGATAGTGCGACCCTGGCGCGGGCGCCGCTATCCCCACATCTTGACCCAGTCCCCATAGTCTCCCCCGATCCAATCCGCACGCAGATCCCCGGACGTCTCCACGCGAACGACGACCGACCCGTCACGCGACGTCCCCAACACAGACACGAGCGCCCCGAAGATCGGGAGGGGCCGCACACGGCCCTCCAGGGCCACCTCGACCCTTCCGCCCTCGTCGGGACCTCTCACCTCAACCGCCCAGCCGGCCTCGCCGCCCTCGTGAAAGATCGAGAGGTTCGGAACGGCGCCCAGGCGCCTCAGCGCAAACGCGCGCAGCTCCTCCTCCGCGTAACGGGAGGTCACGGCAAGACGCGCGAGCTCGCCCGCAGTCGACGCCATCACCGCTCTCGTGTAGAGAACGCAGGCCGGTTGCGCCAGGAGCGCAATCAGCGTCAGCGCGACCGGCAGCAGCAGGGCCGCCTCGACGCTCATCTGGCCCGCGCGGTCGTCCGGGGCCCTCATCTCAGTACCCGAGAACGTCCTTGAGCAGGGCGACACTTCCCTGCTCGACCCCATGCGAGGCGCTATGCGTGGCGAGACCAACCAGAACCCCGTCCCTGCTCGCATGCCACAGCAGCCCAATCGCGCCGATGACGGCGACGAACGCGCCGAGCACAATCAGATACTCGACCGTCGACTGCCCAACCGATTCACCTAGTCCCCCGCGAGCCGGCCGAGATCCTCGGCACGCAGACGCCACGTGACGACCGAGCAGCCCGTCCCCGCCTCCCCTTCCGAGATGACGCAGACCTCCGCCCAGCCGTTCCCCTGAAGCACGCATCCCCATGCCCCTCCAAACAGGTCGAGATAACCCGCACGAGACACTACGCAGTCGCCCTTTCCGCGACGTTCCTCGAGAAGGTCGGCCGCCTCGCTCGCAACGTCCCGAGCACTCTCGCGCTCTTCTCGCTGATAGGAAACGCCCAGATCGTTGAGAGCGCGGTCCACCCCGTCGACTCCCCTGGAGGACACCTCGGCCGCCGCCCCGTCTGTCACGGGGTCGACGGCGGGGCGCACCCCCACCCACAGCGAGGCGAGCGCGAGGCCAGCCGACGCCACAAACGCGAGCGCGACGCCAGCAGCCCGACGCCTCACAACGAGTTGATGCCACTCGCGATGGCCTCCCACAGCTCGGACACCCGGTCCCTAAACGCGAGGATTGCAATGATCGCGATGACCACGAGGACTCCGACTAGGATTGCGTACTCCGTGGTGCCCTGGCCCGACCTTTCGTCCAGCAGCTCCCTCACGCCCGAGCAGATCGCATAGCGCCTCTCACCCATCACCGTCTCCCTTCCCATCCGTCAACCAGCTGCCACCGACCCCATGAGGGGGCCGAGAATCGCAAGGAACATCGCGGGGACGATGAGTGTCCCCAGGGGAACCAGCATCTTCACCGGAACCTGCTCGATCTCCTCCTCGACCTGAGATCGCTGCTCATCCCGTATGACCTGCGCCTGTCGCTCGAGCGCCTCGGCAAGTGGGGAGCCAAAGGCGAGCGCCTCCGTCACCACCGTCGCAAAGCGCCTGAGCGCCGTCAGCCCCAAACCATCCGCGAGCTCCCAGAGGGCCTCCTCCCGTCCGTGGACGCCGATCCGCCAGCTGAGCATCGACCCAGAGAACGCGCGGGCAAGCGGACCGTCGGAGCGCGAGCAGTAGAGCTCGAGCGACGCATCAAACGAGAGTCCCGCCGAGAGCCCTAGCGTCACCACGTCGAGAAGCGCCGGGAGGTCGTTCAGGCAGGACGTGCGCGCCCGGGCGAGCTCCTCCGCCCTTCTCGCCCGCCGCAGCGGGGGAAGCGCGCGAACGAAGGGCGGGACCCGCTCGAGCACCGCCATGAGGCGTTGGACTCCCAGCGGGTCCCGACCGGACCTCATCGCCAGCACGGCCGCCAGGCATCCCGCTGCAGCGGACCCCGATACGAGCCACAGTCCCGTCACGTCCATCTCAGCACCCCGCTCATGAGACGCCTGATGAGGAGCAGGGCGGTGCCGTCCAGGAGGGACGCCAACACCACGCAGCCCATCCCCACCGGGGTGAGCAGCCCTGCCTGGAAGTCCGGAGAGATGAGCGCCAGGATCGCGATCATGACGACGGGAAGCAGGCACACGATTCTCACCGAGAGTCTGACCTGCGCGGTCTTGACCATCAGCATGCGCTCGAACTCACCCTGACGCTCCGCGAGCACCGCAGAGCGCATGAGCAGGTCGCGCAGGGGGCTGCCCGTTCGATGCGAGATGACGAGCGCCGTGGCAAGTAGTTCAGCACCGGGAACGTCGAGCTCGCGCGAGAGGAGGTCGACCGCCTCCTCCGTCGAGGAGCCGCAGCGCAGGCGCAGCGACATGCGCGTGAAGGCATCGGCGACCGGGCCCCGCTCGTGAGAGCCCACATAGGAGACCGCCTGGGCGAGCGTCTGCCCCGACGCAAGCGCGACGGAGAGCGTCCGGTAGACCCCCGGCATCGAGGCACAGACCTCGCGACGGGCCCGTCGCGTCCGCGCGAGCTCTCGGGCGGACGCCACCGAGGCCACGATCGCGGCCGCACTCGCTCCAGCGACCGGTGACGCGAACAGCAGGCCCACGACCATTGCGACAACGAGCAGGCCGCCCGCCAGGACCATCGCCGCCGCGCGCTCCTCGAGCGCGGGAGCGAACGGCCCGAGAGACGATGCGAGCGCCCGCGCGCACGACTGCCATGGCGTCCAGGACAGGAGCACGTCCGCGAGGCGGGTCCGCGCGAGGCGACGCAGCACGCCGTACGCACGAAGCCACCAGCGCAGCAGGTGACGCATGACCAGGCCCTGCGTCAACACCGGGATCTCCCCGCAGGCAAGGAGCATCGAGCAGAACGCCGTCAGTGATGCGGCGGCGACAGTCGCGACCTCCACTCGTCCACCTCCCCTCCGTCCAGGACCCCGTTTTCGATCGCCCGCGCGAGGAACGTAGGCTCTCGCTCGATTCGCCAGGTGCGGTCGGCCTGAAGGAAGCTCACGCACTCGTCCAGCTGTGCCGATCCGTCCGGCGCCCGCGAGACCTCCGTCAGCGAGGTGACGAGCCGTGTGCCGTCGGCAAGGCGACGCGTCACGACGATCAGGTCGATCGCCGTGGCGATCTGCTCCTCTATGAGGCTGGTCGGGAGATCCATGCCGAACCGGGCCATGAGGACGAGGCGCATCACCGCCTCCTCGGCGCTTCCCGCATGAAGCGTGGTGAGGGACCCCTCGTGACCAGTGTTGAGCGCGTTGAGCATGTCGATGCACTCGCCCGCCCTCACCTCGCCCACGACGATCCTGTCGGGGCGCATCCTGAGAGCGTTCTTGACGAGCTCTCGGATCGTCACCTCTCCCGTCCCCTCGATGGAGCTGTCGCGCGCCTCGAGGCGCACCACGTTGGGATGGGCGTCAAAGCGGAGCTCTGCGGAGTCCTCGATGGTCACGATTCTCTCGTCAAGGGGGATCTCGCATGACAGGGCGTTGAGCAGCGTCGTCTTTCCGGAGCCCGTCCCGCCGGCGACCGCGACCGAGCACGAGCAGCGAACCGCCCACCCGAGCAGCCGCGCGTACCATTCCGGGAGCGAACCCAGCTCGACGAGCCTGTCGAGGCTGCGGATGCGGTCGGAAAACCTTCGGATCGTCACTGCCGGCCCGTCTATGGCGATGGGGGCGGCGACGGCGTTGACGCGGTCCCCGTTGGCGAGACGCGCGCTCACGATGGGGCTGGCTCGATCGAGTCTGCGCCCGAGCGGGGCGAGAATCCTGTCGAGCACGATCATGATCTGCTCGGGAGAGTCGAACACGGCATCGGCCGGGTGGAGCTCCCCGCCCTTCTCGTAGAAGAGCGCCCCCACGCCGTTGATCATCACCTCGGAGATCCCGTCGTCCTCGAGCAGGGGTTGGATGGGCCCGAGGCCGCAGATCTCGTCGGCAACCTGTCTCAGCAGCGTCTCACGGTCAACGGTGATGACGAGGTCGTCGCGCGTGTTGACGATGGCCTCGAGCACCACGCGCAGCTCCCCGCGCGCGGCCTCGGCATCCTCTCCCGCGAGCATGGCGGCGATGGTCGCGAGGCCGAGGCGCTCGACGAGATCTCCCTTGAGGCGCTCGCGGGCCAGGCGAAGCTCGTCCGAGGAGCCGCTCTGACCCGCCGACGACCGCGCGGCCTCGACCTCCCGCACGCGCTCGAGAACCGACATCAGCCCCTCGCCTCCCTCCGAGGCCCGAGAAGTCCCCACTTGCGACGCGCCCGAGGCGCCTCGTACGCCCGTCGCGCCTCCTCCAGGTCGGGAAGCCTCCCGAGCTCCGCAAGCAGCTGGGCCAGCATCGACGCCACCGAGTCGGCATAGGGGTAGCCCGGCTCGCAGAGCTCCCCCACGCGACCCGACGAGAGGAGCTCCTCGACCTCTCCCCCTCCGTCCACCACGCGATAGACGCGCGCCGCCTCGAGCCCCACCTCGGAGCGCGCCTCCGCGACCTCCGCACGGGCACGAGGGTCGGCTCGGTTCTGGAGCCGCGCGATCCTCGCCCTCGCCACGCCGAGCCTCACGGCGAGACCGCTCATGCGCGCCAAGGAGGAGACCGAGCCCGCGCGACCGTCGGAGACGAGCACAAGCCGATCGGCACGCTGGACTGCCTGGGCAACGGAGTCCGTAAACGTCGTGGAGGCGTCGACGACCACAAGGTCGAACTCGCGCTCCGCCCATTCGAGCACTCCTCCAGCATGCGGTGCCACGGTTTCGGCCATCTCGGGCCGGTCACACGGACCCATGAGGCTCACCCTGGGTGCCGCCGAGAGAACGGAGCGAGCGAGCACCTCGGGCGCGGGGGCGCCCCCACTCAGGACCGCAAGGTCGCTTCCCCTCGGCAGGCCGAACCCGGAGTAGGCGTTGCCGCACGAGAGGTCGAAGTCGATCAGGCAGGTCCGTAGGCCCCACCGGGCCGCGATGACGGCGGAGGAAGAGGCGACGGTCGTCTTGCCCACGCCTCCCCTCCCCGAGCAGAAGACGAGGACGGGGGCATCGGAGCCCTCCCGCTGGACGGGTTGCGCGATTTCGGGCGCGACCGCCCGGTCGCGCTTCTCGGCACCCATCTCGGAGAGGTCCATGACGCGGTCTATCCCCGCACGGGCGGCTCGGGAGCGAAGCGACCCCGTCGTCGACTCGCAGGCGAGCACGACGCACCTCACATTCCCGTCATCGGCGATCGCAGCGGCGAGGTTGACGTCGGAGACCCCCTCGTCGACGGGGCCCACCACGATGCCCACCTCACCGGGCTCGGACGCGAGGGACACTCGTCTCAGCGCATCGGCACTTCTCGCCACCGTCAGGCTGCCCTCGGGATCGAGAAGACCCACCGCCCGCCTCACAAGTTCGCGGTAATCGGCGGAGCAATACGCAACCCATTCGCTCATTCCGCGTCACCTCCCTCTTCCGAGGGTGTCGCACCCTCGCCCCCGTCCTGCCCCTGCTCCGCCGGGACGCTCGTCGGTGCGGCCTGGCCTTCCTCGACGAGCTCCAACGCCTGCTCACCGGGAAGCGCCAGCCTCAGACTCCCCTCGTCGCTCGCAGCGAGCAGACGGGCCACCTCGTCGGGCGCGACCGCAATCGTGATGGACCCGGCAGCGAGAGGCCCCGCGCTCGACTGAGGGGCCGAGAGCACGCGCACGTCCGAGGATATGAGCTGCACGCCACGTTCGTTTGTCTCGTAGGCCGCCAGGGACTCCCCCGCCTCCGTTCCCGGTGGGACCCCCAGGTCGTCGTTCAGCGGAACGGAGAGGGCGACTCTGTCCGACGGCACCTCGACCGCCTCCGTCGCATCCCTGAAGTTGAGCTCGGTAAGCGGCACGCCCGCCGCGACGGGCACGCTCACCTCGTCTCCGAGCACAGCGTCCAGCCCCGTCACTGCGTTCTCGGGCGCCAGGTCCACGAGCCAGTCGCGCTCGGAGACGTTGGACCGCGATACGCTCTCGCCCGCCTCGATCCCCTCCGTCGCAACGACGAGCGTCACGACCTCCCCGCCATAGCGCTCGAGCGCCTCGGCGCGCACCCGTTCCGACTCCTCGCGCATGTGCTCTCCATACGCCAGGCACAGCACCGCCGAGAGCAGCGCGCAGGACCCAGACAGCAGCAGCCGGAAGCGACGAGTCACGGAGCCTCCCTCCCCTTGGTTGGTAGAGGCATTCTCCCGCGCGCGAGGCCCGCATCCCGCTCGTTTGAAAAAACTCGTTCGCGACTCTCACGTTCGCTGTCACGTATCTGACAAACGCGACGTCTCTGCAGCTAACATTCTTGTATGCATAATTAATTTTTATTTATTATCAAATCTTTACGTCACAGGCTCTCCACACGGGAACTCCCGTCGATTGGAGAAATCATCTAGAGGACGATATCGGGGTCCAGCGTGAGGGCGCTCTCACGCATCTCCGCGGCGAGCGCAAGGTAACAGCGGAGGCGCTCCTCGGCAAAGGCACCGTGTTCAAAGGCGTCCCGAACGGCACAACCGGGTTCATGCGTGTGCGTACAGTCATTGAAGCGGCACTCGAGCGCCGCCTCCGCGATCTCGGGGAACGCCTTGGCCAACCCGCGCTCGTGCCCCACCAGCGGCAGGCTCCGCAGTCCCGGCACGTCCACGATCACCCCGGCACCCGGAAGGCGCACCATGACGCGCGACACCGTGGTGTGACGGCCCGCGTCGTCCTTCTCGCGCACCTCGCCCGTCGCGAGCGCCTCATGGCCGAGAAGTGCGTTGAGCAGCGTGGACTTGCCCGCACCCGACTCACCGAGAATCATCGCGCAGCTCTGGCGCGGCACGCAGTCACGCACCGCCTCGATCCCGGCGCCCGTCGCAGACGAGGTGACAACCACACGCACCTCGTCGCCCACGAGACGCCGCACGCGGCCGAGCTCCCGGTCCAGACTGTCCTCCTCCGAGCGGTCCGCTTTTGTGAGGACCACCACGGGCGTAAGCCCGCAGTCGCGGGCCAGCACGAGCGAGCGTGCCACGCGGCCGAGCAGCAGCTCCCCGGCGCCGAGCGGCTGCACGACGAGAATGGTGTCAACGTTGGCGGCAAGCACTTGGCGCTCGCCGCGACTGCGACCGCGCCAGCGCTCGAAGGAGGTGCGCCGCGGCAGCACGCGCTCGATGACTCCCATGTCATGGCCGGGCGCGCGACGCACGGCCACGCAGTCGCCCACGGCGGGCAGCAGCCCCTCGTCCTTCTCGGCATCCTGTTTGGCAAAGTTCACAGAGTGCTCGGCCCGAAAAACGTCCGATTCCGTGACCACGAGCGGGTAGCCGCGGTCGAGGCGCACCACAAAGCCGAGCGCCATCTCATCCGCGTTCTCCGCACCGGCGAGAAACGCGTCAAAGGCCTCGCGCTGCGCGTCATCGAGCCGCAGGTCACCAAAGACGGGCAGGTCGTGCAGGGCATCGATCGCGGGCAGCGTAATCTGCTGCTGGCGGCTCGCCCGCCGCCTGTTGACCCGCTTTGCCACACGAACCTCCCGAGCTCGACGTTCTTCTCGGCAATCTTACCGCAAGCTGGCAGGAGGCCGTCCCGTGTCTGCCGTGTAACGCATCGTGGACGAGCTGTTTTCGCCTTGGGCGCGTCCCGCCGCCCGCCCGTACACTGGCAGGGACCTCAAACGCGCACGGATTGGAGCCCCCATGCTCGGTATCGCCGGACTCGTCCTCGCCGTCGTCGCCATCGTCGCCCTCATCTGGCGCGGCTGGCACATGGTGGTGGTCTCGCTCGCCGCCTCGCTCATCGTCGTCCTCGCCAACGGCATGGACGTCCTTGCCGCCATCAACGAGAGCTACATGGGCGACATGTCCGCCTTCGTGGGCAGCTGGTTTCTGCTCTTTGCCCTGGGCTCCGTCTTTGGGCGCGTCATGGGCGACTCCGGCGCCTCGGCGGGCATCGCGAGCAGTATGCTGCGCCTCGTGGGCGAGAGGCACGCGCTGCTCGTGATCATGGTCACCGGCCTCGTGCTCTCCTACGGCGGCATCAGCGCGTTCATCATCGCGTTCTCGGTCTATCCCATCGCCGTCGAGCTCTTCGAGCGCGCGGACATCCCCAAGAAGCTCATCGTCGCCGCCATCATGGTCTGCCCGGCCACGCTTGGCATGGTCATGATGCCGGGCATCCCCTCTACACAGAACCTCATCCCCGCGAGCTTCCTCGGGACGGACGCGTACGCGGGCGCCCTTCTCGGCGTCATCTGCTCCGTGGTGATGTTCGCGCTCTCCTACGCCTACCTGCAGTGGGAGATCGGGCGCTGCCGCCGGCGCGGGGAGCGCTTTGCCCCCAGCCCCGGCGAGACGCTCTCGCGCCCGGATGACGCGGGCGCCCCGCCCGTCTGGGCGTGCTTCGCGCCGATCGTCCTTCTCGTGGTGCTGGTCTTTGTGCTGCAGCGCGCGGCGGGCATGCAGGCCACCGACGCCGTGACCGTCTCGATGCTCGCGGCGGTGGTCGCGGCGTGCCTGCTCTACCGCGGGCGCCTCGCGGACGTCAGGCGCGCCATCGGCGAGTCCTGCGCGAGCGGCCTGGGCTCGCTCGTCTCCGTGGCGGCCATCATGGGCTTTGGCGGTGTGGTGGTTGCCTCGCCCGCCTACCAGGGCATCATCGAGGCGCTCATGTCCACGAGCCTGAACCCCCTCTGGCAGGGCTTCATCACGATCTTTGCCATCGCCGGCATCACGGGCTCGGCCATCGGCGCGCTCAACATCTACCTCGGCAGCATGGCGCAGACGCTGCTGGCGACCGGGCTCGACCCGGCGATGATGCACCGCGTACTCTGCATGGCGTCCGTGGGCCCGGCGACGCTTTTGCCCCACACCTCAGCGATGCTCGCCGCCAACCAGGCAGCCCGCACGGAGGTCCGCGACACGTACCGCTACGTGCTCGTCTCGTGCGCGCTGCTGCCGATCCTCGTGTCGCTTCTGGGCATGGCGCTCGGCCTCGCGGGCGTGGCGTAGCGCCCGGGGCGAGGCCGAGAAGAACCTCGCGGCACGAAAGAGGCCCCGTTCCGCAGGGAACGGGGCCTTCTGCCTCACGCGAGCGTGGGGGATGCGGCTAGTCGTTCTTCTCGACCGCGCGCATGATGGCCTTGTAGACCTCCATGATCGGGATGATCAGGAACGCAAGGCCAAGGGCCGTGAGCAGCGCCTCGGGGTTGAGCGTCATGAAGCCGAACACCTCGGCGAGGAAGTCGACCTCGACGGGGATCACCGTGAGCACGGCGGCCAGGATGGCGGCGCCCCACAGCCACTTGTTCTGCTTTTTCAGGGAGAAGAGCGACGCTCGACGGCTGCGCATGTTGAAGGAGTGGAAGATCTCCACCATGGAGAGCGTGATGAACGCCATGGTGACGCCCTCCTCGTCGGGGATGCCGTCGAGCAGCATGGAGACGTCGATCACGCCGTTGTTGTGGAAGTACATGCCAGCGAAGAAGGACGCGAGCACCAGTGCGGTGATGACGATGCCCTGGAAGATGATGTCGACGCCCATGCCACCGGCGAAGACGCCGTCGGAGGCCTTGCGCGGCTTGCGCTTCATGACGTCGCCCTCGGCCTCCTCCATGCCGAGCGCCAGCGCGGGGAAGCAGTCCGTGATGAGGTTGATCCAGAGCAGCTGGACCGGCTGGAAAATCGTGAAGCCGACCATCGTGGCCACGAAGACCGAGAGCACCTCGGCGATGTTGGCGGAGAGCAGGAACTGGATGACCTTGCGGATGTTGTCGTAGATCCTGCGGCCCTCCTCCACCGCGTTGATGATGGTGGCGAAGTTGTCGTCCGCGAGGACCATGTCGGCGACGTTCTTGGTGACGTCGGTGCCGGTGATGCCCATGCCCACGCCGATGTCAGCGCGCTTGATGGACGGAGCGTCGTTCACGCCGTCACCGGTCATGGCGACGATGTTGCCGCGCTTCTTCCAGGCGTCGACGATGCGGGCCTTGTGCTCGGGCTGGACGCGCGCGTAGACGGAGATCTCCGTGACCTTGTTGTAGAACTCGTCGTCGGAGATCTTGTCGAGCTGGGCGCCGGTGATGGCCTGGGAGGCGTCGGACACGATGCCGAGCTCCTTGGCGATGGCGACGGCGGTGTCGATGTGGTCGCCGGTGATCATGACCGGGCGGATGCCGGCCTCCTTGGCCTCGACGATGGCCTGGGTGACCTCCGGACGGACCGGGTCGATCATGCCGGAGAGGCCACAGAACACGAGGTCGTGCTCGAGGGCCTCCGGGCTGCAGTCGGCAGGGACCTTGTCGTAGGTGCGGCTGGCCAGAGCGAGCACGCGCAGGGCGTCGTCGGCCATGGCCTTGTTGGCGGCGAGGAGCTCGGCCTTGCGTCCGGCCGTCAGCGCCACGATCTTCTCGCCGTCGTAGATCTTGGTGCAGAGGTCGATGACCACGTCGGGGGCGCCCTTGGTGTACTGCTCGAAGGTGCCGTCGGCCTCCTCGACCACCACGGACATCATCTTGCGGCCGGAGTCGAACGGGGCCTCGCCCACGCGCGGGTGCTCCACGTCGAGGCCGGTCATGCCCGCCTTGGCGGCATCGTTGACGAGGGCGCACTCGGTGGGCTCGCCCACGGCCTCGCCCTTCTCGGCATCCCACTTGGCGTCGGAGCAGAGCGCCATGCCGGCGAGGAACTTCTCCTCCGGCGCAGCGAGCTCGTGACGGACGACCGTCATCTTGTTCTGGGTGAGGGTGCCGGTCTTGTCCGAGCAGATAATCTGCGTGCAGCCCAGGGTCTCGACGGCCGTGAGCTTGCGGATGATGGCCTGGCGCTTGGACATCTTGGTGACGCCCATGGAGAGGACGATCGTGACCACGGCCACGAGGCCCTCGGGGATGGCGGCGACGGCCAGGGAGACAGCCACCATGAAGGTGTCGAGGACGAGGCTCGGGTTGGCCATCATCTCGCCGCCGTGGCGGATGAAGTCAACGGCGAAGATGACCACGCAGATCACGATGACCATGATGGTCAGGATCTTGGAGAGCTGCGCGAGCTTGATCTGGAGCGGCGTGAGCTCCTTCTTGGCGGTGGTGAGGGCGTCGGCGATCTTGCCCATCTCGGTCTTCATGCCGGTACCGGCCACCACGGCCTTGCCACGGCCATAGACCACGGTGGAGCCCATGTAGCACATGTTCTTGCGGTCACCAAGGGGCACGTCGTCGGCGTCGGCAGCGAGCGTGATGGCCTCGACGTGCTTCTCCACGGGCACGGACTCGCCGGTAAGGGCGGCCTCCTCGATCTTCATCGAGGCGCTCTCGAGCACGCGGCAGTCCGCGGGCACGGAGTCACCGGCCTCGAGAAGGACGATGTCACCGGGGACGAGCTCGGCGGAGGGCAGGTACGTGAGCTTGCCGTCACGCATGACCTTGGACTGCGCGGCGCTCATCTCCTGCAGGGCTTCGAGCGCCTGCTCGGACTTCGCCTCCTGCACGACGCCAAGGACGGAGTTGATGATGACGACGACCATGATGATGATGACGTCGGCCCACTCGGGCTCGCCCTGCACCATGCCGGTCACGGCCGAGATGACCGCCGCCACGATGAGCATGATGACCATCGGGTCCGCCATCTGCTCGAAGAAGCGCTTCCAGAGCGGCGTCTTCTCCTCCTTGTCGAGCTCGTTGCGCCCGTACTGGGACAGGCGGCTCGAGGCCTCGGCAGAGCTGAGGCCGCTCTCCTCGTTAGAGGACAGCTCGCTCAGCACCTCGTCGGCGGACGAAAGGTACTCTTTCAACGTTTTCCCTCCTGCGATTACGCGTTCCACCCGACAGGTTGACGCCCGATCGTAATTCCCCAGGAGGGGCAAGGGCTCGTCAAGGCTGCCGTGTCGGGCAGCTGACATAACAGTTGCCTATTGTACCCGAAATGCCGCGGGACGCGCGTTCTTCTCGCCTTCCAGAAAAAACGCGCGAGCGCAAGCCCTTTTCGGCGGGCGCAGCGCTTACATGTCCCTTGCCTGCGGTAAACTTGGACGCGGTAGGTTAGCTAGCGCGCTCGGCGCGCACACGAAAGGAAGCGTAACGCGATGAACATCCTCTTCTTTGGTACCGCCAGCTACGACAAGGCGTCGTTCACCAAGGAGCTTGCCGAATACCCCGAGATTAAAATCGACTTCACCGAGTCCAACCTCACGCCCATGACCGCCGCCCTCGCCCGCGGCTACGACGCCGTCTGCGCTTTCGTCAACGCGGACTGCGGCGCCATGACGCTTGAGATCCTCGCCGGCTTTGGCGTGAAGCTCGTCCTCATGCGCTGCGCCGGCTTTGACGCCGTCAACGTCGAGGTCGCCAAGGACCTCGGCATCACGGTCACCCGCGTCCCCGCCTACTCGCCCGAGGCCATCGCCGAGCACGCCATGGCGCTCGCGCTGGCCGCCAACCGCCGCATCTGCAAGGGCTACATCCGCGTCCGCGAGAACGACTTCTCGCTGAACGGCCTTGTGGGCAACACGCTGCACGGCAAGACCGCCGGCATCATCGGCACCGGCCGCATCGGCGCCGCGCTCTGCCGCATCTGCAAGGGCTTTGGCATGAAGGTCCTGGGCTCCGACCTCTACCCCAACCAGAAGCTCGTGGACGAGGGCGTCGTGGACGAGTACGTGGACTACGACGAGCTCTACCGCCGCTCTGACCTTATCTCGCTGCACGCCTTCCTCAACGACGAGAGCCGCCACATGATCAACGACGAGTCCATCGCCAAGATGAAGGACGGTGTGATCTTCGTGAACACCGGCCGCGGCGGCCTCGTGGACACGCAGGCGCTCATTCGCGGCATCCTCTCCGGCAAGATCGGTGCCGCGGGCATCGACGTCTACGACGAGGAGGGCCCCAACGTCTACCAGAACCGCGCCGGCGAGGTCATCGACTCCGTCACCGCGCGCCTGTGCTCCTTCCCCAACGTGGTCATGACGAGCCACCAGGCGTTCTTCACGCACGAGGCCCTCGGCGAGATCGCCCGCGTCACGCTCGACAACGCGCGCGCCTACGCTAACGGCACCGACTTCGTGGATCGCAGCGTCGTCTGCTAGCTCGCATCGACCGCCCGCCCCCTGTTCCCCCTGTCCGAGCGAAGAGAGAGGCTCAGATGGCTACTTTCAAGAAGAAGAAGACCAAGATCGTGTGCACCATGGGTCCCGCCGTGGAGGACGAGGAGGTGCTGCGCCAGCTCATCCTGCATGGCATGAACGTCGCGCGCTTCAACTTCTCCCACGGCTCCCATGAGTACCACCGCAAGAACATCGAGCGCGTTCGCAAGCTCTCGCGTGAGCTCGCCATCCCGGTTGCCATCCTGCTCGACACCAAGGGCCCCGAGGTGCGCACCGGTCTGCTCAAGGACGGCGAGAAGGTCCAGCTGGAGACCGGCAAGACCTGCATCGTGACCACCGATGACGACGTCATCGGCACCGCCGAGCGCTTCTCGCTCGACTACAAGGAGCTGCCCAACGAGGTGGAGAAGGGCTCCGTCATCCTGATTGACGACGGTCTGATCGGCCTGGAGGTCGACCACGTCGAGGGCACCGACATGTACTGCAAGATCACCAACGGCGGCCTGCTCGGCGAGCGCAAGGGTGTGAACATCCCCAACGTGAACATCAGCCTGCCCTCCGTCACCGCCCAGGATCGCGCGGACATCATGTTTGGCTGCGAGCTGGGCATCGACGCCATCGCTGCCTCCTTCATCCGCGACGGCAAGGCCGTCCAGGAGATCCGCAAGATCTGCATCGAGATGGGCACGCCCAACGTCCTCATCTTCCCCAAGATCGAGAGCGCGCTCGGCGTGAAGAACTTCGACGAGATCCTCCACGAGGCCGACGGCTGCATGGTCGCCCGCGGCGACCTGGGCGTGGAGGTCCCAGCCGCCGAGGTCCCGCACATCCAGAAGACGATCATCCGCAAGTGCAACGAGCACTACAAGCCCGTCATCACGGCCACGCAGATGCTCGACTCCATGCAGCGCAACCCGCGCCCCACGCGCGCCGAGGTCACCGACGTCGCCAACGCCATATACGACGGCACCGACTGCGTCATGCTCTCCGGCGAGACCGCTGCCGGCAAGTACCCGATCGAGGCCGTGAAGACCATGTCCGAGATCTGCAAGGAGACCGAGAAGTACCTCCCCGAGCGCAAGACCTACCACGACCGCGGCGGCGTGCGCAACGTCAACGGCGCCACGGGCTTTGCCGCGCTCGAGATGGCCGACCGCGTGAACGCCAAGTGCATCCTCGCCCCCACGCACTCCGGTCGCTCCGCGCGCCTCATCTCCACCTTCCGCCCCAAGATGCCGCTCTACGCCACGTCCCCGAGCGAGGAGACCATCCGTCGCACCTGCTTCTACTGGGGCGTCTACGCGTACCGCACGGTGGAGCAGGGCTCGCTCTCCAGCACGCTCTACAACGCCCTGACCACGGCCAAGAACAACAACCTGGTCGAGGCCGGTGACATCGTCGTCATCACTGCCGGCGACGCCCAGACCTCGCCGCGTCTGGGCGACTACACCACCTCCACCAACATGGCGATGGTAGCGCAGGTCCAGTAGCCGAGAAGAACAGCAAGTCGCAGGGCCCCGGGCACGCGCTCGGGGCCCTTTTTAGT
>DBQY01000019.1 GCA_002305805.1 Atopobium sp. UBA1382 | reverse complement strand
CAAGAAAATGTCCGCACCCCCTTGTCTGCGCCGCGTCTAAGAAACCGCGGGTTTGTATGGCCTCGCGGCTCCTGCGGAGGACAAGGGCCGCGCCTCCTAGAGGTGTGCCGGACAAGGGCCGCGTTCTTTAGAAGCCCCTCGGACAAGGGCGCCGACTCCTAGAAGTGCGCGTGTCAACCGCGATAAATCCTAGAAGCGCGATCGGCCGATAAGAACGGCTCGGTCGCGGGCCTTACACCCATCGGAAGCCGTGTCCGGTGATCTGCGAGGTGTTCACGTAGGTCACGAAGGCGTCCGGGTCGATCTCGCGCAGGAACTTCTCAAGACGGGTTGCCTCGGCACGCGTGAGCACGGTCATGATGACGGAGACCTCGCGCCCGGAGTACGCTCCGTACCCACGGGTTATGGTTGCGGTCCGGCTGAGCTCGCGAATGAGAAACTCCTCCACACGCGCCGGCTGTCGGCAGATGACGGTGCAGATCTTGTGCTGCTTGAGGTCGTTGAGCACACCGTTTACCACGACGGTCTGCACGAGCAGGCCGAGCACGCAGTAGAGGCCAACGTGCGGGCCGTAGAGCGCGACGCCCGCGCACACGATTCCGCCGTTTGCCACCGTCACGGCGTGTCCGACCGGGAGGCTCGTATGCCGCGCGAGTGCCATGACCACGATCTCCATGCCACCCGTGGATGCCCCGGCATTGTAGGCGATGGCGTTTCCCAGGGCGACGAGCAGAACGGTGCAGCAGAGGTCCAGCCAGAGGTCGCCCGTAATCGAGGCGGAGACGGGAATGAGCCACTGGAACAGGGAAACGTACGCCGAGAGGGCGACGGACGCCACGACGCTCCAGACCACGGCCTTGCGCTCAACGAAGATAAGACCGACGGTGACCAGAATCGCGTTCACGATCCAGAGCGCGACGTCGTTGGGAAGCCCCGGAATTGCCGACGAGAGGACGATTGAGAGTCCCGACGCACCGCCGATGGCAAGGTTGCTCGGTCCTTGGAAGAGCACGTAGGCGAGGGCGCAAAGAATGACGCCCACGTTGAGCGCAACCAGGAGGCGCACCATTCCTGGCTCGTCACGGCGGCTGATCGCACGCTCGCTCTCGCGTGCCTCCTCGGGAGTCTGGAGGTCGGAGGCCTGGATGATCGCCGACCCCTCGTAGGCGGGGGTCGCACGCTCCGGGTCGACGTGCGCCCGGCTCAACTCCTCCTCGCCTGCCGCACGCACGGGCGTTCTTGTGGTGCGAACTCGCCTGCTTCTTTTGAGCATAGGTCCCCTCCCTGTCAGTGATGATATGACGTCTATAACGTCTATAAGAAGTAGTCAAGAATTCTGATAAAAATACCGTCTACCGCTGAAATTACAACGTTCAGAAACTGTAATTTGACAGACAAGCGAGAGAAACAGAACCTAAATTCAAGACGTCTATAACGTCTATAAATACAAGGAAAACAGGCCGACGCAAAAGAGAGAGGGAACCAGATGCCCAACAACCTCGTCCTCGTAACTCACGCCGAATTTGCAAAAGGCATCCTTACGTCCCTCGAGCTGATCCTCGGCAACCCCTGCCCAACCTCCGTCGTGAGCGTCACGGCAGCGGAGACCATCCCCACCGTCGCCGCCATGATCAAGGGCGCCATCGATTCCATGGACCCGGCCAACCCCACCGTCGTCCTGACTGACATTCCGGGCGGCAGCACCACGCAGGGCGCCATCCTCGTCTCGGCCGAGCGTCCCGATGCCTATTACGTGGCGGGACTCAACCTTGGTCTGCTGCTCGAGATCGCCCTGCTCCCGCTCGAGGCCGGCCCCGCCGCGCGCGAGTCCAACCTCGCGCTGCTCCGCGAGACGAGCGAGGCCTCCCGCTCGGGCATCGGCCTCATCGACGACCTCACCGCCGGCGTGGGCGACCTCGGCGGCGACTCGGAATCCGGCGAGCTGTAGGGCCCGCTCAAACCTAAGGAGGAAACCATGATCGAGTTGCTTCGCGTTGATGACCGCCTCATTCACGGGCAGGTCGCGGTGACCTGGACCTCGCAGCTTGGGGCCGACACCATCGTCGTCGGCAACGACCGCGCCGCCACCGACAAGCTCATGCAGTCGGCGTTTCGCATCGCCGCGCCGCCCCAGGCGACGCTCTCCATCAAGTCCGTCAAGGGTGCGATCCTCGTGATCAACAACCCCAAGCACGAGTCGCGCAAGATCTTTGTCGTCTGCGCCAGCCCTGCCGACGCGCTTCAGATCGTGCGCGAGTGCCCCTCGGTTCGTAAGGTCTGCCTGGGCGGCATTCGCCAGTCGGGCGAGCGCAAGCGCGTCACCCAGCAGGTGTTCCTTGACGAGAAGGACATGGAGGCTATCGACGGCATGGTGGAGCTCGGCGCGCAGGTGACGCTGCAGTCGCTGCCCGACCAGTCCCCGATGGACGTTGCTGCCATCAAGCGCGCCTGCGGCGCCTAACGGCCGAATCAGGGGCGTGCGCGCGGCCGGCGCACGCCGCCTCGGAAGAGCCCGCGGAATCCGGAACCGCAGGCGGCTCACGTTGGAAGAACGTACGCATCTTAGGAGGTAGAAATGGTTGTTCAAGCCCTACTCCTGGGCATTCTCGCAGGCTTTGCCATGTGGGACGGCCGCGTTGCCGGCCAGACCATGTTCGAGCGCCCGCTCGTGACCGGTCCTATCGTCGGTCTCATCCTCGGCGACCTGCAGACCGGCATCATCATGGGCGCCTCGGTCGAGCTCGTCATGATGGGCATCGCCGGCATCGGCGCAAGCACCCCGCCTGACGTTGTGAGCGGCGGTATCCTCTCCACGGCCTTCGCCATCCTCTCGGGTCTTGATACCGGCACCGCCGTGGCGCTGGCGCTCCCCGTGGCCACGCTCGGCCAGCTGCTCGGCATCTTTGACCGCACTGTCAACCTGTTCTTTGCGCGCATCGCCGATAAGGGCGCCGAGGAGGGCGACCCGTCAAAGGTCACCTTTGCCCTGTGGGGTGGCGCGGCGGTCTTCTGGATCACCTCGTTCCTGGTCGTGTTCCTGGGCGTGCTGCTCGGCTCCGCCGTCATCGAGGACTTTGTCAACTGGCTGCCCGACTTCATCCTGCACGGCTTTGAGGTTGCCTCCGGCATGCTTCCTGCCCTCGGTATCGCCATCCTCATGAACCTGATCTTCGACAAGACCAACGCGGCGTACTTCTTCGTGGGCTTTGTGCTCACGGCCCTTCTCGGTATGACCACGACCGGCGTTGCCATCGTCGGCGCCGTTATCGCCTACGTGATCTACCAGACCACGAAGCGTCACCAGGCGGAGCTGGCCTCCGTGACCGTTGCCCCCACCCACGAATCCGATGACTTGGACGGTGAGCTGTAATGGGAAAGACTGACGAGCCCCTGAAGGAGGGCGGCATCATCACTGAGGGCGACCTGCGCAAGGTATTCTGGCGCTCGTTCCCCCTCCAGGGTTCCTTCAACTACGAGCGCATGCAGAACGTCGGCTTCTGCTATTCGCTGCTTCCTATTCTGAAGAAGCTCTACCCCAACAAGGACGACATGGCTGCCGCGCTGAAGCGTCACCTTTCGTTCTTCAACACCACGCCGCAGGTCGTGACGCTCATCACCGGCGCGTGCGTGGCTATGGAGGAGGAGAACGCTCAGGCAGAGCGCGAGGGCGGCAGCTTTGACATGGAGTCCATTGCGGCGCTTAAGGCGGCCCTCATGGGCCCGGTCGCAGGCATCGGCGACTCCTTCTTCTGGGGCACCTTCCGCGTTATCGCCGCCGGTGTGGGCTGTGGCCTTGCCGCCCAGGGTTCCATCCTCGGCGCGATTCTGTTCTTACTGATCTTCAACGTGCCCGCGCTTCTTGCCCGCGCCTACGGTCTCAAGCTGAGCTACAAGGGTGGCGTCAGCTTCATCGACTCCATGCAGGACTCCGGCACGGTCGGCCTGCTCACTGAGTGCGCAAAGGTCCTCGGCATGTGCGTGGTCGGTGCGATGGTCTCCAGCATGGTCACGTTCTCCACGCCGCTCGTCATCACCATCGGCGACGCGTCCGTCGAGCTCCAGGCCATCTTTGACCAGGTGCTTCCCTGCCTGCTCCCGCTTGCACTCACCTTTGGCTGCTTTGGCCTGCTCAAGAAGGGCGTGAAGACTACCACGCTCATGTTCGCCCTCATCATCGCCGGCATCATCGGCGCGTTCTTTGGAGTGCTCTAATGGCAAGCATCATGTACGACTACATCCGGGAAACCCCGGAGGTTCTGACCCACATCATCGAGGACCGTGCTCGCATCTGCGTTGAGTTCGTCGAGCGCTTCAAGGACGCGGATATCGAGACCGTCTACGTCATCGGATCTGGCACGAGCTATCACGCGGGCGTCTCCGCCAAGCTCTACCTGGAGGAGCTCACCGGGTGGAAGATCATCCCGATGTATCCCACGCGCTTTGCGCGCGAGGAGAAGGTCTACGACAAGAAGTCCCTGGTCATCGGCATTTCGCAGGGCGGCCAGAGCCTCTCCACCGTGGAGGGTCTCGATGCCGCCACCGAGCGCGGCCTGCTCACGGCGGCCGTGAGCGAGAACCCCACGGCGCTCGTCTTCGAGCACGCGCAGACCAAGACGCTGCTCGAGGTCGGCAACGAGAAGTGCGGCGCCAAGACCAAGGGTTACGGCGGCTCCATCCTGACCCTCATGCTCATGGTGACCGAGCTCGCCCTGGCCAAGGGCGTCACGGACGAGGCGACAGTCAAGGGCTATCTCCAGCGTATGCGCACGGTGATTGCCAACCTGCCCGCCGTGACGGACGCCGCGGTCGACTGGTACGGCCGTATCGCCGACGACCTGCTTCCTGCCAAGCGCGTGATCGTGGTCGGCTACGACGGCATGTACGGAGACGTCCTCGAGGGCGCTCTCAAGACGCTCGAGACGCTGCGCGTGGGCATCGCGGGCTACGACATCGAGGAGTTCTTCCACGGGATCTACAACTCGATCTCTGAGGACAGCTACCTGTTCTACCTTGCCTCCGCGGGGGACTACAAGCCACGCACGCTGCGTCTGATCGAGATTCTGGGCGAGTGGACGAGCCACAACTACCTCATCGCGTCGCCGGACGGCGTGGAGGCGCCCACCAGCTTTGACTGCATCGTGCCCTTCACCGAGGACCCGCTCTTCTCGTGCTTTGAGTTCATCATCCCGATGCAGGTCGTGGCGTGCTTTGGCGCCGAGGCTCGCGGCGTCGACCCGTCGATTCCCAAGGACCCGCTCTTCCACGAGAGGATCGGCAGCAAGAAGCTCGACGGCGTGCGCGACAACTACGTCAAACAGGATTAGGTGGGACGGTTCGTCTCAACCGCAGCTCTATGGCCGTGGTCGTGCAACGGGTACGCTGCGCGGCCACGGCCGTTTGCGGGGGCGGCGAACGTTTCCCACATAGGGAGGTGTTAGGATTATGCAGGTCACAGGCTCCCGTGTTCGCGGGAGAGCCCGAAGAGAAGGACGCAGCGCCCGCATGAACGACCTAGCACCTCTCTATCAGCAGATTTACGAGGACATCAAGGGAAAGATCGAGGGAGGGACCTACGCGGAGGGCGACAGGATCCCCTCTGAGCAGGAGCTCTGTTCGGCATACGGCGCGAGCCGCATTACGGTTCGCCGCGCGATAAGCGACCTCTGCACCAACGGCTATCTCGTGAAGCGCCAGGGTGTGGGCACCTTCGTCAGCAAGCCGCGCATCTTTCGTGAGCTGCGCCGTAGCGGCAACCGCATCGAGACCTTCACGGACATCTGCCGGAACTGTGGTGCGCAGGCAGGCGCACGTCTGCTGTGCCGTCGCATCGTGCCCGCACGCAGCGACGAGCGCGCGTTTCTCGGCCTGGGCGAGAATGACCTGCTGCTCTACGTCCAGCGTCTGAGGACTGCCGATGGGATTCCCGTGTACGAGGAGAACGTCTTTCTGCCCTACGAGGAGTTTCGGGGTCTGGCGGAGATCACGTTGGACGACATCTCCCTGTTCGACGCAATCGACCAGGTGTCGGGGAGAAGGCCCGTGCGAAACGCCCGTCTCACGCTGGAGGCGGTCGCCGCCTCTCCCGAGCAGGCGAGCAGGCTTCGTGTCCCGGCGGGCGCGCCCCTGCTCTACATGAACGCGTACTTCGAGGACGCCGAGGGTCGCCCCGTGGCCATCGGACGGCAGTACTACGTGGGAAGCCGATACGCCTTCGACGTGTAGCCCCTCCTCGCCTCTCCCTCGTCTGACTCGACAGAAACCAGACGGGAGGGTCGGAACCGTGATCAAGGCGGTTGTGTTTGACATGGACGGTGTGCTGGTCCGCTCCGAGCCGTTCTACCGATGGCGGCGCTCCAGCTTCTTGGAGCTGCACGGGATGAGGCTCCCCGAGGGATTTGACGCGACCGGCTCCAATGACCAGGCGGTGTGGAGGGCGCTCGTGCCCGACGATTCCGAGAAGCGCGAGCGGCTCCGGTCCCTCTATCTGGAGTATGCGCACGTGCATCGTCCGCCCTGGCGCGACATTCTCAACCCGGGCGTGCGGGAGACCCTTCTCGGGCTGAGGGCGCGGGGCATGCTGACGGGGATATGTTCCTCCTCGCGACGTCCATTCGTGGAGGACTTCGTGACGACCGTCGGGATGGAGGGTCTGTTTGACGACCTGGTGACGGGGGACGACTGCGATGTGCTCAAGCCCGATCCCGAGCCGTATCGACGGGCGATGAGTCGCCTTGACGCATGCCCCGAGGAGACGGTCGTGGTCGAGGACTCGCCGATCGGCATACGCGCCGGAAAGGCGGCGGGCGCGCTTGTGTGCGCGCTGCGCCAGCCGGACGGGGTGTGGCTCGATCAGAGCAAGGCGGACCTCGTGATCGACGAGCTACATGAGCTGGTCGAGCTGGTAGCGCACCCCTCTCGGTTAGTCTAGATTTTGCGGCCCTTGTCGGCGGCCTCTCTAAGAAACGGCGCCCTTGTCCGCGTCGCTTCCGGGAATCGCCGTCCTTGTCTGTGCCGCGTCTAGGAATCGCTGCCTATGTCCGTCCTCGGGGTCGCGAGGCCGTACAAGCCCCCGGCTTCTTAGACGTCGCTCCGACAAGGGCCACATTTTCTAGACGCATGGGCGACAAGGGCCCACATTCCGGGACATCCTTCAAAATGCTACCTGCGAACTAGCATAGACCATTCGCCGAGCGTATGGTCTGGAGCGCGGCCCCGGAGGGCATATCTATCCGGACATGCCGCCCGCGCCGCGCGCGGCACCACCCACACGAGAAGGGAAGTGCGCATGAAGGGTTACGCAATGCTCAAGATCGGCGAGTCCGGCTGGATCGAGAAGGAGCGTCCGGCCTGCGGGCCGATGGACGCGATCGTCCGTCCGCTGGCCGTCGCCATCTGCACGTCCGACGTGCACACGCTCTGGGAGGGCGCCATCGGCGAGCGCCACAACATGATTCTGGGCCATGAGGCCTGCGGCGTCGTCGACGAGGTCGGCGAGCTCGTTCGCGACTTCAAGCCCGGCGACAAGGTCCTCGTCCCCGCCATCACACCCGACTGGAACTCTCTCGAGGCCCAGGCCGGCTACTCCATGCACTCCGGCGGCATGCTTGCGGGCTGGAAGTTCTCCAACTTCAAGGACGGTGTCTTCGGCGAGTTCTTCCACGTCAACGACGCTGATGGCAACCTCGCCCACCTGCCCGAGAACATCAACCCCGTCGACGCCTGCATGCTCTCCGACATGGTCCCGACCGGCTTCCACGGCGTCGAGCTTGCCGACGTGCAGTTTGGCGACGAGGTCCTCGTCATCGGCATCGGCCCCGTCGGCCTCATGAGCGTGGCCGGCGCCAACCTGCGCGGCGCCTCCCGCATCATCGCCGTGGGTACGCGCCCGAAGTGCGTCGAGGCGGCCAAGGGCTACGGCGCCACCGAGTTCATCTCCTACAAGAACGGCCCGATTGCCGACCAGGTCCTCGAGATGACCAACGGCAAGGGCGTCGACCGCGTGATCGTGGCCGGCGGCGGCTGCCAGACCTTCGAGGACGCCGTCAAGGCCCTCAAGCCCGGCGGCAAAATCGGCAACGTCAACTACCTCGGCGGCGGCGACTTCGTCACCATTCCGCGCGTGGAGTGGGGCGTCGGCATGGGCCACAAGGACATCCGCGGCGGCCTCATGCCCGGCGGCCGCCTGCGCATGGAGAAGCTCGGTGCGCTCGTGAGCTCCGGTCGCCTGGACGTGGCGCCGCTCTCCACCCACGTCTTCCATGGCTGGGATCACCTGGAAGAGGCGCTCTTCCTCATGCGCGACAAGCCGGCCGACCTCATCAAGCCGGTCGTCGTCATCGACTAGCGTTTTGCGATGAGCCGCGGGCGGGGGTCCTTCTCGGCCCCCGCCCGCTCGTATGTCTGGGGGTTGCATGCGCGTGCTGGTGGTGTCCGGCTTCCTCGGGGCCGGCAAGACGACGTTCATACAGGAGCTCGCCCGGCGCACCGGGCGCGACTTCGTGGTGTACGAGAACGAGTACGGCCAGGCGGACATCGACGCCAAGGTCCTCTCGGAGACCGACGAACTCTCTGTCTGGGAGTCCACCGAGAACTGCATCTGCTGCTCGGGCAAACAGGACTTCGCGGCGTCCGTGCTCACCATAGCCAACACGCTCGACCCCGAGTACCTGGTCGTGGAGCCCACGGGCGTCGCGCGCCTCTCCAGCGTGCTGGAGAACGTCGACCAGGTGAGCTACGAGCGCATCTCGCTGCTCGCGCCGCTCGTGATCGTGGACGCGGTCGCTTGGGAGCGCCAGCGCGAGCGCTTCTCGGACATCTATCTCGACCAGGTTGCCACGGCACCGGTGGTGGTGCTCTCCAAGGTGCAGCACGCGGGGCCGGGCCAGGTCGCCGCCGCGCGGGCGTGGGTGGCCGAGAAGAGCCCGGAGGCCCGGATCGTGGACGTCCCGTACGACCAGCTGCCGGACGAGTTCTTCTCGGCGCTGCTCGAGCGCGACCTGGACCCGGAGCGCTCCGCGGCGCGTCCGGACGCGGCGCCGGCCGAGGACGACTTCGAGAGCCTGTCTCTGGCGGGGGTGTCGCTGCCCACCGAGAACCACCTGCTGTGGTTCCTGGACGCGCTGGTCGCGGGCGTCTTCGGCGAGGTCGTGCGCGCCAAGGGCGTGCTGCCGTGCGGCGGCCAGTGGCTGCGCTTCGACGTGGTTGACCGGGCATGGTCGGTCACCGGGGCCGAGCCGCCCGTGGAGGGCGAGAAGGACGGCGCGCTCGCGGTGTTCATCGGGCCGGAGGTGCGCAGGCCGTGGCTTCGCGAGACGCTGCTGCCGCTCGTGCGCGACGCCGTGGCCGCGGGCCATGCGGAGGCGGCGCTGGACGACGCCGTCGACTACCACGGCAAGCATCGCCACGGGCATCACGAGCACGCGCACGAGCACGTCTAGAAATCGCCGCCCTTGTCGGCGGCCCTTCTAGGAAAGCCGGCCCTTGTCGCCCGCCCCTCCAGGAAAGCCGGCCCTTGTCCTGGCCGCGTCTAGGAATCCGAGGGGTTGTACGACCCCGCGGCGGGCGGATTCCAGCGGTCATTGCACCACGACGAGAGGGGCGTGGTTCAATGGGGCACGGGTACTATGACGAGGGAATCAGGAGGAGGGTCGTCGACCTGGTGCGGGGCGGCCTGACCGCCGCCGGCG
>DBQY01000012.1 GCA_002305805.1 Atopobium sp. UBA1382 | reverse complement strand
GACCCTCTGGGCGTGATACACGACATCGGGGGTCACGTCAGAGATGAGCCGTACGGGCCCCGTCGCGCACGCCTCGACGCAGGACCGCCCCTGGGGCGAGACGGGGCCGGCCTGAAACGTCGCGTAGATGGGACCATCCCCCCTCTCGGCAGAGAGGGAGAACACCTTCACGTCCATGGGGAGGGTCTGGAACAGGCGCCCGTAGTGAGCGAAGGCCGGAATGATGCCGAAGTCGAAGCACAGCTCGATTGCCACGCATACGAACCACGTATAGCTGAGAGAGAAGTTGCCCGAGAAGAAGAACGGGACGCGCAGCACGTAGGCCAATCCGTACACGACCGCCAGCGCGCAGACGAGCGACACGGTGACGATCGCGCCCCTGAGCTGCCGACACGCGTTTGCAAAAAGCAAGGCAAAGAACGCGACGAACTGACCGACGGCCATCGCATACACCACGTAGTACAGAGGCGCGTACTCGTACTTATCAGACCAGTCGGGGTTTGCGACATCAAAGGAGAAGACCGCGTGGTGGATCCCGTTGGTGAACACCACCACCAGAAGCAAGGCGTTGATCGCGAGGAGTGCCCTCCTGCACCTCACGACGGCAGGGCGGCCATCCACGCCGGCAGCCCGAAACGCCGTGAACACGCACAGCATGGGGACGAGCAGGATAGGAACGTAGAAGCAGTACCACAGGAGCTCGACGGCGGGGTCCCAAACCACGGCGTATTTAACGATGACGACGAGCATCCAGCCGGCAAACAACATGAAGCAGCCGGCCATGTACCTACGAACCAGAGGATCGAAGCACCGCCAGCACGAAAAGGGACCCCATATCGACAGGAAGGCGACCGTCGCTGCCATGTGGGGCGTCGTGTTGTAGTGCCCAAGGGGATAGAACGCGTCCCGATCGGCCGAACGCCAGATATCGTGGTCGAGAAGACCCTCCGACAAGAGCAGCAGCACGATGATCGCAAGGGCACATGCGGCGCAGGCGACGAGGACCTGACGCCTGTCGGCAGCTCGCACGCGTGCGGCGGCCTTTCGAACCATCGACGCAATCCCTGACATCGCGACACCCCCGCTCGGCCCGATCCTAGTCCATTGTACGCAACACCGCCCCCCGAACATGGGACATCAGGCGCGCGATACCCGCCAAGCCTGGGCCGCAGGGGCATCGCCCGCAAACGCGACGCGCTCTATCGTAAGGCCAACGCCACAAAGGCGGCAAGCCGAAGCGCCAGCGCATCGGTGGCGCCCTAGGAGAAGGGATTGCCATGGGACTCTTTGGAAGCCTCTTCGAGAAGAAGTCATGTGACATCTGCGGCAAGGAGCTCGGCCTGCTGGGAAAGCGCAAGCTGGAGGACGGCTATCTCTGCAAGGACTGCGCCGGGAAGCTCTCCCCCTTCTTCAGCGAACGCCGCAGCTCCACGGTACAGGACATCAGGGAGCAGCTTGCCTATCGCGAGGAAAACAAGGCGCGCGTCTCCTCCTTCACGCCCACGCGCACGCTCGGCCAGCGAACCCGCGTGCTCATCGATGATGACGCGCGCGCATTTGCCGTCGTGCCCGCTGGGTCCGGCTGGCGCGAGGCCAACCCCGACATCATCGACTTCAGCCAGGTCACAGGCTGCATCGTCGACGTACGAGAGACGCGCACCGAAATCGAGCGCGAACTCGAGGATGGGACGAGCGTGAGCTACGACCCGCCGCGCTACGACATCGACTACGACGTATACGCAATCGTTCAGGTCAACGCCCCGTATTTCGATGAGATCACCGTCAAGGCAAACACCTCTCGCATAGAGACCCAGGGCTCCCCCGACTACCGCGAGGCTGTGCGCATAGCCGAGGAGATTCGCGAGGCGCTCCTCGGCGCTCGTGACGCGGTTCGCGACGAGGCCGTTGCCGCCGCCGCTCCCAAGGAGGCGCGTACCTGCCCGTTCTGTGGAGCCACGACCTTCCCCGACGCCAATGGCCGCTGCGAGTACTGCGGAGGAGCCATGGGCTCGGCTTAGGGGCAGCCGAGACTCACCATCCCGTCCTTCCGACACCGTCATTGGAGGCAACCATGGGACTTCTCAAGGCTGGCACCGGAGCCGTCGGCGGCGTTCTCGCCGATCAGTGGCGTGAGTTCTTCTACTGCGACTCGTTGGACGCCAACGTCCTCGCCGCGAAGGGCCAGAAGAGGACCTCAGCACACGGGCGCAGCTCAAATACCAAGGGCGAGGACAACATCATCTCCGATAAGTCAATCGTCGCCGTCAATGAGGGCCAGTGCATGATCATCGTCGAGCAGGGTGCCGTGGTCGAGGTCTGCGCCGAGCCTGGCGAGTTCGTCTTCGAGAGCTCCAGCGAGCCGAGCGTATTTGCCGGCAACCTCGGCGACAGCATCAGGCGTTCGTTCGAGACGCTGGGCCGCCGCTTCACCTTTGGCGGAGACACAGGCTGTGACCAGCGCATCTATTTCTTCAACACCAAGGAGATCGTCGGCAACAAGTACGGTACGGCATCCCCGGTCCCCTTCCGCGTGGTCGACAGAAACATCGGCCTGGACGTGGACATCGCGGTGCGCTGCAACGGCGAGTACTCCTACCGCCTCGTCGACCCGCTGCTGTTCTACAAGAACGTGTGCGGCAACATCCAGGACGTCTACACCCGCGACAGGATTGACTCCCAGCTCAAGAGCGAGCTGCTCACCGCCCTGCAGCCCGCCTTCACGAAGATTTCGGAGATGGGCATCAGGTACAGCGCGGTGCCCGGGCACACCATGGAGCTCTCTCGAGCCCTCAATGAGGTTCTGAGTGACAGCTGGGCGGAGACGCGCGGCATTCAGGTCGCGGCCTTCGGGGTAAACACCATCTCGGCGTCGCCCGAGGACGAGGCGATGATTAAGGAGCTGCAGAAGGCCGCGGTCATGCGCGATCCCACCATGGCAGCCGCGAACCTGGCAGCCGCGCAGTCCGATGCCATGCGTGCCGCCGCCTCCAACGAGGGAGGGGCCATGGCGGGATTCATGGGGCTGGGCCTCGCCGGCATGGCCGGCGGCATGGGAGCAGGCAACCTATTTCAGATGGGAGCCCAGCAGCAGGCGACCCCGCCCGCCCCTGACGCCGCACCTGCCTCACCAAACACCTGGGCCTGCGGCTGCGGCGCAGTTAACGTGGGCAAGTTCTGCATGGAGTGCGGAGCGCCCAAGCCGAGTCCCGCCGGCTCATGGACCTGTAGCTGCGGGTCCGTAAACACAGGTCGCTTCTGCCCCGAGTGCGGATCCCCGAGACCGGAGACCGCCGAATGGACATGCAGCTGCGGGGCAGTCAACACGGGCAAGTTCTGCATGGAGTGCGGAAGGCCGCACTCTTGACGGTAGCGTACGAGCAAGGAGGGCATCATGAAGAGAAATCGGTTTGTCTTGGCGCTTGCTACCGTGGTAGCGGTTTGTCTTGCCTTGGTGGGCTGCAGCGGAAGCGGCGGGGGCGGAGACCCGACAAAGGCTTTCCTAGGTACCTGGGAGTTGACCGAAGCCCCGGATCTTACCTCAGAAGACATCGACCTCATGAAGGCATTAGGCATCTATTGCTATGTTGACCTGCAGGATGAGGGCAGGGCAGAGCTCAATCTCATGGGAGAGCCTCTCGAAGGCACGTGGGAGGCGAAGAGCGCGAGCGAGTGCGACATCACCTTCGAGGGCGAGACCGTCACAGCCACTCTGGAGGACGATCTTCTCAGTCTCGACATGGACGGTGAGGTGATGTCCTTCAAGAAACTCAGCGACGAAGACGCGACCAAGCTCAAGGAAGACGCCGCGAGTGCCCTCGATTGGCTCGCGGAGTCCGAGGAAGGAGAGGATGCCGGAAGCTCCTGGGGTGACGATGAGGAGATCGTCGAGGAGGTCAATCAGCAGATCGTGAACGATGACACCTGCACTATCGAGATCGTAAACAAGAAGACCGACTGGGCGGGCGACTCCGGCTACACCCTGAGGATTACCAACAACTCCGCCTCTGACATCTCGGTAGACGCCTCGTGGGGCACCTTCTCCGTAAACGGCACCATGGCCGACCCGGTGCTGAGCGAGACCATCAAGCCCGGCTGCAACGTCGAGACATTCATGTGGTTCGGACAGAGCGACGTCCCCGACCTCGCGTCCCTCGTTTCCGTTGAGGGCGAGCTTGAGGTCTATGACGCGAACACCTACGAGACCATCGCGACGTACCCGTTCGCCGCATAGGCGCTGGCATACGGCCTTCCATACGCGCGCCTGAAGCCCGCATCGGTCTGGGCGCCCTTCCAGTAGCAAGGCATCCGGAAGGGCGCCCGGTTCCATCTTCCAGTAATCCCTAGTCAGTTCGAGACCGTCCCGCCCACCAACTCCTCCGGTGGCGGGACGGCCTCGCTCTGGCACCGACCGAGACGCCGCCTCTACTTGTCGGTCCTCTCGATCCTACGCCTCGTCACGCTCGTGGACGTGAAGACGTCGGCCTTGTCCGTCAGATCAAACGTCTCGCGCCTCATGAACCCATTCGCCTGCGTCGCCTCTCGGGCGGTTCTCATCTCGGAATAGAAATAGAGGCAGGTGACGATAGCCACTAGCTGTTGTGTGCCAATAGGTTGTTTACGCCGACGATGCGCGTCAGGGGCGGCAGGCCCCCGCACGCGCTGTGCGGACGGCTCCAATTGTAGTGCTCGAGGTAGGCCGGGAGGGCGTCCGCCCTCTCGGCCTCGCCGTCCCACGCCCGCCCGTACTGCCACTCCTGCGCGAGCGCCCGGTTCATGCGCTCGACCTTGCCGTTCTGCCACGGGCTGTACGGCCTGGTGTATATGTGGCGTACGCCCTCGGCGGCGAGCAGGGCGTTGAGCTCGCGGCTGCGGTACCCCGGCCCGTTGTCCGTCATGACCCGCTCGACCGCGACCCCGAGGCCGGCGAAGAAGGCAAGGCACCGTGCCATGAACGCCGAGCAGGTGCCCCTGCGCTCGTCGGGGAGGAGCTCGGCGTAGGCCACGCGGGAGAAGTCGTCGACCGCGACGTGCAGGCAGGCCACGCGCCGCCCGCCGGAGCCCCTGCCGTGGTCGAGCTCCGAGGCGCCGCGCGCCCTCCACCCGCCGCCGTCGGGGATGCGGGCGACCTTCTTCACGTCCACGTGGAGGAGCTCGCCGGGCCTCTCGCGCTCGTAGCGCACGGGCGTGACGGGCCCGCGGCGACGGGCCTCGCCCGTGACGCGGTCGACGTCGGCGAGCCTCGGAAGCCCCCTCCTCGCGACGATCCGCGCGCACGTCCTCACCGGCACGCCCGTCACGGCGGCGAGCGCGAGCGGGGGGAGGAGCATGGACGAGCGCGCCTCGCAGACCGCCTCCTCGACCTCGGGAGGGGTGGACCTGGCGAGCCTGCGCGGCCTGCTCGGCCGGTCGGACAGCGGCTCGCCGCGCCGCGCGCGGGAGAGCCACTTGCTCGCGGTCTGCCTGCTCACGCCCATCTGGCGGGCGACGGCGGACACGCGCTCGCCCCCGGCGACCCGGGAGGCGAGCAGCTCCCGCCCCCTGGGCGTGAGCCTTGCGTTAGGATGCTGTGACATGGGAGGGCTCCCCTCGGCTGCAGATCTAGGCAATCCACAGCATGCGGGAGCCCTCCCTATTTGTCACCCTCGGGGCGTAAACAACGTCTTGGCACTGAACAGCTAGTCCCCCACCTTGCCCAGCAGCACGACGAACCTCTTGTCAAACGTCACGACGTCGCGGCCGAGCTCCTGGCGCTCTGCGGCCAGCACGCAGTCGACGAAGTCGAACGAGCCGCCGCTGTAGAGCCCGGGCGCCGCCGCGGCCACGTTCTTGCGTCGGCACGTGACCTCGTCAAGCAGGTAGCGCAGCACGGCGTTGGCATCAAGCAGGGCTTCCATGCTTAACCTCCATCGCCCGGGCAAAGGCGCCATCCTCGAGGCCAACAAGCCCCTCGTCCGCGTACTCTGCGAGATGATACGAAGGGACTGTCCCTTCGTATCATCGTTGGCGGATACCGGCTTCGGCATCCGCCATAAGATGGTTGATGCCGAAATCGGTTTCCGCCAAAATATGGTCGATGCCGAAGTCGGTTTTCGCCAGAAATGAGGTCGGGAATGTATCGCAACGCCATGGCAAAACTCCTCTCGTGGAGCGACAGTCCCAGTCGCAAGCCGCTCATCGTCAACGGCGCTCGTCAGGTGGGAAAGACGTGGCTTGTCCTCGCGTTCGGGGCAGACCGCTACGATTCCGTGGCCCATGTCGTGTTCCTGGACAACGAGGACATGAAGCGGGCCTTCGAGGGAAGCCTTGATGCGGAGCGCCTGCTCACTATCATTGGCGCGGCAACGGGGACGAATCCCCGCGACGGCAGGACGCTTGTATTCCTCGATGAGATCCAGGAGTGCCCGCGCGCCATCACCGCCCTCAAGATGTTCTGCGAGCAGCGCCCCGACGTGCCCGTGGTCGCGGCGGGATCCCTTCTTGGCGTGGCCCTCAGCCGTAAACGCGGGAGGGACGGCGCTGGCACGTCATGGCCCGTTGGGAAGGTCGACCATCTTGACCTGCGCCCTCTCTCGTTTGACGAGTTCGTGCGCGAGGTTGGCAACCCGGCGCTTGCGGATGCGCTATCTCAGGGCGACGCCGATCTCATCAGCGTCTTCTCCGAGCGCCTGACCGATCTCCTGCGCACCTATTACTACGTAGGGGGCATGCCCGAGGCGGTCAGACGCTACAGCGAGACCGGGGGCTTTGCGGCGGCTCGCGCAGTGCAGCGGGCGCTGCTCGCAGACTACGAGCATGACTTCTCGAAGCACGTCGAAAGCGCTGCGGAAGTGGAGCGCATCCGCCAGACGTGGAGGTCGGTGCCCGTTCAGCTTGCGCGGGAGAACGATCTTCGCAGGTTCAGCTACGCCTCCGTCCGGGAGGGCGGGCGCGGACGAGACTATCGGGATGCCGTCGCTTGGCTTGTTGATGCGGGCTTGGTCACAAAGGTCCCTCGCGTGACCAAGCCGGGAATCCCGCTCAAAGGATATGCCGACGAGACGTACTTCAAGCTCTACCTGCTCGACGTCGGGCTCCTGGGCGCGGCAACAGGACTTGAGCCTCGCGTGCTCGTGGAGGGAGACCGCCTCTTTACCGAGTACAAGGGAGTCTACGCCGAGCAGTTCGTGTGCCAGCAGCTCGTGGCGGGTGGGCTGGCGCCGTATTACTGGTCGGCAGACGGCAAGCAGAAAAAGGGAGAGGTCGACTTCTTGCTCGAGGTTGCCGGACGCCCCGTTCCCGTTGAGGTCAAGGCAGACGAGAGCGTCGCCGGAGGAAGTCTCGCCGCGTTCGTACGCGACTATGGGCTCGAGCGTGCCGTGCGCTTCTCGCTTCGCGGGCTGAAGGAGCAGGACTGGCTGGTAAACGTACCGCTCTACGCCGCCAATGCCTTTCCGGGCATCCTTGCCGCGCAATCATAGTTTTATCGACCGTAACCGATAGAAACTACGTGTTGGAAGATTTCATCGGTTGTAATAGACAAAATACTGGCCCGTTTGTCACGAACTTCAAGTGGGTCAAAAGGGACTGTCCCTTTTGACCCATGCGCGCGGGGACATGCCCGTGAAGTCGGAGAAGGCGTGGCAGAAGGCCGAGGGGCTTGGGTAGCCGAGAAGGACGGCGACCTCGGCGACGGTACGACCTCCCCCCTCGAGGAGGTGGCACGCACGCTCCATCCGCAACTGGCGCGCATATGCTCCCACGCTCTGCCCCGTCTCGCGCCTGAACGCGTCACAGAGCCGCGATCGGCTCACGTAGAGCCTGCGCGCGAGCGCGTCGACGGAGGGTGGCACGCCGCCCTCCTCGACGGCAGCCGACAGGAGCCTCCTCGCGTGGCTCACCAGCGCGCCCTCGTCTTGTTCGGTACTTCTCCCGTCCGCCGCCAGAGACGCCATGAGCGAGGTGACGGTCGAGAGAAGCCCGAGCGACCCACCGGGGCCGAGCGGAGGACTCGCGGGGATGTTGCCGAGCGCATGGCGAATCGCCCCCTTGGACTCGGGACCCCAGGCGCCGTCAAACGCCGAGAAGAGCCCGCCGAACTCCCCCGGATAGCTACGATCCAGGTCGTCGAAGAAGTCGGGCAGCAAGATGATGGAGCGGGAGCGGTAGACGTGGCCGGCGAGCAGGCGACTTGAGAGCGAGCGGGGACCGTGCTCAACGAACGTGGCCACTTCGTCATGCGGACGGCGTGCGCCGCCCCCGGCGCCGACGAACCTGATCGGAAGTCCGCAGTCCCGCGAGCACGAAACCGCATCGTCTCCCATCGTGCAGGCGCAGGCGTACGGCCCGAGCGACCCCTCGAAGAGCGGCATGTCCTCAAGCGGAGTGACATCGTGGCAGAGCACGAGGCAGTGCGGCGCCGGCGCGCAGAGCCACATCGAGCCTGTCGCCGCGGAGCCTCGCGCCTCGCCCGCCCAGATGCCGCCCCGGCGCTCGAGACGCACGCCAAGCTGCTCGACCTGCGGCTCGAAGAGCGCAACGAGCTCGCGAGGAATGTCTCCCATGCCCGTCATCTTGAGGGTTCGTCCATCTCCCTTGAGTAATCGTCCAAGGTTAGTTAACCATAGTTAACAAGTAATGACTCCCATGATACGGTGCGATGGAATGCCAATCAAGACACGAGGGCAAGGAGGCTTCGATGTCTGACTCTCAAGCAACCAAGGCGAGCGGCGCCCGCGGCAAGGGCGCCGTGAGCCGTCTGCTCGCCTTTGCCGGTCCGCGCAAAACGCTCACGTACCTGGGCTGCGCGCTCTCGGCCGTCTCGATGCTCGTGAGCTTTGGCCCGTACGTCTGCATCTGGCTCGTGGCGCGCGACCTCATCGCCGTGGCCCCCGACTGGGGCGCGGCCACTGGCATCGCCGCGTACGGCTGGTGGGCGTTCGGCCTTGCTGCCGCGAGTATCCTCATCTACTTCGCCGGCCTCATGTGCACGCACCTCGCGGCCTTCCGCTGTGCATCCAACATGCGCAAGCGCACCACGGACCACCTCATGCACGCGAGTCTCGGCTACTTCGACGCGCACGCGAGCGGCGCGCTTCGTCGCGTCGTGGACGGCTGCGCCGCCGAGACCGAGGGGCTTCTTGCCCATAAGCTCCCTGACACCGCGGGCAGCATTGCCATGATCGTCGGCATGCTGGTGCTGTTCTTCGTCTTTGACTGGCGACTCGGTCTCGCGTGCCTCGCTGCGGTCGTCATCTCCATTCTCTGCCTGATGAAGATGATGGGCGGGCGCGGCATGGACTTCATGACGCGCTACATGGAGTCGCTCGTCAAGATGAACAAGACAGGCACCGAGTACGTGCGCGGCATCCCTGTGGTCAAGGTCTTCCAGCAGACGGTCTACAGCTTCCGCGCGTTTCATGACGCCATCGAGGAGTTCACGCGGCTCGCGCAGGACTACGCCGTAAAGTGGTGCCAGACACCGCAGTCGCTCTCGCTCACCATCATCAACGGCGTCGCGATCTTCCTCGTGCCGGCGGCAATCCTCATTGTGCCCGGCGAGGAAGACTTCGCGCGCTTTCTGGCCAACTTCGCGTTCTACGCGATCTTCTCGGCCGTGATCCCCACCGCCATGACGCGAGTGATGTTCATGTCCGAGGCGTTCCAGTCCGCCGCGGACGCGGTCTCGCGCGTCGAGGAGGTGCTGGCTGCGCCCGTGATCTCCGCTCCCGCCGCGCCGCGCACGCCCGCGGGCAATGCCATCCGCTTCGAGGACGTGACCTTTACCTACGAGGGCGCGGACGCACCGGCGCTCGACCACGTGAGCTTTGAGGTGCCGGCTGGCGCCACCGTGGCGCTCGTGGGCCCCTCCGGCGGCGGCAAGACCACGGCGGCGAGCCTCGTGCCTCGCTTCTGGGACGTGGACGCCGGACGCGTGACGCTCGGCGGCGTGGACGCGCGCGAGATGGACCCGCACGACCTCATGGACCGCGTTGCCTTTGTCTTCCAGGCCAACCGCCCCTTCCGTCAGACGATCCTGGAGAACGTCCGCGTCGCGCGCCCCGAGGCCACCCGCGAGGAGGCGCTCGCCGCGCTTGAGGCCGCGCAGTGCGCGGACATCCTGGAGAAGTTCCCCCAGGGCGCCGACACGCTCGTGGGGACGGGCGGCACCCACCTCTCCGGCGGCGAGGTGCAGCGCCTCATGATCGCCCGCGCCATTCTGAAGGACGCTCCGGTGGTGGTGCTCGACGAGGCGACTGCCTTCGCCGACCCGGAGAACGAGGTTAAGATCCAGGCGGCCTTCAAGCGCCTCGCCCGCGGGCGCGACGGCTCTCCGCGCACCGTCCTCATGATCGCGCACCGCCTCTCCACGGTGCGGAACGCCGACAAGATCGTGGTGCTTGACGCCGGGCGCGTGGCCGAGCAGGGCACGCACGACGAGCTGCTGGCGGCGGGCGGCCTCTACGCCCGCATGTGGGCCGACTACGAGAAGTCCGTGAGCTGGCGCATCACGAGCGCCACGGAGGTGGAGTAGATGAGCATCCAGGAGAAGTACGCCCTCACCGACGAGGGCATGCGCAACGTCAAGCTCGGCGCCGTGTGGACTGCGGCGGCAAACCTCGTGGTCTTTGGCGGCGTGGGCGCCCTCTACCTGCTCATGAGCGAGCTCGTGGCGCACCTCACCGAGGGCGCGCCGCTGCCGGACCTCCTCCCGTACGCAGCTGGCCTCGTCGCCTTTGCCGTCGCGCTCTTCGTGGCGGAGTACTGGGCCTACTACTACCAGTACGGCGTCATCTACAAGGAGAGCGGCCGGCAGCGCATCAACCTCGCCGAACGCCTGCGCAAGCTGCCCTTGGGCTTCTTCGGACGTCGCGACCTGGCCGACCTCACCGAGACCCTTATGACCGACGTCAAGACCACTGAGCACGCCTACAGCCACGTGCTGCCCGAGCTCTATGGCGCCTACATTACGCTCGCCGTGGCGGCCGTCTGCCTGTTCTCCTTTGACTGGCGGCTCGCGCTCGCGTCGCTCTGGAGCTGCCCGGTGGGGCTCGCCATCCTCTTCGGCGCGCGGCGCGCCCTCCAGCCCATGATGGAGGCCACGCGCATGCGCGGCCTTGCCACCTCGGAGGACATCCAGGAGGCGCTCGAGTGCGTGCGCGAGGTGCGCGCGACCAACCAGGAGGAGCGCTACCTCAAGCACATCCATGCCGACGTGGACGCCGCGGAGCGCCAGGCCACCCGCTCGGAGATCGCCTGCGGCATCGCCGTCAACGGCGCCCAGATCGTGCTGCGCCTGGGCCTTGCCACCACGGTGCTCGTGGGCGCGGCGCTCATCCTGAAGGGCTCCTGCACGTTCATGACGCTCTTCGCCTTCCTTGTGGTGGTGAGCCGCATCTACGCGCCCTTCGACCAGTGCCTCATGCTCATCGCCGAGCTCTTCTCGGCCAAGACCGCCGCGGCGCGCATGAAAGGCTTCTACGAGGAGCCGCTCGCGCAGGGCGGCGAGACGTACGAGCCTGCCGGGCACGACGTTACCTTCGAGGACGTGTCCTTCTCCTACGATCGCGGCGAGAAGGTCCTGGACGGTGTGACGTTCACGGCACGCGAGGGCGAAGTCACGGCGCTCGTGGGACCGTCCGGCTCCGGTAAGTCCACCTGCGCCCGTCTGGCAGCGCGCCTGTGGGATGCCGACGCGGGACACGTAACCGTGGGCGGCGTGGACGTGGCGGCCGTGGACCCCGAGGTCCTTCTCGCCGACTTCTCCGTGGTCTTCCAGGACGTGCTGCTCTTTGACGACACGGTGATGGGCAACATCCGCCTGGGCCGGCGCGGCGCCACCGACGAGGAGGTGCTTGCCGCGGCGCGTGCGGCCAACTGCGACGAGTTTGTGAGCCGCCTGCCACAGGGCTACGGCACGATGATCGGCGAGAACGGTGCGCGGCTCTCCGGCGGCGAGCGCCAGCGCATCTCCATCGCCCGCGCCCTGCTCAAGGACGCGCCAGTCGTGCTCCTGGACGAGGCAACGGCGAGCTTGGACGTGGAGAACGAGACGCAGGTCCAGGAGGCGCTCTCGCGCCTGCTCGCCGGCAAGACCGTCATCGTGATCGCTCACCGCATGCGCACCGTCATGAGCGCGGACAAGATCGTGGTGCTCGAGGACGGCCGCGTGGCGGAGCAGGGCTCTCCGGAAGAGCTGCTCGCCACGGGCGGTCTCTTCGGCCGCATGGTCCGCCTGCAGACCCAAAGCGCAGACTGGACGCTGTGATCCAAAAGGGGACTGTCCCCTTTTGGATCATGGACAATATGTTAGCTATGGTTTACTCTATGCTCACTAGAGTTAGGTTTAGCTAACTATTGGAGACGTATGGGTCAGGGGATGAACATCTGCCTTGCCGTAGACGCCGGCAGTGCCTCGCCTCAGGAGCATCTTGAGGCGAGGTTCGTACGCTGCCTCGTCTGTCAGGCGGGTATCGTACTCGCGGGGCGCAAGCCGGCCGCAGTCTTTGGCTTCCGGATGCCGCCCAACGAGGCCGCGCGTCCGACGTCCATGTGCCGCTTTCTTGTAAAGACCCTCATAGGAACCTACGCGTGGCACCTTCGGCGATTCGGCGTGCGCGTTTCCCTACTGGGGTGGCGAGAAGGGCGAGCAATGCTGCTCGTCTGGCGCCCACGCCACATCCGGCGCCTTCTCTCCGGCGCAGACGCGAGGCCGTTTCTCGCCAAGAACCGCCTCCCCTCTCACAGCGGAGCGCTCATGGGAGAGCTCCGGCGCCGCCTGCGCGCCTACTACGGCAACAGGGCCCCCTTTCCCCACGAGATCGGCTTTGTCCTCGGCTATCCCATCGAGGACGTCGACGGCTTCATGTCGGACGGAGGCCAGGGGGCTCGAGCGTGCGGACGCTGGAAGGTCTACGGAGACGTGGACGAGGCGCTGCGGCGCTTCGAGGAGCTCGAGCGCGAGGAGCTCAGAATCAAGAGGCTCTACTCCGAGGGAACGCCCCTGCGGGGGCTCCTTCGGATGGCAACGGCATGACAGGGGCGGCTGATTCCGCACGACGGAGGGAGACTTCCATGAGCAAGAGCATCGCGATCGTGTACTGGACGGGGACGGGCAACACCGAGGAGATGGCCCGTGCGCTCGAAGCGGGCGTCGCCGCAGCAGGGGCCGAGGCCCGCGTCGTGCCCGTCGCGGACTTCTCGGCAGAGGATGTGTCCATCTATGACGCGCTTGCCTTTGGCTGCCCCGCCATGGGCGCCGAGGAGCTGGAGTCTGACGAGTTCGAGCCCGTCTGGGAGGCATGCCGCGACGCGCTGGGCGACAAGCCCGTGGCGCTGTTCGGCAGCTACGGCTGGGGCACCGGCGAGTGGATGGAAACCTGGCAGGCAGACGCGGAAGGGACTGGCGTGAACGTAGTCTGCACCGTGATCGCCAACGAGGCCCCCGACGACGATGCCGTCGCCGAGCTCGAGACGGCCGCAAGGAGCCTCGTCGAGGCGTAATGGCTCAAGCCGAGGCCCCGGAGCCGAGCGGACTCCGGGGTCATCTGACGCCCGCGATGGATGGGAGGCGCCATGCCGTTGACGCTCGTACTTCTCGCCCTGGGACTCCTGGGCTCGGTTCTCATGTTTGCCGGGGACATGCTGCTCTACTTCACGTCCGGCGCCTACGACATGGACGGGACGCTCAGGCCGTATATGCGCATCATGCGCGACGTGCCCGCCCGTCGCGTGCGGCTTGGAGGTGCGCTCGGGCCGGTCTCCGCGTTCTTCTATGTGCTCGGATTTGCGGGGCTTACGCTCACGGCGCGCGGCGAGATGGACTGGCTCGTCTGGCTGGCCGCGGCGCTGCTCGCCTTTGCCCTCATCTGCGGCGGCGCCTATCACGCCCAGTACGTCTATCTCTCCGTCATCGCCAAGGCGGGGCGAGAAGAACTGTACGACGAGGTCGCGGACAACATCATGTTTGTCATGCGGTTTGCCACCGTACCCATGTACCTGGGCTTTGTTGTGCTCGGCGTTGCCATAGTGCTGGGGCAGACGGTCTTTCCCACATGGTTTGTCGTCCTCACGCCGGTGGTCACGAGCTTTCTCGGCCTTGCGTGGATGCGCGTGCCGCAACCGGCGCGCTGCGTCCTCTTTGGCGGATGGAGCAACTTGGTATTCACGATCATGTTCACTGCGATGCTCATCTGCCTGCTCGCCTAATCACCACCGGACCTATACTATATGTAGACCGTCACGATCGTCTGTGGATCGCTTATCGGGGAGTCTCTTTGAAATCCACGCGAACGACCCGCAAATGCAGCGGCAGTCGACGAACCGGGCAAGAAGGCGGTGGACGGGCGGCACGCCCGGCACCTTGAGCTTCTGTTAGCCCTGCATGTACCCGCAACTGGAAACGGAGAGCAGCGGCAACCAGGGCTCCAACTACGCTTGCGCATCCTTCACGGAGAAGTACGCGCCGATGTCCGCGATGCTCGTCTGCTTCACCCAGGTCTTGAGCATCAGCTTGACGGCGGTTCTCCCTCGCCACATCGAACGCTAGCCGCCCGCCGGGAAAGTGCTCCGCCATGAATGCGACCAGCCGCCGCATTCTTTCGAATTCTTGGCGGCAAGTTCTTCCCAATTCACAAATCACACCACTCCTCTCCTCAAAGTGAACTACAGTTAACTTGAAATTGTTTACCAAGACGTACTGTTGTGCGCAGAGAGGAGTTTTGCATGAGTACTCTGGGCTTTCTCAAGGGGACGCACGGCCTGCTTTTGGGAGCGGGCGTACTGATCGGGTCTGTTGGCGCCAAGGTGCTTACGAGCGACGGGGCGAAACGCGTTTACGTCGAAGCCGTCGCGGCTGGGCTGCGCGCGAAGCAGGCCTGTGAAGACACCGTCGAACGCGCACGCGCCGAGATGGACGACATCGTCGCCGAAGCCACGTATCTCAATGAAACCGTCTACGGCGTCGAGGACGAGGAAGACAGCGCGTCGGATACCGCCGCAGAGACCGTCCCCGCTAAGGCGTAGGCGCGCCCGTGCGATACGTCATCGAACACGAGGTGCCGGGGCGGCTGCGCCTTGCGTTTGCCGATCACCTTGACGCGTCCGACGCCCTCGCCCTCGAGACCTCGCTCTCTTCGTGGACAGGCGTCGAGCGCGTGCGCTCCTACCCGCGCATTCGCTCGGTCGCCATCTGGTACCGCGACGCCCTTGCAAGAACCGCCCTGCTCGATCGGCTGAACGAGCTCAGCCGCGTCCAGCTCGATGCGGCGCGCGCCCAGGCGCCCACGGCGCTCGCGCCCGCGGTCCCGTCCGCCGCGCGCAGCATCATCCGCCTAGTGGGCAACCATCTCATCCGCCGCTGGCTCCTCCCGCCCGCACTGAGGGCGGTATGGGCCGGCCTTCACTACCTCGGGTTTCTGCGCGCCGGCCTCACCTCGCTCATGCGGCACCGCCTCGATGTGCCGGTACTCGACGCCACGGCCATCGGTCTGTCGTTTGTCAAGCGCGACCCCAAAACCGCGGCGAGCACCATGTTCCTCCTCGACCTGGGAGAGGTCCTCGAGGACGCCACTCGTGAACGCTCAGAGCACGAACTCATTCGCTCCCTCATGGCCATTCCCCAAAACGCCCGGCGCCTCGAGGACGGCGAGGAGGTCACCGTGCCCGCCCAGAGTCTCCGCGCGGGCGACCTCGTCGTGGCGCGCGCCGGCATGCCCGTGTGCGTCGACGGCGTGGTGGTACGCGGTGCGGCCATGGTCAACCAGGCGGCACTCACCGGCGAGCCGCTTGCCGTCGAGCGCATGGCCGGCGACGACGTCTTCGCCGGCACCGCGGTTGAAGAGGGCGAGATCGTCATCCGCGTGGGCGCCGAGCCCGCATCGACCAAGCTCCGCTCCATCGTGAATCTCGTTGAAGCCTCCGAGCAGCTCAAAAGCGAGATCCAGACGCGCCGCGAGCACCTCGCGGACCGCTTCGTGCCGTGGAACTTCCTGCTTGCGGGGCTTGTGGCGGCGACCACGAAAAGCCTTGCCAAGACATCGGCCGCCCTCATGGTCGACTACTCCTGCGCCCTCAGGCTCACGTCGTCCATCAGCGTGCTCGCCGCCATGAGCCAGAGCGCGCACGAGGGCATGGCCGTCAAGGGTGCCAAGCATTTCGAGGCCATCGCCGCCGCCGACACCATCGTGTTCGATAAGACGGGAACGCTCACCGAAGCGACACCCCGGGTCGCGCGCGTGCTCGCCCTCGTGCCCGATTGGACCGAGGACGAGGTGCTGCGCACCTCGGCCTGCCTGGAGGAGCATTTCCCGCATCCCGTGGCGCGCGCCGTGGTGGCGGCCGCCGCCGCGCGCGGCCTCGAGCATCGCGAACGCCATGCCGAGGTCGCCTATATCGTGGCGCACGGCATCGCATCAGCGCTCGATGGCAAGCGCATCGTCATCGGTAGTCGCCACTTCGTGATGGAGGACGAGCACGTCGAAGTCGCCCCCGAGGCAGAGGCGCGCATCGACGGCGACCTCGAAGGCCTCTCACCGCTCTACCTTGCCCAAGACGGAAAGCTGGTGGGCGTGCTCGGCATCGAAGATCCCTTAAAGGCAGGAGTGCCCGAGGCAATTGCGGCACTTCGCTCACAGGGCATCGGCCACATCATCATGCTCACCGGCGATAACGAGCGCACCGCCGCACGCATCGCCGCCGAGGCGGGCATCACCGAGTACCGGGCTGACCTGCTCCCCGAGGACAAGCATGCCTACGTGGAGGCGCTCGTGGCTCGCGGACAACGCGTCGTCATGGTGGGTGACGGCGTTAACGACGCGCCGGCGCTCTCTGCCGCCGATGTGGGCATCGCCATGGGCACGGGCACCGCCATCGCGCAGGAGGTCGCCGACGTCACGCTCGCCGCGGGCGGGCTCGACGCCATCGTGCGCCTGCACGCGCTCAGCCGCTCCCTCATGGGGCGCCTCGACCGCTCGTTCACCGCGGTTATGGGCATCAACTCGGCGCTTCTCGCTGCGGGAATCGTCGGCATCATCCGACCCCAGACCTCGGCGCTCCTGCACAACGGCACCACCATCGCGCTGGCCGCAGAAAGCGCTCGACGTCTCTAGGAAGCATCAATTGGTCCGCTGTGGGGCCTGTCGTTGGGAAGTGGGGACATGGAGCGGTTCACCGTCGAGCAAGACGGCTTTTTCGGATTCCTCCACTTGCCGGAGCGGCACGTCGTAGCGTACTCCGGCAAGGCGCTCATCGTGCTCGGCGGCAGCGAGGGCAACGAGAACATCCCACGCAACCTCGGTGCGCGTTTCGCACGGGAGGGCATCGCCGCACTCGGCATGTGCTACTGGAACGTGCCGGGACTCCCCGATGAGCTCATCGAGGTGTCGATCGAGCCAATCGAGCGTGCCGTCGCCTATCTCCGGCAGCGCGGCTTTGGCCGTGTGGGCGTCTACGGCATCTCCAAGGGCGGCGAGCTGGCGCTTCTCGCCGCCTCGCTCATGCCCCAGATCACCTGCGTCGTCGCCGTCTCCCCGCTCGCCTGCGCCATGCCGGGCATCACCGGCAACGGGAGCCTCACCGGCAAGGGCGTGAGCGACCGCTCGAGCTGGACCTGGCGCGGCGAGCCCGTGCCCTGCGCGCCCGGCGGCGGGAGGCTCCCCTACCTCGGCATCGCCCGCCGCATCGTCACCGAGCGCCAGCTCGACATGCGCTTCGTCTACGAGCGAATCGTCGAGCGCGCGCCCGACGAGGCCTGGATCGCCGTGGAGCGCATCAACGGGCCCGTCCTTCTCGCCAGCCCCTCGCATGACGCCATGTGGCCGAGCGACGAGGCGTGCCGGATCGTCGAGCGGCGTCTCGCCGAGCACGGCCACCCCTTCGAGGTCACGCGGCTCTCCTACGAGCATGCGAGCCACATCCTCGTGCCCATGGACACGCCCTCGCTCAGGCTGTTCCGCGTCGAGCGCTCCCGCCCCGAGGCGTGCCGGCAGAGCCGCGAGGACGCCTTCGCGAAGACCCTCGCGTTTCTCGCCCGGTGGTAGCTAGCGGGAAGCGTTCGCTCACCGTGACAGCTTCCTCAGCTTACGAACACCCGTCTCGAAGCAGTCCGCCATGTAGTCGATTGACGCCTCGGCTATGCCGTCCGCACGTGCCAGCCTGCGCCATCCCGAAAGGGCGAGCGCCATGCGAGAGGCGACGTCACACGCTTCCGCATGGCTCAGACGGAAGAGGTCGCGTACCTCGAACGCGAGCTCCGGCTCCGCGTCGCGCATGCCAAACTCGAGCCCGGTGGCCAGATACTTGGGCTCCGCCCCTGGCGTGGGGTTCACGTCAAACGCGGGAGAAAGCCTCCATCCAGATGACTCCCGAAGAAATCCGTAGTTCCTCAGGTGGTTGTCGGTGTTGCCGACGGCGCACGAGAAGAGCGCCCGCGTCCAGAGGTCTTTGAGATCCGCGCGCGGCTGCGATCCCTCCTCTTCTATGAAGTCGACGAGCTCGAGATAGGAATACCTATCGCCATCCGTACCCTGAACCGCGGTCAGACCGCTGATATAGGGGATGCGCTCGCTCCCCCGCCGGTCAAAACGCCGCGTCAGCAGAATCGAGCGCCCGCCCACGCGCAGCAGACGCGAGACAGGCACGGGAATCCCCGACCTCTCCATGAGGCGCAGGGCAACGTGCTCCCATGCGCACACGTCGTCGACTGCCGACTCGTCCACCTTGGGAAACTTCGCAACGCAGAGAAATCCCTTCTCGTCTCTGACCGACGCCTTCGGACGGGCGCCGCCCAAGCTCGACCCGGCGGCGAGCAGGTCGCGCACGTCGGCCTCCATGTCCGACGCAACCAGGTCTGCGGAACGCAGGAGCGCGGGAATGCTCGTTTCTCGCGGCACGCCGTCCCCGAATGCCGAGAGCGGCCTGCCTTCCGCATCCCAGATTCGAAGGGCGCCCTGCCTCGCCTCGTCATTGACGCCCGCGAGCATGTCGGCCTCGAAGAGCGTTCTGGGAACCCGCTTTTCCACCCGCGCCCGAGTGCGCTCCGCACGCAGCATCAAGTTGCGCCCCCAGCGGTCGGGCATGCAATCCTCAAGCGCTCGAAACTCCCGAAGCCCCGTGGAATGAAAGGCCCCCGGCCCAAGAGGCATGTCCGGAGCCAGTGAGAAGGCGCGGGCGTCGTCCAGATACGAGGCGGCATACGAAAAGGTGGCGGTCTCGTCGCCGTGACGGACGCTCTGATACAACCTGCCCGCGGGGACGTCCTCTCCCTCGATCTGAACGGTGACGTCAAACTGCATGTCAGCCCCTCCTCACGCGCTTGGGGACGTCCTGCTCGGCACGGGCGCGGCCTATGGGCGTGTTCAGCGGGTCGGTCGCGTCCTCGACGCTCTGGAGCACTCCCAGAATGCGTGCGACGCGCAGGAAGTTCTCGAACGATCCGGCGCCCTCATTCAGGAGACGGCGAACCGTGGGAACCGAGAGGTTCGCGCGCTCCGCCAAGAGGTCGAGCGTGATGCGCTGCTGGCGGCGCGCCAGGTCGAGATTGGCCGCAACGGTGCGCATGGCGCGTGCCACCGGTATGGGGGTTCTTCCTGCCATGAGACTCCTAACAGAAAGATCTACTACTTTAGAAGAGTTTAACAGAAAGAAATGCTTGTATTGCTGAATACACCGTCCTCCTGTGGCAGCGGCGTGAGCATGCCGCAACCAAACTGTCAGCGTCACGGCCCGCGCGCGCGTACGCCTCCGCCTTGGGGCAGCCGGGCTCGGGGCCGCAGAGCCCGAGCACCACGTCCTTGATGAGATAGACCAGACCGCGGTCGGGCAGGAGCCGGTAAAAGGCGCGATTCGCCTCGAAATGCGAGAGTACCTCGCGCGGTACATGGACTACTAGACCACGCCCGGCCGGATGCCTCCCCTACCGCCCGATCTCCTCGAGCAGCTGGGCCACGCCCTTCTTGCCAAAGGTCACGCGCTCGCGGCCGTCCGCGTGGCGGATGACCACGCACGGCACGCTCATGGCACGGTAGCGGTCGCGCAGCTCGCCGAAGTGCGCCACGTCGTAGGCCTCCGCCGTCACGCGCGGGCTGAGCGCGGCGATGCGCTGCGCGGCCACCACGGTGTCCGGGCACATCGTGCACGAGAGCGAGACGAGCAGTGTGATCTGCAGGTCCTCGGCAATTCCTTCCGCCGCGGCGCGGTCCGCGTCCGCGATGGGCTGCCCGGGCCCGGCGGCGTTGTAGAGCCCGAGCACGAAGCTCGTGAACTCGTGCCCGCCCGGCACGCCGTGGAACGCGAGCCCCGTCCACGCCCCGTCCTCGAGGCATACCCGCACGCACGGCAGCTCCGCCTCCGCAAGCTCGCCTGCGGGTGCCACCTCCACGGAGAGCCTGTCCGTGAGCGCCGCCAGCTCCCCCATGTAGCCCTTGAGCTCGGCGGAGACCGGCCGGCCGTCGAGGTGCAGCCGCAGCACGAGCGGGCGCTCCATGCGCGAGAAGACCGCGTCGAGCTGCGCCCTCATCTCCGGCGTGATGAGCGAGCCGCCGTCCTTCTCGGCCGGGTGCCCCTCCTTTGCGGCCTCGGGGGCGCGCGGGCGCGAGACCGGAGCCTGGGGCACGAGGCCTGTGCGCTCCTGCGCCGCCTTGAGGTAGCGCTCCATGTCCGTGGCGGTCTGCGCGGCCTGGCCCACGGCCGTCGCCACCTGGCGCAGCGTCTTCACGCACACGTCGCCGGCGGCGAAGAGGCCGTCCGCCGAGGTCATCTGGCGCTCGTCGGTGAGGACGTAGCCGCGCTCGTCGAGCTCGGCGACCCCGCGCACGAGGTCCGTGGCCGGCGCGTAGCCCACGAAGACGAAGACGCCGAAGGTCTCCCCCGCCGGCGCCTCGCAGGTGGTCTCCTCGCCGGTGCGCGTGTTGCGGTAGCGCAGGCGTCGGAGCCCGACCTCGTCGCCGCCCGCCTCCACGAGCTCGGTGTTGTAGAGCACGTCGATCTTGGGGTGGCTCTTCGCGGGCTCGGCTGCGGCGGGCGCGCAGGTGAAGTCGTCCCCGCGCACGAGCACGGTCACGCGGCTCGCGTACTTGGTGAGAAAGACGCTCTCCTCGGCCGCCGCGAAGCCGCCGCCCACCACGAAGACCCGCTTGCCCGTGAAGAACTCGCCGTCGCAGGTGGCACAGTAGGCCACGCCGCGCCCGCGGAACTCCTCCTCGCCGGCAAACCCTAGGCGCCGCGGGCTCGCCCCGGTGGCGAGAAGGACGGAGAGGCACGCCAGCTCCCCGCGCGAGGTGCTCACGCGCTTGACGTCGCCGGCAAGGTCGAGCCCCGTCACCTCGGCGAGCAGGAACTCCGCGCCGAAGGACTCCGCCTGGCGGCGCATGGTCTCCGTGAGCTCGGCGCCGCTCGCCGAGAGGACGCCGGGGTAGTTCACGACCTCGCTCGTGATGGTGATCTGCCCGCCGAACGCCTCGCGCTCGACCACGAGCACGCGGTAGCGCGCCCGCGCGAGGTAGAGCGCCGCCGTGAGGCCGGCGGGCCCGCCGCCGATGACGACGGCGTCGTAGAGGCTCGCGGGGTCGGGCCGGTCGGCCGCGTTCTTCTCGCCCAGGTTCTTCTCGCTCATTCTTTCCTCCCTATGTACGAGGGCCGCGGCCGGATGCCCGGTCGCGGCCCTGTCCGAGTCTTCGCGCACAGCGCGCCTACAGCTGGCCCACCAGGTCGAGGCTGGGCCTCAGCGTCTCGGCGCCCGGCTGCCACTTGGCGGGGCAGACCTGGTCGCCGTGCTCGGCCACGAACTTGGCGGCCTGGACCAGGCGCAGCAGCTCCTTGGCGTTGCGGCCGATGCCGCCGGCCGTGACCTCGTAGACCTGGACGCGCCCCTCGGGGTCCACGATGAAGGCGCCGCGCTCGGCGAGGCCGTCGTCCTCGATCAGGACCTCGAAGTCGCGCGCGAGGACGTGCGCCGGGTCCGCCAGCATGGGGTAGGTGACCTTGCCCACGCGCTCGGACTCGTCGTGCCACGCCTTGTGCACGAAGTGGGTGTCGCAGCTCACGGAGTAGACCTCGCAGCCCTCGGCCTTGAAGGCGTCGTAGTTCTCTGCCAGCTCCTCTAGCTCGGTGGGGCAGACAAAGGTAAAGTCGGCGGGATAGAAGAAGAACAGGCTCCAGTGCCCGAGGACGTCCGCCTTGGAGACGGTGTGGAAGCCGCCATTCTGATAGGCCTGGACGGTGAAGTCGGAGATCTCCTTGTTGATGAGGGACATGTTCGGCTCCTTTGGTTGAGGGTTGCCCCGGCGGGGCTTGGTCATGTGATACCCCGGCGGAACCATTTCTGACACAAGAGTTTGCTTTAGCTTACTTTTGTGACAGAGCTCACCGCTTCTCCACACTCTTGCGGCGACACGCGCCGACTACCCCGCCATGTGGCGGCCGGCGGACTCGGCGGCGGCCGTCAGCGCGACGGAGCCGGTCGGGTATGAATTGAACGGAGTCTGAACGATATTCAGCTCTCATCGGTCAATAAGGCTCTCATTTGCCGCCTGGCCCTCGCAAGGCTGTACTTGATTGCCCGTTCGGAGCACCTTTCACGCGCGGCTATTTCCTTCACGGGAACCTAGGCGACGGCGTGCATGAGCAGCCTTCGGAGCTGGACCGGGGACAGCAGCGTCAAGGTCTTGAGCAGCCCGTCGCTGTCACACCGACGCATCAGCACCGCCTCGGGGCTCATCCTCTCGTCGGCAACCGCGGTGCACGTGCCCATCGCGTCCAAGCTGA
>DBQY01000018.1:1548-54399 GCA_002305805.1 Atopobium sp. UBA1382 | reverse complement strand
TGCCGGAGGCATTGCTTCCTCAATAGCCTCAATTTGAAAACCACATTTTATAAGTGGATTCAATATCTGCGTTAATGTGTGGTGCTGTTTAATTACTCGTTGACCAAGAAAATTGGTTTCTCTTTCGCCTGTGTAATAGTAATTGTCGATTGGCCAATATTTAGGTTTCCCATTTTCATCATAAATCCAATCCTCATTAACACCTGCGGTGAAAGTCGGATGTTCAATATTGAATAGGAAATACCCACCTACTTTTAATGTGCAATACACCTTTTGATAAACATTAGCTAAATTTTCGATATAGTGCAGTACCAGGTTAGAAACAACTAGGTCATAAGTATTTTCAGGATAAATGTATTCTTCAACACCGCAAACTTTATACTTGATTTTATCATCAGAGTTATCAGCTACTGCTTTTGCAATCATTTTTTGACTACTATCAATACCAAGAATTTCAGTAGCTCCCATTTGTGCGGCATATTTGCAATGCCAACCGTAACCACATCCTAAATCCAAAACTTTTTTTCCCTGTAATTTAGGGAATAACGGTTGCAACTGATGCCACTCTCCAGCAGCTTTCAGACCATCTTTGCTTCTTCCCATTTCCGCATATGCGGCAAAAAATTCACTATTATCGTAAATATTTCTCATTGATAATTACCTCCACAACTTCCGATTTGTTGCTCACTTTTCATAACCACAACGACTGCATCTTCGAACGGTGCGCGTGAGGACGTTCTTCTCGGAAAACGCGGACTGTGACCCTAGCCAGAATCGTCCGCTCACTTATCCCTAAACACCAGCATCCCGCCATAGTCCGCGTCCCGCGGGCGCCTGCGGTCGGGATCGCGGAAGAAGTCCGTCGCAAGGCGGCGAATCACGGGAGAGAGCGCAATCAGCGCGATGAGGTTGGGGATCGCCATGAGGCCGTTGAAGCAGTCGGCGAACTCCCACACCACGTCGAGGTTGGTCACGCAGCCCGCGAACACCATGGCGACGTAGGCAACCTGGTAGATGCGCACGGCCACGTGCCAGCCGCGACGCCTGCGGAAGAGGTACTCCACGCACTTCTCGCCGTAGTAGTACCACGCGATGAGCGTGGCAAACGCGAAGAGCATGAGGCCCACCGTCACAACGTACTGGCCGCCGGGGATGCTCTGCCCAAAGGCCGCCGAGCTCATGGCGCCCTCGGACATCATGGGATCGGCGTGCCACAGCCCCGAGGTGAGGATCACAAGACCCGTGACCGTGCACATGACGATGCTGTCGAAGAACACCTCGAACGTACCCCACAGGCCCTGGCGGGCCGGGTGGTCGGTGTCGGCGGAGGCGTGCGCGATGGGCGCCGAGCCCATGCCCGCCTCGTGCGTGAACACGCCGCGCGACATGCCCACGCGGCAGGCGTACATGACCGTGGCGCCCAGAAATCCGCCCGTGGCGGCCGTGCCGGTGAAGGCGTCGCGGAAGATCTGGGCGATCGCTGCGGGAATCTCCGCGGCGTTGACCACGAGCACCGCCGCGGCACCGAGGAGGTAGAACACGGCCGCGAGGGGCACGAGCCTCTCGGTGATCTGCGCGATGCGGGTGATGCCGCCGATAAGGACAAGGCCCGCGAGAAGCGCCACGACGATGCCGATGACGGGCAGCGGCACCCCGAAGGTCGCGTTCACGCTGCCGGCGAGCGAGTTGGCCTGCACGCTCGCCCCGATGCCGAATGAGGCGAGGAAGCCGAAGACGGCGAACAGCGCCGCGAGCCAGCCAACCCCCAGGCCGCGGGAGATGTAGTACATGGGACCGCCCACGATCTCGCCGCGCTCGTTGCGCGTGCGGTACGCCACCGACAGCGTGACCTCGCAGAACTTGATGACCATACCGGCAAGCGCGGAGAGCCACAGCCAGAAGATCGACCCCGGGCCACCCGTGGCCACCGCGAGCGCCACGCCCACGATGTTGCCGGTGCCGAGCGTCGCCGCGAGCGCGGTGCACACCGCCTGGAAGGGCGAGATGGTGCCCTCCCCCGCCTCGGACGGGTCCTGGCGCTGGAAGAGCGTCTTGGTGGTGTAGCGCATGACCACGTTGAAGCGCGTGAACACGGCGCCCCTGGTGACGACGAGCAGGAACACGCCTGTTCCGAGCATCAGCCCGACCATGGGGACGCCCCACAGCACGTTGGTGTTGAGCGCGGCAACGGCGGACATGAAGCTTTCGAACATGAGGCACCTCTCGTCTTGGGGCGCGGGCGGCGCGGGCTGTTGAAGTCCCTACTGTACATGGCCCGTGTTTCCGCCCCGTGACGGCCGTGCTGATTATCGTGCCTTGTCCAACCTATCTACCAGCAACATGTTCTTCTCGGGCGCATGATTATTCTTGGCAGAATAATCCTGTCTGTGCACTTGCCGCATATCTTTTACCGCCATTGGCGGTAAAATAATGACGGTAAAAGGAGGTCGCATGGGATACGAGCCACCTTTTGAGAGAACGCCGGAAATCGACGCCCTCTGCATGGAGATAGCGGAGCTCGTGGGTATGCTGCACCCCTCCTCGGGCCTCGGCACAAGCCCTACCCTCCACCGCGAGCTGCGCATCCGTACCATTCGCTCATCCCTCATGATCGAGGGAAACACACTTTCCGAGGAGGCCGTGACCGCCATCATGGACGGCAAGCGCGTCCTCGGACCAGCAAGGGATATCCTCGAGGTCGAAAACGCAAAGCGGGCTTACGAGCTCATTGACTCCCTCGATCCGCTGAGCCTGGATGACCTCCTACGTGTCCACCGAGTCATGATGGATGGGCTTATCGAACATGCCGGCTGCTTCCGCTCCGGTGACGTTGGCGTCTTTGACGGGGACACTCTCATCCATGCCGGCACGCCGGCAAACTACGTCCCACAGGTCATGGCGGACCTCTTCGGGTGGCTTGCCGCGACCGATCTTCACCCGCTCCTCGCATCGTGCATCTTTCACTACGAGTTTGAGTTCATCCATCCCTTTGCCGACGGCAACGGACGCACGGGAAGGCTCTGGCACACGCTGCTGCTCTCGCGCTGGAGGCCTGCCCTTGCATGGCTTCCTGTAGAGAGCGTCATCCGCGAGCGACAGCAGGGTTACTACAGGGCACTGGCAGAGTCCAACGCTGCGGGCTCCTCGGAGAGCTTCGTCACGTTCATGCTTCAGGTCATTCGTGACGCGCTGCTCCCCTTCTCGTTACCGAAGACCCAGAGGGAGAGTCGCGTCCGACAGGCCCTCGCGTACTTCTCGGCTCACCCCAAGGGAACGATTGCGGAGCTCGCCGACCTTCTCGGCTGCTCCAAGCGCTCCACAGAGCGCCTTGTGGCGAGCCTCCGCAAGGAGGGAAAGCTCCGGCGCGAGGGCGGCGCCCGGGGCGGCACGTGGGCTGTTCGGGAATGACGTCATTTCGACGAGGGCTTCATAAGCAACAAGCATCATTCCAGATGAAAACGTTATTGACCGTTTTATGAACCATGCCGCCCCTACTCCGAGTCGTCGACGAGCACCACATCGCCTCGCATCTCAGCAATCTCCCGCAGCTCGTCCGTAAAGCCGCTCGCACTGAAGAGTGCAAAAGCGTCCGTCCGCCTGTCCCGCTCCCACGGGACGCGCGCCGCCTTCTCCTCAAGCGCTCGCAGAACGTTCGCGCCGACGGGATCCTTCCAGAACTTGCACTCGCCCCAGACAGCGCGACCCTCGCTCGCACTCAGGCCGGCGACGTCGATCTCGTCGCTCCCTGACCACCAGCGGCCGACGCGCTCCGGCACGAACCCAAGCTCTCCGGAGTCCGCCAGACCCCACAGGCGCTCGCGACAGACGTCCTCGTACACGTATGCCACATGCCCATCGATGAAGTGCTCTCGGATGCGCTTCTCGACGGCAGCCGTGCGGCCCGTCTCCAGATAGCTCACGTTGGGCAACACGAACCGGAACCAGAACTGCAGGAAGTTGTCCTTTATGCGATAGAGGCTCTTCTTGCTCTTGTCAGGATTGCCCTCCGTGACGGGAACCTGGCGCTCGAGCACGTCCAGGTCGATGAGGGTCTTAAGGTACTTGCCCAGGCTCGTCTGCCTGATCCCAAAGGAGCGCGAGATCTCGCTCGGACGATGCGCTCCCCCTGCGACCGCACGGATGAGGGCGAAGTAGGTCCCCACGTCAGGCATCTCGCGCTGGAGCAGGAAGTTTGGCTCGTCGTAGAGAAAGCCGCTGCGGTCCAAGACGTTGGCATAGATTGCAGAGTAGACGTCCTTCTCGTCCTCAAAGAGCTCGATGTACTTGGGAACCCCACCGGTCACGGCGTAGCGTTCCACCAGCTCTCGCGTCGAGCGTCCCGGAAGGAACTCCTGGTAGTGCGAGAAGGGAATCTGACCCATCCTGATCTGCGCCGTGCGGCGGCCGTACAACGGGCTCTCCTCCGAGAGCACCTGATCCCTCATGAGCGAGATGAGCGAGCCGCAGAGAACGAGCATGACGTTGGCGTCTTTGAGCATCGTGTCCCAGATTCGCTGAAAGATCGATGGATAGGCAGGGTTTGCCCTGCCGAGGTACTGGAACTCGTCGATGACGATGACGGCACGCTCGTCCGTGGGACCGCACGCGCGGGCAATCTCACGGAAGACGTCCTCCCAGCGCGAGAGGCGCGCGGCGCGGAGCAGATCGCTCTGGAGGAAGTCGGCCGCCACGGACTGGAAGCTCTCGAGGTTCTGGAGCTCGGGCTCCTCCGTCGCCAGGTAATAGAGGGAGCGTCTGTTGCGAATGAACCGGGAGATGAGCTCGGTCTTGCCAACCCGGCGACGACCGTAGACAACGACGAAGGAGGACCCCTCGCGTGCGTACTCGCGCTCAAGGGCCTGAAGCTCTGCCTCGCGGTCGACGAAGATGCGCATGGCTGACTCCTCTCGGCAAAGATTATTCTATACAGAATTATTCTATCTAGAATAATCTTTCCCAGCAAGCGGCCTCTATGTTTGCCCGGGCAGATACGTACCCGCCTCGAAGACGTAAACTGATTGTCGCGCCAGACGGCCACAGGAAGGCATCGCCATGATCTACACGTCGCTCACGAACCGAGCCCTGCACATCGCCTACAAGGCGCATGCCGACCAGGTGGACAAGTGCGGGACACCCTACGTGTTCCACCCCTACCACCTCGCCGAGCAGATGGACGACGAGGCAACCACCTGCACCGCACTCCTTCACGACGTCGTTGAGGACACGGACGTGACCCTGGAGGACCTCGCTCGGGAGTTCCCGGCGGAGATAATCGACGCGCTTCGCCTGCTCACGCACCAGCCGGGCGTGCCCTATCTCGACTACGTGCGCGCACTTGCGACCAATCCCATCGCACGCTCGGTCAAGCGCGCCGACCTCCGACACAACATGGACGAGACGCGCTATGCAGGCGGGGCGCAGCCGCCTGCAGACGAGCTCGCCCGGCGACGCGAGAGATACCATGCCGCACTCGCCATCCTGGAGGAAGCGCAGTCGGAAGCCACTGATTAATCACTGGATGCTGAGTCTATCCGGGGCGCACCCGACAGCGCGCAGCAAGCCTTGGCTGCACCTCTTCTCCCCTGTGAAGATTTGACGCCCCGCTCCACCCGGCGCGCTACCATGGGACGCTGCAACGCGCTGCGGAAGGCATAAGTCCAGTTGCCCTTCCGCGGCGCGACGACGCACCCAAGAGGGCTGGGCAGAGGGGAAAGCCATGCCCAGAACCCGTACCCAGCGCATCGTCTTCTCGATCCTCATGGCCTTTGCCATGGTCTACGGCATGGAGCTCTACAACCAGGCGCTCCTCGCGGGCGGCCTCAGGACCGAGCTCTTTGCCGCGCCGCTCGCCGACATCGTGCCACTCATGGCCGCCGTCATCGTGCTCGAGACACTCGTCGGCGGCAGGGTCGCGGCACGCCAGGTCGGGCGGCTGCTCGACACAGACCACTGCCCGGAGGTCCTCGTCACCATCCTGCGCGGAGCCCTTACCTGCTGGACCATGTGCCCCATGATGAGCCTGGTCGCGACGCTCGCCTTCAAGCAGCCGCCCGCGGGTGAGCTCGTGGCCACCTGGCTCCAGACCGTCGCGCTCAACTTCCCCATGGCGCTGCTCTGGCAGCTCTTCGTGGCGGGCCCTGTCGTGCGCGCCCTGGTGCGCGCTGTGGGGTCGGCAGAATCGCTCCTGAGAGCGCGCCGGACGGTAGCAGCGGCTCGGTAGCGACCCCCAAGCGCAAAGGGCCCGCCGGGCATGGCAAACCGGCGGGCCCCAAGCAAGGGATGATCGTCAGGAGCGGGACGATCGGGGGTATGTCAGATCAGCCGCAGGCCCTACCCACGCGCGTAATACGAGTGCTTGAGCGGCAGCTCGCACTGCAGCTCGCCGGTGAGCGCGCGGTAGGCGTTCTGCACCGCGGGCGCCGTCGGGATCGTGGCGATCTCGCCGATGCCCTTGCCGCCGTACGCCACGTCCAGCAGCTCGTCCTTCTCGACGTAGATCGCGTGGATGTCCGGGATGTCCGTCGCCCTGAAGAGGCCCAGCGTGCCAAACTTCACCTGCGGCACGCAGTCCTCGAGGTCAAAGCGCTCGGTGAGCGCGTAGCCCATGCCCATGAGCACGCCACCCTCGATCTGGCCCTGGATGGCGATCGGGTTCACCACGCGCCCGGAGTCGTGCGCGGCATGGACCTCGGTCACACGCCCGTCGTCGTCCAGGATCACCACGTGCGTCGCGTAGCCGTAGGCCACGTGGCTCTTGGGGTTGGGGACGTCCGCGCCGAGCTTGTCGGTCTTCTCGAGGTACTCGTAGGAGAACTCGCGGCCCTCGAGCGCGGCCAGCGCGGCGACCGGATCCTGCGCGTGGTAGCCCGCGCCCGGGCCCACGTAGGGCGTGCCGTCGGCGTACTCGACCACAATGCCGTCGCCGTGCGCGACCACCGGCTCCGTGCCGGTCTCCGTGCCCTCCTCCACCGCAAGCATGGCGTCGCGCAGCAAAAACGCCGCGCCGCGCACGGCCTCGCCGGTGATGAGCGTCTGGCGCGAGCCGGAGGTGGTTCCGGAGTCGGGCGCGTTCTCGGTGGAGCACTCGCCGTTGGCGATGTGCGACAGGGGCAGCCCCGTGGCCTCGGCCACGTCCTGCAGGAAGACCGTGTTGCAGCCCTGGCCGATGTCGGAGGTGGCGGAGTAGACCACCGCGCGCCCGTCCTCCACGCGGATCTTGCAGCGGCCGGCGTCGGGCAGGCCCACGCCCACGCCGGAGTTCTTCATCGCGCACGCGATGCCTGCGTGGCCGGGGTGCGCCTCGTAGACGTCGCGCACCGCGAGCAGCGTCTCCTTGAGCGCGGTGGAGCGGTCGGCGATCTGGCCGTTGGGCAGGACCTTGCCCGGCTCGATGGCGTTGCGGTAGCGGATCTCCCACGGCGAGATGCCCACCTCGTCGGCGAGAAGGTCGATGAGGCTCTCGAGCGCAAACTCGCTCTGGCACACGCCGAAGCCGCGGAATGCGCCAGCGGGCGGGTTGTTGGTGTACCAGCCGAAGCCGCGGATGTCGGTGTTCTGGTAGCAGTACGGGCCCACGGAGTGCGTGCAGGCGCGCTCCAGGACCGGGCCGCAGAGGCTCGCGTAAGCGCCGGTGTCGAAGTTGATCTCGCAGTCCAGGCCCACGAAGGTGCCGTCCTCGTCGCAGCCGAGCGTGAAGGTGCCCTCCATGTAGTGGCGCTTGGGGTGGAAGTTGATGGACTCCTGGCGCGTGAGGCGCACCTTGACCGGACGGTTCACGGCGAGCGCGGCGAGCGCGGCCAGGTGCTGCACGGAGACGTCCTCCTTGCCGCCGAAGCCGCCGCCCACGAGCATGGTCTCCACGACCACGCGCTCCGGCGTGGCGTCCCAGCCGAGCATGTGGGCGATCTCCTTGCGGGAGTCGTAGGCGCCCTGGTCGGAAGAGCAGACCTTCACGCCGTCCTTGTACGGGAAGGCGACGGCGCACTCCGGCTCGAGGAACGCGTGCTCGGTGAACGGCGTCCTGAAGGTGCGCGTCACCTTGTGCGCGGCGCCCGCGAGCGCCGCGGCCGCGTCGCCGCGGATTACGTGGCGCTGCTGGCAGATGTTGTTCTCGGGCGTGACCCAGTTGCCGAAGGCGAGGTAGGGCTTGTGGAGCACGGGGGCACCCTCCGCGCGGGCCTCCTCGATCGAGCGCACGGGCTCGAGCACCTCGTACTCCACCTTCACGGCCTTCTTGGCCTTCTCGAGCGTAGCGGCGTCCTCGGCCACCACGAGCGCGATGGCGTCGCCCACGCAGTGCGTGACGTCGCCCTCGGCGGTCATGACGTCCCAGTCGTAGAGCAGGTGGCCGACCGCGTTCACCGGCACGTCGGCGGCCGTGAGCACGGCGAGGACGCCCGGCATGGCGCGGGCCTTCTCGGCGTCGATCTTGACCACGCGAGCGCGCGGGTACTTGGAGCGCACGGCGCTGGCGTAGGTCAGGTCGGGGAAGTCGCGCTCGTCGATGTCGTCGGGGTACTTGCCGTAGCCGAGCACCTTGCGGCGCACGTCCACGCGGAAGGCGCGCTTGCCCACGCCGTAGTCGTCGCCGCGCTCGAGATCCGGGTCGATGCTCTTCTCGCCCCGCAGGATCGCGGCGGCGAGCAGGATGCCCTCGATAATCTTCTTGTAGCCGGTGCAGCGGCAGACGTTGCCGCGGATGGCCACCTTGACCTGGTCCTCGGTGGGGTCGGGCACCTTGTGGACGAGAGCCGCGCCCGCCATGACCATGCCGGGGATGCAGAAGCCGCACTGCACGGCGCCCACCGCGCCGAAGGCGTAGACGAAGGCCTCCTGCTCCTCGTGCGGCAGGCCCTCCACGGTCACGATGTCGCGGCCGTTGGCCAGGCGCGTGGTGAGGACGCACGCCTTGGTGGCGCGGTCGTCCACGAGCACGGTGCAGGTGCCGCACGCGCCCTCGGAGCACCCGTCCTTGACGGAGGTGAGCCTGAGGTCGTCGCGCAGGTAGCGCAGGAGCGGCTTGTCGCACGTAACGACCTGCTCCTCGCCGTTGACGGTGAAGCGGTACTCGGCGGGTGCCTTGACGGCGGTTCCAGCTGCCATGGTCTCCTCCCCTACTGGGCCGGGGCGTAGATGCCCAGCGTGTCGTGGATGACGCCCTTGCGGCACTTGGTGGCGCACATGCCGCACGCGATGCACAGCGCGTAGTCGATGCGCGCCTGCTTGTCCTCCACGCGCATGGCGCCCGCGGGGCACGCGCGCTCGCAGAGGCGGCAGCCTATACAGCCCGTCTCGGCCACCCAGATGCGCCTGGTCTCGTCGTCCATGTCTCTCCTTCCGAGGTGATCCAAAAGGGGGCAGACCCCTTTTGAATCATTTTCTCGAGAGTGATGCAAAAGGGGTCTGTCCCCTTTTGGATCACTTGGCCAGCAGGTAGGGGTAGGTGTCGCGGACGGCGCGGATGGTGAGGCGCACGTCCTCGGGCAGGCCGCACGCGGCGTCGTCCACGTCAAAGACGCCCTCGCCGGAGGCCAGGCGCACGCGGAAGCCGCCCTCGACGGGCAGGAAGCCGCGGTTCTCGCTCGCGTCCATGTCCTCGGCGCTCCAGAAGAGCGTGAGCTTGTCCTTGTACGGGCGCCCGCTCCACGGGCAGAAGACGGCGCAGTTGCCGCACTCGTTGCACATGCCGTCCACGTGGACGACCTGCTCCTGGGCGAGGCCAGGAACCTTGATCGCCACGTTGGCGCGGTTGGGGCAGACGTCGCAGCAGACCTCGCAGACGGTGGCACAGCCCAGGCAGCGGCTTGTGGTGCACCCGGCCGCGTCGAGGCAGACCTCGCCCTTGCGCGCCATGATGGCGTCGTGCTTGTCGGCACGGACGTTCTTCTCGGCGTACGCGTTGAAGTCGACGCCGGCCAGGTCGCGCGCCACCGCTTGCGCGTCGGCGATGGCCTCGACGAACGTGGCGGGCCCGCGGCGGCAGTCGCCGGCGGCCCAGACGTGGTCGACGCCGGTGGCGGTTCCGGCCGGCCGTCCCCGACGGTCAACCTCCACGCCCGCGCCCTCGTAGAGCCCGCGCTCGATCTGCTCGCCCACGGCGCAGATCACGGCCGTGGCCGGGACGTCCACGGTGTCGCCCGTGGGCTCGGGGCGACGACGGCCGGACTCGTCCGGCTCGCCGAGGCGCATGACCTCGCAGGCCAGCTGGCCGTTTGCCACGCCGATCGGGGCGAGAAGCTCGCAGAGCTCCACGCCCTCCTCGAGGGCCAGCTGCAGCTCCTCCTCGTCCGCCGGCATCTCCTTCTTGGTGCGGCGGTAGACGATGCGCACGCTCTTGACGCCCTCGGCGCGCTTGGCCACGCGGGCGGCGTCCATGGCGGTGTTGCCGGCGCCCACGATCACGACGTCGGTGCCCAGCTCCATGGGCTCGCCGGCCTTGGCGGCGGCCAGGAACTCCAGGACGTCGATCTCCTCGCCCATCTTGAGGCCCACCTTACCGGGCGCCCACGCGCCGGTGGCCACCACGACGTCCGTGAAGCCCTCGTCGAGGAGCTGCTGGACGCTCGTGACCTCGCGCCCCATCTGGACCTGCGCGCCAAAGGCGAGGCACAGCGCCACGTCCTTGTCGATGTCGTCGTGGGAGATGCGGAACTCGGGGATGACGTGGCGCGCCACGCCGCCGAGCTTGTCGGTGCGCTCGATGATGGTGACCTTGGCGCCGGCGCGCGTGAGGAAGAACGCCGTGGCCAGACCGGCCGGTCCGCCGCCGATCACGGCGACGTTCTTGTCGGCCGCCGCCGCGCCCCTGCCCGGGCCCGCGGCGCGGAGCTTGGCCACGACCTCGTCGAAGCCGCCGCGCGCGGCATCCAGCTTGTGGCCGCGGATGCGGGCGCCGTCGGGCTCGTAGAAGCTGCGCTCGCACTTGGCGCCGCAGGGGTGCGGGCAGAGGTTGCCGGTGATGTGCGGCAGGGCGTTGCGCTCGACGATGATCTGGAGCGCCTCGGCGAACTTCCCCTCGTCCACACGGGAGAGGTAGGCCGGGATGTCCTGCTGGATGGGGCAGCCGGAGCGGCACGGCGCCGTGAAGCAGCTCATGAGCGGCAGCTCGGCGTCGATCTTGTGCGGCTTGGCGGGCTTGATGGGCTTCTGGTAGTCCTTGCCCGAGGCGGTGCGCGACGCGAGCGCGGTCACGGCGTCCACGTCCACGTCCTCGCGGCGCTCGGCGCCGGCGAGAAGGTCGGCGATCTGCGAGAAGCGCTCGTAGCCGCCGGGCTTGAGGACGTTGGTCGCCATGGTGATCGGCCAGATGCCGGCCGCGTAGAGCTCGCGGATGTTGCGGGCGTCGGCGCCGCCGGAGTAGGAGATGCGCAGGCGGCCGTCGAACTGGCGGGCGATGCGGCGCGCGAGCTCGATCGTGAGCGGGAAGAGCGAGCGGCCGGACATGTACATCTCCTCGCTCGGCAGCTCGCCGCGGGTCACGTCCACCGGGAACGTGTTGGTGAGCTTGACGCCGAAGGCGAGGCCGCGCTCGTCGCAGAGCTCGATCAGGCGCTCGAACATGGGCACGGCGTCGACCCACTGCAGGTCCTCGCGGAAGTGCGTGTCGTCGAAGGCGATGTAGTCAAAGCCGAGCTCGTTCAGGCGCTCGCGGGCGAAGTCGTAGCCCAGGAGCGTCGGGTTGCACTTGATGTAGGTGTTCACGCCCTTCTCGGTGATGAGGTAGGTGGCGATGCGCTCGATCTCGTCGGGCGGGCAGCCGTGGAGCGTGGACTCGGTGACGGAGCGGGAGACCTGCGGGGAGACCGCGTTCACGAAGTCGGCGTCGACGTTCTGGAAGCGGTCCAGGTTGGCGAGGGCCCAGTCGCGGCACTCCGCCCACACCTCGGTGCCGGAGGCGTCCTTCATGCCCTCGATGTAGGCGTCGACCTTGGGGCTTTGGATGCCCTCGAGGCTGTAGCCCACGGACATGTTGAAGACGAAGCCGTCCGGGTCCCCGAGGCCGTACTCGCGCGCGATGAGCTTGCACGCCCACCAGGCCTTCACGTACTCGGCGAAGGCCTGCGGGACCGTGAGCTCGGTGGACCACTCGCAGTTGTAGCACTCGTCCTCGGCCACGATGCAGGGCTTGTTCACGCAGGCGGAGAGCTCCTCGCCGTCCATGATCTGGACGGTCTTGAGCTCGAAGAAGCGCGAGCCCGCCACGTAGGAGGCGACGATGTTCTGCGCGAGCTGGGTGTTGGGGCCTGCGGCCGGGCCGAAGGGGGTCTCGATCTTCTCGGCAAAGATCGGCTCCGCCCCGCCCTCGTGGACGTAGGCCTTGCGCACACCGAAGATGGCTCCCTGTGTCTCATGCTCGGTCAGGACCCAGTCCATGACCTGGCCAAACGGAATCGGCCTCATGACGTCGCTCATTGTTGCTCCTCTCCGTGATTCAAAAGGGGACAGGCCCCTTTTGAATCATGTGGCCCGCCGGCGAGACCGCGCGCCGGCGAAAGGGTGTCGGTCGGCCCCGCGGAGGCCGAGGAAGGCCGGGCGCCCCTCGCGCCCGGCCCGGACTTCCTAGTACGTGCGCTCGTTGAGCGTTCCCCAGAGCTTCTTGGACTGCTCGAGGGTCCAGGCGTTGATGCGCTCCTCGTCGAAGGCCACGAACTCGCGGTCCTTGTAGAGCACCTTGCCGTTGACGATGGTGGTGCGGCAGTTCTTGCCCATCATGCCGAAGAGCATGTGGCCGTCGATGTTCTCGTCCGAGAAGGGCGTGAAGACCGGGTAGTCCATNNAAGTAGGCGCTCGCCATGGCGGGGTTGTTCTGGAAGAGCATCGTCATGGCCTCGACCCAGCCCACGTTGGGCATGGCCGCGTTGTGGCGCTGGATGATGAGGAAGACCTTGAGGCTCTCGAGCATGTCGTGGGTGTAGGCGTCCGTGCCCATGTGGACGGGGATGCCGCGGCGGAAGAACTCGAGCACCGGCGCGCAGCCCACGGCGTTGCCCATGTTGGACTCGAGGTTGTTGACGATGTGGGTGCCGGTCTCCTTGATGATGTCCATCTCGGCGGGCGTGACGTGGATGCAGTGGCCGAGCATCGTGCGCGGGCCCAGGAGGTCGTGCTGCAGCAGGCGCTCGATCGGCGAGATGCCGCCGCGGTTCAGGCGGCTGTCCCAGACGTCGTTCATGCCCTCGCAGACGTGGATGTGGAAGCCGGTGAGGCCGTCGTTGGCCTCGGCCATCTTGTCCATCGTCTCGTCGGAGAGCGTGAAGGTGGCGTGGCCGCCGAACATGGCGGCGATCATGCCGGAGTCCTGCTTTGCCGCCCACCGCGCGAACTCGGCGTTCTCGGCGATCGACTGGTCGCGCTTCTCCTCGCCGCGACGGTCGGAGGTCTCGTAGCACAGGCACGCGCGGATGCCCGTCTCCTCGCAGACGTCCTTGATCGCAAAGAGGGAGCCGGGGATCTCGCAGAAGCTCGCGTGGTGGTCGAAGATCGTGGTCACACCGTCGCGCAGGCTGTCGAGCACGGTTGCGTAGGCGCTCGCGCGGGTGCCGTCGAGCGTGAGGTTGTCGTCGATCTTCCACCACTGCTGCTCGAGGTTCTCGAGGAAGTTGGTGGGGTTGCAGCCCTTGATGGACAGTCCGCGCGCCAGGCCGGAGTAGATGTGGGTGTGGCAGTTCACGAGGCCCGGCATGATGACGCCGCCGCGGGCGTCCACGACCTCTGCCTCGGGGTACTTCTCGGCAAGGGCCGCGGCGTCGCCGACCTCGGCGATCCTCTCGCCGTCGATGGCGACGGCTCCGTTCTCGAGGTAGGCGTTGCCGGCGTCGCGCGTGATGACGCGACCGTTGGTGACGAGCAGCATGACGTCTCCTATCTGTCTGGCGAGAAGACCGTTCTTCTCGCCCCTCTTTTCTGCGGAATGATCCAAAAGGGGTCTGTCCCCTTTTGGATCACTTCTCGGGCTTGGGGAGGATCAGGTTGAGGGCGATGGCCATGATGGCGGCCGGGGTGATGGCGTTGGAGCCGATGACGGTGGTCACCCAGCTGGGCATGCCCTCGCCCGCGAGGCACCCCGACGCCATCCAGATGCCCAGGCCAAAGACGACCGAGGTACCCACGATCGTGGTGACGCGCGGGGTGAGGCCGTCCTTGGTGAACATGCGGACGCCGTTCATGGTGATCGTGCCAAAGACGCCCACCGTGGCGCCGCCGATGACCGGCTGCGGGATGGCCGTGAGCAGCGCGGAGAGCTGCGGCAGCAGGCCCGCCGCGGCGAAGACCGCCGCCACGGTCACGAAGACCCACTTGTTGACGACCTTGTTGGAGCAGATGATGCCGACGTTCTGGCCCAGCGCGGAGGTGGGCAGTCCGCCGATGAAGGCGGAGACGAGCGACGTCGCGCCCTGGGAGACGATGGCGCCGGAGAGCTCGCGCTCGGTAGGCATGCGGTCCATGGCGCCGAGGCAGGCGGCGGAGACGTCGCCGATGACCTGGATGGCGACCATCGGGTAGACCACGGCGAGCGTGATGCAGACCTCGGGGTGGAACTCGATCGGGTACGGCATGATCTTGGGGAACGCAAAGACGCCGGCAGTGCCCACAGCGGAGAAGTCCAGCATGCCGAAGGGCGCGGACACGATGATGCCGGCGATCATGCCAAAGAAGACGCTGCCGAGCTTGAGCGTGCCCTTGGCAAAGTTGTTGAGACCAAAGACCACGGCAAACGTGACGAGCGCCACGCACCAGGCCTGCGGCGTGCCCCAGAGCGGGGTGCCCTCGCCGCCGGCCATGTACTTGATGGCCGTCGGGTAGAGCGAGACGCCGATCGTGAAGATTACCGTGCCCGTAACCACCGGCGGGAAGAAGGCCTTGAGCTTGCCGTAGAAGATGCCAAAGAGGATGGCCGCGACGCCGCCCACGATCTCGCCGCCGAGCAGCGCACCGAAGGAGAACGTGGCGCCCATGGCCTGCAGCGCCGGCAGGAACGCGAACGACACGCCCATGACGATCGGCAGGTTGCCGCCGATGCGACGGAACGGCGCAAAGGCCTGCAGCGCGGTGTCGATGGCGGAGAGGATCAGCGCGACCTGGATGATGTCGGTCTTCTCTTGGGCGGTGAAGTTGAACGTGGCCGCGATGAGAATCGCGGGCGTGATGATGCCGGCAAAGGACGCCAGCACGTGCTGGAGGGCGCAGGGCAGCATCTCGCCGATGGGCGGCATCCCCTCGCGCTGGAACAGAATCGCGGAGGACCCCTTCTCCTCCACCGCTTGCGTCTTCGCCATAATCGTCCTCTCCACGATGCTCCGACTATGTTTCGATAGTATTGCGCGGGGCGTGCTAACAAATTGTCTGCTTCGATGAAAATCTGTTAGACGGTAGGTTGCGGGGCGTGAGCGGTCGGACGCGGGCGGGACTTCAAAAAGTTTTCGTTGTCCACGGCGTGATATAACGCGACGTCAGGGCGTTTTTCTCGGCTTCTTCTGGGCGTCTGCCGACGTGCGGGGACCAAACAAAAAGTTTGGCTGGTCCGTCTTTTCGGGTACCATCTTCTCTCGTTCACACGGAGCGAGGAGAACGCCATGACCGAGGCACAGCTCGACTTCTACAAGCGGCTCGCCCACGCGCTCGCGCTGCAGTTTGGCAGCGGGTGCGAGGTCGTTGTGCACGACCTGGAGGCGGCCGACCCCAGCCACTCGATCGTCGCGATCGAAAACGGCCACGTCACCGGCCGCAAGCTCGGCGACGGGCCGAGCCACGTGGTGCTGGAGGCGCTGCACGCCGGCGCGGAGCGGCTCGAGGACCGCCTGGCCTACCTCACCAAGACGGCGGACGGCAAGATCCTCAAGTCCTCGACCGTCTTCATCCGCGACGACGACGGCCGCACAGTGGGCATTTTTGCCGTCAACTACGACATCACGATCCTGCGCGCGATGGGCGACACGATCGCCGAGGTCGTGGGCACAGGCCCCAGCGCGCCGCGCGAGCCGGAGCCGATCGTGCGCAGCGTGGCGGACCTGCTGGACGACCTCATCGAGCAGAGCGTCCAACTCGTAGGCACGCCCGTGGCGCTCATGACCAAGGAGGAGAAGGTCCGCGCGATCCGCTACCTCAACGACACGGGCGCGTTCCTCATCACCAAGAGCGGTCCCAAGGTCTGCAAGTACTTTGGCATCTCCAAGTACACGCTCTACAACTACCTCGACGAGGCCCGCGCCACGGAGTAGCGAGCCCTCCCCTTGGAGGTTTGGGTTCGTCGGTTTTGCTCACGTGGTGGCATTCCGGGAGAAGCCGCAGGTAACGGGCTTGGTGGTTTTCTCTTGGGCTCAATCGCTCGAGAACGTGAACCCAAACCGTTTTCTGGTTTGGGTTCACGCCAGGGCCTCTCGGAGTCACATACAATTTCATATAATCAGCTGAGCTGGCATTTTACGGATGGGCCTCCCTTTCGCGGCGGAGACGATGAACCCAAACCTCCAAAAGAGGACTCAAGGAGCGCCCCGGCGCGCGTCAGTTCACGCCACGGAAGCCGCGCCCGACTATCTCCGAGCTGCTCACTATGGTGATAAAGGCGCCCGGATCCTGCGCGCGCACGAAAAGTCGCAGCTTCATGGCCTCGCGGCGCGAGAGCACGCTCGTGAGGATGGTCTGGCGCCTGCCGGAGTACGCGCCCCAGCCAAAGGTCACCGTGGCGGTGCGACCCAGCTTCTTGACGATGAACTCCTCCACGTCGCGCGGGTGGTCGCAGATCACCTGGCAGACCTTGCGCTGGCGGATGGACTCGATGAAGCCGTCCACCACGAAGGTCTTGCCGATGAGCGCCAGCACGCAGTAGAGGCCCACGCGCGCGCCGTAGAGCCCGATCGCGGCCACGACCACGCCCACGTCCACGGCGAAGAGCGCCTTGCCGATCTCGATGTCGGTACGCCTGCGCAGGATCATGGCGAGGATGTCCGTGCCGCCCGTGGAGGCACCGATGTCAAAGACCAACGCCGATCCCACGGCCGGCAGTAGCACCGCAAAGCAGACGTCGAGCCACAGGTCGCCAGTTATGGAGGCGGTGACGGGGAACAGCCACTCGAAGAGCGAGGTGTAGCCCGAGAGCGCGAACGACGCGAACGCGCTCCACAGCACCGCCTTTCGCTCCAGGAAGACCAGGCCGAGAAGGACGAGCGCGGCGTTCAGGATCCACATGTACACCGAGACGGGAAGTGCCGGCAGCGCCGTGTTGAGCAGGATCGCAAAGCCCGTGGTACCGCCGAAGGCCAGGTGGTTGGGCGTCTTGAAGAGCACCAGCGCCACCGCCGTGAGGATGAGGCCGAGGTTGAGCAGACAGAAGAACTGCGGAAAGCTGTATGCCATGCGGCGCCGGGAGAGCCTCTCCGCGCGACGCGCCTCGTCGGGAGTCATCTCCTCCGCGACTGGTTCGACACCCTCTGCGACCTGCACGTCCTTCTCGCCCACCGCTGGCTCCTCCCGCGCGCGATGCCCACTCTCGCCCCGGAAGTCTAGCAGCTCGCGCCGCATCATGACGGAACGCGTAAGTCAGGATTTCCAGTAATCCCGACTTACGCACGCCCCCGTATCGGTCGGAACGGTGCTCGGGGAGTACGGGAGGACCCCGGCAATCCGGCCCTTGAAGGTCCGCCGCGAGTTCTTGCCGAGCGTTCTTCTCGGCAAGCTGTCTGAGCGCCGGATCTTCTGGAGCCGGATTGCCGGGGTCCCGGGTCCCTACGCCTCGAGCCGCTCCGCGAGCATTTTGTTGAACGCCTTGGGGTTGCCGGAGCCCTTGGCCGCCTTCATGCACTGGCCCACGAGGAACCCGAGCACCTTCTTGTTGCCGTCGCGGTACTGCTGGACCTGGTCCGTGCAGCGCCCGAGCACCTCGTCCACGATGGCGCCGAGCGCGCCCTCGTCGGTGGACTGGCGCATCCCGTGGGCGTCCACGTAGGCTGCCGGGTCCTCGCCGGTGCCGTTCACGGCGTCGAGCACCTCGCGCGCCTGGGCGAACGTGATCGCGTCCTCGGCGAGAAGCGCCGAGAGGCTCGCGACCTGCGCGGGCGTGAGCGCGTCGTAGCTGGGGACGAGGTTCACCATGACCTTGGTCACGGTCTCCGCGCTCTTCTCGCCTGCCGCGGCGAGCGCGTCCTCGAAGAAGGCGGCCACGGCCGGGTCGCCCGCGAGCTGGGCGGCGTCGGCGCGCTTGAGGCCTAGGTCGGCCATGTAGCGGTCGCGCTTGGCATCCGGCAGCTCGGGGATGCGCGCGCGGCAGCGCTCGACGAACTCGTCCGTGAGGTCGAAGGGCGCGAGGTCCGGGTCCGGGAAGAGGCGGTAGTCGTCCGCGGTCTCCTTGACGCGCATGACCACGGTGCGCCGCCGCGATGGCTCCCAGTGGCGCGTCTCCTGGTAGACGATGCCGCCCTCCTCGAGCACCTCGGCCTGGCGGCAAATCTCGTACTCGAGTGCGTCGTGCAGGCTCTTGAACGAGTTGATGTTCTTCATCTCGGTCTTGGTGCCGAACTCCGTGGAGCCGCGACGGCGCAGGGAGATGTTGCCGTCGCAGCGCATGGAGCCGTTCTCGAGCGAGCAGTCGGAGATGCCGAGCGTGAGGAAGGTCTGTCGCAGCTTCTCCATGAAGAGGCGCGCCTCCTCGGGCGTGCGCAGGTCGGGCTCGGTGACGAGCTCGATCAGCGGCGTGCCGCAGCGGTTGTAGTCGATGAGGGACTCCGTTGCCGCGGTGATGCGGCCCTCCTCGCCGCCGACGTGCACCATCTTGGCGGCGTCCTCCTCCATGTGGATGCGCAGGATACGGATGGGCGCGACGTAGGTGCCGTCCGCGTCCTTCTCGACGGTGCCGTCCGGGCGCTCCTTGGCGCCGGCCCCGCTGACCTCCAGGTCCAGGTGGCCGTGCATGCAGAACGCCACGGGGCCCTGCGTGGTCTGGAAGTTCTTGGCCATGTCCGGATAGAAGTAGTGCTTGCGGTAGAACATCGAGTGGCGCTGTATCTCACAGTTGGTGGCAAGGCCCGCCATCACGATCGACTCGATGGCCCTCTCGTTGGGCACGGGCAGCGCGCCCGGCATGCCCAGGCAGACGGGGCAGACGTTGGTGTTGGGCTCGTCGTCGTGGGAGAGCCGGCAGTTGCAGAACATCTTGGTCTCGAGCGCGGTGAGCTCGGTGTGGACCTCGAGGCCGATCACGGCCTCCCAGTCGCGCAGGACCTCGGCGAGCTTCTTCATGCGAGCTCACCCCCCTTCCCGGCAAACGCGGGCGCGACGGGGGCCCCGCCGTCGGGCGAGAAGGACCGCTCGATCGCGCGCGCGAACGTGAGCAGGCTGGCGTCGGCGAAGGCCGGGCCCTGCAGCTGCGCGGAGACCGGCAGGCCGCTCTGCGCGCCCAGGCCCAGCGGCACGGAGACGCCGCCGTTGCCGACGATGTTGTTGGAGATCGTGAACAGGTCGGAGGCGTACATCTGCGTGGGGTCGCTCATCTCGCCGAACTTGAACGCCGTGCGCGGGGCGGCCGGCATGAGGATGACGTCGCACTTCTCGTAGGCGCGGGCGTAGTCGGCCGTGATGAGGGTGCGGACCTGCTGAGCCGGGTAGTAGTACTTGTCGTAGGTGCCGCTGGAGAGGAGGTAGGCGCCCAGCATCTGGCGGCGCTTGGCCTCCTCGCCAAAGCCGTGCGCGCGGGAGAGCGAGGTCTGCTCGGCCAGCGTGGCGCAGCCCCGCTCCTGGTAGCCGTAGCGCACGCCATCGAAGCGCGCGAGGTTGGAGAATGCCTCGCACGGCGCGATCACGTAGTAGGCCGCGATGGCGGAGGCGATGTTGGGAAGGTCAACCTCCACGAGCTCGGCGCCCTGGTCCCGCAGGGCGCGGCCGGCGGCGGCGACGGCGTCGCGGACCTCGTCGGTGAGGCCGGCGGCCTCCATGAGGGCGGGCACGACGCCCACGCGGCGGCCCTCGACCGGGTCGTTCAGGTGGGCGAGGAAATCGACGTCGACCGGCTGGCTCGTGGAGTCCCACGGGTCGCGCCCGCCGGCGGTGAGCGCGTTCATGGCCAGGGCCACGTCCTCGACGCTGCGGCCAAAGGGGCCGACCTGATCGAGCGAGGAGCCAAAGGCCACCACGCCGTAGCGGCTGACCGCGCCATAGGTGGGCTTGAGGCCCACGACGCCGCAGAGGGAGGCCGGCTGGCGGATGGAGCCGCCGGTGTCGGAGCCCAGCGAGACCGTGACCTCGCCGGCGGCAACGGCAGCAGCGGAGCCGCCCGAGGAGCCGCCCGGGACGCGCTCGGTGTCCCACGGGTTGGCCGTGGGGTGGAAGGCAGAGGACTCGGTGGAGCTGCCGAAGGCGAACTCGTCCATGTTGGTCTTGCCCACGGGCGTGGCGCCGGCGTCGAGCATGCGCTGGACGCAGGTAGCCGTGAACGTGGACTCGTAGTTGGCGAGCATGCGCGAGGCGCAGGTGGTGCGGGTGCCCACGAGGTGCATGTTGTCCTTGAAGGCAACGGGAACGCCGGCGAGAGGACCGAGCTTCTCGCCCGCCGCGCGGGCCTTGTCCGTGGCCTCGGCCGCCGCGAGCGCGAGGTCCGCGGAGACCTGCAGGAACGCCTTGACCTCGCCGTCGCGGGCCTCCACGGCGTCGAGCGCGGCGCGGGCCACCTCGACTGCGGTGAAGTCACCGTTTGCGACGCCCGCCGCGATCTCGCGCGCGGAGAGCTGGTCGAAGTTTGCCATTAGCGGTCACCCCCCTGGTCGCCGAGGATGGACGGCACGCGGAAGCTGCGGTCGCGGGACGCGGCGGCGTTCTTGAGCGCCACGTCCACGGGCAGATGGCGCACCTCGGTATCCGGCACGTCGTCGGCCATCACGTTGGAGAGGTCGCCGATGGGGTGGAACGTGGGCTCCACGCCCTCGAGGTCGTAGGCGCGGATGGGTTCGAGCAGGTCAATGGCGTCGTTCATGTACGCGGTCATCTCGTCGAGCTCCTCGGGCGTGAGCGCGATCCGCGCGTAGTCCGCGATGCCCGCGACGTCTTCTCTGGTAAGGGGCATGGGTCCTCCTATCTTGGCTGCGCCCCATTCTACGACAGGCGGCCCCGCGTCGCCCGTGCACGCGAGATGCTGTTGCCCCAACGAAACCTTCCGGTTTTGGGCAACAGGTTTGATGCTCTTCTCGGCTATGCATAAATCCTTTGCCCCACAACCTAGGTTTTGGGGGCAGAGGGCGCACCACGCGCACCGTTGACGCCACGAGCCGAGGTCCGTCTCGCCTCCCGTTTCGCAAACTGTCGGCAATAACTGCCCGTAGGCCGCTCGGAAGGCTCGCGGGCAGCAGGAGGCGACAGTTTGCGGAAAAGGGGCGCCGCGCTACAACCTTACGAAAGTGAAAGCCGGCAGTAAGCCGCATCGATGGCTCCCAACCGTCCCAAGAACGACGATGGTCCCAACAACCAAGACAGGGAGGCCATCATGAAGAAGCTCATCTTCATCGCGTTCGTCGTCATCGCCGGGCTCGCCGTCATCCTGGACGACGGCCGTCCGCACCCGCGCCGGCGCCGCCCCTAGCAAAGCGTCGCGCTGGCGAGAAGAACCTCACGCCCGCACCGCAGCCGGGGTACAGTAACGTCAACGACCGCCCGCGGAGAGGAGCGCCCATGGACGAGGTTCTTGCCTACCTCAAGACCAACCCCACGTACTTCTTGGCAACCGTCGACGAGAAGGGCGACCCGCAGGTGCGCCCGTTTGGCACCATCGCCAAGTTCGAGGGCAAGCTCTATATCCAGACCGGCAAGGTCAAGGCCGTCTCCGAGCAGATGCTCGCCCACCCGCGCGTGGCGATATGCGCGATGGGCGAGGACGGCTCGTGGCTGCGCGTCGAGGCGGACGCCGTGCTCGACGACCGCCTGGAGGCCCGCGAGTCCGTGCTTGCCGAGTATCCCGAGCTGCAGTCCATGTACGCCGCGGACGACGGCAACTGCGAGGTCTTTGCCCTGGAGAACGTCACCGCCACGTTCTGCTCGTTCACCAAGGACCCCTACACGATCCGCTGGTAGCGACCCGACTATCCCCCAAACGAGAAGAGCGCCCTGCTCGCGCCCGCCTCTCGCCATGCGGCGAGCGCGGCGAGACGCTCGACCGTCGAGGTCGCGAGCGGCTCCGGCAGCGCATCTGGCGCGAACCAGCCAACTGCGAGACTCTCGTCGTCGGCTATGCGCGGCTCGGCGCTGCCGCCCTCGGCGAGCCGGCACACGAACATGAGGTCCAGATACTGTGTGCGGTCCCCGTTGGCGTAGACGGTCTCGTAGTGCTGGGCCTGCACGTGAACCAGGTCCGTGGGCACCACGTCCACGCCCGTCTCCTCGGCGACCTCGCGCGCGACCGTGTCAGCCGGTTCCTCGCCCGGCTCGTTGATGCCGTAGACAAGCGCCCACTCCCCCGTGTCGGAGCGCCGGCCCAGGAGCACGCGCCCCTCGCCGTCCTCCACGTAGGCGGTCACGCCGATGAGCCACAGCAGGTCGTGGCCGATCTTCTCACGCAGCTTGAGGATGAACTCGGGCGTTGCCATGGTCTTCTCGCCCCCTACCAGCGGTCGTCGCGGTCGCATCGGTTGGGGAAGTCGATGTGAATCTTCCCGCCCTTCACGAAGAACCAGATGACCACGATCACAAAGATCGCCGGCAGCATGGAGAGCGCGCCCGCAACGATGTTGACCAGAAACGAGATCACGAGCGAGACGACAAACGCAACGACGAGCAGGGCGAACAGGGCGCCAATGATCTGGGGCATGCGAACCTCCCGAAGACGACTGAGACGATTGTAACCGCCCGGCAGCTCACACCACCGTGCGACTGCCCACGTGGAGGTAGCCCACGCGCTCACCGAGGACGTCCCGCAGCAGCGAGAACGCGTCGGTACCGGTGCAGTGGAACGTGAGGTAGCGCGTGGGCCGCGCGGCCAGCTCCTGGGCGAGCGCGCGGGTGAGCCCGGAGTCCTCCACCGTGCCGCCGCTCGGGTCCATGAGGTGGAATCCCGCCACCACCGCGTCGAGCGGCGCACCGATCAGCTCCTCCGCGGCGTCCATGAGGTTCAAGATCCCGCCGTGCGAGCAGCCGGAGACCAGGACGTGCCGACCGCCCTCCTCCACCAGCAGGCTCTGTTCGTGCGCAAAGTCATCCGCCACAAGGCCACCGCTCGCATCCCTCGTGAGCAGGCGCGCGTTTGACCTGGCGGCCGCGTGGCGGCGACGCGAGGTCGAGAAGAGCGTGAGCCCGGCGCCCAGATCGTGCTTCTCGCCCACCGGGCGCACGCGCGGGTCCGCGGCGAGCGCCGGGTCCAACCCGATCGCGTGATGGTGGTCGGGAGTCCCGGAAACGTGCTCCTCGAAGGCGTGCTCGCGCACGTAGACGGGCACGTCCCGGCCGGCTCGCGCGCAGGTGGCGAGAAATGCGGGCAGCCCGCCGCCGTGGTCGTAGTGGCCGTGAGAGAGCACCGCGAGGTCCGCCGAGGCCACGTCCACGGCGAGCGTGTGCGCGTTGGCAAGAAACGCCTCGTCGGGCCCCATGTCAAAGAGGACGCGCCGGCCGTCGGCGAGCTCCAGCCACAGGCTGAGACCGTGCCGCGCGGCGAGGCGGCTCGAGGGGGTGCTGTTCTCCATCAGAACCGTGACGCGCATGAGCGCCTCCCTTGCGATGCGACGCCACCATGATACGCGCCCACGGACTTCTCGCCCACGCTCGCCGAGCGCGGCGGCCGACGACCGAACGAGGGGTATAACGCGGATAGACGGCACGTTCGCAACGAGGGAGGCAACCATGTACTTCAAGAACATCCTGGTTCCCTACGACGAGTCCGATCACGCAAAGAGCGCCCTGCACATCGCGCTTGGCCTGGCCGGGCCCTATCCAGAGGCGAAGGTACACGTGATGACCGTCATACCCTCCTCGAGCCTGCCCGACCCCACGCTCCTGGCCAACGCGCTCGAGACGCCCTACGCCGTGGTCGATCCCACGAGCTACGAGCGCATCATGCAGTCCGTGGCGGAGAACGCCTGCTCGGACGCCCAGGCGCTCATCGAGCAGAGCCGTGACGACTCCCAGTGCGAGATCGTGGCCGACGCGGTCATCTCCAACTCGCCGGTCGAGGGCATCGCGGAGTACGTGCGGAGCCATGACATCGACCTCGTGGTCATGGGGCGGCGCGGCCTCGGTGCGCTGCGCGGCATGATCGGCAGCGTGAGCTTTGGCGTGCTGCGCTCCGTGGACGTGCCGGTGCTCACGGTCAAGTAGCCCGTCTCGCAGACTCGTCTGGGACCCGCTCGCCGCCTGCCCGCGGCGCGCGGGTCTTTTGTCGACGGTTGTGCACAGGCCTGCCCGGCAGCACGCCCGCCTGCCAAGAATCCCGAGTAGCGCGGGCATGCGCGCCACGAATCCCGAGTAGCGCGTGCTCGGACCTCCCCCGACGCACGCGCAAGTCGGGATTCGTGTCCAAACAGGCAACAATCCCGACCTACGCGATCTTATCGGCGCGCGTAAGTCGGGATTTCCAGTAATCCCGCGTTACGCGAGCCATCGAGTGGCGTCCACGACCAGGTGCCAGAGAAACGTGGGCGGCGTGTACGTAGCGCAGAGATGCGCCCCCGCCGAGCAGCCGAGAAGCCCGACTCTCTTCTCGTCCACGTGCCATGCGGCCGCGTGCGCGCGAACCGTCGCGACCGCGCGGGCGAGAAGCGCGAGCACGATCGGCTCCGCCTCCGATCTTCTCGGCGCGCATGTTGTCCCCCCCGTCTGATGCCAACACTCATCATGCGGGAGAGAGCGCATGCCGGTTATGCCGGTTATGTACACCCGTTTGAGTGCGGACGATTATAATCGGCTGTAAAACCGCAGGCAGCGGGCTTGCCAATACTTCGAGAGCTGCGGAGGGGTGTACACACCCGTCATCGGAGGGGATGAAGGGGGATCCAGATCCCTCCAGGGTCTCCAACGGCACCAATTATTCGATGGTTTTGGGGCAAAGGTTTTATGTACGGACGTACGGCGAGAGGTTCTTCTCACCAGTTTTGCGGGTTTTGCCGCGATTTGCGGGGTAGTGGGCAAAAGCCTTGATGCTCAGACGAGAAGGACATCAAACTTGTTGCCCAAAACAGCGGGGCGGGCCCGAACCGCGGCAACATCGCGCAGTCGACGTATCATGAAGGGGTTCGACCTCGTCGAGATGGAGGACCATGAGCGCGTCTCTTACCCGCAGGGCAGCCGTGGGGCTCGGGCTTCTTGCGCCCCTGGCCCTCGTCGGCTGCTCTGCCGAGAAGGACGACGAGCCGCAGCCAGAGGGCCTCGACGCGCTCGGCACGCCCACGCCCGTTCCCCTCTCCCACGCCACGCAGTTCTCGCTTGACGCCTACGACGGAGGCTGCCGGCTCGCCACGCTCGCCAGCGGGGACCGCCTGCTCATCGTGCCCGAGGGAACCGACCCCCCAGCCGAGCCCCCTGCCGGCGTCGCCGTGATCCAGCAGCCGCTCGCCAACGTCTACCTGGTCTCCACCGGCATGATCTGCCTCGTGGACGCCATCGGGGCGCTCGATGCGGTCTCCGTCTCCTCGGTACGCGCCGAGGACTCCCCCGTCGACGCGTTCACCGCTCGCCTGGAAAGCGGCGAGATCACCTACGGCGGCCTCTACCGCGAGCCGGACTACGAGCTCATCGCCGCCAAGGGCTGCCCGCTCGCGATCGAGAACACCAACATCGACCACGTGCCCGAGGTTCGCGCCAAGCTCGAGGAGCTGGGCGTGACCGTCCTCATGGAGCAGTCGAGCCGCGAGGAGGACATGCTCGGGCGCCTGGAGTGGATCAGGCTCATGGGTGCGGTCTTTGGCCGCGAGGACGAGGCAGCAGCGGTCTTTGACGACGTATCTGCCCGCGTGGAGGATGCCGCGGCCGAGGGTTCCGTGGGCAAAACCGTCGCCTTCTTCTACGTCAACGAGGACGGCGCTGCCGTGACGCGCCGTGCCGGCGACTACTTTGCCCAGATGATCGAGGCGGCAGGCGGCGAGTACGTGAGCTTTGCGGAGGAAGGCGCCGCCGACTCATCCCCCACCACCGTGACCGTGGAGATGGAGCGCTTCTACGAGGGCGCCCGCGACGCGGACGTCATTATCTACAACGGCACGATCGACGACGGCGTGACCAGCCTCGAGGACCTTGTTACGAAGAATGCGCTGCTCGCGGACTTTACCGCCGTGCGCAACGGGGACGTCTGGACCTGCGACGCCAACCTCTACCAACAGATCACGAGCATGGCAGACATCATCTTTGACCTGCGTCGCGCCCTCACCAACACGGACGAGCCCACCACCTACGTCTGGCGGCTGGACTAGTGGCGCGCGCGGCGGGCGACAAGAACGCTCGGGCGCGGCGGGCGACGGCCTTTGACCTGGCGGTCCTTCTCGCCCTGGGCGCGCTCTTTGTGGCCAACCTCTGCCTGGGCAGCGTGGAGACGTCGCCCGCGGAGGTGCTGCGCATCCTGGCCGACGGACCCGGCGACACGTCGACCGCGGCCCAGGTCATCTGGCAGATCCGCCTGCCGCGCGCCATCGAGGCGGTGCTTCTGGGCGGGGCGCTCTCGCTCTCGGGCTTCCTGCTGCAGACGTTCTTCAACAACCCCATCGCCGACCCCTTTGTGCTGGGCGTCTCCTCCGGCGCCAAGCTCGTGGTCGCGCTCGTGATGATCGTGGCCCTGGGAGCGGGGCAGGTCATGAGCCCCGCGCTGTCCGTGGGCGCGGCCGCGGCGGGATCGCTCGTCACGATGGGCTTCGTGCTGCTCATCTCGCACCGCGTGCGCTCCCAGAGCATGCTCATCGTGGCCGGCGTGATGGTGGGCTACATCTGCTCGGCCGTCACCAACTTCCTGATCGCCTTTGCCGACGACCAGTCGATCGTCAACCTGGACAACTGGTCGCGGGGGAGCTTCTCGGGCGCCACGTGGTCCGACGTGGGCATCGTCGCCGTGGTCGTGCTCGCCATGAGCGCGGCGGTCTTTGCGCTCTCCAAACCGCTCGCCGCCTACCAGCTCGGGGAGCCACACGCGCAGAGCGTGGGCGTCAACGTGGGCGCGCTGCGCATGCTCATCGTACTCGTGTCCAGCCTGCTCTCCGCCTGCGTCGCCGCCTTTGCGGGACCCGTCTCGTTCGTGGGCATCGCGGCGCCGCACCTGGCCAAGCGCGGCGTGGGGTCGTCGCGGCCGCTCTACGTGACCCCCGCGTGCCTGCTCACGGGCGCGGTCTTCTGCTGCGGGTGCGACCTCGTCGCGCGCACGCTCTTCTCGCCCGTCGAGCTCTCCGTGAGCGCCGTCACCGCCGTCTTTGGCGCGCCGATCGTCATCGCCCTCATGCTCCGCGGGGGGTCGCGATGATCGAGGGCAGCAACATGCTGGAGCTCCGTGGGCTGAATGTGGGGCACGGCGCGCGAGCGCTCGTGCGCGACATCTGCCTCGCGGTGCGCCCCGGTCAGGTCGTGGCGCTCATCGGTCCCAACGGCTCAGGCAAGACCACGATCCTGCGCACCGTGGCCGGGCAGCTCCGCGCACTCGGCGGAACCGTCGAGCTCCTTGGGCGGGAGCTGGGCGACGTAGCCGCGACGGAGCGCGCCCGCACCATGGCCGTCATGCTCACCGGACGACCCCAGACCGAGCTTCTCACCTGCCGTGACGTGGTGGAGGCGGGCCGCTACCCGTTCACCGGGCGCCTGGGCGTCCTGGGCGAGAAGGACGACGAGGCCGTCATCGCGGCCATGGAGGCGACGGGCGTGCTCCCGCTCGCAAGCCGCGACTTTGCCCACGTGAGCGATGGGCAGCGACAGCGCGTTCTTCTCGCCCGCGCGCTCTGCCAGGAGCCGCAGGTGTTGCTGCTCGACGAGCCCACCTCGTATCTGGACATTCGCTCGCAGCTGGACGTGCTGTGCCTCCTGCGCCACGAGGCACGCGAACGCAGCATCGCCGTGGTGGCATCGCTGCACGAGGTCGACCTCGCGCAGAAGGCGGCCGACCACGTGATCTGCATCAAGGACGGGCGCGTGGCGTTTCAGGGGACACCCGACGAGGTCTTCACCGCCGAACGCATCTCCGAGCTCTACGACCTGGCGCCGGGCGCCTACGACCCGTCCTTTGGCAGCCTGGAGCTCGCGCGGCCCGAGGGCGAGCCGGAGGTCTTTGTCATCGCCGGCGGCGGAGCGGGGGCGGCGATCTTCCGGCGGCTCGCCCGCGAGGGCATGCCGTTTGCCACGGGCGTGCTGCACGAGCATGACGCAGACGGCCTGCTCGCGCGCAGCCTCGCCTCGCGGGCGATCTTCGAGCGGGACTTCGAGCCCGTGAGCCCGGGGGCGGTGGCCCGCGCCCGTGAGGTCCTTCTCGCCTGCCGCGAGGTCATCTGCTGCGTGGACGCCTTTGGAACAGGAAACGCGCGCAACGCCGAACTGCTCGACGCTGCGCGCGCTGCGGGAATCCCCGTCCGGCACGCCGGCCTCTCGCGCGATTAGTGCGCATAATCCGGTTTGATTTCATATATCCGCAGGAAACCAGTTTAATACCACCTGGATTATGTACACTAATCTGCGCTAGGCGCCCACGGGGCGAGAAGGACGTCCCGTCCTAGCCCTCTGCGGCGGCCAGGTGCTGGGTCCCCTCAATCTCCATGATCTGGTTCACGCGACGCTCGTGGCGGCCGCCCTCGAACTCGGCGTTCAGCCAGGCGTCGACGATCTGCTTGGCGACCTCGGGTCCCACGACGCGCGCGCCGAAGCAGATGACGTTGGAGTTGTTGTGACGCTTGGAGAGCTCGGCGGAGTAGGGCTCGGAGCACACGCAGGCGCGGATGCCGTGCACCTTGTTGGCGGCAAGGCTGATGCCAACGCCCGTACCGCAGATGAGAATGCCGCCGTCAACCTCGCCGTCCGCCACGAGCCGCGAGACGCGGTAGGCGCTGATGGCGTAGTCGTAGCTCTCGGGCGCGTTGGTGCCAACGTCGACCAGCTCGACGTCGGTGCGCTGCGCCAGATGCTCGAGGAGTTCCGCCTTGATGGCGAGAGCGGTGTGGTCGTTTCCGATGGCGAGTTTCATTGATGTGCTCCCTTCTGTTGCTTGGATCGATGATAGCGGCAAGGGCCGCCCCTCGCCACACGTTGACTGGCGGGCGCTGGCGCCGTGTTGGCGCACGACGTCTAGCCGAGCGTGTCCAGAGACTGCATCCAAGCGATGTAGACGCTCGGATAGTGACCGTAGAGGACCTGCATGGGGTTCACGTCGGCGAGGAGGTCCTTCACGACGGTGGCGCCGCCGCCGAGCGTCGCGAGGTCGTCGGCCGTGGGGATCTCGCGCCCCAGGTCTGCCACGAGCTTCTCCACGCGCTCTCGGTCCTCGGGGACGTAGGGGCTCTCCACGCCCGTGTTGGCCTCGAAGACCTCGCACATGGCNNNGAGCGGCAGGCGCGGCACCAGGTCGCTCGGGTTCATGACGTTGAAGATGTTGCCGTAGAGCGCGTCACGCGAGTTGTCGAAGGTCGTGACCGTGGGCGTGGCAAAGGTGTAGCAGTAGATGCTCTCGAGCGGCGCGAGCACGCGCATGCCCTGGCTCATCTCGTCGGCGTACGCGGCGGCGAGGTTGGCCGTGGCCGCGCCGCGCGAGTGTCCGGTGAAGAGCAGGCAGATGTCATCGGTGCCGTCGAGGCCCGCCTCCTCGGTGATGCGCGCCGCGAGCTCGTCCACGATCTCGCGCGCGGCCTCGGAGAAGCCCTCGTGCGTGATCTCCTCCATGTCGTAGGTCGCAGCGCTACCCATGTTGAGGTCGCTCAGCCACTCCGAGCCGTAGCTGCCGCGGATCGACACCAGGAAGAGGGTCTTCTCGGCCCCGCTCGCGCTGGTCACGCGCTTGGTGGCCACCGAGTAGGCAACGACGTCGTCCGTGCCGGTGATGAAGTCCACGACCTCGTCGAAGATCTCGCTGCGGTACTGGTAGGACGCCGTGGAGATCTCCTCGAAGCCCAGCTCGGCCAGCGCCTGCTCCATGTAGGCCGGCGAGGTCGATCCCGCCTGGTAGTACGCGGACTCCGAGTTGGCCACGGCCGAGAGCACCGAGCACGTGGTGGCGAGCTCGTGGTTGTAGACCGTGGGGTCCTGGAAGAACCACTCGTCGTCCCAGGCGACCTCGGTGGAGATGGTCTCGGCGCCCGTTGCCATGCTCGTGAAGTCGATGCTCGCGGTGAAGGCACCGGTGCGGCCGGTCGAGTTCTCCAGCGCGGCGAACTCGCTCGGGGCCTGGACCACGCCCTCGCCGCGGCTGCGCTGGTCGAGCCGGTGCTGCACCGCCACGAACAGCGCGATGCCCGCCACGACCACAACGATCAGCAGGCCGAGAAGAACGCGCAGCCCCCAACGCGGACGCCTCCGCTCCGTCGCCTCCGTCATGCAACGTCCTCGAACGTCTCGTCGGCGTCCTTCTCGATCACGGACTCGTCGGCCTCGGCCGCGTCGGTGCGCCCGGCGCCGTCCACACGGGCGGAGTCGTCCGGCGTGATGGTCATGGACTCGAAGCGGTGCGCCATGTAGTCGTTGTCGTAGTGCTCGGCGTAGAACTGCTCGATGGGCGTGGTCTGCGGGATGCCGGAGAGCCGCTCGAACCAGCAGTCCAGCGCCTCGAGCGTCATGACGCCGTTCACGAGCATGAGGACGGCGCAGAGCGTGGTGAACGAGTAGCGGACCTTCCACGGGATGAGGTTGATGAGCTTGAGCATCCACGGCAGGCAGAGCTTGATCCACACGAAGCCGAGCGCGCCCCACATGCACATGAAGAGGGTCGAGGTGCGCCCGGCAAAGATCGCGGCGATCGGGTCGGGGAAGAGCCCGAAGATCGTGGAGCCCGAGTAGTCCCAGGCCACCGCACCAAAGCCGAGCTCCATGAAGAGCGAGGTCGCCGCCTCGAACAGGCCGCCAATCACGGCGGAGACCACGAAGATGATCGCCGGGTTGGCCTTGTAGAAGCGGTTGAGCGCCACGGTCATGAGCACCGCGCCAAAGCCGTAGATCGGCGAGAACGGGCCGAAGAGCAGGCCCGCGCGGTCCTGGATCTCTCCGGGGACCACGACGGCGAAGTGGTAGACGGTCTCGATGATGAGGCCGAGGAAGCAGCAGATCACGAAGAGCCAGAACAGGTTGAAGAAGTTGAGCTCGATGTAGCCCTTGCCCTCGTAGTCGCGGCCGAGCATGCCCTCCTCGGCAGCCTCGCGCTCCACCATGTCGCGCACATGACGCTGAAGCGCGCGCTCCTGCTTGAGCGACGGGTCAACGGTGACCGAGACCGCGATCAGCAGGAAGAGCTGGATGGCGTCGGGGATGAGCGAGAGGTCGACGCCCTGCAGCATCAGCTTGAACAGGATCTGCACCACGGACGTCGCGATGAGCACGTGGGAGATGAGCACGGCGTTGCGCCGGCTGCCCTTGCGCAGCATGCGGCCAAAGACGATGAGTGCGATGCCGTCCGCGAAGGTGATCAGGTACGAGATGACGAGAAGGACCACGGGCAGCGTGGGGTCGGTGCCAACGATGATCATCGACGGGTCGGTCTGGAGCGCCCAGGTCATGAGCGCGGCGAACATCACCACGGCGAAGAGCGTGAAGATGCCGAGCAGGATGCAGAACAGGCCGTAGAGCCGGTAGGCAAGCGGCATCTTCTGCTGGGCGTTGCCGGATTCCGGCTGCGTCTCTGGGGTCATGCGGGCTCCTTGGCTGGGGGTACACAGACAGGCATACAGGTTAAACGATACCTGACTTACAGGAACCTCAAACCTCGGCATTCACGGGTACAGGATAATCAAGCAGTGGTTGATATTTGGGGCGCGCGTCCTTCTCGCCAGCTCATGCTCCCCCGGTCCCGCCCTACACTGCTCCTGGACCCACACCCATCCACAGGGGCGACCATGAACATCCGGCAGCTTCAGTTCTTCTATCGCGCGGCGTGCACGGGGAACTTCTCCCTCACCGCACGCGAGCACGGCGTCACGGTCCAGGCCGTCTCGAAGTCCATGCACGAGCTCGAGGAGGAGCTTGGCGGGGCGCTGTTCGTCCGCGAGGGGCGGGGCATGCGTCTCACGCCCCTGGGGGAGACGCTGCTCGAGCCCGCGCGCAGGGTGGCCGAGGGCGTCACCTCGATCGAGCAGGCAGCCGCCTCGTGGCAGGACGGTACTGTGACCAGGGGTGACCTCAGGCTGGCGCTCGTCACGCCGCCCTTCTCCAAGCACGAGTTCATCTGCGGCATCGTCGCGCACCTCATGGCACGCTCCCTCGGGGTCGAGACGAGCCTCTCCGTACGCGTGGGGGACGACGCGCTCGCGAGCCTGCGGGCCGGCGCGCTCGACGCCCTCTTCACGATCGGGCGCCTGGACGCCCCCGGGTGCGTCTGCACCCAGATCGGGACGGTCACGCCCGGCGTCTTCCTGGGCCGACACCACCCGCTGCGTGGCAGAAGACGAATCACCTTCGCCGACCTCGCCCCCTACCCCGTGCTCTGGAACGACCGGATCGACGGCTTCAACGAGACGGCGGTCGTCACCTGCCGGAAGGCCGGGCTGACCTCCCCGCTCGTTCACGTCGACACCAACGAGGAGGTCGTCGACTTCCTGGAGAACCGCGACGGCTGCATCATGGGCGTCTACCTCAAGGCGCTCAGCATCCTGCCCTTTGCCACAATGCATGACCTGGACCCGGCCGACGCGCCCGCGGTCCCGGTGTGCCTCACGCTGCTCGAGGGCACGCGCCGACCCGAGGTCAAGCGCCTCGACCAGTTCTGCCGCAACGAGTTCTCGCTCCTGAAACGGCTCCTGAGCTCCGAGGGCTACTGAGACAAAGGGGACAGGTTCATTTGTCTCATTCGAAAACTAATGAGACAAATGAACCTGTCCCCTTTGTCTCACGACGCGGCTACGCGGCCGAGGGAGCCTCCTCGTCGGCGCGGTCGAGGGCCTTCTTGAAGCCCTTGGACATGCCGGAGAGCTTCTCGTAGACGTCGACCTGCGGCGTGTCCGCGCGACCGGCCTCGATGTAGCGGCGCATAACGGAGACGAGGATGTAGGGCTTCACGAAGGCGCCGTGGATACCGCTCCAGAGCACGAGGGCAATCACGGCGCACAGCACGATCAGCGAGGTGCCGGCGGGCACGGCGGTACCGTCCTCGAGCGTGGCGGTGGCGTCAATCTGAGAGAGGACGGCCGTGAGCGGCTCGATGGAGCCGAGCACGAGGTACGCAACGCCGAAGAACGCGCCGCCGATGAGCGCGAGCGAGACGACGGTGATCGCGATCACCTTGGCGGAGTTCTTCATGAGGGTCTTCCAGTTCTGGAAGTAGACGACGGCACCGTCGCAGGTGCTCTTGAACGCGGACTGCTCGCCGTGGAGGAAGACCCAGCCCAGGCTGCAGTAGTTGAGGTACTCGAGCACCACACTCACGACGGCCGAGATGATGCCCGCGATGACGGAGGCGGCGCCGTTCTGGTTGTCGCCGTCGATCCCGCGGGCGATCGCGTTCATGCCGGCGGAGATCTCGTTGGTGATGGCCTTGGTGATCGACCACAGGCCGTAGTAGACGCTCGCCGTGGCAAAGCGGCTCTTCACGGCGCGCTTGCCCGCCTCGTAGGTGTCCTCGGGGAGCTGACCGGTGGCAACGCCCTCGGTGATCATGGCGACCTGGCCGGCCGTGAGCAGGTAGCCGCCGTAGTGCGCCACGACGTAGAAGACGATGAGCGCGATGATGAACGCAACGCCCGTGGCGGCGAGCTGCGCCATCTCGTCCAGGCCGGCCATGCCCGTGGCGACGAAGGCAACGAGCGGCAGGGCGGCGAGCAGAACGAGGCACAGCACGGTCCGCACGAGGCGCATGACGGAGAACTTCAGCGTACGGCGGTAGATCTCGGAGTTCTTCACGGTGTTCCCTTCAGGTTTTATCAGCGAAAACTCAGGTATATTAGCAGCCAAACGCCGCCGTCGTCAGGTGAGGGGGACAAATGTCACCCATTGGTGGAACATGCGCCGAGAAGAGCGTGCGCTGGGGAATCGTCGGTGCGGGCAGGATCGCGCAGCGCTTCGCGCGCAGCCTCGCGCGCGAGCCGCACTCCGAACTCGTGGCGATCAGCTGCCGAAACGCCGCAAAGGCGGCCGCGTTCGCGGCGACGCACGGCGTTGACGAGGACGGCACCCTCTCCGACGAGGCACTCGGCGGCGTGGCCGGCTCCGCACACGCCGCCCTTCTCGCCCGCCCGGACGTGGACGCGGTCTACGTGGCACTGCCGCCCGCCCTGCACCTCGAGTGGTCGCTCGCGGCCCTGCGCGCCGGCAAGGCCGTGCTCTGCGAGAAGCCGCTCTGCGCGAGCCTCGAGGAGACGGTTCTTCTCGCCCGCGCGGCGCGCTCCGAGAACCTGCTGCTCATGGAGGCCACCAAGACCCGCTTTGAGCCGCTTTACCTGCGCGTTCGCGAACTCGTGGAGAACGGCGCGATCGGACGGCTGACGCGCGTGGAGACCGGGCTCTGCAGCGACATGGGTGAGCGCGTGGCCAGCGGCGCGGACTATATGTCCGACCCCGTGGGCGGCGGCAACCTGCTCGACTCCGGAATATACTGCGCCGCCTGGCTGACCGACTACCTGACGGAACCGATCGAGGTCCTCGGCGCCCGCGCGCGCTGGGTGCGCGGCGTGGACACGTTCACGGACGCCGAGCTGCGCGCCGGCGACGTGAGCGCGCGCCTGGTCACCGCCTGCGACCAGGGAAACCCGCGCGAGGCCGTCCTTGTGGGAACCGAGGGGCGCATCGTCGTCGAGGAAATGCACCGGCCACAGCGCGCCCGGCTTGAGCGCGTGGGCGAGAAGCCCGTGGAGCTGGAGGTCCCCTACCCCGTGGACGATCTCTACGCCGAGGTCGCGCACTTTGTGGGGCTTTTGCTCGCGGGCGAGACGGAGTCGCCCGTCATGCCGCTCGCGACCTCGCTACGCTGCACCGAGCTGCTCGCCGCCGTGCGCGCACGAATGGGCAGCGGCCCGCAGCCCTCTCCGGCTGTTTGAACCCCTCCTTCTCGGGTCCGCGACCCGCTACCCTAGAGAGGCAAGCGCGCCGAGCACCGGCGCACGACGAAAGGAAGCACATGGACGTTCAGGCAATCATCGCTCAGGTCTCCGCCGCTCTCGCGGACGCCCCCGAGAAGCTCCAGGAGCTCATCTCCGACCCCAAGGGCACGATCGAGGGCATCACCGGCATCGAGCTCGGCGAGGGCGACCTCTCCCAGATCGTCGACGGCGTGAAGAGCGGCATCGCCGACGGCAGCCTCGACCTCAGCGGGCTTGACCTGGGCGGCATCGCCGGCAACCTCGGTGGCATGCTCGAGAACAGCCCGCTCGGCGGCATTGCCAACGGCCTCGGCGGTCTCTTCGGCAAGAAGTAGGAAGGCCGACAAGAACCCGAGAGGAGGGGCCGCCCGACGAGGGACGGCCCCTTTTCGTTACCTCAGCAGGTAGGCGGAGACGATCTCCGCATAGTAGGCGGTGTGCGGCGCGTCCGTGGAGTAGTAGCGCTCGCGCAGGTCCTCCGGGAGACGCGACTCGTCCTGCTCGATCTTGTGGAGCACGCGGCACTCCAGGGTGAGCGGCAGCTCCTCGATGGCGGGCGCAGCGACCTTCTCGCCGTCCACGGGCGTGAGGCCGAGCTCGGCCACCTTGTCCGTATCGCGCCCGCTCTTGGAGCCGCAGACCGCCAGAATCTGGTTGATGCGCTGGTCGAGGTCCTTCTCGCCCGTGCGCATGGGCACGCTGACCGTGAACTCGCCGCTCTTCTCGATGAGGCCGTACGTGAAGCGGCTGCTGCGGACGTACGCCACGAAGAGCTCCCTGCCCCACTCGATTCCCAGCGTGCCCCATCCGATGGTCATGGGGTTGGTGCGGCCATCCGCGCTCGCAGTGAGCAGCACGCCCTTGGGCAGCTCGCGCAGGATGGTGGGTGCGTACTCGGTGACGTCAATCTTCTCGCGCATGATGGCCTCCGGCTCAACGTAGAATCTGATTGACCCGATTATAGGAGGGGAGCCGCCATGAGCAGCCTCGAGAACGTCCGCGTGTTCACCCAGAGCGCCATTCGGATCGAGGGGGCGGCGGGGACCGTCACCTACTTCGACCCCTTTTCGCTGACCGCCGCCGAGGCCGCGCATGACGCGGACTACGTGCTAATCACCCACGCCCACTACGACCACCTCTCGCCCGAGGACTACGCGCGCGTGGCCGGCGAGAAGACCGTGGTCGTGGCGCCCGCGAGCATGGAGCGCGAGGTCGCGGGGCTGGACGCGGCTGCAACACATCTTATGAGCGCAGGCGAGAAGATCGAGCTGCCGGGACTCACCGTGGAGGCCGTGCCCGCCTACAACGTGGAGCCCGAGCGCCTGGGGATGCACCCGCAGGAGAACGGCTGGCTGGGCTACGTGGTCACGCTCGACGGCGAGCCCACGCGCTACTACGTCTCCGGCGACACGGACCAGAACCCGGACAACGAGACCGTGAGCTGCGACGTTGCGCTTGTGCCCATCGGCGGCACCTACACCTGCGACCCGCGCCAGGCCGCGGCCTTTGTGAACGCGCTGCGCCCTGCCGCCGTGGTGCCCACCCACTACGGCAGCATCGTCGGCACCTACGCCAACTTCGACGCCTTTGCCGCCGCGGTGGACCCCGCGATCGAGGTCATCCGCAAGCTCGAGCGATGATACGAAGGGACAGTCCCTTCGTATCATTTTGCGTAGAACTCCGTGAGGTCGCTGCCCATCGCCTCGAGCGTGGGCACGTCGACGTAGGCCATGTGGCCACAGCCGTAGAGCCTATAGCTCACGCGCTCCTTGAGGGCGGGCGGCAGGAACAGGCAGGACATGTCGTGCACCACGTTCCAGTAGGTGGTCGCCGCGTCGTAGCGGCCGCCGAGGATGAGCAGGCGCACCGTGGGGTTGCGCTTCATGGCAACGGCGATGTCGTAGGTGACGTTGGGGGCGGTGGCGGGCTCCTCCGTGCCGGGCTCCTCGTGCGTCCAGTTCCAGGCCACGCCCACCTTGTTGTAGTTGCTCACGAGGTAGGTGGGCGCGCCGGCAAAGCCGATCTCGTCGAGGTGCGCGCGGAAGGCGGCGTGCCAGACGCTCTCCACCGCGTCGTCGGCCGGGTCCTCCGCGGCGAAGAAGGCCGTGGAGCCCTGGACCGGCAGCGGCGCGGCCGAGGTGAAGCGCATGTCCAGACGGCCGGTGACCAGACCCTCGTCGGCGAGCAGGCTGCGGCGGAAGGTGTCGAGGTCAATGCGCAGGTTGCAGCGCTCGATCTGCTCGGCGGGAAGGCCGATCAGCTTGGAGATGCGCCGCGCCACGGAGGCCTTCTCGCGGGCGGGCAGGCGGTCGCCGCGCAGCAGCGCCGGGGCGTAGAAGCGCTCGGTGAAGTCCATCGCGTCCTCGAACCACTGGACCTCGTCGGTGCCCTTGCCGGCGCGGCCAAAGTAGCGGGCCGTCGCGGCAAAGGTCGGCAGCATGCCCAGAAAGTAGAGGTCCTCGCCGGGCAGGGTCTGCACCCAGTCGAAGATCGCGGAGAGCATGACGACGCCGCGGACGGGCACGCTCTTCTCGCCCAGCACGCGCATGAGAACGGCGTTGCGAATCGTGCCGTAGGACTCGCCGAAGAGGTAGACCGGCGAGCCCCAGCGATGATTGGCCGTGAGCCACGCGACGATGGCGCGGGCGAAGGCGTCCGCGTCGCCGTCCACGCCCCAGACGGTCTTGGGGTCCACGCCCTCGGCGATGGCGGAGTAGCCGGTTCCGAGCGCGTCCAGGAAGACAAGGTCACTCTGGCGCAGCAGCGTGTGGGGGTTGTCCTCAACGCGCGCGGGCANNNAGGTTCACGGGGACCGACGAGCTGCCCGGGCCGCCGTTGTAGCAGAAGGTCACGGGGCGGTCTGCGCTCTCGCCCTCGGGCTTGGCCACGTAGGAGAGGCTGAACATCTTGCCGATCAGCGAGCCGGTGTCCGTGCGGACGTCGAGGTGGGCGGCCGTGGCGGTGTAGTCGATGCGCTGGCCGTCTGCCTCCCACGCAAGGTCCTTGCTCGCGGCCGCCGGGAGGTCCAAGCGCTTCTCGGCCGGGGCCGTGATCACCTCGTCCGCCGCCTGGGTGGTCTGCTGCTGGGAGCTCTGCTCGTCTGCCATGTCCGCCTCCGTCTGACGAAAGGTCCTGCGTTTTCCCCACTCTACCGCTAAGCTGGGTTAAGGGAGGTCATCATGTACGGAAAAGCCGAGACGCTGGAGCTGCTCGACCACGAGGGGATTGCCTACGAGCTCTACGAGCACGTGGCGGTCTACACCGTCTCGGAGGCCGTGGCCGCGGGCATCCCCCATCGCGAGCTCGGCGCCAAGAACCTCTTTCTGCGGGACGACAAGCACCGTGCGTACTACCTCGTCTGCCTTCCGGACGAGAAGAACGTCTCGCTGCGAGAGATCCAGGAAAGCCTGGGGTCGCGACGGCTCTCGTTTGCGAGCGAGCAGGACCTGCGCGCGATGCTCGGCCTGGTGCCGGGCGCCGTCACGCCGCTCGGCGCATTGAACGATGCCGAGCTGCGCGTGGAGGTCGTGCTCGACCAGGCGCTCGTCGATGCCGGGCGCGTGACCGTTCACCCCTGCGACAACACCGCGACCGTCCTTCTCGCCACGGCAGACCTAATCGCGCTACTGCACGAGCACGGCCACGACGTCCGCGTGGTTGACCTATAGGAGAATCACTCCTCGTCTCGCTCCGCCCGAGCCTCAGCGATCGCGCGGCGCGTAGGTTCGAGGGCGTCGGTCAGCTCCTCCTCGGTAGGCAGGTATGTGACATAGCTCGATGCGAAAAGCCCCTTGCCGTCGGCGAGCGCAGAGTACTTCGCCACTGTCCGGTCGGAGCTCGAGCAGAGGATGAGTCCGATGGTCGGGTGATCGTCAGTGCCCGTGTACTTCTCGTTGAACAGCCGGACATAGAAGTCCATCTGCCCCACGTCCTTGGCGTTGAGCGGACGAGTCTTGAGCTCGATGAGCACGTAGCACTTGAGCTTGATGTTGTAGAAGACAAGGTCGACGTAGTAGCTCGCCTGCTCGCCGTCAAGCCGGTACTGACGGCCCACGAAGGCAAAGCCGCGCCCCAGCTCCAGCATGAACTCCTGCAGTCGCGTCATGAGCGCCTGCTCGAGCTGATGCTCGTCAAAGTCCGTACGACCACCCAGGTCCAGGAAGTCCAGGACGTACGGGTCCTTGATGAAGTCGTCCGCTGCCGTCACCGGCTCTGAGCGCTGAATCTCGGAGCGGATGAGCTCGCGCTTCTCGCCCTGCGAGGAAAGCAGACGCTCGCGGTAGAACGTTGCAACCTGGTGGTCGAGCTGGCGAACCGTCCAATGTTCCTCAGCCGCCGCATGCATGTAAAACTCACGCTGTTCTTGGTTAGGAATACGCATCAACCTGCGATAATGCGACCAGCTCAATTGTGCACACAACGTGTGCACTTTTGGAAACGCAAGATAGAACTGCTGCATCTGATAGAGATTCCTCGGCGTAAACCCCTTCCCGTACTCCGCAGTCAGCCTCTCTGCCAGGTACTGGACCAGATGCTTCCCGTACTCTGCGCGCTCCCCCGTTGCCTCCACAATCTGGCGCCCGATCTCCCAGTACGCCTCGACCATGGCGCTGTTGACGGCGCGCTCCACCTTGCCACGCGCAGACTCCAACGTCTCACGAACGGACACGTAAACTAGCTCATCGTTCTTCTCGTCAAACTGCTTGATGGACTTCTTGGCCATAGCTGAGCCCCCGTTTCACTCACGGCAAATTAACCTGCACAGACTGTGAGCTCCGGACTCTTGGGGCGCCGGAAGATGGGCGTACCAACCCACCCGAGACAAACAAGTGTGACCAGTCCCTGCTACCCCTGATCACCCGCCGACACGTACCATTGGGGGCCTCCGTGCCGCTCTTGTCGCTCCCGTACCTTGTTGAGAGTATAGCACAGTTTAGAACATTTGTTCGCCAGAATATTGTTCTGGCTTTCACAGCTCGAGGCACGGCGCATCTTGAACTGTGCACACACTGTGTGCACTTTCGTGACGCATTGCGTCAAGGTTCTCTGAGCTAGTGATTCAAAAGGGGTCTGTCCCCTTTTGAATCACTCGTAGTGGCGGACGTCCTTCTCGAGGTAGCGGCGTTTCTCGACGGTAGGGCCCATGGCGTTTATCGCCGCGTAGCGCGGACAGTCGCGTGCGTGGTCGTTGATGATGCCGCAGGCTTGGAGGTGAGAGTAGACCGTCGTGGGACCCAGGTACTTGAAGCCGCGCTTTCGCAGGTCGGCCGCCACGCGCGCCGAGAGGCCGTTGCTCACGGGAATCCACCCGTCGGCGTGCTTGTTGTAGAGGATGGTCTTGCCACCGGAGAAGCCCCAGAGATAGGCGTCGAAGCTGCCAAACTCCGCGCGCACACTCTGGAAGCAGCGGGCGTTGTTGATGATTGCCTCGACCTTGCGGCGAGAGCGGATCATCCCCGGCGTCTCCAGGATTCGCTCGACGTCGTCCGGGCCAAACGCCGCCACAGCATCAAAGTCAAAGCTCGCGAAGCACGCGCGGAACACCTCGCGCCTGTGAAGCATCATGGTCCAGTTGAGCCCGCACTGCATGACCTCGAGCGAGAGGAACTCGAACTGCCCGCGGTCGTCGTGCAGCGGCACGCCCCACTCCTCGTCGTGGTAGCGCAGGCAGAGCTCATCGGTGGTGTCCCAGTCGCAGTAGGACATGCGGCTCCCCGTTCTTCTCGGCTTGACGGGTCTATTATCTGACAAACGAGAGGAGCATCACATGGCCGCGGGATTTGACATCGAGCGCTTTGTCCGCGCACAGGACGGCGGTGCCTACGAGCAGGCGCTCGCTGAGATTCGCGCGGGGCGCAAGCGGAGCCACTGGATCTGGTTCGTCTTCCCGCAGGCGCGCGGCCTCGGGCGCAGCCCCATGGCGGAGCGCTACGGCATCGCCAGCCGCGCGGAGCTTGACGCGTACGTCAACCATCCCCTGCTCAGAGCACGTTTGCTCGAGATTTCACACGCGCTTCTCGCCCTGCCCGGGAGCGACCCCGTTGCCGTACTGGGAGACATCGACGCGCTCAAGGTCCGCTCGTCGATGACGCTCTTCGAGCTCACAGGCGCAGACCCCGTCTTCGGCGCTGTGCTCGACAAGTACTACGCCGGCAGTCGCGACGAGCTCACGCTGAGAATCGCGAACGAGTCCTGGGGGCACAACCAGAGATGATCCAAAAGATCCAAAAGGGGACTGTCCCCTTTTGGATCATCTCTCGATATGGCGGATGGCGGGGATTGCCCAGGTCACGCAGGCGAGAGCCACCATCGCGGCGCCGGCTCCCACGAACCACGCGGGCGCGCCAACCGCGTCCGCGAAGAGCGACGAGAACGCAAGCCCCAGCGGCAACGCCCAGGACATGATGGCCCCGTAGAGGCCGAAGATGCGGCCCAGGTACTCGGGCGGGACCTTCTCCTGCAAGAGGGCGGTCTGCGGGCCGGAGTAGAACGGCGAGCTCAGGCCCATGAGGAAGCTCATCGCAAAGAAGAGAATCATGCCGCCGGCGCTTGGGCCTGCACAGCCTGCGACCAGTGTCGCAAAGCCGTAGAGTGCCGTCGCCGCGACAACGGTGAGCGCGCGGTTCTTGAACCCGCCCGTGGCCGCGAGCAGCGCCGAGCCCGCAATCATTCCCACCGAGAACACGATCTCCGCCGTGGCCGCATCGCCCGTGGTACCACCAAAGTGATCGAGCGTCATAAGCGGAAAGAGCGCCGATATGGGCGAGAAGACCAGCGTGAACACGAAGCCGCACCACAAGAGCGCGAAGAGGCCGCGGTAGCCGTGCAGGACGCGATAGCCGTCGGCGGTCTCGGCCGCGAGGGCTCGGGCCTGCGCCGCAAGGCTGAGGTTCTTCTCGCCCGCCGATGCACCTTGGGCTGCACCGCCCACGTCGAGCCTTGCCGCCAGCACCGCCACCGTTGCGAAGAGCGCACCCACCACATCCAGCGCGATCATGGCCGTCAGACCCCAGAGCGGGTAGATCACCGCTGCGACCGCCGTGCCGAGGATGTATCCGCCGGACTGGACTGCCTGCGTCACGCCCGCAAGTCGCGTGAGATGCTCGGCCGGGGCGACGAGCGGGGTGAGCGCCTGGAAGGCGGGCGTGTGGAAGGCGCTGCCGATAGCCCGCACGAAGAGCGCCACCATGACCACCCACACGGGAAGCACGCCCGCGAGCGAGACCGCCGCCACGACGGCGCTCACCGCCGCGATGAAGAGGTCCGCCCCGATGAGCGTGGTCTTGAGCGGCAGGCGATCCACGATGGTTCCCGCGAAGGTACCGAAGAGCGCCAGCGGCAGGAAGCCAGCGAGCGAGGCCAGCGAGAGCATGCTCGCCGAGTTCGTGGTGAGCGTGATGTGCCAGACGAGGCCCATCTGCAGGATGGAGCTCGTGAGCACCGAGACGAGCTCGCCGCCCCACACACACGCGAGCTTGAGCTTCCAGGAGGTGCTTTGCATAGGAAAACCGTTCCCGAGTTCGCAGCCAGAAAAGGTTGGGTACTTTTTCGTCACCATCGAAAGTATCGCGAATTTGCCCCAATGCATCTACCAGCAATTGCTTGAAACGATGCGACTCCGATACTCAGGGTATGCGCGAAAAAGTACCCAACCTTTGCCAAGCGGAGTGTCACGCGAAGAGCTCGAGGTACTCCGCGCAGGTCATGGCACGGATCTTGGAGCGCTTGTACGCGTCCGCGTCGCGCGTGAGGATGACGTCCACGTCGTTGAGCTCGGCGCAGGCGCGGATGAGGCCGTCCTCGAAGTCCGGCTCGCCGCAGCCGAGCGAGAGCTCGCACTCCTCCGCGCCCATCGGCGCGATAACGAGCAGCTCGCGCAACCACTCGATCGATCTTCTCGCCTGCGCCTCGTCGTACTGACGTTGAAGCACGTAATACGCATCCTTGAGAGACCCCACGGCAACGAGCCCCAGGTCTCCCCCGCCGTTGCAGCGATGAAGGACCTCGCATGCCTCCGCCGACTGCGGACGCTCCCTGCAAACCGCGTCGAGAAGAACGTTGGTGTCGAAGAGCAGCCTCCTGCTGTTGAAGTCACGCATGGCGGCTCGCAATCATGTCGCGCATCTGCTCCTTGGTGAGGTTGACCAGCCACGGCTCGGCCTTGGGAAGGCTCTCCCTAAACTCCATGAATCGCTCCCAGGCACCACGGGGCTCCTCTGTCGGAGCCACCTCCGGTACCTCGCCCGTGCGCGCGATGTTCTCCCAAACCACCTTGATGACCTCGGCCGGCGTGGACCCAGCCGCGCGGATGTAGGCGTCCGCGCGCTGACGGACCTTCTCGTCAACGCGCCCGGAAACGACTGAGGTTGCCATGCGAGCCTCCTTTGTAGACGTGTCTACATAGTAGCAGAGGCACAGGACCAAGGGACGCTACCCCTCCCGGTCGAACGCCTCCCAGAGCAGCGTCACGATGCCGCAGACGAGGCCACCCACCGGCCAGGCCACCCAGAACCACATGGCCGAGGTACCCTCCGGGGTCCAGGAGTCCATATTTGGCGCCGAGAACACCGGCGCAAAGAGAAGCGCCAGGCCAACAATCGTGGCCACGATCATGATGGCGCCGCACACGGCGCCGAGCTTCTTGCCACGTCGCTTCTGGGCGAGAAGAGCCTCGCGCTGCGCCTCGTCCAGCTCTGCGGATACGATATCCTCCACCTCGAGGTCTTCTGCGATGGAGCGGTTGTACTCCTCGACGTTGACGCGCCCGAGCAGCATGCCGCCGCGCACGATCCACCACACGCCCAGGGCGATGAAGAGCATGAGGAAGAAGAGGCCCCAGTTCTCGGCGGTCTTCTCGAGCATGAGCACACAGCCGATGCCCGCGAAGATGAGCGCGAGGCCGGCGATGAGCGCCATCGAGAACTGCCGGCGGGCTGCGGCGCGGTCCTCGTCGGTGTAGAAGTCCTCCACGTAGGGGTGCGCCTTCTGGAACGCCGTGTGCTCCATGCCCGCGGGCACGAGAAACGCGAGGCCCGCGAGGATGCCCACGAGCACGATGATCACGAAGAGGCCGTCGCGCCCGTTCCAGGACGCCAGCTCGACCGAGCCCTCGAAGAGCAGGCCGAGCGCGATGCCCAGAAGAATGAGGGCCACGCCGGTGGGGACCTTGAGCGCCAGCATGCGCCAGTGCTCCTCGTAGCCGCAGACGTCGGTGGGCGGGCCGGCGGGGATGGGGGCCGCCGTCGCGGGGGCAGCGCGACTTGTGAGGTCGCCCGTCACGAGCTCGTCGAGCGTGCAGTCGAAGATCTCGCACATCTTGAGGAGCTTGTCCATCTCTGGCTGGCTCCTCTCGGATTCCCACTTCGTGACGCTCTGACGGGAGACGCCGAGCAGCATGGCCAGCTGCTCCTGGGTCATGTTGCGCTCTGCGCGCAGGTGCTGGAGGTTGTCGCGAAAGCTCATGGTCTGCCCTTCGTCGGGGGTGTGCGCTGTCTGCCGGCACCTCTAGTCTGCGGGAGCGCACGGCGCAATTCTACCAACCAGCGGTGCGCAATTTGGCAGTTTTCGTGGCAACCAGAGGGCGCCCGCCAGTTGCGAGCCGCAGGTAGATGCGCCTGTCACCTATGCGTCCTTCTCGGCCACACGCCCTTCTCGCCCCACAATTTACCGAGACGGAGCAACTACGGAAAACAGCGCTCGCCGAGGCCGACTTTCCCGTAATTCCTCCGTCTCGGCGACGGGAAGAGGCGCGCCCGCAGTCACGCGTGGCGAAGCCGGCAGCGGCACGCCGGGTTCTTCTCGCCATTGCGGCCGCCCCCTAGAACGTAACGTTGCCAAACTCGGAGAGCCGCAGGTCGGGGTTGCGCTCCGTGGCCCAGTCCAGGTTCCACGGGCTCGTGAACAGGAGCAGGCGCCCGCCGCGCATGTCCTCGACGCGCAGGGTGTCGCGCGTGAGGTTGAGCGAGCGCACGTCCAGCTCGTCGGGCGAGTTGTCGATCCAGCGGACCTCGGTGTAGGGCAGACCCTGACGGTAGACGTCCACGTGGTACTCGCTCTTGAGGCGCTGCTCGAGCACCTCGAACTGCAGCACACCCACGACGCCCACGATCACGCTCTCCATGCCGGCGCCCAGCTCGCGGAAGATCTGGATGGCGCCCTCCTGGGCGAGCTCCTCCATGCCCTTCACGAACTGCTTGCGCTTGAGGGTGTCCACCTGCGAGACGCGCGCGAAGTGCTCCGGCGCGAAGGTGGGGATGCCGGCGTAGCGGACGCGGCGCCCGGGCACGCAGAGCGTGTCGCCGATCGAGAAGATCCCCGGGTCGAAGAGGCCCACGATGTCACCGGCGCACGCCTCGTCCACCGTGGCGCGGTCGTCGGCCATCATCGCCGTGCCCGTGGCCAGCTTGATCTTGCGGTCGCCCTGCACGTGGTAGGCGTCCATGCCGCGCTCGAACTTGCCCGAGCACACGCGCAGGAACGCCACGCGGTCGCGGTGGTTCTTGTCCATGTTGGCCTGGATCTTGAAGACGAAGCCCGAGAAGGACGGGTCGGTCGCGGGGACCTCCTCGCCCGTGAGGGAGTCGGTGTGCGGCCCCGGCGCGGGCGCCATGCGCAGGAAGTCGCGCAGGAACGGCTCCACGCCGAAGTTGGTGAGCGCCGAGCCAAAGAAGACCGGCGTGAGCTTACCCGTGCGCACGGCCTCGAGGTCAAACTCGTGGTCCGCGCCGTCGAGGAGCTCGATGTCGTCCATGAGGGTGCGGTGGTTCTCCTCGCCGATCAGCTCGTCGAGGGCGGCGTCGCCGAGCTCGGCCTCCACCTCGGCCACGCGCTTGGTGGCGTTGGCGCGACCGTCGCCCTCGAAGGCGAGCACGTGACGGCTCGCGCGGTCAAAGACGCCGCGGAACGTGCGCCCGTTGCCGATCGGCCAGTTCATGGGGTACGTCCCGATGCCCAGGACGTTCTCGATCTCCTCCATGAGGTCAAAGGGGTCGCGCGTCTCGTGGTCGAGCTTGTTCACAAAGGTGAAGATAGGGATGCCGCGCAGCGCGCACACCTTGAAGAGCTTGACGGTCTGGGCCTCCACGCCCTTGGCGCCGTCGATCACCATGACGGCGGAGTCCGCGGCCATGAGCGTGCGGTAGGTGTCCNNTCCTGGTGGCCGGGGGTGTCCAGGATGTTCACGCAGTGGCCCTCGTAGGTGAACTGCAGCACGGAGGACGTGACGGAGATGCCGCGCGCCTTCTCGATGTCCATCCAGTCGGAGACCGCGTGCTTGGCGCTGGCCTTGCCCTTGACCGAGCCGGCGCTCTGGATGGTGCCGGTGTAGAGCAGGAGCTTCTCCGTGAGCGTGGTCTTGCCCGCGTCCGGGTGCGAGATGATGGCAAAGGTGCGGCGAGAAGAGATCTCCTCCTCAAGGCTTGGCATGCGTTTCCTCCGTTGCAGACGTTTGAGCCCAGCTATTGTAGCGGATGCGCACGTGGTAGCTAGCCCACTGCCTTGCCCAAAAGCGCGCAGTCAACGAAGTTCGACGCAGTAACTAGAGGGACTTCTGCCTTCTAGACCGACTTCTGAATAGTTTTCTACGCGGCATATCCCAAAGGGGCTCCATGAGACGAATCTCAACTGGGGCTTCTTTCGCCAACGAGCCACGCAGAGCTTTCTCGCTCCAGAAATCTATTCAGAAGTCGGTTTTGAAGGCAGGTCATTCCATAATCAGTCGCAAACCCAGCTCACGGCACGACGCTGAGCCAATTCGGCGTTCAATGCGTTGCAGTGCATATACGCAGATCAGCAACCATGTAAGGAACATTTGACAGCACGACATGGCTCTGCGGGGCCCGGTGTCGCCCACCGCGGCGTCATCTACGTCGCCTACACCGAGGGCTACTACCAGCGTCAGCGCGCCCTTGCCGACGAGGCGCCCGCCGACGAGGCGTCCCTCGCCAAGTACATGGAGCGCGACGTCTTCATGCTGCCTGCAAACGCGACCGTCCGCGAGGCCCTCGCGTACTTCGCAGAGAGGAAGATCAGCGGAGCGCCCATCGTCTCCCCCGAGGGCGCCGTCGTGGGCTACCTGAGCGACGGGGACGTCATGCGCTACCTGAGGTCCGTGGGGCACAACGTGCCGGCAGTCGGGGCGCCCGCACTCCTGTTGGACTGCCTCCGCGAGAGCGGCTCGAAGTTCGAGGCGAGGCTGACGTCAATCATGGACCAGCTGGCCCTCGACGTGGGGTCCGACCACCCCGTCACCATCCCGGTCAGCACCTCGTTCGAGGACATCTGCCGGCTCCTTAGCGAGTCGGGCGTGAAGAAGATCCCCGTGGTCTCCGACGGCCAGGTGGTGGGAATCGCCTCCCGCTCGGCGATCACGACCTACCTCGTGCGGCGCTTCCTCGACCAAGCCGGAATGTGATGCCGAACCCGTAGGACGGGGGCGTGTGACAGAGGGGACGGAGGCTTTTGTCACACGCCTCCGGTGTGACAAAAGCCTCCGTCCCCTTTGTCACTTTGTCACACGCCTGCCGCTCGCGAGTCAGAACGAGCGGAGGGTGGGGTCGCCCTTCTCGGTGGTGGCAACAAAGCGCAGGTAGAGTATGGCGTCAAGCATGGGCGGCAGCAACAGGAGCAGCTCGGTGAGCACCGCCTCGATGAGGAGGTAGCTCATGTCGTACGCGACGCACGCGAGGAGGTTGGGAAGCAGGCCCTCGGCCTCGGGCGGGTAGAAGAGCAGCGCCGAGACGACGTAGCACACCCCCATCGCGAGCACGCCGACGAGGTAGCCCACACGAAGGACGAGCACGTCGCCCCTAACGTCATCGTCTTCCTCGCCCTCGTCACGGGCGCCGCTTCCACGCCCCGCCCCGCGCCCGCAACCGCACTCGCGGCCGCGCCTCGGCCCGAACCCGCGCAGGAGCAGGCCTCCCACCGCCACGGCCCCGCACGCGACCGGGTACTCGAGCACGATGGCGCCCGGCGAGAAGTTCACCCACTCGCCCACGCCGAAGATGACCGCAAGTCGGGTGAACCCGAAGACCGCGCCGGCCACGCAGCCATGGCGCGGGCCGTAGAAGTACGTGACGAGCCACAGCGGCAGCAGGCTCAGGAACGTGACCGAGCCGCCCTGCGGAAGCGTCACGAACCGAAACGCCGAGAGCAGCGCGGACAGGGCGAGAAGCGCGACGGTCCAGAACGCGCGGTTCGCCCAGAGCCAGTCGCCCGGCTCACGCCGATAGACGCGGCGGCCGTCGCCCCGCGCGCCCCCTTTGGACCCTCGCCCTCCCATGCGCACCCCCTAGATCCGGCTTCTCTGCTGGTGCCGGCGACGCCGCTGGTTGATGACAACCACGAGCACGTAAATGGCAACCCCGCCGAACAGGCCGCAGTACGTGGTGGTCTCCGCGTATGTGGCCTCGATCCCGAGCCCCTCGTACACGTCCCGGAGGAGGTCGGCGAAGAAGGGCTGCAGCTGGATGATCGCGAGGATGACGGCGGCCACGTTGATGACCATGCCCGTGCGCCCCTCGACGATGGCGCTCTTCACCGAGACGAGGTGCTCGAGGTACTCCTGGTGCTCGGTGTAGACGTCATGCAGCTCCTGGTTGAGAAACGCCTCGCGCAGGCAGGTGGCCTCGATCTGGGACGAGAGGTACTTGAAGTTCTGCGTCTCCCAGAAGCGCACCGTCCTGCCGTACTCCCGGTCGATCGCGAGCTTGGCCTTCGGCGAGATGTCGTGGTTCGCCTCGAGGACCCTCGTCACGCGCGTGTTGACCTTCTCGAGCGCGGTGTTCTGAAAAAGGACGAGCACCACGATGAAGAGGTAGTTCGCGAAGTCGCTCACGCGGTCCATGGGGAGGTCGCGGAAGCTCTTCGCCACGTAGACGACGGCCCTGCTCGAGAGGTAGAGCTCGTAGTCGTCGAACTGCGCGCGGTTGTCGAGGCTCATCGCGCGGACCTCGGTGCTGTCGATGCGGTACTCGCGCCCGTAGTTGTCGTACGTCTCGGCGGCGAGCATGTCCTGCAGCTCGCGGTCGTTGTCCGGGCGCTCCGAGAGGAACAGCGCGCACTTCGCGCGCCCGCAGCGGTGCAGTCCGAACGTCTCGAGCAGGTAGTCGTAGAGGGAGACGAAGCGGTCGGGGCCCTCCGGGCTGCGTATCTTGAGGTAGTCGTAGGAGACCTGGTCCTCCATCTGCGTGACGGAGAAGGGATACGCCGAAAGGAGCACGGCGAGCACGAACATGTGCGTCCGGCGGTGGCAGACGAGGACGGCGTGCCCGCGCGCGGTGCCCATGACGATCTCCTCGCCGGCATCGCGCGCCGGGTAGTCGTCGGTGGTGTGGAGGAAGTCGAAGCTCCCGAGGTGGGCGAGCTCGAGGTCGCGCACCACCTCGTTGCTGCACTCGTAGGAGAGGTACTCGACGAGCTCCGAGATGACGTGCTCGGCGAGCGCGCGGTCGTCGGCGGTGGCGGGCTCGGCGGGGACGCCTCTGGCACGGTCCTCGAGCAGGTTGTCGACGCGCAGGTTCGCCTCGTGCTCGGCGAGCGGGAGCAGCAGCCAGAGGTCGCTGCGGTAGGTCGCGAAGTGGGCCCTTCCCGCGAGCAGGCGGTCGAGCCGCGGGCCGTCGCAGACGAAGACCGTGTTGCCGTCCTCCAGGTGACGGAGCTCGTGGAACAGGAGGCTGCGCAGGACCTTCGTGCCGTCGCCCGAGACGGCGGTGGCGACGACGCTCGTGACGGGCAGGCCCTCGTCGCGCAGGCGCCGCAGGTAGCCGACGAAGCCGTCGGTGAGCAGCCGGATGACCTCCCCGTCCTGATAGGCGGGGTGGACGGCGATGGAGAGCACGAAGAGGTGGTTCTCGTCGGTACGGTACTGCGCGACCTCGTCGGGGGCGATGTCGTCGTCACGGATGACGGGGCTGCGCGAGACGTTGTCCTGGTGGAGGCCCAGCTCGCAGGGGAAGAAGTTGACGTAGCCGGCGAGACGCCCGCTCTCGTCGTCGACGACGAACACGAACGAGCGGCGGTTCCGCTCGTAGCGGGCGACCGTGTTGGCGGGGTCGCCCCAGTAGGCGGGCTCGTAGCAGGCGTGGTCCACGGCCACGAGGCGGTCGAGGAAGGGGACGTCGACGTCCTCCCCATAGAGCACGGTATACGTCATGGCACCCCCCGGTCGGCCGCGCGGCAACGAGGACATTATAGGTGCCCGGCGGCGCGCCAGCCTCGCTCGCCGCAAGCGCCCTGCCTAAAGGGCCCCTTTGCCTTGCCCAGTGGTCAGCCGAACGGGCCCCTGGGACGCGAGGCGTCAGACAGAGCCGCGTGTGTCAGATAACGGCTCCATTGTGTGGCAGGAGGGATTTAGCGCCCCTTTCACGCAACTAAAGCCGCAGGATTCGGTCACGCGTACGGGGTCCCTCCCCAATTCACCCTCCCAGACGCACACAACGGAGGCCTCATCTGCCACAGAGGGCTCTCGAATCTGCCCCGCGGGAGACTCGGCTCGATTGCCTCCCGAGCGGAAGCCTATGGCGCCCTCGGGCAATCCCGAGAAGGGCCGAGGAGGCCTCGGAGTCGCCCTCCGAGACGTCGGTCGTCGCCCCGTCGCACGCGTACCCCCTCATAGGCACGGGCAGGCCCCGATGTGACACAGGGACACAGGTGGGACAAACTCCTCCGTCCCTGTGTCCCAGGGTCAGAGCTTCTTGCGGGTGACGGTCTCCCAGTGCATCGGGGCGCCCCGGCGCACGAGGCTCGCGCGCATGCGGGTCACGTCGAGGACGAAGCGCAGCACGGTGATCTCGAAGACCGAGAGGAGCACGGCCCGGGCCACGGGCGGCGGAGAGCGTGAGGTCGCGCGTCTGGGCACGGGAGATGAACGCGGTGAGCGACATGGTCGCGCCGAACAGGGCGTAGATGAGGAAGAACATGACCATGAACGGCACGTTGATGAAGCCGAACGCCAGGGCGAGCGCCATCGTGGCGAGCCCGAAGAGCTCGATGAAGGGCGAGAGAAGCTCGTAGACGAGGAAGTACGTGTAGGAGACGAGCCCCACGAGCCCGTAGCGCGGGCTCGCGAAGACGCTCGCGTACTTCGTCATGCACTCGCGAAGGCCGCGCCCGACCTCGCGACGGACGAGCTCGAGCGCGCCGCCGAGGGCATCTGCGAACGGGGTGGGTACTACTTCTTCCACGACCACCTCCTCAGCGCCCTCGGCCTGAGCGATATCTACGCCCTCGACGCCGCCTTCGGGCTCGCGTGCGCGGGCGTCGCCGCCGTGGCGTGCCTCGTGACCGTCACGCTCGTCTCGGGGACCTTCCGCGTCTCGCTCGCCGAGCGCGTGCGTCAGTTCGGGCTGCTCTCCTCGGCGGGGGCGTCCTGTCGCCAGCTCGTGCGCGCCGTGCTCGTGGAGGCGGCGCTCCTGTGCGCGGTGGGAATCCCGGCGGGGCTCGCGCTCGGCGTCGCGCTGGACGCCGTGGCGCTGCCACTCGTGGCGGACGGCACGGCGTGGGTGACGGGCGGCGTGCCGGTCGCGCTCGACGTCCATCCCGAGGCGCTGCTTGGCGCGGCGGCAGTGTCTGCGGCGACGGTCCTGCTTAGCGCGCTTGCGCCCGCGCTGCGCGCGAGCCGCCTGCCCGCCGTTGAGGCGATGCGCGGGGACGGAAGCACGGGGGCACGCGGAGGCCGCCCGGGTACCGGGGCACCTCTCCCCCGTCGCACGGCAGGCGGTCGCGACGTGACCGCCCTTCTCGCCAGCCGCTTTCACCGTGCGGGGCGCGGGCGCGACCGGGCGACGGTCGCGGCGCTCGCCGTCTCCGTCGCGCTGCTGGTGGGAGGCGGCGTCCTGGGAGCGTACTTCGGCCGGGTCTCCGTCCTCGAGGGGACGCCCGCGGACGTGAGCGCGGGCGTGAGCGCCGAGGGGACCGCCAACGTGCCTGGGGCGGAGGGCGAGCTGCCACACCTGCCGGCACTTCTCGAGCGGCTGCGCGCGCTGCCGGGAATACGGAGCGCCGGGTTCGTCTCCAAGACCCAAACCCTGCTCGACCTCGACGACTCCTCCGTGGCGACATGGGCGAAGGAGTCACTCTGGCGACCGGAGGGCAATCTCCCTGACGCCGCCGGGGACGACGTCTTTGGCACGGTCTACTACGTTGACGACGTCACGTGGGAACTCCTGCTCGGGGAGGCCGGGGCCGAGAAGGACGCGCAGGAGTGCGTCGTCGTGAACGAGGTGCTCGACTCCGGGCACGAGGGGCAGCAGCCGTTTGGGGACGCGCTTCTCGGCACGCGGCTGTCCCTCTCCGGAACGGAGGTCTCGTGGGAGGTCGTGGGTCTTCTCGACGAGGTCCCGGGGTGGTTCTGGCTCTCTCGCGGCGAGCTGGAGAGCGTGCTGCCCACGGTGCTCGCGCCGGCGTCGTCCGTCGCGGGGGCCGACCGGGAGGACATCGGGTACGGCATGACCACGCTCTACGCGACGGCAGATGACTCGTCTGCGGCGGCCGACGTGAATCGGCTTCTCGAGGAGAACCCTGCGCTCGCCACCTGGGACGGCGTCGTCGACGAGCGGGCCGAGGCGCACCGGTCTGAGGCGCTCTACGGCGCCATACGGGCGCTCCTGTCGACCTTTGGCGTGGCTGCCGCCGCCGTCGGCGTGGCGAGCGCGTTCAACTCCTCGGCCGCGAGCGTGCTTTTGCGCGCGCACGACTTCGCCGTGCTGCGCTCCGTCGGGATGGG
>DBQY01000018.1:0-1536 GCA_002305805.1 Atopobium sp. UBA1382 | reverse complement strand
TGGGGCCTCGCGCTGGGACTCGCCGCCGCGCTCGCGCTCGGCGCCTGGATCGGCACGCAGGGCGGCCTCACCATGCGGAGCCTGGGGCTCGAGGTGCCGTGGGCGCACGTCGTAGGCGCCGTGGCACTGGTGGCGCTCGCCCTTCTCGCCAGCTGCGCCCACGCGCTGCGCCGCCTGCGGGCCGCACCGCTCATCGACGCCCTCCGCACGGAGTAGCCCCCCGCGCGGGCGCCAGCGCGCGGCCCTGTTCGGATTTGGGTTCGCTGCAGGGGCCTCAAGAGTCTCCGCAGCAGAGCACTTTCAGCGTTTCCGCAGGCAGTACGCGTGCGGGCTCTTATCGCTCGCTCCTAGAGGACCTCACGACGAACCCAAATCCGTTGGGGGCTTGTCGGTTGAATGTAGGGTCTTCGGGAAGACAGGTCAGCGCTCGACGTTGACCGCGATGCTTCCGCTTGACACCGCGCGAACTGCCAGCTTGAGCAGGTTGTCATAGCCCGTCTTCGCGAGCATCTCGGAAATGCGCCGCTTTACCGTGCCTTCGCTCATGTACAGCTCCGCCGCTATCTCCCGGCGGCTCTTTGCCTGACAGGTGAGATACAAGATCTTGAGCTCGAGCTCGTCCAACAGCTCGACTTCGGGGGCATCACCCTTCCGAGATGAGGGAAAGGTCGAGTACCCCTCTACGGTAGATCGAATCACCGACAGCAGGTCGTCCATCCCGACGTTCTTATAGATAAAGCTGTCAACGCCCGCTTCACGCGCCTGGCGGACAAAGGTCACATCCGACATACCCGTCATGATGACCGTCTTCACCTGCGGACGAGCCTCCTTGAGCTTCCTCGCGGCGATGATGCCGCTCGAGTTGTGCTCCGTGCACACGTCGAGCAGTGCCACGTCTATCTCGCAGTCGGGTGAGACGCCGAGCACGTCCGCCGCATCGGCGAGCGAAGCGACGACCTCCATATCGAGCTCGCGATTGATGGCGGCAACCAAAGAGTCCCTCAGCATGGTCTGGTCTTCCACGACCACAACGCGAATTACCCTCATCGCTCTCCTCCCTCGACGGCCTGGCCCACGGCACCAAGAGCGTGGCGGGGCACGACCGCGCGCACCGTAAACGTGGGGGTCGGTTCCACGTACAGGGCTCCGCCCACCTCCTCCACCGCCAGGCGCATGCCCGGGATGCCCGACCCACACGCCTCGGCCGCCTTGAGCGGCGTGCCGTTGTCGCAAATCGACAGAGACCAGCATGCCCGACGCCCGTGACGCCCGTCCCTCCCGCTCGAATCCGCACCATCGTCCGTCGATTCGAGCCTCACCTCGACCGTAGTCGCGCGCGCGTGGCGCACGGCGTTCGTCACCGCCTCCCTCACGACGCGAACAAACGCATCCGCCACCTCGTCGCAATCGGGAAGAGAGCCGGAAACGTCTATGCTGACACCAATCAGCTCGAACGCCTCGATGACCGACATCAGGTCCGCCTTGGGGTCGGCCTGCTCGCGCATGGCCAAGTCGGCCATGATGGTATCGACTATC
>DBQY01000022.1 GCA_002305805.1 Atopobium sp. UBA1382 | reverse complement strand
TCAGCTTGGACGCGATGGGCACGTCCGTCGCGTCAACCGGGCCGGAGTCGGATCCGGGGTTCGCCCTCATGAAGCACTGCCGGGCGGACGAGCTCGCCGGCGCCCTGGACCAGCTCCCGGAGGTCCAGCTCCGACGACTCCTCGTGCATGCCGTCGCGCGCCTCCCGGTCAGGGAGATCGCCCGTCGCGAGGGCTGCTCCGAGCGGGCGGTGAAGTACAGCCTCGCGCGCGCACGGAGGCGGATGAGGGCCTTGTTGACCGACGGGGATTGAAGGTCGCTCAAGCCCGTTCGGCCCCTGCCCGAACGGGCCTAAGCATCTCGGGGTCAAAAATGATTCGGCTCGGTGACCATGCCGCCGGCAAGCCGCCGCGCGCCTGCGTTCCTAGAACTCCCCCTTGACTTCGTGAACGGCCTCCCTCTCGCCGAATCGACGCCGCCTCCACTCGCTCGGTGCGGTTCCGTATTCCCTCTTGAACGCGTAGGAGAACTTGCTCGGGTTCGCGTAGCCGACGCGCACGGCGGCTTCGGCGACGCGCATTCCCCTGGCAAGCAGGGCGGCGGCGACCTCCATGCGCCGCTTGCGGAGGTACCCCGCGACAGTGCTCCCGTATGCCCGCGAGAAGTACTGGTTGAGTGTCGCCGCGCTCACACCGAACGCCGACGCTAGCACGCGGGCGTCGTGGGCGCAGTCGAGAGAGCCCTCGAGCTCGTCGTGCACGGCGGCAACGATGCGCATCTGGGCGCGTGTGAGGATGAAGCGGGGTCTGGCGCAGGAGAGGTCGCGACGTTGGAGGCCAAGCAGCAAGCCGAGAACCTCGTAGGTGGCCAGAGCCCTGTCGGGTGCTTCGACGAGGGAGGCGATGCGTCTCATATGCCCGTTGAGCTCGCCGTCGCCGCTGAGCACGGCGGCGCTGCCCGCCTGTCGCGCGATGGCCTCGACGGCATCCTCGTCATCGAGCAGCGAGAAAAGCGGCGATCGAGCGATACGCGTGTTCACGAACACCTCGACGCCCCGGTAGCGTCCCGAGGGGTACCGGAACTCGGCGGGGCGCTCCTGCGAGCAGCTGATGCATACCTCGCCGGCCGAGACCGTCGCCAGACCCCCGCTCGGGACGTCGACCTCGCAGCGGCCCTCGTGGCACAGGTTTATCGTCAGCCATTTGCCCCGCGAGAACGCGGGGAGGGGGACGGACGGGGCCTCTGGGACGTTGGGGCACCGCTCGCACGCGAAGTCGACGTTGGCGACGAACAGGTCGCGCGACAGGGGTCGGCCTCGCATGCACCCGCTCCCGACCGGGTGCGACAGCACCAGCTCGTAGACGCCGTCGGCGTCTTGGACGAGCTCGACGCCGGAGGCGACGCGCAGGCGCGTCCCCCGGTTGCTCTCCGTATCGGTGAAGGGTGCGTTTCCCATAGGCTATCTCCCGTTCGCGCAGTCCAGCCCCATTCGTCTCAAAAGTTTATTTTATCTAACTTGATGAGATTTGGAGCTGAACCTACATCGCGGAGTTGAGGGGGCATACGTTCCAGGCTTACTTTGGTGGCCGCGGGCGTCATGCCCGTTTAAGGAAAGGAGCGATTCCATGAGACTGTGCGATGTGGCGACGGGGCTTTCTGCCCGTATCGCATCCGTATCCGGCGACGACCGGTTCGTCTCGCGCGTCACGGCCATCGGGCTGACGGAGGGATGCGCCGTCGAGGTCCTGCAAAACGTCAAGAACCGGCCCGTGCTCGTGCACGTGCGCGACAGCGACGTGGCGCTCGATCGCGGCGACTGCATACGCATCGAGGTGGAGGTGGTCGCATGAGCTGCGAGAGATGTGCAGCTTCCTGCCCCGCGGCGGGCGGCGTCACGGTCGCGCTGCTCGGCCAGCCCAACTCGGGCAAGTCGACGCTCTTCAACGGGCTCACGGGGGCGCGCCAGCACGTGGGCAACTGGCCCGGCAAGACCGTGGAGCGGAAGGAGGGGACGTTCGAGCGCGGCGGCACGGCGTTCCAGGTCGTCGACCTCCCCGGCTCGTACGGGCTCGCGGCCAACTCGCCCGAAGAGGAGGTGACGCGCGACTACCTCGCATCGGGCGCTGCCGACATCGTGCTCGTGATGGCCGACGCGTCGCAGCTCGAGCGCAGCCTCTACATGCTCGCCGACTTCGTTGCGGCGTGCCCGGAGCAGCCGTGCCTGCTCGCTCTCAACCTCATGGACGTCGCCGAGAACCAGGGCAAGCGGATCGACGCCGTCCTTATCGCGCGGCGGCTGGGCGTTCCTGTGGTGCCGCTCGTCGCCTCGCGCCCCGAGGGATACGGCGCGCTGCTTGACGCGCTTGCACGCACGGTGCGCGAGCGTTCCGTCGTGGATGGCGCGCGCCTGCGCGAGGGGATCGCTGCCGCCCCCGACACGATCCAGGGCACGGCCGCAGCGAAGTTCGCCTGGATCGAGGGGCTGCTCGACGGAGCGATGGAGGCGCCCGCGCGCCCGCACGCGCTTTCGCGCTTCGATCGCGTGGTCACGGGCTCGCGCTGGTCGAAGCCCATCACCATCGGCATGATCTTGCTCGGGTTCATCCTGGCGTTCGTGCCGGCTATTCCCATCATGATGCTCGGCGGCGCCATCTCGTCGCTCGGGCAGGTCGTGGCGGGCGCGCTCGCGCAGGCGGGCGCCCCCGATGTTCTGGGCAGCTTCCTCGCGGGCGTGGTGTTCAACAGTTTGTGCTTCGGCACCATGATGGTGGGCTACGTCTTCGGCATCAACCTCGTGTTCGGCCTCTACGAGGAGGCGGGCTACATGGCGCGCATCTCCTACGTGTTCGACCACACCATGGCGCGCTTCGGGTTGCAGGGCAAGTCGCTCATGCCCTTCCTCATGTGCCTCGGCTGCACGATGGGCGGCGTGTCGGGTTCGCGCGTCATCGACTCGTGGGGCCAGCGCATGCTCACGGTGATGATGGCCTGGGCCATCCCGTGCGGCTCGACCTGGGGCGTGGTTCCGGTGCTCGCCGTGGCGTTCTTCGGCGTGGCCGGCGCGCCGCTCGTGATCGTGGGCATCTTCGCCGTGACGATTCTCATCATGTGGCTCGTGGGCAGGGTGTTCGGGCCGCGCCTGGTGGCCAAGGGGGAGCGTGCGGGCATGGTCATGGAGCTTCCGCCGTACCATCGGCCGCATCTGGGCAACGTCGCGCGCGGCGCCCTGCTCAAGAGCCGACAGATGTTCGTGCGAGCCATCCGGGTCGTCGCCCTCTTCGCCTTCGCGATTTGGGCGCTTACCTACACCGCGACCGGCAGCGTCGAGGGGTCGGTGCTCTACGCGCTCGGTACCGCCATCGAGCCGGTCACGCGCTTCTTCGGCATGGGTTGGCAGACGTTCACCGCGTGGTTGTGCGCCCTCGTGCTCAAGGAGTCCGCGCTCGGGGTGCTCTCGGGGCTCTTCACGGGTGCCGCGACGCCCAACGCCGTGCTCGTGGGCATCATGACCGGCGCCGCCGCCGCGGCGTCGAACATCGGCGAGGTCATGGCGCAGGCCATCTCGGCTCCCGAGGCGCTCGCGTTCATCTTCGCGTTCACGTTCAACATGCCGTGCGCGGCGAGCGTGTCGGCGACCTGGGGTGAGGTGCACTCGACCAAGTGGACTGTCATCACGGCGCTCTTCTACATCTGCTGCTCTCTGCTATTGGGGTGCGTCGTCTACCACGTGAGCTCGCTATGCTTCTAGCGGGCGTCACCCCGCAACCGACGTACGACCCCATATGGTGGAAGTGGCAAACGTGATGAGGGGCGTCGCGGCGGAAGGCGTTGCGGTGCTCGTAATCACCCACGACATGGACCTCGTTGCGGAATGCTGCGACCGTTCCCTTGTCTTAGAAGAGGGGCACGTCAGGTTCGAGGGGCTGCTGGACGAGGAGGTTCTCTGCGATGCCGTTGCCTATCTGAAGCTGTCTCACGAATGCCCTGCCCCTGTTTGCGAGAGGAGCCGATCCATTGCTCCATGAGTCGGGAGAGGACTACCTCGAGGCCATCCTCGTGATCCGCCGCCTGCGCGGGTCGTGCCGCAACGTGGACATCGCCGGGCGCCTCGGGCGCTCCAAGCCGAGCGTGACGAAGGCGCTCTCGAACCTCGCCGCC